>NZ_MRDI01000022.1:0-134806 GCF_002008205.1 Agrobacterium sp. YIC 4121 | reverse complement strand
GAGCGTCATCGCCAGAGGCACGATCATCCACACCAGCAACAACAGCACCGATGGCGCAAGCATGACCCGCGCTAATCCGCTTGTGTTTCGGGTTGCCATGAGTTTCCCCTCCCTGACCGATACCCGCAACGTCTCCCGCCGGGGCATCCCAATTTAACGATTGTCTTAGTGACGATCTTCGCCGGTTGCCGCATGGTAGGTCGCCAGCACCTGATCCACTGCCGCGACCAGAACCTCCTCCATATCCTTTCCTGCAACTGCCGCGAGCGGCAACTCGCCGAGATACTGGCGCAGCAGGGGTTCGGGAATTGTCTTCCCATCCAGCGCCTTATGCAAGGCGGAAACGGCCGCAAGCGCTTCCGGCCGCGTCCAGTAATAGCGGATACGGTCGCTGTAGCTGTAGTGGCGCTGCAATCGCAGCGTGATGTCATCGCCATGGTAATGTCCGCGCCAGTCGCCGGGTGAGGAAAGCATCAGCTCCTCCATGGTGCGCGCCAAAGGACGGTCGCCATAATCGCCGATCATCTCGGAGGCGATCATGTCGAGAGCGTAAAGCGCCTCGCGATAGGCGAAGGTCAGGCCGGGGCCCACTTTCAGGATGGGATATCCATCGCATACCAGTGTCGTGAGGGCGGCCTGCGTCTGGTAATCGGTGGAATGGGCCTCGAAGACCAGTTGCGGTTCGGCGTCCAGCACGGCGCTCAAGGCGGTGGCCGCTTGCGGGTCGTAAGCGACGACATTGTCGCTGCCGAATTCAACGCCGGGCTGCACGACAAAGGCGATGACCCGTTCGAACGCATCGGAAAGGCCGTGTCGCGCGAATATTTCGCGGTGAAGGTCGATGGTTTGGCGCGCCGCCTGCGGCTGCGTCGGTGCGACGGTGTCGAGCACATGGTCCGCACCCCCCGGCACCGGCACCTCGGTGCCGAGAATATAAAGCGGTCTCGGCAGGCCGGCAGCCGTGGCGGCCTTTTCGGCGACGGCCGCAAGTTTGGCGGCGCGGTTGGCTATCGTGTCGTCGTCCAGCGCCCCCGGTTCACCGGCGCAGCCCATCGAGGCATCGAGATGGATCTTGCGAAAACCCGCCGTCACATAGGCCTCGACCATGGCGGCAGCTTTTGTCAGCGCTTCCTCGGCCGTTTCCCTGCGCCAGGGATTGGGGCCGAGATGATCTCCGCCAAAAATCACCAGTTCGCGGGGCAACCCTTCTTCATCGGCAATACTGTTGACGAAGCTGACGAAGTCCCGTGGCGTCATGCCGGTATATCCGCCGAGATGATTGACCTGATTGCAGGTTGCCTCGATCAGCACCGGTGTCCTGCCGGCGGCGGCACGGCGGATTGCGGCGCGCAGAACCACGGGATGGGCGGAGCAGACGGAGGTGATGCCGGCGGGCTTGCCGGAGCGGCGCGCGGCGGCGAGATTTTCGAGTATACCGGTCACAGGATTTCCTCCGACAGTTGCGCGGCCAGAAAGGCGTCGAGTTCGGAAAGGCTGGCGGCGCCCTCCATCGGGCCGCGGCGGGTGACATTGTGCGCGCCGGCGGCGTTGGCATAGGCGAGCGCCTGTCCGGGGTGTATGCCCAGGCGGCGGCAGGTGAGATAAGTCGCACCGAAACAGTCGCCGGCACCGGTCGGGTCGATTTCGCGGACCCGCAAGCCGGGGACATCAATTCGTCCATGGGCGCGGCTGAAATGGCTTGCACCATCCGCACCGCGCTTCAGCACGATTTCGCCGATGCCGGAGGCAAGCAGCTTTTCGATTGCCGCCTCCTCGTCGTCCAGACCGGAGGCTGCCTGAAGCTCCTCGCCGGAGGGCAGGAGAAGATCGGTGACACCAAGCAGATCGTCGATCAGCCTGCGGCCGGCATCGCCCTGCGCCAGTTCCTTGCGGATGTTGGGATCGAAGGAGACCGAGCCGCCGCGCGCCCTGACGCTTCTGATGGCTTCGAGAATGATTTCGCCGATGCCGGCAATCGCAAAGGCCGATCCCATGACATGCACATGGCCGGCTTTTTCGATAAGAGCCTGCGCTTCATCGGTCATATGCGTTTCGCTGGCCGCCGAATGGGCAATGTTGAAAACGAAGTCCCGTGCGCCGTTTTCCCGGTAACGCACGAAGGCGCTGCCCGTCGGCCGGTCGGGGATGGTGGCGATGGCCGAGACGTCGACGCCGTCGCCGCGCAGCCTCTCGACATTGAGACGGCCGAAATCATCGTCACCCACCGCCGCAATGATGCCGGCGGCTCCGCCGCAGCGCGCCACCTGATCGATGAAGATGGCCGGCGCGCCGCTCGGGAAGGGGCCGATCAGCGCCTGCGGCTCCAGAAAGCCGTCGCCCACCGTCGTCGCCATGATTTCCACGAGGATTTCCCCCGCCGTGACGGTCGGGCCTTTCGTGTGCGGCGCCAGTGCGGATGTCTGCCTCATCGTCTCCTCCATATGCATTCGGCTCCCGTCCTTTTGGCGGAGGTAATCCCGCCGTCCCGAGGGCTTCTGGTTTTCGGATATCATTCAAAAATTTACGCGCGTCAATATATGAAATGACGAAAATTTTGTTGCATCGCAGCAAGAGGAACGCCTCGGGAAATAATTTTTTATGATATTATCCGTTTTAAAGCAGTGAGTTACTGGTGCTGGCGACGATGTCTCCATGCTCCGATTTATTTTCGGACGTTGACAAGAGAGCGGATTTTGCGAGATAAAAAATTTACGCATGTATTGTTATGCGTGGACATCCGTAAAGGAGGAGCGGGTCTCATGAGCAAATTAATTGGAATTCTGTCATCGTCCGTGGTTGGCATCGGCCTTTTCGCCGGTCTGGCGCAGGCGGAAGAAATCAACATCGCCACCGTCAACAATGGCGACATGATCATCATGCAGAAGCTTTCCAGCGCCTGGGAGAAGGAGACGGGCAACAAGATCAACTGGATCGTGCTGGAAGAGAATGTTCTGCGCGAACGTGTCACCACCGATATCGCCACCAATGGCGGCCAGTTCGACATCATGACCATCGGCGGCTACGAAGCGCCGATCTGGGGCAAGCAGGGCTGGCTGGCGCCGGTCGACGATCTCGGCGACGACTACGATTACGCCGATCTGCTTGATCCGATCAAGAAAGGCCTGACTGTCGACGGCAAGCTTTACGCCGTGCCATTCTATACCGAAAGCTCGTTCACGCTTTATCGCAAGGACCTGTTCGATGCGGCCGGCCTGAAGATGCCGGACAATCCGACCTACGATCAGATCAAGGATTTTGCCGCCAAGCTCACTGACAAGTCGAAGCAGCAATATGGCATATGCCTGCGCGGCAAGCCGGGCTGGGGCGAGAACATGGCTTTCCTCGGCACCATGATCAACACCTATGGCGGCCGCTGGTTCGACATGGACTGGAAACCGCAGCTGACGAGCGAGCCTTGGAAAAAGGCGATCTCGGATTATGTGGCGCTGATGACGTCTTACGGCCCGCCCGGCGCGGCCGCCAACGGCTTCAACGAGAACCAGACGCTGTTTTCATCCGGCCGTTGCGCCATGTGGATTGACGCCACCTCAGCGGCGGGCCGCGTTTATGACCCCAAGCAGAGCCAGGTTGCCGACAAGACCGCGTTTACGCGTGCTCCGGTCGAGGCAACGCCGAACGGGTCGAGCTGGTCGTGGTCCTGGAACCTCGCCATTCCAAACAGCACGAAGAAGCTTGAAACCGCCAAGTCCTTCGTCAAATGGGCGACCTCAAAGAACTATGTGAAGACGGTTGGTGAAAGCGAAGGCTGGGTGGCCGTGCCGCCGGGCACGCGCAAATCCACCTATGAGTTGCCGGAATACAAGAAGGCCGCGCCTTTCGCGGATACCGTGCTGAAGGCGATCATGTCGGCCGATCCGTCCAAGCCGACCAAGGATCCGGTGCCCTATACCGGCGTGCAGTTCGTCGCCATACCGGAATTCCAGTCCATCGGCACGGTTGTCGGCCAGCAGATCGCGGCAGCCCTTTCCGGCCAGCAGACCGTCGATGCGGCGCTCGAAGGCGCGCAGAAACAGGTCGAACGTGACATGACCCGCGCGGGCTACATCAAGTAGCCGCGCCCTCCCGGCGTGCCGCCCGTTCGTCACTTTGGCGGCGGGCGGCATGGGTGGGGCTTTCGCACCCGTCTCCTCATTCCTGTGCTTGTCACAGGAATCTAGCCAGCCCAAGTCCTTGGTTTGGAAGGACTCTCTTGCCGCGTGAGAGCCGCGTCGGCTGCATTCCTGCAACAAGCAGGAATGAGGGGAGTGAGGAAAAGCATCGAACAACAAAAGAGCATGGCCAGATTACCCGCCATGCATCACGGAGATCGACATGAGATTGAACAACAAGGTCGCGCTGATTACCGGCGCCGCCCGCGGCATCGGCCTTGGTTTTGCGCAGGCTTTTGCCGATGAGGGTGCAAAGGTCATCATCGCCGATATCGATATCGCCCGCGCGACGGCCTCTGCCGCCGCCATCGGCCCTTCTGTCAAGGCTGTGAAGCTGGATGTGACCGATCTTTCCGAGATCGACGCCGTGGTAAAGGCGGTGGATGAGGAATTTGGCGGCATCGACATTCTCGTCAACAATGCCGCGATCTTCGACATGGCGCCGATCAATGGCATTACCGAACAGAGTTATGAGCGGGTCTTCGACATCAATCTCAAGGGACCGCTGTTCATGATGAAGGCGGTTTCCAATGTGATGATCGAGCGGGCGCGCGGTGGCAAGATCATCAATATGGCAAGCCAGGCCGGCCGTCGCGGCGAAGCGCTCGTCACGCTTTATTGCGCTTCCAAGGCGGCGATCATTTCCGCCACGCAGTCGGCGGCGCTGGCGCTCGTCAAGCACGGCATCAATGTCAACGCCATTGCACCGGGCGTAGTGGATGGCGAGCACTGGGAAGTGGTCGATGCGGAATTCGCCAAATGGGAAGGCCTGAAGCCGGGTGAGAAGAAGGCGGCGGTGGCGAAATCCGTGCCGATCGGCCGTTTTGCGACGCCCGATGACATCAAGGGTCTTGCGGTTTTCCTCGCCTCTTCCGACAGCGACTATATTCTCGCCCAGACATATAATGTCGACGGCGGCAACTGGATGAGCTGAAAAGCCGGAGATGACCATGCATGCCATTCAATTCGTCGAGAAGGGACAGGCCGTTCTGGCGGAAGTTCCCGTTGCCGATCTGCCGCCTGGCCACGCGCTCGTGCAGGTCAAGGCTTCGGGGCTTTGCCACACCGATATCGATGTGCTTCACGCGCGTTACGGCGACGGCGCCTTTCCGGTCATTCCGGGGCATGAATATGCCGGTGAAGTTGCGGCCGTGGCCGCCGATGTGACGGGCATAAAGGCCGGCGACCGGGTGGTGGTCGACCCCAATCTGCCGTGCGGCACCTGCCCGAGTTGCAGGAAGGGGCTGACCAATCTGTGCAGCACGCTGAAGGCCTATGGCGTTTCCCACAATGGTGGTTTTGCGGAATTCAGCGTCGTACACGCCGACCACCTGCACGGCATTGGATCTATGCCCTATCATGTCGCGGCGCTGGCCGAACCGCTTGCCTGCGTCGTCAACGGCATGCAGAGCGCGGGCATTGGCGAGAACGGAACGGTGGCTGAAAATGCGCTGGTTTTCGGAGCCGGTCCAATCGGCCTGCTGCTTGCCCTGTCGCTGAAAGCGCGCGGCATCGAGACGGTGACGATTGCCGACATCAACGAAAGCAGGCTGGCTTTTGCCGAAGGTCTCGGGCTTCAGGTGGCGGTTTCCGGTTCGGAAGCGCTGCTGCGGCAACAGAAGTCTTTCGATGTCGTCGCCGATGCGACGGGTATCGCCCCCGTTGCGGAAGCGATGATCCCGCTGGTTGCCGATGGCGGCACGGCGCTGTTCTTCGGCGTCTGCGCGCCGGATGCCCGCATTTCGGTCGCGCCCTTCGAAATCTTCCGCCGTCAGCTCAAGCTTGTCGGCTCGCATTCGCTGAACCGCAACATACCGCAGGCGCTCGCCATTCTGGAAACGGATGGTGATGTCATGGCGCGGCTCGTCTCGCACCGGCTGCCGCTTTCGGAGATGCTGCCGTTCTTTACGAAGAAACCATCCGATCCGGCCACCATGAAAGTGCAATTTGCAGCCGAATGATCGTTTGGTGGTTGATAACCGCAGTCGACCGGCTTTTCGTGCGAAGGCCGGTCGATATAAAGTACCACATGTAATATTTCATGGGGGCAAGCACTTTGGCCAAATCTATCAGGACGATGGAAGAGTTTTCGGAATTCGTCGGCCTTTCGCGCCCGACTGTTTCGAAATACTTCAATGATCCGGCCTCGGTCCGCAAGAAGACCCGGGACGCCATCGAGGATGCGCTGAAGAAATCGGGCTTCAGGCCCAATATTTTCGCCGTCAATCTCAACCGCCGCCGCTCCAATATCATCGGCATCATCATCCCGAATTCCACCGATCCGTTCTATATGGCGCTGACGAGCCGTATCGAACTCATCGCCAACGAGGCGGGCTTCCTTGCCTTCGTGCTGTCCTCGGATGGCAAGGCGGAAATCGAAGACCGCGCCATCCGCACTTTCAAGTCGATGAATGTCGCCGGCGCGATCATCGCGCCGCTGGGCGTCAAATCCCACCGCGCCACGCTGGAGCAACTCGCCGCCAGCATTCCGATCGTTTATGTCGATTCGCCGCTCGACGAGACCTCGGCCTTTGTTGGCACCGACAACCGCCAGAGTGTCGGGCTGATGGTGGATTATCTCTGCCGCTCGGGCGAGCCGCCCTGTTTCTTCGACATGCCGCAGGTCAATACCAATGCCGCCACGCGTCGCACCGCCTATGAGGAGGCCATGCGGCGCCTTGGTTTCGAGCCGCAGGTGATCAACGTTCCGGATATTGTCACCTGGGATTTCGAGCGTTTCGCCTTCGATGAGGCGGGCCGGCTGCTGGAAGGGGCGGGTTCTCTGCCATCGCGCACCATTCTGTGCGCCAACGACCGTATCGCCTTCGGTGTCATCGCCGCCGCCTTCCAGAAGGGCCTCAGGGTCGGCCATGGTGCGGATTATGACCTCAGGGTCGCCGGCCATGACGATCATCCGCTGTCGCGTTATGCGTGCCCGCCGATTACCACGGTAGCGCAGAACTATAACGAGATCGGCAGGCTGTCGATCGAGCTTCTGTTGCAGAAGCTGGACGAGGAGGCGGATGACACGACGCGGATGCGCGAGCGCATTCTCCTCAGCGCCGATCTGATGCTGCGCAAATCGGCCTGATGATTTGTTAGATAAGCTAAACAAAGAATCTGATTTTCTAAATAGAACTAATATTTGAACGCTCCTACTCTGTTTTCAAGGTTGCTTTGGGAGGCGACCGCGAGAGCCGGCGCAAAGGCGTGCCGGTATCCGGGAGGAACGTTGGATCGTCATGCCGTCCGTGCCGCGAGGGATAAGCCTTCGCTGCCTCGGTGTCGCATGGCCTTCGCCGGGCTGACTGGACATTCTCGCCAGCAATTTCCCCAGCGAAGGATGTCAAAAACATGAATCTCTATTCTCTTCTGTCAGCGCGTGCAGCCGGCGGCAAGCCTGTTCGGGTTGGTCTCATCGGTGCCGGCAAGTTCGGCTCCATGGTGCTGGCGCAGGCGCAGCGCATCGCCGGTTTCCACATGGTCGCCGTCGCAGACCTCAATGTCGGCAAGGCGAAGGAATCGCTGGATCGCGTCGGCTGGCCGAAGGAGCGTTACGATGCGAAGAGCTGCGGCGAGGCGCTGAAGAGCGGCAAGACCTATGTGACCGACGATGTGAATGAGCTTTTCGCCTGCGGTGAGATCGAATGCGTGATCGAGGCCACCGGCCATCCGCTGGCTGGCGCGCGCCATGCACTGGGCGCCATCGAGCACAACAAACATGTCGTCATGGTCAATGTCGAAGCCGATGTCATGGTCGGGCCGATCCTTGCCGAAAAGGCCCGGGCCAAGGGCCTGATCTATTCCATGGCTTATGGCGACCAGCCGGCGCTGATCTGCGAGCTGGTCGATTGGGCGCGCGCCACCGGTTTCGAGGTCGTTTCCGCCGGCAAGGGCATGAATTTCGAGCCGCGTTACCGTTATTCGACGCCGGACACGGTCTGGGGTTATTTCGGCTGGACGGACGAGGAAGTGGCCAAGGGCGACTTCAATCCAAAAATGTACAATTCCTTCACCGACGGCACCAAGGCGGCCATTGAAATGGCGGCCGTCGCCAATGGCACGGGGCTGGATTGCCCGGATGACGGTCTGGCTTTTCCGCCCGCCGGCCTGCACGATCTCGCCCGCGTCTTCCGCCCCGCTGCCGATGGCGGCCGTATGTCGCGCTCCGGCCTCGTTGATATTGCCGCGAGCCAGGAGCCGGACGGACGCGAGGTGTTCAACAACATTCGCTATGGTGTTTTCGTCACCTTCAAGGCGCATAATGAATATGCCCGCGCCTGCTTCAAGCAATATGGCCTCCTGACCGATCCCTCCGGCTGGTATGCTTCCATGTGGCGTCCGTTCCACATTATCGGTCTCGAAACCTCGATCAGCGTGCTTTCCGCCGTGCTGCGCAATGAAGCGACCGGTTGCTCGAAGGAGTTCCGCGGCGATGCCGTCGCCACGGCGAAGAAGGACATGCAGCCCGGCGAGATGCTCGACGGCGAGGGCGGTTACGCGGTCTGGGCGAACGCCATTCCGGCCACCCGCAGCCTCGATATGAAGGCGCTGCCGATTGGCCTTGCCCATAATGTCAAGCTGAAGCGCGCCATCAAAAAGGACCAGATTGTCAGCTTCGACGATGTGGAACTGGTGAACGACCTCGATGTGGTGAAGTTGCGTCAGGACATGGAAAACCGCTTCCGTCCGCAAAAAGACGCAGCTGCGTAATGGACGGAGAACGGAACATGTCGAAGGGAGCTTTCGTGGTGATCGCGGAATTTCGGGTGAAGCCTGACGCGATGGATGCCTTTCTCGACGCCGCACGCGATGACGCCCAGCATTCGGTTCAGGATGAACCGGGTTGCCGACAATTCGACGTGGTGCGGCCGGAAACGGGGAACAATGTGGTGTTTTACGAGGTCTACGACGACCGGCAGGCTTTCGACGATCATCTCAAAACACCGCATCTCGACCGGTTTCGGGAAGCATTTCCCGCCCTTATCGAAGAAGAACTGCCGGTGCGTTTCCTGAACCGGCAATGGCTCTGAAAGATGGAAAAGATGGCTGACATTCGCCGGATCGCCGTTATCGGAACGGGTATCATGGGTGCCCCCATGGCGGGGCGTCTGGCGGAGGCCGGGTTTTCCGTCAAAGCCTGGAACCGAAGCGCTGAAAAAGCTGCGGTTCTGGCGGCAAAAGGCGTGCAGCCGGCGGCCACTGCTGCCGAAGCCGTGGCCGAAGCCGATGTCGTCATCTGCATGCTGAGTTCCGGGCCGGTCTGTGACGAGGTTCTGCTCGGTGCCTCGGGTGTCGTTTCCAACATGAAGCCCGGTGCTATTCTGCTGGTGATGAGTTCCATCCCGGTCGACAGCGCACGGGAACAGGCAGAGGTGGCCAAGGCTTATGGCGTCGCATATGTCGACGCACCGGTTTCCGGCGGTGAAAAGGGAGCGATCGAAGGAACGCTCGCCATCATGGCCGGCGGCGAACAGCAGGATGTGGATGCGCTGCGGCCGCTCCTCGGGTGTCTCGGGCGCGTCACCCATGTCGGCCCGGTGGGCTGCGGTTCTCTCGCCAAGCTCGCCAACCAGCTGATCGTCGCCTCGACGATCTGCGCCGTCGCTGAAGCTCTCACCCTTGTGGAAGAGGGGGGAGCGGACCCGGCGCAGGTGCGCCACGCCCTGCTTGGCGGCTTTGCCGATTCCACCGTCTTCCGCCAGCACGGAAAACGCATGGTGGAAGGCGATTTCCGTCCTGGCGGGCCGGCGAAATATCAGGTGAAGGATACGTCCACGGCGCTGGCCTTCGCCAGAAGCCGGGGCCTCAGACTACCGGTCGGCGAGGAGGTTGACCGGCTGTTCCGCTCCATGGTCGAGCATGGCGCGGGCGAGCTTGATCACAGCGGTGTGATACTTGAAATTAAGCGCATGAATGCGTTCGGAGGAACGCTCGAAACTGTTTGAGATACAACAAAGGGAGGAACACATGAAAATTTCAAAACTTTACGGGCTGGCTCTGGCCGCCACCATGCTGGTCGCATCCATCGCGCAGGCCGAAACGCTGACGCTTTCGACGCCCGATGCGGATACGTCCGAAATCACGCTTGCCGCCAACAAGTTTGCCGAGATCGTTTCGAAGAAGACCGATGGCAAGCTCAAGATCAAGGTGTTTCCGAACGGCACGCTTTATGGCGGCGACCCTTCAGCGGGCGTCAAGCAGCTGGCCGGCGGTTCGCTGGACATGCTGTTGAACTCGACCTCGCTTTACGCGACCTTCAATCCCAAGTTCACGGCCATCGCCATTCCCTACCAGTTCCGCGATATCGACCAGCTCAGGGTCTATCTCGACAGCGATCTCGGCAAGGAGCTTTCCACCGATCTCAGCAAAATCGGCATTCTCGGGCTCGATCTCTGGTCGCGGCCGCTGCGCCAGATCACCAATTCCAAGGCGCCGATCAAGTCGCCGGCCGATCTCAAGGGCATGAAGCTGCGGGTGCCGAACAATCCGCTCTGGGTCGAGTTCTTCGGCGCCATGGGCGCTGCTCCGACGCCTATGGCCTTTGCCGAGGTCTATAATGCTCTCCAGCTCAAGGTGGTCGACGGGCAGGAAAATCCGGTCAACGTGCCGGTCAGCGCCAAGCTTTACGAAGTGCAGAAGTATCTGACGATCAGCAATCACATCGCTGACGCCTGGGTGCTGGGCATGAACCCGGCCCGCTTCGGAGGTCTCGATGAGAACTTCAAGGTCGCGCTGAAGGAAGCAGCCGTGGAGACCGAAGCCTGGAAGGCGCAGAACGACGCTGCCGATATCGACAAGTCGCTCGAAACGCTGAAGAAGAACGGCATGGAGGTCAACACGCTGACCGATGACGAACGCAAGGCCTTCGTAGAGGTCGCAGCCGGGCTTTCGGCGAAGTTCTCCGCACTGGTGAAAGATCAGGCTTTCTTCGACAAGACGCAGGCTTTCCTCAAGACGAACTGACGTGTTGCGCCGGTGGATGGCCGGATCTCGGTTCGGCCTTCCCCAACGTCAGCAAGGGTTGCTTTGCCGCAGAGGCAGGGTGGCATTCGTTTTACCGGATATCCGGTTTCAGCAGTGGAAGGGTATTGTCATGAACGATACGAAACCTTCGGTGCTCGGCACCATCGTTAAACTCATCGCCGATGTGGCCGCAGGGGCGGCCTGTGCCGGCATTCTCATCGTCGTTCTTCTTCAGGTCATTGGCCGCCTTGCCGGCAGCCCGCTTCCCTGGACCGAGGAGGCGACCCGCTTTCTTTTCATCTGGATGGTCTTCCTTGGCCTTGCGGCCGGTTTCCGCACCGTTGAAAGCGCCCGTGTCGTGGTGTTTCTGGTGCTGTTTCACCGCTTCTTCCGGCGGCTGGCGGTGCCGATCTATGTCGGTTCCTCGGTGTTCTTTTTCGGCATGATGGGCTGGACGGGCCTCACTTTGGTGCGCCAGCAGATCATGATGAACGAGACCGCCGCCACCCTGCCGATCCCCATGTGGACCATCGGCATTGTCTTGCCGGTTTCCGCCGTCATCGCCGTGCTGGCCATCATCGAATCGCTGCGCAGCCGCCGGGAGCTTATCGCGCTTCCCGAGCTTGGCCTGCCGGCGGATGAGATCGCCCATGCCGATATTTCCATTTCAGCAGGACATTGAGCCATGTCGGTCTTTCTTCTCGTCGCCTTTTTCGGTCTCAGCATGCTCGGCGTGCCGCTTGCCATCGCGCTCGCGCTCGCGAGTGTCGGCACGCTCTGGCTATTCACCTCCATGCCCATGGACCTGCTGTCGCAGACGATGTTCTCGTCGATGAACTCCTTCCTGCTCGTTGCCGTGCCGCTGTTCATTCTCGTCGGCACGGTCATGGAGCGGGGGCGGGTGGCGGAGCGCATCTTTGATTTCGCCGAGGCCATGGTCGGCTGGCTTCCCGGCGGGCTCGGCCATGTCAATGTCATCTCGTCGGTCATCTTTTCCGGCGTCTCCGGCTCGTCCGTCGCCGATATCGCCTCGGTCGGCGCCATCGAAATCAAGGCCATGGAGCGCCACGGTTTTCCGAAGGGTTATGCCGTCGGCATGACGCTCTGCACGTCCACGCTCTCCTCGATCATTCCGCCGTCGATCCTGATCGTGATTGCCGGTTCCATCGCCAATGTGTCGATCGGCACGCTGCTGATCGCCGGTCTGGTGCCCGGCCTCTTCATCGCCTTCGCCTTCCTCGTCTTCAACCACTTCTATTCGGTGCATTACGGTTACAATCCGCCGACACCGTTCAATTTCCGTCTGGTGGTCGTCACCGGTCTGCGCGCAATCCTGCCGATGCTGACACCGCTGATCCTGATCATCGGCATTGCCAGCGGCCTGTTCACGCCAACGGAGGCCGCAGCCATCGCGGTGGTTTACGTAGCGGTGCTCGGCGTCATCGTTTACCGCACCCTGCCGGTACGCGAACTGCCGGAAATATTGATCTCGACGGCGCGCATTTCCGGCACGATCCTGTTCATCGCCGCCACCTCGCAGCTCGCCGCCTGGGTCTTCACCTTCGATGGCCTGCCGGAGCAGGTCGCCGATCTCCTGAAGGCCATGAACCTCGGCCCAATGACCGGCATGCTCGTCATCTTTGTGTTCCTGCTCATCATCGGCATCTTCATGGAAGCGATCCCGGCCATGTTCATCCTCATCCCGGTGCTGATGCCGCCGGTGGAGGCGCTGGGCATCGATCCGATCCATTTTCTGATCGTGACTGTCATGACGCTGACACTCGGGCTCGTGACGCCGCCGGTGGGGGTCTGCCTGTTTGCGGCGGCACAGGTGGCCAACATGAAGATCGAGGATGTCATTCGCGGTTCGCTGGCGCCGATGACGGTGTTGACGCTCGCCATCTTCGCGCTGGTGCTTTTTCCGGTGCTGACGCTCGGGCCGATTCGGCTGATGGGGCTTTATTGACGCGAAAACGGATTGCCTGAAACCTCAGACAACGCGACGGGTTTGCCACTCGTCGCGTTGTTTTCGCATCCACTCCAGAAACAGCATGACTTTTCTCTGCCGCAGATGGGAATGCGGGCAGACGATCCATTGGGTGACGAGCTTGATGCGCGGCGCGTCCGTCACGGCCGGCACCAGCATTTTGTCCTGAAGCTCCCGCTCCATCATCAAGGTGCTTTCCAGCGCCACGCCAATGCCGAGAACGGCGGCATCGATGGCCATGTGGCTGCGGTCGAACAGCACCCGCCGCCAGCGCTTTTCGGCTGTCACGCCGGCCAGAGGGAACCAGTGGTTCCATTGCGCCTGCGCCTTCACCGAATGGATCAGCCGCTGGTTCTGCAATTCCTCGGGCAGAAATTTACCCGCACCCTTATAATTCGGCGAACAGACCGGCAGGAATTCCTCCTCCACCAGCCCTTCCACGAAGAGGCCCGGCCAGCGGCCATCGCCATGGCGCAGCTCTATATCGACGAGTTCCTGCGAAAAATCGGTGGGCTCGTTGGTGCCGTCAAGGCGCACTTCCAGTTCAGGATGCTCCTCCAGAAACGAGCCGAGACGCGGCAGCAGCCATTTGTTGGATATGGTCGGCGTCGCCCGGATCGTCAGCGTGGTGACAGAGCGGAAGCCGCGAATACTGTCGGTGGCGTCCGATATCTGCTCGATCTGGGCGGTGATCATCGAGAAATAGCGCTCGCCCGCTTCCGTCAATGTCACCTTGCGGCCGGTTCGCGCCATCAGGGTCGTGCCGAGCTGGCCTTCCAGCAACTGGATCTGCTGGGAAACGGCCGAAGGTGTGACACTCAGTTCCTCCGCCGCCCGTGAAATACTGCCCGCCCTTGCCGCGGCGTGGAAAACGAGGATCGATTTTATCGGGATTTGCATGGGTAGGGCTTTGCTCAACGGAATACGGCGGTCACCTGAGTATCACAGGTGACCGCCGTGTTGAAAAGCGTTGAACGCGAGGCTTTTAACGGTGGCTCGGCAGTTTGGGCAGGAACACCGTGAGCAGGCCGAGCAGCGGCATGTAGGAGCAGATGCGGTAAACGAATTCGATGCCTTCCTTATCCGCATAAACGCCCAGAACCGCCGCCCCGATGCCGCCGAAACCGAAGGCGAAACCGAAGAACATGCCGGCGATGAGACCGACGCGGCCCGGCACCAGTTCCTGCGCGAACACGACGATGGCCGAGAAAGCGGAGGAGAACACGAAGCCGATGACGACGACGAGAATGGCCGTCCAGAAGAGGTTCGCATAGGGCAGCAGCAGCGCGAAGGGAATGACGCCGAGGATCGAGAACCAGATGACGACGCGGGAACCGAAACGGTCGCCGATCGGGCCGCCGAAGAACACGCCGAGCGCCGAAGCCCCGAGGAAGAGGAACAGCAGAACCTGCGCATCCTGTACGCCAAGGCCGAACTTGTCGATGGTGTAGAAGGTGAAGTAGCTGGACAGGCTGGCGAGATAGGCGTTCTTGGTGGCGGTCAGAACCACCAGCACCAGAAGCGTCATGATCACCGTGCCACGGGCAAGGGGAAGGGTGCGGCTGGCCGGAGCCTTGCCGACCGTTGCGCGGCGATGGCGGGTGTACCAGACGCCAACCCAGGAAAGCACGCCAAAACCGACGAGCGCGATCAGCGAGAACCAGCTGAGGCTCGTCTGACCGAGCGGGATGACGATGAAGGCGGCGAGCAGCGGGCCGATGGCCGTGCCGGTATTGCCGCCCACCTGGAAGAATGACTGGGCCAGACCATGGCGGCCGCCGGATGCGAGGCGCGCGACGCGGGAAGCTTCCGGATGGAAGATCGCCGAACCGATGCCGATGAGGCAGGCGCCGATCACCAGAACCTCGAAACTATGGGCAAAAGCAAGCGTGATGAGGCCGGCGCAGGTGGACAGCATGGCGACGGGCAGGGAGAACGGCATCGGCCAGCGATCCGTCACCATGCCGACAACGGGCTGCAGCAGCGAGGCGGTGACCTGAAAGGCGAAGGTAAGCAGGCCGATCTGCACGAAATCGAGCGCGTAATTGGCTTTCAGCAGCGGATAAAGCGACGTCAGCAGCGATTGCATGATGTCGTTCAGCATGTGGCAGAAGCTGGCTGCTGCGATGATTGAAAACGCCGTGCGTTGCGGGTTGAACCCGGTGCTGGTGCTGGCGCTGGTGACAGTGGCCATGATGAAGTCCTCTCCGGTTCCCGGCGGAAGGCGGGAAACATGTCTTTATTTCTTCCCGCTTTTATTCATATTGTTTCTGGCCTGCATCTTTGCTCTGGACGATTTTCTTTGTGAGTGGGCCAAATGGCAAAAAACAATTCCATGATCTTCGGCTCCTTTTCTGCCGAAGACCACAACTACATGCTGAATTTGATCGATGGCACCAACGAGCCGGTGCTGGCGATTTCCCGCACCTATGCCAAGGGACATCGCGCACCGGTCCACAGCCATCTGCGGGCGCAGATCTGGCATGCCCGCCGGGGCGTGGTTCTGGTCAGCACCGCGGATGGTCGCTGGATGATACCGCCCGGCCATGGGCTGATTATTCCCGCCGGCCTGGAACACGAGTCGGAAACCATATCGACGGTGGAAATGCAATCGATCTATGTGCATCCCGACCTGTTTCAGGCCGAAGTGCCGCGGGTGGTGGAAATCACCGATCTCGCCTCCAGCCTGATTGCCGAATTGCTGGGCGAAGAGCATGAGCCACCCGCTTTCCATCGGCGCGGTCTGGTGCGGGCGCTGTTGCTGGACGAGATCAACCGCCTGCCGGACCGACCGCTCGGATTGCCTTTTCCCGATAACGAGCGGCTGGCGGCGCTGTGCCGCGTTTTCCTGAAAAAGCCGGTGGCGCGGGTGGAGATCGATGACTGGGCGGCGGCCATGGGCATCAGCCGACGCTCGTTTACGCGGCTGTTCCGCAAGGAACTGGGGTTGAGTTTCGTCACCTGGCGCCAGCAGGCCTGTATCTTCGCCTCCCTGCCGAGGCTGGCAGCCGGCGAGGCGGTGACGAATGTGGCGCTGGATGCCGGTTATGAAAACATACCGGCTTTCACCACCATGTTCCGGCGAATGCTGGGCAGTTCACCAAGGGCCTATCGTCAGGCGGCGCGGCAGCGCAGCGCTGCTTTCGCCGATAATGAAGACTAAGCCGCCGTCGCCCGCATGTCGCGGCGGAAATCGGAAGGCGACATGCCGGCGATCTGGCGAAACGCCTTGTTGAAGGCGCTGACCGAGCCGAAGCCGCTTTCCATGGCGATCTGCAGGATATTGTCCTTGCCGGTCATCAGCATCGCCTGCGCGCGGGAGAGCCGGAGCAGGGTCAGATATTTGATCAGCGTCATCCCGGTGGATTTGCGGAACAGGTTCATCGCATATTTCGGATGCAGCGATGCGGCACGGGCGATTTCCGTCGCGTCGATATCGTCGAGAAAATTGGCGGCGATGAAGTCGCACATGCGCACCACACCGATGGAGGGCGCCATGCCCTCCTCATCCTGTCTGCGTTTTCCATCGAGCGCCGAGGATATGACGGAGTAAGGCTCCAGAAACATCCGCTCTACCCGAAGCAGCAGTTCCTCCACCGCGTGCTGGGCTTTTGCCGGATCGCCCGAGGTGACGTAGCGGAACCAGCGACCGAAATTTTCCGCATCCGCCCTGTCCGTCTCGGCGCTCACCATCGTCGCACCGCCCATCAACTGGCTGGAGACGGCGGCCGGCAGGCGCATGCGGAAGAAATGCACGAGCGGCAGATGCGCGCCTGCATAAAACGAATCGTCGGAGGAGTGGTCCATCTGATGCGGCTGGCCGCCCCAGAAGATGCACATCTGGCCGGCGTTGAGCGTCATGTCATGGTCGCCCATGCGGTAATGCACCGATCCCGACATCACATAATTCACTTCCACCTGCGCGTGCCAGTGGGGCCTGAGCATGATGGGCGGATGATTGTGAAAAAGCTGAAGCGTTGTCGGCATGCCTTCGATGCTGCTCGCACCCGGCTGGTAGAAGGCTCTTTCGGCAATCTTACTTTCCGCCAAATCGATGTTCCCTTTTTACGAGACAGATTTCCTGTCCCCGCTAATGTGCCCATGTTCGCTGAAGAACGGCAATTGAAAAAGGGAGGTTTTCAATGTGCTTGAAATTTCTTGGCGCGTCTACGGCCATGCTGCTTCTCGCAGCCCCGGCTTTCGCGCAAACCGAGACCGTTACCATCTGGAGCTGGAATGTCGCGGCTTCCGCGCTGAAATCCACGGTCGAAGGCTTCAATAAGCAGAATCCAGATATCAAGATCGTCGTTGAAGACCTTGGAAACAATCAGGTTTTTGACAAGACGCTGGCTGCCTGCGCAGCCGGGGGCGATGGTCTTCCTGATATCGTCACCATTGAAAATTTCGAGGCGGAACTGTTCTGGAGCCGTTTCCCCGATTGTTTCGCCAATCTGACCGAGCTTGGCTATACGCCTGAGAAACAGGCGCTTTTTCCTGATTTCAAGCGCACGGAACTGGAGGTTGACGGCGTCGCCTATGCGGTGCCGTGGGATTCCGGTCCGGTGGCGGTATTTTATCGCCGCGACTTCTATGAGAAGGCAGGCGTCGATCCGGCCACCATCAAAAGCTGGGATGATTTCATCGCCGCCGGCAAGAAGGTCATGGCCGCCAATCCCGGCACCGTTATGGCGCAG
This sequence comes from Agrobacterium sp. YIC 4121, assembly GCF_002008205.1. NCBI lineage: Bacteria > Pseudomonadati > Pseudomonadota > Alphaproteobacteria > Hyphomicrobiales > Rhizobiaceae > Agrobacterium > Agrobacterium sp. YIC 4121. The sequence continues at coordinate 116,990 of NZ_MRDI01000022.1, read as the reverse complement.
GCCGATTTCAATGGCGATAGCGAATGGTTTCGCATGATCGCCAATGAGCAGGGATGCGGTTACTTTTCGACCGATGGCCAGAACATCACCATCAACCAGCCTGCCTGTGTCGCGACCCTTGAAAAGGTCAAGGAAATGAAAGACGCCGGCATCATCACGGCGGCGATCTGGGATGAGAAAATCCAGGCCAATACGGCCGGCAAGGCCGCCAGCCAGATGTATGGCGCCTGGTATGAGGGCACGGTTCGTTCCGGCTCTCCTGATCTTTCCGGCAAATGGGGCGTCTATCTGATGCCGAGCCTGACGTCGGATGGCCCGCACGCCGCCAATCTCGGCGGTTCGTCGCTGGCGATCAGCTCGACCTCGGAACACAAGGAGGCCGCGTGGAAATATATCGATTACGCGCTCACCACCAATGAAGGTCAGGTGACGATGCTGAAATCCTTCGGCCTCGTTCCCTCACTCCTGTCCGCCATCGACGATCCTTTCGTCAAGGAAAAGCAGCCCTATTGGGGCGGACAGGCGGTGTGGACCGATATTCTCGCCACCCTGCCGAAGATCGTGCCGAGCCGCGGCACGGCGTTCCAGTCGGATGCGGATGCGATCTACAAGGCGACGCAGACGAAATATTTCGCGGGCGGTTATCCCGACGCGAAAGCGGCGCTCGACGATGCGGCCAAGCAGATCGAAACGGCCACCGGTTTGCCGGTCGCGGAGTAAGCCGGCGGCTGTTTATGGCCAAGCGGGTGCTACGAGCTTCTTCTCCCCGAGGGGGAAAAGTCCGCGGCAGCGGGATGAGGGGGCGACGGTAGCGATATACGGAGAGCTTGCCCCCTCATCCGACCCTTCGGGCCACCTTCTCCCCTTCGGGGAGAAGAAATAGGCCGCGCCGTTTTGCAAAGGCATTCCCCTCATAGGGGCGCGCTCTTTCTGAAGCTTTTCCATTTATCCGGCCCATCGTCCGGCATCTGGAGGTCACCATGCCGTCTAGGAACAGGATCGCTTATGCGTTCCTTGCGCCCTATCTCCTGATTTTCGCCACCTTCTGGGTCTGGCCGATCATCAGCTCGTTCATGCTGTCGTTCCAGAATACCCGCATCAACCCATGGCGGTTTGCGCCTTCCATGAACTGGGGGCGGCTCGTTTCCGATCCGGCCTTTTATAACGCGCTCTATAACACGCTGATCATTCTGGTCATTCAGGTGCCCGTGATGATCGCGCTCGCCACCGTCATGGCGGTGCTGTTGAATTCGCCGCTCCTAAAGGCGCGGCCGCTTTATCGATTTGCCTTTTTTGCGCCTGTCGTCGTTGGCGAGGTGGCCTATGCGGCGGTGTTCCGGCTGATGTTCAGCGCCGATTTCGGCATCATCAACAAGCTCATCACCTCAGTCGGACTTTCGCCCGTCTCGTGGTTCGACAATGCCAATGCGGCCATGGCACTGGTCATCATCGCGGTTACCTGGCGCTGGGCGGGATATAACGCCATCATCATTCTGGCCGGGCTGCAATCGATCCCCGGCGATGTCTATGAGGCGGCGACGCTGGACAAGGTCAGCAAGCGTCAGCAGTTCTTTTATATCACCCTGCCGTTGCTTAAACCCATCATCCTGTTCTGCGTCGTGCTGTCGGTCATCGGCACCATGCAGCTGTTTGCCGAACCCTTCCTCATCACCAACAGGGGCGGGCCGGGCGGCGGCACGGAGACGCTGGGGCTGTTCCTTTATCGGCAGGGCTTCACTTCGCTCAATTTCGGCTACGCCTCGGCCATTGCCTACACCATGGCGGCGCTCGCCATCGCCATTTCGCTGCTTAATCTCTGGGTCGGGAGGGAGCCGAAATGAGATCGAAATCGAGATCGCTTTTCTGGCAGAAGATCGCGCTGCATGCGGCGCTGACGCCGCTTGCCATCATCTGGCTGTTTCCGCTGTGGATGATGTTCGTGTTTTCGACCATGCCGGATTACGGCATTTTCAGCCCGGATATCGTGCTGGTGCCCTCCACCAACTTCGTCGAGAATTTCAACAACCTGCAGGCGGACACCAATTTCCTCAGGGCCATGTTCATCTCGATCACCGTCGCCGTCATTTACACCGTGCTTTCGGTGTTCCTGACGTCGATGGCCGGTTGGGCGCTGGCGCGTTACCGTTTTGCGGGACGCGGGGTGGTGATCGCCATCATTCTCGGCACCATCACTTTGCCTTTCGCGGTCGTCGTCATTCCGCAATTCATCATGGTGGCGCGGGAATTCAAGCTTGCCAACACCTGGGTGGCGCTGATCGTGCCGCCGCTGTTCAACTCGCTCGGCGTGCTGTTCATGCGGCAATCCTTCTCGATGATGCCGACCGAGCTTTTCGATGCGGCACGGGTGGAAGGCGTGAAGGAATGGCAGATCTTCCTGCGCATCGCTTTGCCGCTCGCCCGGCCCACCATGGCGGCGCTCTCCATCATCCTGTTTCTGGCCTCGTGGAACAATTACCTCTGGCCGCTCCTCATCAATTCCCGCCCAGGAATGATGACCGCACCCGTGGCGCTTGGCACCCTCATCGGGCTCACCAAAGTGTCATGGGGCGGCATCATGGCCGGCGCGGTGCTGCTCACCGCACCCATTCTCGTGGTTTTCGTGGCGTTGCAGCGTCACTTCATCGCCGGCATTTCCGCCGGGGCAGTCAAGTAAGGGGGCCGCATGGCGGAACTTTCGCTCAACAACGTGGTCAAGCGTTATGGCGCGCTGGAAGTGATCCATGGCGCAAATCTGGAGGTAAAGGACGGGGAATTTGTCGTTTTCGTCGGCCCCTCCGGATGCGGCAAATCCACGCTTCTCCGCATGATCGCCGGGCTGGAGGATATTTCCGGTGGGGATATCGTGATCGGCGGCAGGACGGTGAGTGATGCCGACCCGGCCGATCGCGGCATTGCCATGGTGTTCCAGTCCTATGCGCTTTATCCGCATATGACGGTTGCCGAAAACCTCTCCTTCGGCCTCCGGATGAACGGCAACCCGAAGGCCGATACGCAAAAGCGGGTCAACCGCGCCGCCGAAATCCTGCAGATCAACGAGTTGATGCAGCGCCGGCCGAAGCAGCTTTCCGGCGGCCAGCGCCAGCGCGTCGCCATCGGCCGCGCCATCGTGCGCGAACCGCAGGTCTTCCTGTTCGATGAGCCATTGTCCAACCTCGATGCCGAATTGCGGGTGCAGATGCGCGTGGAAATCTCGCGCCTGCACAAGCAGCTCGGCACCACGATGATCTATGTGACGCATGACCAGACCGAGGCGATGACGCTCGCCGACAAGATCGTCGTGCTGCGGGCGGGCAATATCGAGCAGGTCGGCGCGCCGCTCGATCTCTATGACGATCCCGCCAACCGCTTCGTTGCCGGTTTCGTCGGCTCGCCGAAGATGAACTTTCTCGACGCCACCATCATCGGCAGCGGCGCCGACAGCGTCACGCTCGCTCTCGACAGCGATCCTGCGGTGCGGCTGACGTTGCCGATAAAGGAAGGCGTCAACGAGGGGGCCAAGGTCTCGCTTGGCATCCGGCCGGAGCATTTTGCCGATGCGGGCGGGGGCGATGCCGATCTCACCGTGCATGTCGATGTCGCCGAACATCTTGGCAATACCAGCTATGTCTATGCCCGAACCGAAGGCGGCGAGCAGCTGATCATCGAACGGCCGGAATCGCGCGATGTCGGCAATCGCGACCGGCTGACGGTCGGCCTTTCCGCCCGCCGGGCTTTCCTTTTCGATAGCAAGGGTGAACGCCTGCGCTGAACCCTTTCCCAAGCACCCAAGACTGATATGAAAGACGAGGATTTCATGACGACCGTACAACCGATCCGCTGGGGCATCATCGGCCCGGGCACCATCGCCAGAACCTTTGCTGACGGTATTGCCCATTCCCGCACCGGCAGGTTAGAGGCCATCGCCACCCGCAACCCGGACAAGCCGGGCCTTGCCGAAGCTTTTTCCGGTGCGCGCATTATCAAGGGTTACGACGCGCTGCTTGCCGATCCCGATATCGATGCCGTCTATATAGCCACACCCCATACCGGCCATGCTGAATGGGCGATCAAGGCGATCCGTGCCGGTAAAAACGTGCTGGTGGAAAAGCCCATCGCGCTTTCCGCTTACGATGCCGACGCCATTTTCCACGAGGCAAAAAAGGCCGGTGTCTTTGCGGGTGAAGCCTATATGTACCGCCTGCATCCGCAGACGGCGAAACTGGTGGAGTTGATCAGGAGCCGCGCCATTGGCGATATCCGCATCATCCGCTCCAGTTTCGGTTTCAACATGGGCTCGTTCCGGGCCGATCACCGGCTGTTCGCCAATGAAACGGCGGGCGGCGGCATTCTCGATGTCGGCGGTTATCCGGTTTCCATGGTGCGGATGATCGCCGGCGCCGTGGATGGAAAACCTTTTGCCGAACCGGAAAAAGTGGCGGGCGCCGCCCATCTCGGCCAGTCGGGCGTCGATGAATGGGCTTCGGCGGTGCTGAAATTCGCAAACGGCATCGTCGCGGAAGTCTCGTGCTCGATCATGGCGGCGCAGGACAATGTGCTGCGCATCATCGGCTCGGAGGGCCGTATCGAGGTCAAGGATTTCTGGTTCGCCGCCGGCCACAAGGGCGGCACCGGGCGGATCGATATCATCAGGGGCGACAAGGTGGAAACCATCGAGTTGCCGGAGGATCGCTGGCTTTATTCCTTCGAGGTCGACGCGGCCGGCGAGGCGATCCGGCAGGGAAAAAAGGAATTCGATGCACCCGGCATGGCCTGGGCGGACAGTCTCGGCAATCTGCGTGTCATGGATCAATGGCGGGCTTCCGTCGGGCTCGAATACAGCATTGAAAAAGCAACGTCGCGCGTTGCCAATATTGCCGGCGGCAAGGTCGTGGCCGGAAACGCAGTGCCGAAGCGGCAGATTCCGGGCCTTGCCAAACCCGCTTCCGTGGTCGCGCTCGGTTTCGAATTCTTCCCCAATTTCGCTTCCGCGTCCCTGACGCTGGATGCCTTCTACGAGGCGGGCGGCAATCTCTTCGATACGGCCTATGTTTATGGCGCAGGAAGGACAGAGGCGATTTTCGGCGACTGGCACACCAGCCGCAACGTGCCGCGTGAAGAGATCGTACTGATCGGCAAGGGTGCACATTCGCCGCTCTGCTATCCTGACATGATCGCAAAGCAGCTTGATCAGTCGCTCGCGCGGCTGAAGACGGATTATGTCGATGCCTATTTCATGCATCGCGATAATCTGGAGGTTCCGGTCGGCGAGTTCGTCGATGCCATGGATGCCGAAGTCCGGCGCGGACGCATTCGCGGCATTTTCGGCGGCTCCAACTGGACGCGCGAACGCATGGATGAGGCGGCCGCCTATGCTGCGAAGAATGGCAAGCAGGCTCCGGCCGCGCTCTCCAACAATTTCTCGCTGGCGGAAATGCTCGATCCCATCTGGGCGGGCTGCGTTGCTGCATCAGACGATGAGTGGAAGCAATGGCTGAAATCGCGCCAGATTCCCAATTTCGCCTGGTCCAGCCAGGGGCGCGGATTTTTCACGGACAGGGCAGGGCGCGACAAGCATGACGATGAAGAAATCGTCCGCGTCTGGTATTCCGACCGCAACTTCGTCCGCCGCGACCGGGCAATCGAGCTTGCCCAAAAACTCGGCCGCCACCCGATCCATATTGCGCTCGCTTATGTCATCGCCCAGCCTTTCCCGGTCATTCCGCTGATCGGGCCGCGCACGATTGCGGAGCTGGAGGATAGTCTTTCGGCGCTGGATATCAAACTGACGGCCGAGCAGGTGAAGTGGCTGGAGGCGTGAAAGACAGTGAGACGGCGGATTTATCCGCCGTCTCCATGAGTAGGGCAAGGCGTTGCGGCATATTTCTTCTCCCCGCCGGGGAGAAGGTGGCCCGAAGGGTCGGATGAGGGGGCTAGCTCTCCGCATATCTCTACCCTTGCCCCCTCATCCCGCTGCCGCGGACTTCTCCCCGACGGGGAGAAGAAACAAGCGGTAACCGCTCGTTCCAACTGGCGATCTTCGAGGTGGAGATGTTATCTTCCACCTTCATTCCTTCCCCGGTGACTGCTAAAGCGTAGGCTCATAAACCGTGCGGCCTGGCGTTGCAGGCAAATGATATACCGGGGTCCCCATGAGCGATATAGACCGAAGCCGTGCCCAGCAGCTGATGCGGGAAGCGGATATTGACGCGCTGGTGCTTTTCCAGCCCGAAGCCTTCCGTTATGCGGTCGGCGCCCATGCCGGTGTCGCGACCATGTGGGGCAGGGCGGGTTCGGCAATTGCGCTGGTGCCGGCTGATGCCGGGGCGCGGCTTGCGGCTGTCGTCAGCGATCATGCCGCCCCGCTTGTCAGAAAGGGCGCGCCGGATGTCGATCTGCGCTGCCATCGCATCTGGATCGATTTGGTCGATCTGTCGGGTGTCGAAACCATCGCGCATGTGAACGATGCCTATCGCCGCAACAATTCCGGTGGCCCTAGGCCGGAAACATTTGACCGCGCCGCCTGTTTCGGCCTGCTGGCTGACCTGCTGCGGGAGCGTGGGCTGTCGGCGGCGCGCATTGGCGCAGACCTTGAATTCATGCCCGCCGCCGATTTTCTGGCGCTGCATCAGGCGCTGCCCGATGTCGACTGGGTTGACGGATCGGCCGTGCTGCGCCGCCTGCGCGCCGTGAAATCCGAGCGTGAGATCGAGCTTCTGAGACGCGCGGCAGCGGCGGCTGAGGCCGGGCTGGTCGCGATGGCCGCTGCCGTCAGGCCTGGCGCGGCGCTCGGCGGGCTTTCCGCTACGTGGAAGGCCGGCGCACGGGCCCATGCCGCGAAATCCGGGTTTTCGCTGAGCGGCCATTGGGACTACATATCCGTCGGCCCCGCTTTGTCGGATATGGCGGCGGTTGTCACGCCGGGTGCGCTCATCAAGGCCGATGTCGGCACACTGGTCGACGGTTATTCATCGGATGGCGCGCGGAGTTTTTCGTGGGGGCCGGTCTCGCCGCTGGCCGCTGATGTTTTCAGCGCCCTGGAAGCGGCCTTTGCCAGCGGGCTCGAAGTGATTCGTCCCGGCAATACATTCGGTGCTGTGCACGCCGCCATGCTGGCCTCGATGCGCAGGCAAGGTTTCAGCGAATATTATCGCGGCCATTTCGGCCATTCCGTCGGCGGTGGCGTGGGCATCGAGGAATGGCCGTTCTTTTCCCATGACAATCCGGAAATCATTCTTCCCGGCATGGTCGTGGCGCTCGAAGCGCCGTTTTATGGCGAAGGGCTGGGCGCGCTGATGATCGAGGACCAGTTCCTCGTCACCTCCTCCGGCGCGGAATGCATGAACAGCCTGCCACGCGCCCTGCGGGATTTATCGGCGGACTGAGCGCCGGATCAGAGGAAATCGTCGCGGCGCGGGGTAAAGCAGTCGATCAGCTCGCCCTCTTCCAGACACAGGCAGCCGTGCTCGATATGGCCGGGAATGACGAGGCTATCGCCCTTCTGAAGGTCGTAGGCTTCTCCGTCGCGGTAAAAGCGGAAGCTGCCGCTGGCGACATAGGTGGATTGCACATGCGGATGGCTGTGCAGCCTGCCTTCGGCGCCGGTCTTGAAGCGGAAGGAGACCACCATCAGTTCCGGCGCTTCGGAAAGCACGGTGCGCTCCACGCCATCGTCGGGGGAAACGGTGGGGAAGGTCGGAAGCTGCTGCATATCGTTCTCCTCAGTCATGCAATGCGGTTTAAACAGGTAGTCTCAGCGCGGCGCGCGCAGCATGGAGCGATAACGCGTCTGGCTGCTTTTCAGATGGCTGCGCATGGCGCTGCGCGCCGCCTCCTCGTCGCCGTCCTGTATCGCGATCAGGATCGCTTCATGTTCACCGACGAGCCGGGCGAGATCGGCGGGCGAAAGCACGGTTTCCGTGCCGTTTTCGGCCACGGCGCGGCGCGGAATGAGGGTGGGGCCGAGCACCTGCAGAAACTCGCTGAAGCGGGGATTGTTGGTCGCTTCGGCAATGGCGAGATGGAAGGCGAAATCGGCCTCTGCTGTCGGCACGCCCCTGGTGGCGCTGGCGCGGAAGGCATCGAAGGCCTCGATGATCTTTTCCTCCTGCGCCGGCGAGCGGCGAATGGCGGCGAGACCGGCGGCGTCACCTTCCACGGCGGTGCGCAATTCCAGCATTTCTATCAGCGACGAGACGCGCGCAAGATCGACATTGTGGAAGGGGCGCCGCTCAGTGGGTGCGGGTTCCAGTACGAAAACACCAGCGCCCTGACGCGGCTCGACCAGACCATCGGATCGCAGCGAGGCGATTGCCTCCCGCACCACGGTACGGCTGACGCCGAATTCCTGCGTCATCTGCGCTTCGGAGGGAAGGCGCTCACCCGTCTTGTAACGACCCTTGGCGATCTGGCTGCGGAGTTCCTCCGAAACCTTCACCACAAGCGTTCTGCCTTGAGGAGCTGCCGGTTCGAAGCTTGTCGCTTTTGTCATCTTGGTCGCCGTTCTAAAAAATGTCGGTTGCGTGCACCGTTCCTCGATACGTCATTCGCGGCCTGGCATGCAATCCCGCCGTTTTAGCGGGAAAGGTCCGTGCGACATGTCACGTCTCCTTGAAGATCGGGTTGTCGACAAACACGCCACCCTGAAAGCGGACTAGCGCGTCGCTCGGGTCCGGTTTGGGAACTGTCCGGGCGATGTGCTCCCGGAAGGTCTCGGCATTGTCCTTCGGTTTCCATCCCAGAAAGCCGAGATGCGAATTGTCCCACCAGCTTGCATCGTTGGCGGAGGCCCCCCAGACGACCGGGCAGCCGAGAACGGGGGCGCGGAACGCCGCTTCGATCAGCGACACGAAATCGTCATGAGAAAACCAGGTGGACAGCATGCGGTAATTGTTGGGTTCCGGCGTGCAGGAGCCGATGCGCACAAGCGCCGTCTCCTGACCGAATTTCTCGAAATACAGGCGGGCGAGGTTTTCGCCGAAACATTTGGAAACGCCGTAGAGGCCGTCCGGGCGGAAGGGAACATCGGGACCAAGCCGGTCGGTCTGGGGATAATAGCCGATCGTGTGGTTGGAGCTGGCGAAAACAATTCGCGGCTGGCCGTGGGCGCGGGCGGCCTCGTAGAGATTATAAAGTCCGATGATGTTGCCCTGAAGGATTTGTTCGAAAGGCTTCTCCACCGATATGCCGCCAAGGTGAACGATGCCGTCGCAACCGGCAACCATGGCATCCACTGCGTCGGCATCCGCAAGGTCGCATTGCATGCATTCCTCGTTCGGGCCTGCCGGATCGAGCGGGGCGAGATCGGCAAGGCGAATGGTCTCGGCCATCGATGCAAGGCGTTTGCGCATAACGCGGCCAAGCTGGCCCGCAGCACCGGTAACAAGAAGCCGTTTCATTGCCATTCTCCCTCAGCGTTGCACGTCCCTGCCGTGGTCGAGATATGCCTATGCCTCTTGACCTTGTCATACAGATCGTACAAAAAGCGGATAACATATATTATGTGCCATACGCAACGATCATGAAGGATGAGTTTGATGTTGACCGTCGAAACAAGGCAGGCCGTGAACCCGGAATATGCGAAAACGCTGGATACCGAAGGGCTCCGCCGGCATTTCCTCGCCAACGACATGTTTCGTTCCGGCGAAATCAGGCTGATCTACACCCATTATGACCGCTTCGTGATGGGCGGCGCGGTGCCGAACGGTGCGCCGCTGACGCTGGACAAGGTGGAAGAGACCAAAACGCCGTCCTTCCTCGACCGGCGCGAGATGGGCATCGTCAATGTGGGCGAGACCGGCACGGTCAGCGCCGGCGGCGAGACCTATACCCTCAATCGCGGCGATGTGCTTTATCTCGGCGCAGGCAGCGGCGCGGTGACCTTTGACGGGGCAGGGCGATTCTACATCACCTCCTGCCCGGCGCATCGCAGCCTGCCTGCAAAGCTCGTGACACTGGCCAATAGCAAGGAGGTCAAGCTCGGCGCGACCGAGACATCCAACAAGCGCACCATCAACCAGTTCATCCATCCGCTGGTCATGGAAAGCTGCCAGCTGGTGCTGGGGTATACGACGCTGGAGGACGGTTCCGTCTGGAACACCATTCCTTCCCACATTCACGATCGCCGCATGGAGGCCTATCTCTATTTCGGCATGGATGAGAAGTCGCGCGTGCTGCATCTGATGGGTGAGCCGCAGGAAACCCGGCATCTGTTCATTTCGAATGAAGAGGGTGCGATTTCTCCGCCCTGGTCCATCCATTCCGGCGCCGGCATCGGTTCTTACACCTTCATCTGGGCCATGGCGGGAGACAATGTCGATTACACCGACATGGACTTTATCCAGCCGGGGGATCTGAAATGAAGAATCCCTTTTCGCTTCAGGGGCGTAAAGCGCTCGTCACCGGCGCGAATACGGGGCTTGGCCAGGCAATTGCGGTGGGGCTCGCTGCTGCCGGGGCGGAGGTGGTCTGCGCCGCCCGCCGCGCGCCGGATGAAACGCTGGAGATGATCGCCAGGGACGGCGGCAAGGCCAGCGCATTGTCTATCGATTTTGCCGATCCGCTGGCGGCGAAGGACAGTTTTGCCGGAGCCGGTTTCGATATTCTCGTCAACAATGCCGGCATTATCCGCCGTGCCGATTCCGTCGAGTTTTCCGAACTCGACTGGGACGAGGTGATGGACGTCAATCTCAAGGCGCTGTTTTTCACTACCCAGGCTTTTGCGAAAGAGTTGCTGGCGAAAGGCAGGTCCGGCAAGGTGGTCAATATCGCTTCGCTCCTCTCCTTTCAGGGCGGCATTCGCGTGCCGTCCTATACGGCGGCGAAACATGGCGTCGCGGGCCTCACCAAGCTTCTGGCGAATGAGTGGGCGGCAAAGGGCATCAATGTGAATGCGATTGCGCCCGGCTACATCGAAACCAACAATACCGAGGCGCTACGCGCGGATGCGGCCCGTAACAAGGCCATTCTCGAACGTATTCCGGCCGGCCGCTGGGGCCATTCAGACGATATAGCCGGGGCGGCGGTTTTCCTTGCCTCGCCGGCGGCGGATTATGTGCATGGCGCCATTCTCAATGTCGACGGCGGCTGGCTGGCGCGCTGATCTGTTACAGATTTCAACAATTCATCATACAACATGTATGATGAATTGTTGACAAGCATGCGGCAACCGGGTTAGGTGGCTTCCAGTCAATGAATTTGCAAAGGAATACCAAACATGAACCCTGAACAAATCAAGGCGGCGCTCGGCTCCGGCCTCTTGTCTTTCCCGGTCACCCATTTCGATGCCGATGGTCGTTTTGCGGCCGATAGCTACAGAGCGCATGTCGAATGGCTTGCCGGTTATAAAGCGCCGGTGCTGTTTGCCGCCGGCGGCACGGGTGAGTTCTTCTCGCTGAAGCCGGACGAAATTCCGACCATCGTTTCCGCCGCCAAGGATGTGGCCGGTGAAACCGCCATCGTTTCCGGCTGCGGTTACGGCACCGAGATTGCCGTTGATATCGCCCGCTCGGTCGAAAAGGTCGGCGCGGACGGCATCCTGCTTCTGCCGCATTATCTCATCGATGCGCCGCAGGAAGGCCTTTACGCCCATATCAAGAAGGTGTGTCAGTCGGTCGGTATCGGCGTCATGGTTTACAACCGCGACAATTCCGTGCTGCAGGCGGATACGCTGGCGCGTCTCTGCGACGAATGCCCGAACCTCGTCGGCTTCAAGGACGGCACCGGCGATATCGGTCTCGTTCGCCAGATCACCGCAAAGATGGGTGATCGCCTGATGTATCTCGGCGGCATGCCGACGGCGGAACTGTTTGCCGAAGCCTATCTCGGCGCCGGTTTCACCACCTATTCCTCGGCTGTCTTCAACTTCGTGCCGGGCCTTGCCAATGAATTCTACGCCGCGCTGCGCGCCGGCGAACGCGCCACCTGCGAGCGTATCCTGACGGAATTCTTCTATCCGTTCATGGCGATCCGCAACCGCGCCAAGGGTTATGCCGTCTCCGCCGTCAAGGCCGGCGTGCGCCTGCAAGGCTTCAACGCCGGTCCGGTGCGTGCGCCGCTGAAGGACCTGACCAATGAGGAAATCGGCATGCTCGACGCCTTGATCGGCACGCACAAGCGCAAAGCCTGATTTGGAGGCCTGATCGAGACAAGCGGGAGGGGAGCCATGAAGATCACAGCGGTGCGCACGCATCTGCTCGAACACCGGCTGGACACGCCGTTCGAAAGCGCATCCATGCGTTTTGACCGCCGCGCCCATATTCTGGTGGAAATCGAATGCGACGACGGAACCGTCGGCTGGGGCGAATGCCTCGGCCCGGCGCGGCCCAACGCCGCCGTGGTTCAGGCCTATTCCGGCTGGCTCATCGGCCAGGACCCGCGTGAGACCGAGAAGATCTGGGCCGTGCTTTATAATGCCCTGCGCGATCAGGGCCAGCGCGGCCTCAGCCTCACGGCCCTGTCCGGCATCGATATCGCGCTTTGGGACATCAAGGGCAAGCATTATGGCGCTTCCATCTCGATGCTGCTCGGCGGGCGCTGGCGCGAAAGCGTGCGGGCCTATGCCACCGGCAGCTTCAAGCGCGATGGCGTAGACCGCGTTTCCGACAATGCCTCCGAGATGGCGGAGCGTCGGGCGGACGGCTTTCATGCCTGCAAGATCAAGATCGGCTTCGGCATCGAGGAAGACCTCCGCGTCATCGCCGCGGTGCGCGAGGCGATTGGGCCGGATATGCGGCTGATGATCGACGCCAATCACGGCTACACCGTCACCGAAGCCGTCGCGCTCGGCAACCGCGCCGCCGAGTATGGTATCGACTGGTTCGAGGAGCCGGTGGTTCCCGAACAGCTCGATGCCTACGCCCGGGTGCGGGCCGGCCAGCCGATACCGGTTGCGGGCGGCGAGACCTGGCACGGGCGTTATGGCATGTGGCAGGCGCTTTCCGCCGGTGCCGTGGATATTCTCCAGCCCGATCTCTGCGGCTGCGGCGGTTTTTCCGAAACGCAGAAGATCGCGGCGCTCGCCACGCTGCACGGCGTGCGCATCGTGCCGCATGTCTGGGGCACCGGCGTACAGATTGCGGCAGCCCTTCAATTCATGGCGGCGATGACGCCCGATCCGTTGCGGGTCAATCCCATCGAGCCGATCATGGAATTCGACCGCACCTATAATCCGTTCCGGCAGGCCGTGCTGAGCGAGCCGATAGAGGCGGTAAACGGCGTCGTCACCATCCCGAACGGCCCCGGCCTCGGCATAGAGATCAACCGCGACGCATTGATTGAATTCAGGATGCCAGACCCGTGAGCGAACTTGTCAGAAAACTGAGCGGCACAGCGCCCCGGCCCGCTTTCCCGAAAGGCGCCGTCGATACGCAGATGCATCTCTATCTGCGCCACTATCCCGCCCTGCCGGGTGGACCGGGCCTGCCGCCGGGCGCTCTGCCTGGACCGGAGGATTATCGCAGCCTCATGCAATGGCTCGGCATCGACCGGGTCATCATCACCCAGGGCAACGCCCATCAGCGCGATAACGGCAACACACTCGCCTGTGTCGCGGAAATGGGCGAGGCGGCCCGCGCGGTGGTCATCATCGATGCGGGAACGACCGAAAAGGACATGGAAAAGCTTGCCGCCGCAAGGGCCGTCGGTGCGCGTATCATGGATTTGCCGGGTGGTGCGGTAAACCTGTCCGAGCTGGAAGCCGTGGACGAGCGCGCGCATGCGGCCGACTGGATGGTGGCGGTGCAATTCGACGGCAATACGCTGCTCGATCACCTGCCGCGCCTTCAGAACATCCGCTCGCGCTGGGTGTTCGATCACCACGGCAAGTTCTTCAAGGGCATCAGAACCGATGGCCCGGAAATGGCGGCGCTTCTGAAACTCATCGACCGCGGCAATCTCTGGTTCAAGTTCGCCGGCGTCTACGAAAGCTCGCGTGAGAGCTGGCCCTATGAGGACATCGCCGCCTTTTCGCGCGTCATCGCCGCCCATGCGCCGGAGCGCATCGTCTGGGGCACCAACTGGCCGCATAATTCCATCCGCGAGACGGCGGCCTATCCCGACGATGCCCGCCTTGCGGAACTCATACTCGGCTGGCTGCCGGATGAAGCGGCGCGCCATCGCGTGCTGGTGGAAAATCCGGAAGCGCTGTTTAAGCTGCCGCCAGTCACGGCGGCTTAGGTCAATCGGGGATGGCTGGGGAAGGGAGGTCCCCATCGTCCTTTTAAACTGAAAGGTCTTTGCATGCCGGCCCGGATGGGCGTGAAAAATACGGTCCTATAGCCTTGGAGGGGCTGGATCGTTTCAACAATGGAGGAGGAAAGCATGAAAAAGATTGCAAGCATGATGTGCGTCGCGATGGGGATCGCGCTCGCCGGTGTTTCCGCCAAGGCGCAGGAAATAACCCTGCGTTCTGCCGATATTCATCCCGACGGTTATCCGACGGTCGAAGCCGTGAAATATATGGGCGAGCTTCTGGCCGAGCGCACCAAGGGCCGCATCAAGATACAGGTCATGAACAATTCCGTTCTCGGCGGCGAGAAGGATACCATCGAGCAGACCCGCTTCGGCGTCATCGACATGAACCGCGTCAATGCCGCGCCTTTCAACAATCTGGTCAAGGAGACCACCGTTCTTGGTCTGCCTTTCCTGTTCCGCTCGACGGAGCATATGCACAACACGGTCGACGGTCCGATCGGCGATGAGGTTCTGGCGGCCTTCGAACCGCACGGCCTCGTCGGTCTCGCCTTTTACGATTCCGGCGCACGGTCCTTCTACACCACCAAAAAGCCTATTGAAAAACTCGCGGACCTGAAGGGCCTGAAAATCCGCGTGCAGCAGTCGGATCTGTGGATTTCGATGATGCAGGCTTTCGGCGCCAACCCGACGCCGATGCCGATGGGCGAGGTCTATTCCTCGCTTGAAACCGGCGTTGTCGACGGTGCGGAAAACAACTGGCCCTCTTACGAATCCGCCCGTCACTACGAGGTAGCGAAGAACTACTCCCTGACAGAACATTCGCTGAACCCGGAAATCCTCGTCATTTCCAAGGTCTCTTACGACAAGCTCTCTCCGGAAGATCAGAAGCTGTTGCGTCAGGCGGCCAAGGATTCCGTCGGCAAGATGCGTGAACTCTGGAGCGCCCGCGAAAAGGCATCGGAAGAAAAGGTCCGCGCCGGTGGCGTCAATGTCATCAAGGTCAACAAGGAGGAATTCGCTGCCGCGATGGGTCCGGTCTACGACAAGTTCGTCACCGATCCGAAGATGAAAGACCTTCTGGAACGGGTGAAAGCGGTCAAATAATGCGCGGAAAACCGGCCCTGGGAACAGGGCCGGTTTTCTTTTGTCGCCGTTGACGCGGAGGAACAGACAATGCGAAATTTCATGCGGGCCATTCGCCCCTTTCTCGGCGCGCTCAGCCACGCGTCGCTTTATATTGCCGGTATCGGCATGATCGCCATGACGCTTATCGTCGGCTGGCAGGTCTTTGCGCGGTATATTCTCAACGATTCACCCAGCTGGTCGGAGCCGCTGTCGCTGCATCTCATGTCGTGGTTCATCATGCTTGGCGCCGCCGTCGGCGTGCGCGAGAGCGTGCATCTGGGGCTCGATATTTTGCGCTACATGATGCCGCCGCGCGTGCAGAAGGGCATGGACCTGACAAGCCTTGCGCTGATCTTCTTCTTCGGCGCCGGCATGGCCTGGTATGGCACCTCGCTTTCCATGGGCACATGGACGGCGACGATCCCGGTTCTCGGCTGGCCGGGCGGCACGGATTTCTTCCCGCTGATCGGCGGCGGTTTCCTCATCGCGCTGTTTGCGGCTGAACGTTTCGTCGATCTCGCCA
Source organism: Agrobacterium sp. YIC 4121 (assembly GCF_002008205.1). Classification (NCBI taxonomy): domain Bacteria; kingdom Pseudomonadati; phylum Pseudomonadota; class Alphaproteobacteria; order Hyphomicrobiales; family Rhizobiaceae; genus Agrobacterium; species Agrobacterium sp. YIC 4121. Next base: position 101,152 of record NZ_MRDI01000022.1, on the reverse strand, counting down.
TCGGCGAGGAGATTGCGGCCGACGTGATCGTGCAGGAGGCCGCATAAATGGCTTACACCATTCTCTTCGGGGTGTTCACCCTGCTGATGCTGATCGGCACGCCGATCGCGTTCTGCCTCGGCATCGCGTCCTTCGCCACGGTTCTTTATCTCGGCCTGCCGCCCATCGTGGTGTTCCAGCAGATGAATTCCGGCATGAACGTGTTTGCGATGATGGCGATACCGTTTTTCATCTTCGCCGGCGACCTGATGGTGCGCGGCGGCATCGCCCATCGGCTCATCCGCTTTGCGGCCGGTCTCGTGGGACACCTGCGCGGCGGTCTCGGCCAGGTCAACATCGTGGCCTCGACGCTGTTCGGCGGCATTTCCGGCTCGGCCGTGGCCGATGCTTCGGCCGTCGGCGGTCTGATGATCCCGCAAATGGCCAAGCGCGGTTACGACAGGGACTATGCGGTCAATGTCACGGTCAATGCGGCCATCATCGCGCTGATGATACCGCCTTCGCATAACATGATCCTTTATTCGATTGCGGCGGGCGGCAATGTTTCGGTGGCCGATCTCTTCACCGCCGGCATCGTTCCGGGTTTCCTGCTTGCAGCGGCGCTGATGGTGACGGCCTATATCGTTGCCCGGCGCAAGGGTTATCCTTCCGAGCCGTTCCCTGGCTTCTCGAAGCTGATGTATTATCTCCTGGCTTCGTTCCCCGGCATCCTGTTGATCGGCATCATCTTCGGCGGCGTGCGTTCGGGCATCTTCACCGCGACGGAAAGTTCCTGCATCGCGGTTCTCTACGCCTTCCTCGTTGCCATGCTCGTCTACCGCGAGCTGGACTGGAGCGGTTTCGTCGAGGCGGTGATGGGTGCGGTGCGCACGACGGCCATGGTTCTGCTGGTCATCGGCACGGCGGCGTCCTTCGGCTGGCTGATGGCCTTCCTGCAGGTGCAGACGCTGATGATTGCCGCAATCAGCGCGATTTCGGACAATCCGATCATCGTGCTGCTCGTCATCAATGTCATCCTGCTGTTGCTCGGCACCTTCATGGACATGGCGCCGATGGTCATTATCTCCACGCCGGTGCTTCTGCCCGTCGTGAAGGCCTTCGGCATCGACCCCGTGCATTTCGGTGTCGTGATGATCCTGAACGCCGGCATCGGGCTCAACACGCCGCCGGTCGGAACGGTGCTTTTCGTCGGCTGCGCGGTGGGCGGCATATCGATACGGGAAGCGATGCGGACGATCTGGCCGTTCTTCGGTGCCAGCATCGCGGTGCTGCTTGCCGTCACCTATATTCCGTCGCTGTCCCTGTGGTTGCCGTCACTGTTCCGGTAATTCCAGCGCTTTTAAACGAGAAGGCCCCGCTATGCCGGGGCCTTTTCCGTTTCAGTGGCAAGCAGCCTTTGCTGCTCGTGTTCGTCAAAGGCCATGAGATTGCCGTGCCGGCTGCGGCGTATGCGGTTCATATGGTCGCGCGGGCTTAACCCCAATGTCCGTTTGAACATGCGCGAGAAATAATAGGGATCGCCATACCCCACTTCGGCCGCCGCTGCCGTAACCGAAAGCCCAGCCTCGAGAAAATGCATGGCGCGTTCCATGCGTTTGAACTCCTGATATTTACGCGGCGTCCGTCCCACCCGTTTCTGGAATTCGCGCAGAAAATAATCGCGATTATAGGGAGCCGCCTCGGTTGCCCGGCCGGCAATGTCGGGGTCGAGCGGATTGGCCGAAATCATGGTGATCGCCTTCATCACCGCAAGGTCGAGGCCTTCCGTGCCCTCCGGCTGGAAACTCGGGCGGTCGACCCATCCGAGGAAGGCGTCGTCGATGAAGGCGATGAGAAGCACCATAAAGAGATGGTGCTGGCCAAGCGTGATGGAGGAGGGTGGGGCGCTCTGCCGGTAGTGGCGCACCAGCGGTTCCAGCAGCGGCCAGCGGCTCAGCCTCACTTTGGGCTTCAGGTCCATCTGCGCGATCAGGTTGTGGCGGCCGTAAATATCCAGCGTGAAATGCTGCGCCACCCCGCGATAGGTGACGGCCTGCTCGTTCCAGCCGACAAAGCGCTGCCCCCGGAAAATCAGCATGGCGTCACCCGGCTCCAGCACCCGCGCCTCGCCATCAACGAGATAATGCCCGCGCCCTTCCAGGCAGATGATGAGATCGTCCACCTGGTTGGATTTGTCGATCTGCCAGGTGCGCGAATGCTCCATCTTGATCGTTGCGCGCGTCAGGTTGAGGTTGAGCGCCGCAGGTGGAACGGACGATAGAATGCCACCTTCGATTTCGTCCATCTTTTTCCTCGTCTTTGTTAATTCACCTTGGCGCGGAAATTTGGTTTTGTCACCGCATAAATTGCTTTTACGCGCCGTATCAATGAGGGAGGAGATCGGTCGCGGCGAGAGACTGCGCCATCATGCGCCCGCCGCCGGCCGTTCCGGGAGAATCACTTGTACGAAATTGTATTCTGTCATTCGCGTTCCACTGGAGCGCGGGGAGGAGCATTATGAAATCTCAGCGCTTCCTCGGGCTGGGATATCTGACGCCTTATATCGTCGGGCTTCTGGTCTTCACGGCCATCCCGTTTCTCGGCTCGCTCTATCTCAGCTTCACCCGTTACGATCTGATGAGCGATCCCAGCTGGGCGGGGCTGGCCAATTACGAGCGGCTGTTCACCCGCGACCGCACCTTCATGAAATCACTGAACGTTACCCTGTTCTACGTGTTTCTGACGGTGCCGCTGAAGCTTGCCTTCGCGCTGTTCATTGCGGCCATACTCAATTATAAGCTGCAATTCATCAACTTCTTCCGCACCGCCTTTTACGTGCCGTCCATTCTCGGCGGCTCCATCGCGATTGCGGTTCTGTGGCGCTATATCTTCGCAAGCGAGGGGCTTGCCAATATGGCGCTGGTCGCCATCGGCCTGTCGCCGGTGGACTGGTTCGGCGATCCGGGCAACGCACTTTTCACCATCACGCTGTTGCGCTGCTGGCAGTTCGGTTCGGCCATGGTGATCTTTCTCGCGGCGCTGCAATCCATCGACAAGTCGCTTTATGAGGCCGCGGCCATCGATGGCGCGGGCAAGGTGAGAACATTCTTCTTCATCACGCTGCCGCTTCTGACGCCGGTGATCTTCTTCAATCTCATCATGCAGATGGTTCAGGCATTCCAGGAGTTCAACGGGCCTTACATCATCACCCAGGGCGGGCCGCTGAAGTCCACTTATCTCTTGCCTCTCTACATCTATGACGAGGCCTTCAAGAAGTTCAACATGGGCTATGCCTCCGCCATCGCCTGGGTGCTCTTCACCATCATCACCGTGCTGACCCTCGTGGCCTTCTGGTCCTCGAAGAAGTGGGTCTATTACGCCGGCGACAAGCGGAACTGATGCCATGACCGATATCGCAACCCTAAACGACATGCAGGCGGCCCGCCGGGCGCGGCTGAGGCTCGTCTCCACCTCGGTCCGCTACGTGCTTCTCTTCGCGGTCGGCCTCATCATGCTCTATCCGCTGATCTGGCTGGTGGGCGCAAGTTTCAAGACCAATTCGGAAATCTTCTCCGGCGCCGGCTTCATCCCCGATAATCCGACGCTGGACGGTTATATCCGCGGCTGGGAAACCTCAACGCCCTATACGTTCGGCCGGTTCTTCTGGAATTCGTTCCTGATCATCCTGCCGAAAGTCATCGGCACGGCGATTTCCTGCACCATGGCGGCCTATGCCTTTGCCCGCTTCGATTTTCCGCTGAAGAAGATCCTGTTCGGCTCGGTCATCGCCATCTTGCTGCTGCCGAATGTCGTTACCCGCATTCCGCAATATATCCTGTTTCGCGATCTCGGCTGGCTGGACAGTTTCCTGCCGCTCTGGGTGCCGTCCGCGCTCGCCGGCGATGCCTTCTTCGTTTTCATGCTGGTGCAGTTTCTGCGCTCGCTGCCATCGGACATGGAAGAGGCCGCCCGGGTGGATGGCGCCAACAGCCTGCAGGCGCTGATTTACATCGTCGTGCCGATGCTGGCCCCGGCGCTGATCTCGGTCTGCCTGTTCCAGTTCATGTGGACGATGAACGATTTCCTCGGGCCGCTGATCTACCTGTCCTCGGTCGACAAATATCCGGTGAGCCTGGCGCTCAAACTCTCCATCGACACCACCGAAGCCTTCGAATGGAACCGCATCCTGGCGATGTCGGTGCTGACGATCGCGCCTGCGCTGATCGTGTTCTTCGCGGCGCAACGGTATTTCATTGAAGGGATCTCGTCTGGCGGGGTCAAGGGCTGAAAATGGCAAGCGTTCAACTTAAAAATCTCGAAAAAATCTATGGCGGCAGCTTCAAGGCCGTGCACGGCATCAATCTCGATGTCGAGGATGGTGAGTTCATGGTGTTCGTCGGGCCTTCCGGCTGCGCCAAATCCACGACATTGCGCATGGTGGCGGGGCTGGAGGAAATCACCGGCGGTGAAATCCTGATCGGCGATCAGCGCGTCAACGACCTGCCGCCCGGCAAGCGCTCCATTGCCATGGTGTTCCAGAACTATGCGCTTTATCCGCATATGAAGGTGCGCGGCAATCTCGCCTTCGGCCTGAAGATCGCCGGTGTCGCGAAGCCCGAGATCGAAAAGGCAATTGACAATGTCGCGCGCATTCTCGAAATCCAGCCGCTGCTCGACCGTCTGCCGAAGCAGCTCTCGGGCGGGCAGGCGCAGCGTGTGGCGCTGGGCCGCGCGCTCATCAAGAAGCCCGGCGTGTTCCTGTTCGATGAGCCGCTGTCCAATCTCGATGCAAAGCTTCGCGCCTCCATGCGGGTGCGCATCACCGATCTGCACCGTCAGTTGAAGGCGGAAGGCCTGTCTTCGACGGTGATTTACGTGACCCATGATCAGACGGAGGCCATGACCATGGGTGACCGTATCTGCGTCATGCAGGCCGGCCGCATCATGCAGGTCGCGACGCCGAAGGAGTTGTATAACCACCCCGCCAATCTCTTTGTTGCCGGCTTTATCGGCACGCCGGAAATGAACCTGGTGGATGTGGCAATCGACGGCGCTGAGTTCGTCATCGCCGGCCAGCGCCTGCCCATCGGTGCGCATCTCGAGCAACGGCTTTCGGCAAGACCTGCGGATGCCGTCATTGGCATCCGCCCGCAGCATCTTGCGCTGGCGGGGGAGGCGGATGGCCCGGCGCTGCAGGCGAAACTCACCAATGCAGAGTTCATGGGCCATGAGGTCTATCTGCACGCCGATCTAGGCGGCCAGAAGGTCGTCAGCGTCGTTGGCGCGGCGGAATTCGAGGCACTCGGGCGCGACGGTGTCCTGCGGCTGAAGCCGGACCCGGAGAAGCTGCATATTTTCGACAAGGCCGATGGTCGCAACGTCTCGCTTTGGGGAGGGGACGGGCGTGCCTGATTTTTCGAGGAGGAGAAGAACAATGAAGACGATGACAAGAATGATGGCGATGCTCGCCGGTGCCGCCTATGTGGCGATGGCGACGGCCCCGGCGGCGGGTGCTGCGGAACTGCGCATGTCATGGTGGGGCGGCGAAAGCCGCCATGTCGCCACCCAGAAGGCCATTGCCGCCTGCGGCGAGAAATATGGCCACACCGTCAAGGGCGAATTCACCGGCTTCGACGGCTATCTGGAAAAGCTCACAACGCAGATGGCCGGCAAGACGGAAGCCGATATCGTTCAGGTCAACTGGCCGTGGCTGCCGCTGTTTTCGAAGAACGGCGAAGGTTTTGCCGATCTGCGCCAGCTGAAGCCACTCGATCTTTCGCAATGGGCGGAGAGCGATCTGGACGCCGGTTCGATGAATGGCGTGTTGCAGGGGCTTTCCGTTTCCACTACTGGCCGCGTCTTCTTCTTCAACGCCACCACCTTCGAAAAGGCCGGCGTTGAAATTCCGAAGACCTGGGACGAGTTTTTCGCGGCAACCAAGACCATCAAGGAAAAGCTCGGCAAGGACTATTACACCTTCAATGCGGTGAAGGAGACTGCCCAGCTGCTGGTGACGCTGGCCGTTGTGCAAAAGACCGGCAAGGATCTGGTCGATCCCAAGATCAACCGCGTGGCCTGGACGCCGGAGGAGCTTGCCGAGGGTATCTCGTTCGTCGGCAAGCTGGTCGAAACCGGATCGATCCGCTCGCAGAAAGAGGAAGCGGCCGACGGTAACGTCAATCTCTATGAAAAGCCGTCCTGGTCCGAAGGCCGGATTGCCGGCTCTTATGAATGGGATTCGACCTATTCGAAATATGCCGATCCGCTCAAGGAAGGGCAGGTTCTGAAACCGTTCCCGATGCTGAAGCTTGCCGATGCCGTAACAGAGGGCGTCTATCGTAAGCCCTCCATGGTGTTTTCGATCTCGAAAAACTCTAAGAACCCGGAGGCGGCCGCGCAAATCCTGAACTGCCTGCTGAACGAACCTGAGGGCATCGATGCGCTCGGCACCTCACGCGGCCTGCCCGCTTCGAAGGCAGCGGCGGCGCGTCTGGGTGACAAGGGCGAGCCGGAGGTGCGGGCCGCCAACGCCATCGTCATGGCGGCATCCGGACCGGTGGTGTCACCCTTCAACGAGCATCCTGAAATCCGCTCGGGCTTCATCGATACGCTTGAGGAATATGCCTATGGCCAGCTGACGGCGGAAGAAGCGGCCGAGCAGATCATCGATACGACCAACGATGTTCTTGCCAAATTCGATTGACGACGATGGCCTGCCGCCTCAATGGCGGCAGGCTCCCTATCCGGCTGCCGGATGATGTGAGGCATGTCCGCCAAGGGTTTGGCCGGACAGGCACCAAAGACGAGAAAAGAGCATGAACGAACCCCTTATCATCGCGTCTTCGGCGCGAACGGCAGCGCTTTGCCTTGCCGTGCCCGGCGCTCGCTATTTCCTTCCGTCCAAAACGGCATGGCGTTTGACGTCGGCGGATGGCGCCGAAAGGAGAGGCGAAACCGCGACCGTGGTGACGCCGTTGCATGATCTCTCCCCGGATACGCGCTATGTTTTCGAAGCGGAGGGGTTCGGGCGGCTGGAGTTCAGAACCGCCCCCTGTGCCGGGCTTGTCGAGGCTGCGGAATTTTCCCTCATGCCGGATGTTGCGCTCGATGATGAGACACGTGCGCGCGCCAATGCGCAAGCACTGGAAAGGGCGGTGGCTGCGGTACCGCACGGCGGCACATTGCGTCTCGGGGCCGGTCTCTGGACAGCCTTTCCCGTACGCCTGAAAAGCAACATGACCTTCCACCTTGCTGAAGGAGCCGTGCTGCGCGCGCCCTCCACCCGCAGGGGCTGGCCGATCCTGCCTGCCCGCGATGAGGCAGGCCGTATGCTCGGAAGCTGGGAAGGCTTGCCGGATGCCTGTTTTGCCGCGCCGGTTCATGCCATCGCGGCAGACAATCTCGTCATCGAGGGCAGGGGCGTTCTCGATGGTTCGGGCGATAGCGGCGACTGGTGGAGCTGGCCGAAAGAAACTCGCGACGGCGCGCGCCGGCCGCGTGGCCTGCATCTCGTTTCCTGCCGGAACACAAACCTGCTCGGTTTCACCATCCAAAACGCCGCCTCCTGGACGATCCATCCGCAGGGCTGCGAAGGCTTGATCGCCGCCGGCCTCAGCATCGTCGCACCGCATGACAGCCCGAACACCGATGGTTTCAACCCCGAAAGCTGCCGCAACGTTACGATATCAGGCGTGCGCTTTTCCGTCGGCGACGATTGCATCGCGGTGAAGGCGGGAAAGCGCGGCCCCGATGGCGAGGACGATCATCTCGCGGAAACGCGCGGCATTCGGGTGCGCCATTGCCTGATGCAGCGCGGCCATGGCGGGCTGGTGATCGGTTCGGAAATGTCCGGCGGTGTGCATGACGTGGCGGTCGAGGATTGCGACATGGTCGGCACGGATCGCGGCCTGCGCCTCAAGACACGGCGCGGGCGGGGCGGAACAGTCAGCAACATCGCCATGCGCCGGGTGCTGCTGGATGGCGTGCACACCGCGCTTTCCGCCAATGCCCATTACCATTGCGACGCCGATGGACATGACGACTGGGTGCAGTCGCGAAAGCCTGCGCCGGTCGATGGCGGCACGCCCTTTATCGACGGTATTACCGTGGAGGATGTCGAAATCCGCAATCTCTCCCATGCGGCCGGTGCTTTTATCGGCCTTGCCGAAGCGCCCATCCGCAACATCGCCATCCGCAATCTCACCATTGTCTCGCGTGATCCTTCGGCCACCGCAACGCCGCCGATAATGGCCGACCGGGTGCGCCCCATGCGCCATGAGGCGATTGTTTTCGAGCAGGCGCATATAGTCAGCGATAATCCCGCCCTGTTGAGCGATGCTTCCGTTTCCATTGTGTCAGATTTCGATTGAGAAAACCGATGAAAGCCACTGAATATTTTGATCAATTCTCCAGTCGCTATAAACATTACAAGGGCGGAAGCTGGTGTTATGAGGATGGGTGCGTCTATCGTGGCCTGCAGCAGCTGTTCGACGCGACCGGGGAGGCGCGCTGGAACGAGCATCTGCATCGTCTCGCTGATGCGCAGATAGCGCCAGACGGCACGCTCGCCGGGTACGATCCGCAGGAATATAATATCGACCATATTCTCGCCGGCCGTATCCTCTTTCCCCTTGCGGCGGAAACGGGCGATCCGCGTTACCTCGCTGCGGCGGAGCATCTGGCGGGGCAACTGCGCAGCCATCCGCGCATCGCATCCGGGAATTACTGGCACAAGAAGCGTTATCCACATCAGGTCTGGCTGGACGGGCTTTATATGGGGCTTCCGTTCCAGATCGAATATGCGCAGGCGACGGGCCGGGCGGAACTGATCGACGATGCGCTGCGGCAGTTTTCAGCGGCACTCGCGGCGACCGAGGATAGCGGTGGGCTCTATGCCCATGGTTACGACCACAGCCGCAGCCAGCGCTGGGCCGATCCTCAAAGCGGCAAGTCTCCAGCCATATGGGCGCGCGCGGTCGGCTGGCTGGCCATGGCGCTGGTGGACGCGCTGGCCATCCTGCCGGAAGACGGCGCGACGGCGGCGCTTCGCAACAAGACGCAGTCGCTTCTGACCGGCATCATCGCACGGCAGACCGAGACAGGGCTCTGGATGCAGGTTCTCGACAATCCGGGCCTTGCGGGCAATTACGAGGAAACATCCGCCTCAGCCATGTTTGCCTATGCCTTGCTGCATGCAGTGCGGCTGAAGCTCGTGCAGGGCGAAGAGACGAATGCCGCCCTTTCGGCGGGTGGTCGCGCGCTTGAGGCGCTTCTTGAAACCCGGCTGAAAGCCGATGAAGAGGGCGTGACGCGCCTCACCGGCATCGTTCATGTCGCGGGCCTTGGCGGCTTTGAGGGCAATTATCGCGATGGAACGCCCGAGTATTATCTGACCGAGCCGGTGGTGTCCGACGATGCCAAGGGCGTCGGGCCGCTGATGATGGCCTATGCCGAAAGCCTGCTTCTGGCCAAGCCGCAGGCGCAGGCTGTTTCAGCGGCGTGACGTCACGACGCCCTTGTGAAGATCACGGTCTGGACCAGGCCCTGTTTCTTGTGGTTGGCGATGGTGATCGTGCCGCCGAAGCGCTCGATGATTTCCCTGGCGATGGCAAGACCAAGACCCACGCCGGGGATTGATTTGCGCCGCGCGAGGTCCACCCGGAAGAAGGGCTCGAAAACCCGCCCGATCAGTTCCTGCGGAATGCCAGGGCCTTCATCCCTGATCGTCACGACGATTTCGCTCTCGTCTCCGGTCAGATCGATATGCGCCTTCTTGCCATGGGTGACGGCGTTCAGGATGAGGTTGCGCAGGGCTCTTTTCAGCGCCAGCGGTGCCGCCTTGATGGTCATGGCGGCTTCCGGCTCGATGAAGTCGAGCGCGCCCGCATGACCAAGATCGGAAACATCACTGACTATCTCGCTGAGAAGCGTGCCGATGTCGATCGTCTTGACGCTGTCCTGGCTGACCTCTTCCCGCACCAGAAGAATGGCGCTGTCGGCGATGGCGTCCAGCTCCTCCAGGTCCGCCAGCCATTTGGCCCGTTCCTCGTCGTTTTCGATGAATTCCGCCCTCAGCCGCATGCGGGTCATCGGGGTTCTGAGATCGTGGCCGGCGGCGGCGACGAGGCGCATGCGGCTTTCCATCGCCGCCTTCAGGCGGGTGGCGAGTTCGTTCAGCGCCCGCGCGGTGGCGCGGATTTCGCCCGGTCCGGTTTCCGGCAGGTGCGGCAGCGAACCGTCAGGCCCGATGCTGGCGGCGGCATTTTCCAGCATGTCGAGCGGGCGGGTGATCTTGCTGGCGGCAAAGATCGAAACGGCGGCACTGCCGAGGATGATCAGCCCGATCCACATGCCGAAAATCTTCCAGCCGCCCGGCGGCGGACCCATATGCGGAATTTCCGCGACCAGCCAGCCGCCTTTTTCCAGCGCGATAGCCGCCACGGGCGCAGGATTTCCCGGTGAGCGGATGACCATCGCGGTGCGCGGCTCTCCGACGCGGGCCAGCGCCTTTTCCAGAAATTCCGAAAGCATGCCGTCGAGATCGCCTTCCGGCGGCTTCTGTTCTATCTGGAAATAGCCGGGCTGCTGCAGGGAAGGATCGCGCTCGGCCATAGTCACGGCAAAGGCGAGGCTGCGGGCGAGCGGCTCGATGGTGGCGTCGGGCGGCGGCGGCTGCAACGTCCGGTCCGCTACAAAAGTCGCAAGTGCGATGACCGCGATGATGGAGACGATCATCAGCGCCGTGATGCGGTTTTTAAGCGAGCTCATCGCTGCACCGGCAGGGTTTTGACCTGAACCGTCATCTGGTAACCGCCATTGCGCACGGTCTTGAATATCGGCGTTTGAGTGTCGGCGTCCAGCTTCTTGCGCAAGCGGCTCATCAGCACGTCGATGGAGCGGTCGAACGGGCCGCGATCCTTGCCCTGCGTGAGATCGAGAAGCTGATCGCGGGAGAGCAGCCGACCGGGCCTGTCGAGAAAGACTTTCAGCAGATCGAATTCCGCTCCCGTCAAATCTATCTTTTCACCGCTGGCGCGGATGACGGAGCGCTGCTCGGGATCGGCGGTGAAATCCGCAAAACCATAGGCGGCGGATGAGGGGCGAGGGGCTTCCTGCGGCGTGGCGCGGCGCAGCACGGCCTTGATGCGCGCCGTGAGTTCGCGCGGATTGAAGGGTTTGCCGAGATAGTCGTCGGCGCCGATTTCCAGCCCGACGATCCGGTCGACATCTTCCTTCAGCGCAGTCAGGAGAATGACCGGCGTGCGCGGCCGGCGACCCTGCAGATCGCGGCAGATATCGAGGCCGGAGCCATCGGGCAGCATCACGTCGAGCACGATGAGATCGGGATCGGAGCTGGCGATCTTTTCCTCGAACTCACGCCTGTCGGCGGCCATCGACACGCGAAACCCCTGCGAGCCGAGATATTTCGCGAGCAATGTGCGTATTTCCGGATCGTCATCGACGATCAATATATGTGTCACCGAAACTGTCGTCATATCGTCCAACCTTTTGATGCCACTATACATAAGCGTTGAAAAGAAACGGCGGATTTTTGCAACGAAAGCTTTCCGGCGCCGTTCTGGCAACATTCGGTTACAAATAGGCGGTTTGCGGAAGCAGCCCGGAAACATTCGGACCAAAGCCGGAAACGCGATGCTCCTATCGTCCTTTCATGTTGGAAAACGGAAGGAAGGTAAGATGAGAAACTCGCTACTGGCCGCCGCCATCGCGACAGCAACTATTGGCGTTTCCGCCGCCGCGCAGGCAGCGGAAGAGAATGCGCCCGCACCCCAGGCGACCGAACAGGCTGCGCCGCCGCCCGCCAATCTCGATCTCGGCCCGGACATCGGCCCTGACATCGGCCCAGATCGGGGTCCGGATGAAAGGCCGCTGCCGCCGCATATGCGCAGAATGCCCGGCCCGGATGTTCTAGGGCTGGCGACGAAGCTTTCGGCGGCTGAAATCTATCTCGGCGTCACGCCGGAACAGCTCGGTCCATGGCGCGCCTATACCGCGGCGCTGATCGATCTCGTTTCCCCCGGTCCAGAGCGCAATCCGCCGCCGTCGGTGCCGGGTGAAGGCAAGGCCAGGCCCGAGCCGCGTCTTGCGGGAGAGGAGCTGGCAGGCATCATCGCGCAGAAGGCGGAAAAGGCCAAAGCCCTGCAGGACGCCATTGCGGCGCTGAAACCGAAGCTTTCGCCGCAGCAGGTGCTGAAGCTTGCCGAGCTTGAGCGTGCACTGATGCCGCCTCCGCCTCCGCCTCCCGGCCCGCGTCATGGCCCCGCAGACCGCGGCGGCTTTGCTCCCCCGCATGGCGATATGAGGCCGCCGGTTCCCGAGGCGGAACGGGGCTGAGGCAACTATTCGAAGTTTCCTCCTTTAATCTGCCCCCCAGTAAAGGAGGAAATCAGCCGGCGACGGCTGGAGCCGGGGGATCGCACGCCTGCGATCCCCCGCGTGATTTTCAAGCAGGAAGACGATGATGAGATACTTCTATCTGGTGCTGGCAACGGCTTTTGGTTTGAGCTTTGCCTGGTCGGTGGCCGTGGCAAAGGACAAGCCCGTGCAACAGCCGGCGGCCAAATCCCGGCAGGATGAACAACGGCGTCAGCTCGCCTGTGCGAAGGATCAGCGCGAAAAGATGGATTCGAGACGTCTTCGCAGCACCTGCCGCAAGGCCGCGGCGCGAAAATCCGCCTCTGCCTATGAATGGATCGAAGCGGAGAGGGGTTTCATCCTCGTAAAACACGACATGACGCCGGTTTCTTCCTTCGAGTGAACCAGCTGGACAGGACATCAATATGAAAACGGCACGCAAGGCAGGCGCATTGCTGGCGGTTGTCGCTCTCGCCGTGGGCGGCTACTGGTTGTCCTCGCAATATACGCGGGCGGCCACACCCGGCTATATCACCGCGCCGGTGACGCGCGGCGATATAGAGCAGACGGTGCTGGCGACGGGAACGCTGAAACCCGTTCGCCTTGTCGCCGTCGGCGCGCAGGCCTCGGGCCGCATCACCGCCGTCAAGGTGGCGCTCGGCGATACCGTCAAGGCAGGCGATCTGATCGCCGAAATCGATTCCGTTACCCAGACGAACAGCCTGCGCACGGCGCAGGCGGCTCTGGCGAACGTGAAGGCGCAGCGGGTGGAGAAACAGGCGACGCTTCTTCTCAACCGCCAGAGCCTTGCCCGTCAGCAGGAGATGGTGTCAAAGAACGCGGCCTCCCGCGCCGATTTCGAAAGCGCCACCGCAGCCCTTGCCGTCACCGAGGCGCAGATCGAGGCCATCGACGCCCAGATCGAGGAAGCGCAGGTCGCGGTGGAAACGGCCGAGGCCAATCTTGGCTATACCAAAATCACCGCGCCCATCGAAGGCACTGTTCTGTCGATCGTCAGTCAGGAAGGGCAGACCGTCAATGCCACCCAATCCGCGCCAACCATCGTCATCCTCGGCCAGCTCGACCGGATGACGGTGCGCACCGAAATTTCCGAGGCGGATGTAACGCGGGTCAGGCCGGACCTGCCGGTCTATTTCACGGTGCTGGGCGAGCCGCAGCAGCGTTACGACGCGACGCTCGCCTCGATAGAGCCGGCGCCGGAATCGGTGCGCAGCGATTCCAGCTTCAGTTCCTCGACCTCTTCATCCTCCAGCTCGTCCTCTTCCAGCACGTCGTCATCCGAGGCGATCTATTATAATGGCGTGTTCGAAGTGCCGAACCCGGACGGCAAGCTGCGCACCTACATGACGGCGGAGGTCCATATCGTTCTCGGCGAAGCGAAGGACGTGCTGACCGTCCCCTCGGCAGCCCTTGGCAGCATGGACAGCGACGGCAGCTATGTCGTGCGCGTGGCCGGCGCCGATGGCAGGGTTTCCGAGCGCAAGGTCGAAATCGGGCTCAACAACAAGGTCACGGCGGAAGTGCGTTCCGGCCTTGCCGAAAACGAGCGCGTGGTGACCGGCGAGCGTTCCACCGACACCACCGCAAACGCCATGCCGGGGCCGGGCGGCCCGCCGATGGGACTTTGAACCATGGCTGAACCTTTGATTTCGCTTAAATCCGTGCGGCGGGATTATCCCTCCGGCGAAGGCACGATCAGCGTGCTGAAGAACATCGACCTCACCATCGAGGCCGGTGAGATGGTGGCGATCGTCGGCGCGTCCGGGTCGGGCAAGTCGACGCTGATGAATATTCTCGGCTGCCTCGACCGCCCGACATCGGGTAGCTACAGCATCAGGGGCCGGGAAACGAGCAATCTCGATGCCGACGCGCTTTCGGCGCTCAGGCGTGAAAATCTCGGCTTTATCTTCCAGCGCTACCATCTGCTGGCCGAGCTGACGGCGCTTGGCAATGTTGAAATTCCGGCGATCTATGCCGGCAAGACGCAGGGCGACCGCAGGCACAATGCCGCAAGGCTGCTTGGCCGCCTCGGCATGGCGGAACGCCTCGATCACCGTCCCGGCCAGCTTTCCGGTGGCCAGCAGCAGCGCGTTTCCATCGCCCGCGCCCTGATGAACGGTGCCGAGATCATTCTTGCCGACGAACCGACCGGCGCGCTCGATAGCGCCAGCGGCGACGAGGTGTTGCGCATCCTCGGCGAGCTGCATGCTGAAGGCCGCACCGTCATCATCGTCACCCACGATATGTCGATTGCCAGACGCGCCGGGCGGATCATCGAAATCAGCGACGGAACGATCATTTCCGACCGCAGGACGGATGCGACGACCGTACCGCAGGTCGATGCCAAACCCGCTGCCGTTTCCGCCGGGTCTTCCGGTCTTGCGGGTCTCGTTTCGTCTCTGCGCGAGGCGTTGCGCATGGCGCTTCTGTCGATGCGGGCGCACAAGCTGCGCACCTTTCTCACCATGCTCGGCATCATCATCGGCATCGCCTCGGTCATCAGCGTCGTGGCGCTGGGGCAGGGGTCGCAGCAGCGGGTGCTGCAGAACATATCGAGCCTCGGCACCAACACGCTGGAAATCTTCGCCGGCAAGGATTTCGGCGACATAAGGTCGGGCAAGATCACCACGCTCGTCGTTTCCGATGCCGAAGCGCTTGCCAGGCAATCCTATGTCGCGGCGGTGACGCCGACGGTCTCGACCTCCAGCACGGTGCGTTTCGGCGCGAAGGAGGCGAATGCGCTGGTGAACGGCGTCAGCGAGCGCTATTTCGTCGCCAAGGGCACCAAGCTGTCGCAGGGCCGCTTTTTCGATGGCGGAAGCGTGGCGCAGAAGGCGCAGGACGTGGTGATCGACGAAAATACCCGCAAATCGCTGTTTGCGGATTTCGACGGCAGCCCTGTCGGCCAGGTCATTCTCATCGGCAAGGTGCCGGCCCGCATCGTCGGTGTCACGCAGGCGCAGCAGGGCGGTTTCGGCTCAAGCCAGAACCTGTCGCTTTACCTGCCCTATACCGCCGTCCAGTCGCGCTTTCTCGGCAGCCTGTCGCTGCGCAGCATCACGGTGCAGGTGGCCGACGATGTCGATGCCTCAATCGCCGAGCAGGCGGTGACGACGCTTCTGACCCAGCGGCACGGCACACGGGATTTCTATATTCTCAATACCGACGATATCCGCCAGACCATCACCAGCACCACGCAGACGCTGACCCTTCTGATTGCGGCGATTGCGGTGATTTCGCTGCTGGTCGGCGGCATCGGGGTGATGAACATCATGCTCGTTTCCGTGTCTGAACGCGTATCGGAAATCGGCGTGCGCATGGCGGTGGGCGCGCGCCGCACCGATATTCTGCGGCAGTTCCTCATCGAGGCGGTGCTGGTCTGCATCATCGGCGGTACGCTGGGCGTGCTGGGCAGCCTCGGCTTCGGCGCGCTTTTCTCCGCCTTCAGCAGCAATTTCGCCATGGTCTATTCCACGGCGTCGATCATCGCCGCCTTCGTCTGCTCGACGCTGATCGGCGTTGTCTTCGGTTATCTGCCGGCGCGCAACGCGTCGAAGCTCGATCCCGTCGCGGCTTTGTCTGCGGGGTAAATCCCCTTGCCGGTCACGCCTTGTTTTTTTCGACGAAGCGGATGGCGTCGCCAACGGTCAGGATCGTGCTTGCGGCGGAATCTGGAATTTCCACCCCGAATTCCTCTTCGATTTCCATGACGATCTGAACGGTCTCGAGCGAATCCGCACCGAGATCGTCAGCAAAACTGGCCTCATCCACGATGGTGGCAGGGTCTGCGCCAAGCTGGTCCACGATGATTTTTCTGATACGTTCTGCAATGGTGGACATGGTGAGACTCCGCGAAAGTTGCCTGCCGCCGAACGCCGCTCCATCTGAATTTGCGCCGAAGATATCCAAGCGAAATCAAGCTGAATTTCGAAAGGACAGGGCACAGAGTCAAAGGCTCGGAAGATCGATGACATCCGGACGTAGCACGCCTTTCGCAGCCGCGAAAGAGTGTCGATCACCCGTTAGTATTCCATAATAATATGGGATGTTCGCCACGTTAAACAGTTTGTGACTGGCAGCGGTGAACCGCAACGCGGTAAAGCTCGTTGCCTGTGAACCTCAAATCCGTCAGCCACACCGAGCCTCATGCCATGGTCCAGTCGTCCCCGGAACGCTTTATATTGCTCGATGGCATAAGGGGCGTGGCCGCCCTTTTCATCGTCCACCGCCATGCCGAGGATCTGTTCGGGAAAAGCACGGCTTCGAGCTATCTCGCCGTGGATCTGTTCTTTGCGCTCAGCGGTTTCGTGCTCGCGCATGCCTATAGCCGGAAACTGGCCGAAGGGGCGATCACGCCAGGCTTTTTCATGAAGGCGCGCTTCGCACGTCTTTACCCTCTTTATGGGCTGGCGCTGGCCCTGATGGCCGCCTATTTCATCTGTCTCTACGTGCTGGGCCTGCCGACGCCGATCGACGATCTGCATCGTCTTATCGATCCCGGCGAGCTTGCTTTCGCCTTGGTAACGGGGCTGCTCTTTTTGCCGGCGCCCTTCACGCTCACTCTGAACGGCGCGCTGTTTCTCGTCAGCCCGGCATGGTCGCTTTTCAACGAGCTGGTGGTGAATGCGTTTTACGCCCGCTTCGGTGTCCGGGCCACGACGAAACAGACCGCCGCGGTGCTCATTGTCAGCGCCCTTGTGCTGGTGGTGGCTGCTGCCGAGTTCGGCCGTCTGCATGCCGGTTTTCGCTGGCATGAAATGTATGCCGGCATGGGGCGGGTGTTCTTCTCGTTTTTTGCCGGCGTGCTGATTTACCGTTTCCGCAATCGCGTACCGCAGTTGAGACCTTTTCAGGCGGCGCTTTGCCTTCTGCTGGTCTGTTTCATTCTGGCCGTGCCGATGTCGCGCGAGCTTCGGCCGTTCTTCGATCTTGCGGTTGTCCTCGTCGTCTGGCCGCTGCTGCTGTTCGTCGCCAGCAAGACGGTTCCGGGGCGCGGTGTGGGAGTGGTCTCGGTCTTTCTCGGCACGGCGTCCTATGCGGTCTATGTGCTGCATATTCCGCTTCTGGCCTGGACGGAGCTTCTGATACCCGCAGTACACCGGGAAAACCTGGCTTTGCCGGTCGGAATTGTTTTCCTCATCGCCACGACGTGCCTGTCATGGTGGCTGACGGTCCATTACGATCAGCCCGTTCAGAAATGGCTGAAGAACCGGTTGAGAAAGCCGAGTGAAATCCGCCAGCCGGTATGACCCTGCCTCGCGGCTGAAAACCTCAATAATGGGCGAAAATCGGGGCAGTCAGCACGAAAGCTGCGACGAGGCTGATGATCGTCAGTTTCGCCGCTCGCATGCGGCGCATTTTGCGGCCGCTCCAGTCATACGTCATACTCACCTCCACGCAGACGCAAAACTTACCGGCATGGGAAACAACCGAAGCTTTGCGCGGACCGGTCATGGTCCTGCAACGCACAGGGTGCACATTCCATACCCAAGCTTCCCGGGACGCGCCTGATCACGCGCGGGACGCTCAATTTCAGTGTTGCCTGATATACGGCTTTTGCCAAGCCGTTATTTTCATCGGTGATTTTGAAGGAAGCCCATCACCGGTAAAGAGGCGGCAGGCCCTGAA
Source organism: Agrobacterium sp. YIC 4121 (assembly GCF_002008205.1). Taxonomy (NCBI): domain Bacteria; kingdom Pseudomonadati; phylum Pseudomonadota; class Alphaproteobacteria; order Hyphomicrobiales; family Rhizobiaceae; genus Agrobacterium; species Agrobacterium sp. YIC 4121. The sequence continues at coordinate 83,149 of NZ_MRDI01000022.1, read as the reverse complement.
TGGCGTAACGCGGCAGCGGTTTCCACGGTTTGACGCGTTCATGTTTGTGAACGCCGAACAGGAACAGCATTTCCTCCGAAATATCGGCAGGGTCGGTCAAGCCATCCTGAAAGAGCTCGATCACCTTGCGGGCGGCATTGTTGTAGAGAATGACTTCGTCATCCATGGTGTGGCTGTCATAACCGAGACCTTCCAGCACTGACTGCAGCATTTTCAGGTCCTGCGATGTGATGATGCAATTTTCATATGCGGAAGACATGACGTCCTCCTTTCCTGTGGGGGGTCAAAAAAGCTGGAGCGTCGCGTCGCCACCCATAAGTGGCGCGAGGACGCTTCAACGCCTCGAAACGCGCACAGCGTCAGGTAAACCGTCTCCGGCCCGTACCGTCATGCATGTCGCGTGGCTTGGAGATCGTTCCCCTGGTCAACAGGCGGGACAGGGCAAAGATTGCAAGAGGCCTTACGGCGGCAACGCCCTTTAATTACCGATAGGGAAGGGTGCGCCCTTTGAGGAGAATAGGCAAGTTAATTCTGTCTCGTAGAATGGGCAATTTAGCACGCGCTCCCGCAGGCAACAAAAAAGGCCGGGGCAATAATGCACCGACCTTCCTCATATCGCTCTCAACACCTGTGCCAGTACATCCGTGGTCAAAAGTCTGAAGCGACTAAAACAACTGCGAACGTCGATTTCATTCGCGCTCACCAGCAGTTGCCATGAGAGCTGTTTAAATGGGCAATGTGGCCAAAACAAGTCCGGCATGGATGGCTATGCTTTTATTCGCCGTGACTTGTCGGCCCGCTTGGCGCCTATTTCTTTTTGCTATCCGCTGTCGTGGCGTTTGCGAATTTGACCTGCGAACCGGTGGGCGGCGCGGCAGGTGCTTTCGTCTTGTCCTTCTTCGGTTTGCGGATTTCCTTGTTGCTGCGCAATTGACCCTTGGCCATGGTGTACTCCTCCTGTTGGATTGATGCGGCCTCGAGCGGCTATGAGACAATCCGTTCAAGGCCCGTTCGAGCGGGCGATGCTGGAAATCCGGCCAGTCAGTTCTTGCCGGATCGTTTTTTTGCGGAAACCGGCACGTCGGCGATAATCGTCGCTTCCTGTGCTTCGCGAAGCTGGCGAAGGCGTTCCGTTTTGCGGGCGCGCTGGTCGGCCTCGGCGTTTATGATCTGCTTTGCGGCGTTATCCGTCAATGACGCCCTGTCCTGTGCGGATAGTTTGCCGGGTTTGAAAAAAGCTTCCTTTGACGCGGCCATGGCATTCTCCTTTATGGAAGAGCGGTATCGGAAGGCTGTCGGGGGCGGGTAACCTTTTTGGGGGCAGGCAGCAGCCCTTCGCGCTGAATTTTCTTCTTTGCCCTCTTGCGGCGGTGGCGCACGGCTTAGGCTTCTTCGCGGACGCGTTTTTTCCCTGGCCCAAAAACAAAAGGCCGGGCTTTGACCCGACCTCTCACAATCATTCTAACCTGCAGCCAGTACATCCGTGGTCTGCGGGTTAAATGATGAATATCAAGCTGCCTGAAGGTTATCAGCCGAGCTTTTGCCGGACCGACGGTCCTGGACGATCTCGTAGCTGATCTTCTGGCCGTCGTTCAGCGAACGCATGCCAGCGCGCTCAACAGCGGAGATGTGAACGAAAACGTCCGTGCCGCCATTGTCAGGCTGAATGAAGCCGAAGCCCTTGGTGGCGTTGAACCACTTTACAGTACCAGTGTTCATAACGATTTCCTTTCGTAGAATCGTTGTGGTTCCCGCGATACCTTGCGGGATAAGATCGATTATTTGAGAGGAAATCCGACGGGGAACAGTCTGTTCCAGAACGACGTCACAAGCAATGGTCGATGAAGAAAATATAGGCGCAATTTTTGATTTTGCAATGGGCATTGAAGGAAAAAGCACCGGCGACCGACCGATCATTGGCTAAGTATCTGGTTCACGGTGCTATTTCCCGGTGACCCAATCGTGCGCCCGGTCTGGCGCGGCCTTTGGTTTCGCGCGCATCAACCTCCACCGGGAGACACGTCCTTCGCACGGTCATCCGGCAGGCTGCCTGCCCCCGGCGTCTTGTCATAGTCGGTGAGGGACGGTTTGGCGTGCGGGCCGGCGGGAGGAATGTCGTTCGGGCTGGAAGGCCCTTTGTCGACTGTTTTCGGCTTCGTTTTCTTCGTCATGTCGCGTCCTCGTTTAAGGGGAAACGCAGGGGAAAAGGCGCGGGTTCCGTTTCCACGCCGCGCGGGCGCGCTTTTCCGCCGTCAGCGGCGGGAACGCGGCTTTTTCTCTTCCCGGTTCATATCTCGCCCCACCCATTTGAAAAATACGACGAGGCTGAGGCCGATGATAATGAGCGGAACGAAGGATTCAAAACTGGACATGACTCACTCTTTCTTCCCCCGGCGACCATTTTACCGGCATGGAAGAAGCGCGTAATCTGTGGAATATCGTCCGTTCTTTTTTGGCAATTGCCATCTGCGGCCCAGTTGTCGATGGGCCGCAGACGAAGGCGGTTAAACCGGCAGCGATTTCACCGCTGCCGTGCCGCCTTCACGGGCGCTTTTCAGCGCCGCCACCCCTGTCAGGACGGACATGGCGCCGGCGCGCGAACCCGCCCGCTGCCGCAGCCGGTCGTTGGAGCCGGGCTTGAAGATCATGTCGCGCATGCGGTTGTCGCCGCCATAATGGCCGCCCGGCTCATGCGGCACCCAGATATGTTCCACACCGCCGCCGAAACTTTTCACCAGCAGGATTTCATCGGCCGGCGGTTCCGTCCAGGGCTGCTTTTCATACTGGCGCATCTCGATGCGGCCCTTATGGCCGTTGAAGGCGATGTGGTGGCCCTCGATCGGCATATAGGTGTTGAGCGAATAGGAGACCTGCACGCCGCTGGCATAACGGATGGAGGCGCTCATCGTATCGGGAATGTCGATCTCCTCGCGGAAGACGCAGGCATCGCGCACATAACCGTCCACCGTCGAAGGGTCTTCATAAAGCGCATCGAGAAAAGGATCGGCGCCGAGATCCATGAAATAATCGCACTCGTTCTTGTGCGGACAGGTGCGACAGCGCGTTCCGCGGAACGGACCGTTCTTGCCATAATGCAGCAATTGCCCGAAGCCCTTCACCTCCACGGGATCGGAATCGAGATACCAGTTCAAGAGATCGAAATGGTGGGTGGCCTTGTGCACGAACAGGCTGCCGGAATGCTCGGTGAAGGCGTGCCAGCGGCGGAAATAATCTGCGCCGTGCTGGTTATCCAGATACCAATGGAAATCGACCGAGGTGACGGTGCCGATGGCGCCTTCGTCGATCAGCTCCTTGATGCGGGCAGCGGTGGGAGAGAAACGGTAATTGAAGGAGACGTCGACACGGCGGCCGCTTTTGGCCTCCGCCGCGCGAATACGGTTGATCTTTTCCGGGGTGGTGGTCATGGGTTTTTCGCTGATGACATCGGCCCCGCCTTCCAGCGCCCGGATGATGATGTCGTCATGCGTGTCATCAGGTGTGCAGACGATCACCAGTTCGGGTCGCTGCTCCTCCATCATCCGGTCGAAATCGTCGTAGAGCGGCGCGTTCGATCCCATCATGGCGCGGGCGCGTTCGGCGCGCATCAGGTTCAGGTCGCAAATGCCGACCAGTTCGACATAGTCGCTCCAGCCGGCCAGCAATTCGCGGCCCCACATGGTGGTGCCGCGATTGCCGGTGCCGACCAGTGCATAGCGTTTGCGTTTCACCTTTTCAGGCATCGTCTCTCTCCCGGATAATCAACAAACAGTCTTGAAACGCTCGACCACGGTGGCGAGGACCTCGTCCATCGGGCGCGCCTGCCAGCGATGTGAAAAGATTTCCACTTCCTGCGGGCCGTGGAAGCCCGCAGCCTCGATCATGGCGCGAAATGCCTTGAGGTCAATCACGCCGTCGCCCATCATGCCGCGATCGTTGAGCGGATCGGTGGTCGGCACCAGCCAGTCGCAGATATGGTGGGCGAGAATTTGCCCGTTTCTGCCCGCACGCGCCACCTGTTCCTCCAGTTCCGGATCCCACCAGACATGGTAGACATCGATGGCGACGCCGGTGCCGGCACCCAGCCTATCGCAGAGATCGAGCGATTGTTTCAACGTGTTGAAGCAGGCGCGGTCGGCGGCATAAAAGGGATGCAGCGGCTCGATGGCGAGCGGCACGCCGGCGGCCCGGGCATAGGGAAGAAGCTCGGCCATGCCGTCCTCCACCATCTGCCGTGCACCTTTCAGATCGCGCGAACCGGCGGGAAGGCCGCCCACGACCAGCACAAGGCAGTCTGCCTTCATGGCGGCTGCCTCATCGACGGCGCGTTTATTGTCCTCGATGGCGAGGCGGCGGCCTTCCGCATTGGGCGCAGGGAAGAAGCCGCCCCGGCAATGGCCGCTGAGTCGCAGCCCGTTCTGCTCGACAATGCGGGCGGCTTCCGTAAGGCCAACGCCATGCACCTGCTCGCGCCAGGGCGAGATGGCGGTTATGCCATGCGCGAGGCAGGCATCGACGATCGCGCCGAAGTCTCCGCCCTGACGCACGGTGGCGAAATTGATGGAAAGGCCTTCAAGGCTCATCTCGGTATCTCCCCTTGTTTTGCTTCACCCGATGCCACGGACGGCCAGAAACGCCTTCATGCGCTGCGTCGCCAGATCCGGCTCGGCGAGCACATTGGCCCTGTCCGCCAGCCGGAAAAGCTCAGCGAAATGATGCGTGGAGCGGGTGCTTTCCTGCCCGCCGACCATGGTGAAGTGGTCCTGCAACCCGTTGAGATAGGCGAGGAACACCACGCCGGTCTTATAGAAGCGGGTCGGGGCCTTGAAGATGTGGCGCGACAGCGCCACCGTCGGCTCCAGTATATCGAAGAACTCGTTGTCCGCCCCGCGCTTCAGGCAGGCCAGCGCTTTCGAAGCCGCAGGCGCTATGGCGTCGAAAATGCCGAGCAGGGCATCCGAATGGCCCTTCTCGTCACCGGCGATCAGTTCGGCATAGTTGAAATCGTCACCGGTATACATGCGCACGCCTGATGGCAGGCGGCGGCGCATGACGATTTCCTTTTCCTTGGAGAGAAGCGAAATCTTGATGCCGTCGATCCTGTCGGCATTCTCTTCGATCATGGCAAGGCAGGTTTCCATGGCCTGCATGTGGTCACCGGAACCCCAATAACCCTCAAGCGCGGGATCGAACATCTCACCCAGCCAGTGGATCACCACTTTCTGATCGGCATGGGAGAGAACCCGCGCATAAGCCTTGAGATAATCATCTGGTGAACGGGCGGCAGCGGCCAGCGCGCGGCTCGCCATCAGGATTACGCGTCCGCCTTCTCCCTGAACAAAATCAAGCTGTTCCAGGTAAGAGTCGACAATCTGGTTCAGGCCGTAACCGCCGCCGTTCAGATGATCGGTGCCGACGCCGCAGGCAATCAGCGCATCCTTGCGGCTGGCCGCCTCCTTCAGCGAACGGGAAATCAGTTCCTGCGCCTGCGGCCATGCCAGCCCCATGCCGCGCTGCGCCGTATCCATCGCCTCAGCGACGCCGAGGCCGAGATCCCACAGGCGGTGACGGAAACGTAAAGTGGCGTCCCAGTCGATGGCGGGCGTCAGCCATGGGTCGTTATCGGCAAGGGGATCGGCCACCACATGGGCGGCCGCGAAGGCGACGCGGTTGAAATCCGCAGCACTGCGTTTTTCAACCGCAACCGGCGTACCGGATAATTTGTAAACCTCGATGCTGCGGTCGTCCTTCGGAAGCTTGAGTTCGCTCACCATCGCCTCCTTACGAAATAGCGGGAACGTCGAGCCAGCGGCGTTCCTTCCAGGATTTCAGTCCAAGCTCGGCAAGCTGTACGCCCTTCACGCCTTCCATGAGGCCATAGGGCCATGGGTCATTGTCCACCAGATGGCGCACGAACATTTCCCACTGCGCCTTGAAGCCGTTGTCATAAACGACATTGTCGGGCACTTCCTGCCAGGTCTTGTAGAAATCGATGGTCTGCGGCTGGTCGGGGTTCCATACCGGCTTCGGTGTGTTGGTGCGATGCTGGGTGAAGCATTTGGTCAGGCCCGCCACCGCCGAACCATGGGTGCCATCCACCTGGAAGGTGACGAGATCGTCGCGGCGTACCCGCACCGCCCATGAGGAGTTGATATGAGCAATGACGCCGCCTTCCAGCTCGAAGGTGGCATAAGCGGCGTCGTCCGCATCCGCCTTATAGGCTTTGCCCTGCTCGTCGAAACGTTCCGGAATATGGGTCGCGCCGAGGCAGCTGACGGATTTCACCGGGCCGAACAGATTGTCGAGTACATAACGCCAGTGGCACAGCATATCGAGAATGATGCCGCCGCCATCCTTCAGGCGGTAATTCCACGAAGGGCGCTGCGCCGGCTGCCAGTCGCCTTCGAAAACCCAGTAACCGAACTCGCCGCGCACCGAGAGGATTTTGCCGAAAAAGCCGCTGTCGCGCAGCATCGCCAGCTTGCGAAGGCCGGGCAGGAACAGCTTGTCCTGCACCACGCCGTGTTTGATGCCGGCGCTTTCGGCGAGCCGCGCAATCGCCAGCGCCTCTTCCATCGTGTCGGAAATCGGCTTTTCGCAATAAACGTTCTTGCCGGCCTTGATGGCTTTCTCCAGCAGGCTGCCGCGCATCTGCGTCGTGCCGGCATCGAAGAACAGCGTATCGTCGGGGTTCGCCAGCGCCGCATCGATATCGGTCGTCCAGCGCGCGACATTATGCTTTTTCGCGATTTCCTCGATCTTTGCGCCGTTGCGGCCGACCAGAATGGGGTCGAGCATGACCCTTTCGCCGTTCTTCAACAGCACGCCGCCCTGATCGCGAATGGCGAGAACGGAGCGCACGAGATGCTGGTTGTAACCCATGCGGCCGGTGATGCCGTGCATGATGACGCCGATACGTTTCATGAATTTCCTCCCAAGGCGGCCTCTTCCCGAAAGCCGCTTCCGTCAAACATGGAAATTTGTAACCATTTGGTTATTTGTGGTCGTGAAGGATGCGATCTGTCAAGGTGTTTTTGACAGGAAAAATTCATTGTCTGACGACGGTTGCGTTTTTGTGTTTCCACCGCGCCGCAAAAGAAAACGACGCGCTTCGCGGATGCGAATGGCGCGTCGTCGCTGTTGTTAAAGAGGAATTCGGTTCGGCCGGCTCAGACCGGCCGCACTGCAGCAAGCAGGGTGTCGACGATATGCTGGCCCCAGCGTTCGAGTTCGGCGGGGTCTGTCAGGTCGCGCTGGAAGATGGTCGACAGCGTGAACCGGTTCGAAAGATAAAAAGCGCCGAGCGAAGCGATGGTCAGATAGACGTCGATCGGATCGAGGCCGTCACGGAATTCGCCCGCGTTGCTGCCGCGCCGCAGAACGTCTTCCAGCTCTGAAATGAAATTCGAATGCATCGCCGTAATCGTCGGGGATTGCCTGAGATAGCGGGCTTTATTGAGGTTTTCCGTGGCGAGGATGCTGAGGAATTCGGGGTGGTCGAGGAAGTAGTGCCAGGTGAAAAGCGCAAGCTCGCGCAAGCCCTCCGAAGGGGCCTTGCGGGCTAGGTCAAGCCGTCTCTCGGTGTGGCGGATATGGCGGTAGGCGTCTTCCAGAACGGCGAGATAAAGCGCATCCTTGTCGCCAAAATAATGGTAGATCATCCGCTTGTTGGTGCCGGCGCGGCGGGCGACGACATCGATTCGAGCCCCCGCCAGCCCCTTGGCGGCCACCTCGCGGCGGGCGGCTTCGAGAATGGCGGCGCGCGTTCTTTCCGGGTTTCGCACCTGTGTCGTCGCGCGTTTGCGCTTGGGTGACGGCGTTTTCTCCATGGCCGCATCGGGGGTCGGATCGGACGGCTGGTTTTTTGTCGTTTCTTCCATTTCAGCACCCGCTTGACAATGTTTGCGATCAGTGTTCCCATGTAACCAATTAGTTATAAAACGGCAAGTGTCGTTTACGTTCATCATCAATTGGCAGTCAATAGGGAGGAGTTGCCAATGCCCGTGATGCTTCAGAGGAGAGGTGTGCTTTCAGCGGGGCTTGCGGCCCTGTCGCTTGCAACACTGGGAGGTGGTTCAGCGCAGGCCCAGGCCGCGCGCCTTCGCATGTTGTGGTGGGGGTCGCAGGAGCGCGCCGACCGCACCAACAAGGCGATAGCAGCCTATAAGCAGGTCAAGCCGGATCTCGATATTGCCGGTGAATTCGCAGGCTGGAGTGATTATTGGCCGCGTCTTGCCACGCAGGTTGCGGGCCGCAATGCGCCCGACCTGATTCAGATGGATTATCGTTACATCTTCGAATATGGCCGTCGCGGCGCGCTGGCGCCGCTGGACGATTACATCGGCAAGAGCCTGAAGATCGAGGATTTCGGCAAGATGAACATCGATTCCGGCCGGGTCGATGGCAAGCTTTACGGCATCAATCTCGGCGTCAATTCCAGCGCCGTCTTCTTCGACAAGGCGGCCTGGGAAAAATCCGGTGCGACGCCGCCGGCGATCGGCCAGACCTGGGAGGAGTTTGCCGAAAACGCCGCCAAGCTCAGCAAGAACAAGCCGAAGCCTGGCTATTACGCCACGGCCGATGCCAGCGGCGTGGAGCCGAGCTTCGAAAACTGGCTGCGCCAGAACGGCAAGTCGCTTTACACGCAGGATGGCGGCATCGGCTTCGATCCTGCCGATGCGACCAAGTGGTTCACTTTGTGGGCGGATCTGCGTAAGAGCGGCGCCTGTGTGCCGGCCGATGTGCAGGCGCTCGACCAGCTCAACATCGAAACGAACCCTTTGACGACGGGCAAGGCGGCAACGGCATTCGCCCATTCCAACCAATTCGTCGGTTATCAGAAGCTCAACAAGTCCAAGCTTGCCATAAGCTCCTATCCGAAGAGCACCAAGGATGGCCCTTCCGGCCATTATCTGAAACCCTCCATGCTCATCAGCGTCGCCAATGGCAGCGCCGGCATCGAGCAGGCCGTCGGTTTCATCAACTTCCTTGTGGCTGAACCGCAGGGCATCGATATTCTCGGCGTCGAGCGCGGCGTTCCGGCTTCGGAATCCATGCGTAGCCAGTTGAGCAGCAAGCTCGACGAGGTCAGCAAGACGATGGTGGACTATATTGCCGAGATTACCCCCGGCGTCGGCGATCTGCCGCCGGCGCCGCCTCCGGGCGCGGGCGAATTCGCCTTCGTCCTCAAACGCACGGCGGAGGAAATCGGCTTCGGCAAGATCACGCCGGAAGAGGGCGGTGACCGCCTCGTCAAGGAATCCGAAACCGTTATCAAACGGAAGTGATGGTTTATGGCCTTTCGATCTGAAACTCTTGTGGGGGAGAGCCGTGGCGCGGCTCTCCCGAAGCGGGGCGGCGTGAAGCGGATTTTCGACCGCAACATTCACGCCTACCTGTTTCTGCTGCCCTGGCTGATAGGCTTTTTCGGCCTCACCCTCGGTCCCGCGCTTGCGTCGCTTTACCTGTCTTTCACGAATTACGACCTGTTGCAGTCGCCGGACTGGGTGGGGGCGGCGAACTATGTGCGCATCGCCACGGCTGACCCGAAATTCGCTGCGGCCATGCAGGTCACCTTCACCTATGTGCTGCTGTCGGTGCCGCTGAAGCTGATCTTCGCGCTGCTCGTTGCGCTCGCCTTCAACCGCGGCATCAAGGGGCTGACGCTTTATCGTGCGATCTTCTACCTGCCGTCGCTGCTCGGTTCGAGCGTCGCGATTGCCGTGCTCTGGCGCCAGCTTTTCGCCTCTGACGGTCTCGTCAATATGGTCCTCTGGCAGGCCTTCGGTTACGAAGGGCCGAGCTGGATTTCCAATCCGGATTATTCGATCTACACGCTGGTCATCCTGTCCGTCTGGCAGTTCGGTTCGCCGATGATCATTTTCCTCGCGGGTCTGAGACAAATCCCGCAGGACATGTATGAGGCCGCCGAAATCGACGGCGCGAGCAAGGTGCGGCAATTCTTCCGCATTACCCTGCCGCTGTTGACGCCGGTGATCTTCTTCAACGCCGTGATCCAGACCATCGATGCCTTCAAGGCCTTCACACCGGCCTTCATCATTTCCGAAGGCACCGGCGGTCCGATCAACTCGACGCTGTTCTACACGCTTTATCTCTACCAGGAAGCCTTCGGTTTCTTCCGCATGGGTTATGCCTCGGCGCTTGCCTGGATTTTGGTGATCATCATCTCGCTGTTCACGGCCTTCTCGTTCCTCAGCGCGAAATACTGGGTGCACTACGATGACTGATGCTGTTACCGCCCCCCGGCCGGGCCAGGGCCCGCAACGTTCGCCGCTGAAATCGGTGATGCTCCACACGGCGCTGATCATCGCGTCCTTCGCGATGCTCTATCCGATCCTGTGGATGATCTCGGGTTCCTTCCGGCCGCAGGACGAGCTGTTCGGCTCTTCCTCGCTCATTCCCTCGGCGGTGGATGTCGGCGGATATATTCGCGGCTGGACCGGGCTGCAGGTGAGCTTCGGGCAGTTCTTCTGGAACTCCTTCTTCATCTCGGTGCTCGCCACCATAGGCAACGTGGTCGGCTGCTCGCTCGCCGCCTTCGCTTTTGCCCGGCTTCGCTTCGGAGGGCGCAATTTCTGGTTCGCGCTGATGCTCGGCACGCTCATGCTCCCCTATCACGTCGTGCTCATTCCCCAATATATCCTGTTTCTAGAAATGGGCTGGGTGAACACCTCGCTGCCGCTGATCGTGCCGAAGTACCTCGCGACGGACGCCTTCTTCATCTTCCTGATGGTGCAGTTCTTTCGCGGTATCCCGCGTGAATTGGACGAGGCGGCTGTTATGGATGGCTGCTCGCCCTTCCGCATTTACTGGAAGATCATGCTGCCCCTGTCGCTGCCGGTGCTCGCAACGGCTGCTATCTTTTCCTTCATCTGGACATGGGACGATTTCTTCGGTCCGCTGATCTATCTGAACGACATCAACACCTACACCGTGCAGCTCGGCCTCAGATCCTTCGTGGATTCCACCGGCAGCTCGGACTGGACCTCGCTTTTCGCCATGTCCAACCTGTCGCTGGTGCCGGTCTTCCTGTTCTTCCTGTTCTTCCAACGGCTGCTGATCGAAGGCATCGCCACCACCGGAATGAAACGCTGAACAGAACCCGCATCGGGAACGCATTTTAAGACAATCAACACTGTCGCTGCCGCCCCGCATGCGGCGCGACAGTCGGGAGAAACAGCATGGCAAGCAGCATTACGCTCGAAAAAATCGTCAAGCGGTTCGGCGCTTTTCCGGTCGTTCACGGCATCGATCTCAAGATCGAACCGGGCGAGTTCACCGTTTTCGTCGGCCCCTCGGGCTGTGGCAAATCCACGCTTCTGCGCATGATTGCAGGGCTTGAGGAAATCTCCGAAGGCGATCTGCGCATCGATGGCGAAAGGGTCAATGAAACCGCCGCCTCCAAGCGCGGCATCGCCATGGTCTTCCAGTCCTATGCGCTTTATCCGCATATGAGCGTCTATAAAAACCTTGCCTTCGGTCTGGAGACGGCAGGCTACAAGAAACCGGAAGTCCAGGCGCGGGTGCAGAAGGCCGCCGATATCCTGCAGATCGGCCCGCTGTTGCAGCGCAAGCCGAAGGCACTTTCGGGCGGCCAGCGCCAGCGTGTCGCCATCGGACGCGCCATCGTGCGCGAGCCGAAAATCTTCCTGTTCGACGAACCGCTCTCCAACCTCGATGCGGAACTGCGCGTGCAGATGCGCGTCGAAATTGCCAAGCTGCACCAGACGCTCGGCAGCACCATGATCTATGTGACGCACGACCAGGTGGAAGCGATGACCATGGCCGACAAGATCGTCGTGCTGCGCGACGGCCGCATCATGCAGGTCGGCCGCCCGCTCGATCTCTACAACAACCCGGCCAACCAGTTCGTGGCCGGTTTCATCGGCTCGCCGAAGATGAACTTCCTCTCCGCCAAGGTGGTTTCGGGCGACAGTTCCAACCGCACCATCGAGGTGGCCGGCCAGCGCATCGTGCTGGAAAAACCGGTCGCCGCGCAACAGGGCGAACCGCTCACCTTCGGCGTGCGCCCGGAACATGTGAACCCGCAGGCGCAATCCGCCTCCCTTGGTGAGGCCTCCATCCAGCTCGTCGAACATCTCGGCGGCTCAACGGTGGTCTACACCGCGACCCCCGACGGCCAGCCCGCCACCGTGCTGCTGGACGGCCAGCGCCATATCCGCATCGGCGAGACCATTCCCTTTGCGTTCGATCTTTCGAAGACGCATCTCTTCGGGGCGGATGGGCGGCGGATATGAGAACGAGTGGGTGGGCTGTCTCACCATAGGGCGGCTAACGAAGTCCGCAAAGCTTGCGTTCGTCATCCTCGGGCTTGTCCCGAGGATCTGCAACGTGTTGATTTTGTTCAACATGATTAGATCCCCGGCACAGGGTCGAGAATGACGTCGCGCGCGAGGTTTCGATCGTGCGCTAATCTGCCGCTCTGTGGCCAGCGAGTATCTTGCTTAGCGTCGCCGCATCTTCCCCAAACTGGCCGATGTCATCGCCCCTGACGAATTCCAGCATCGCATAGGCCGGTTTCGTCCATTCGCTCTCCGGCAATGCATTTACGCACGCCCGCCAATAATCCACGTGTTCGTGAAGCGGCAGGCGGCTGGTGTCGGCGAGCCAGGCGAAGACGTGGAGATGGCAGATGCGTGGGCCGAGTGCGGATATTTCCGCGAGTGCGTCTTCCAGGGGCAGGCCGGGGGCGGGTTGCCAGTAGAAAAACAGGTTGGGCATCGGCAAATCCTGCATGAGTTGCAGGGCCGAGGGCAGGGTGTCCGTCAGGGAGTTGGGGTGATATTCGAGGCCGATTGTGATGCCATGGTCGTGCGCCCGGCGGGCGATTGTCGCCAGCGCTTCCGTTGCCGCGCGGCGTTCTCCGGGGGAGTAATCGGCAGATGGGCGTTTGCGGCTGCCGGGCCAGATGCGGATATGGCCGGCGCCGAGCGCTTTTGCTGTTTCCAGCACGGCGGTCACATCTTCCGGCGCAAAATCCGGTGCAAAGATATAGGAGCCGTAAGAGGAGACGGAGAGGCCGGCTTCCGCCGTCCGCGCCGCCACATCCCTTGCATTGGCAAGGTTGCCGGGCGGTACATGGATATCCGCACCCCATTCGATGGACCTGATGCCGTTTGCGGCGGCAAGCTCGATGACGGCCTGTGGCGACAGGGAGCGGAAGGTGACGGAGCAGAGGCCCGGCTCGAAAAATCTCATGCGATCAGTTCCAGATGTTCCGGCCTCACCTGCTGTTGCAAGGGTGCCGCGCGGCAGAAGCGTTCGATTTCGGCAATCGCCATGTCGCCGAGCCTTGCGCGTTCAAGGCCGGTGGCGCCGGCGACATGCGGCGTCAGGAACACGTTCGGCAGGCTGTAAAAGGGTGAGTCCGGCGGCGGCACTTCCGGGTCGGTCACGTCGATGACGGCTTCGATGCGTCCGGTTTTCAGTTCGGCCAGAAGCGCGTTTTCATCCACCAGTGCGCCGCGCGCCGTATTGATCAGGGTCGCGCCGTCCTTCATGCGGGCAAGCGCTGCCGCACCGATCATATGCCGCGTCTGCGGCAGGGAGGGTGCATGCAGCGAAATGACATCGCTCACCGCCATCAGCTCCTCGAGCGACACAAGCTGCACGCCGAGCTTTTCCGCCTCCGCAGCGCTTAGAAGCGGATCGAAAAGGATGAGGTTGAGATCGAAGGGCTGCAACAGATTGATGACGCGACGTCCGATGCGCGATGCGCCGACGATGCCGACCGTCAGGCCGAGATTGCCGATGGCCTGCGCCTGCAGTCGCTCGACGGAGGCGCGGTCGCGATGCTCCAGATAAAGGCGTCGGAAGCCGAAGGTGCGCTTGCCGGCGAGCAGGATCATCGCCAGCGAAAATTCGGCGACCGGCTGTGCATTCGCCTCCGCCGCGCTGCACACGGTAACGCCACGATCGAACACCGCTTGCGACAGGAAATATTTGACCGTGCCGGCGGCATGGGAAATCAGCCTGACGCGGGGCATCAGCGCCAGCTCCCGCGCGCCGATTTCCGGGCAGCCCCAGCCGGTCAGAAGAATATCCGTCCGCGCCAGCTGCTCTTTCACTGCGGGATCGTGGAAATCGCAGATCCGCCCCGTGTCGAGAATATGGACGCTCTTCGACAGCCTTTCGAGCGCCTGCGGTGTCAGCACATGCTGGGTTCGCTCCGGGTCCATGGCAAGGCTGAGACGCGGAAGCGGGCTCGTCATTGCGGCTCTCCCGTTGCCGCCATGCTGCTGACCGGAACGCCCCGTTCCGCAAACAGGCGGTCGAGCGCCTCCATGTCCGGAAGTGCCGGAACTGTCGCCAACGCTGTTTCGCTTTCTGGCCCGGTCACCCCGGCAAAGACGGCGCAGGCAAGCAGGGTTTCGTCCGCTGGAATCTCGCCCCGCAGTTGCGGCACCGTGGTCTTGGCGTTGATGAGATTGGTGTTGGGCAGCGCCTTCAGCGCCACGCCGTGGCGGCTTATGCTGGAGCCGAGATCGACGATGGCGGATATGTCTGTGCCGCAATCGGCGGTCGCCCGGCCGGTCTCTTCGCGCACGGCATCGCGGTCGCCATCGTTGCGGTTGATTGCGAAGCCGCCTTCCGTCACCGAAAGGGGGCGGGCGGAGGTGATCCGGTGCAGCCTGATATGCCAGCCGCCAGCCGCAACCAGCGTCGTTTCAACCGCCACATCCGGGAAGGGCTTCCACGTTGCCCGCAGGCTTTCCCCGGCCAGCAGAACCTTCTCGTTGGTCTCGCGCACGCGGTAATGCAGGCCGTCTTCGGAGAATGCCAGCATATTGTCGAAACCGTTGGTCCTGAAACCGCGCTCATCCACTTCGACGCCGAAACCGTAACGGGATGAATAGGCGAATTTGGCATATTTCTCCGGCCCGCCGCGCATGGAGAGGTTTTCCTGCCCGCTGGAAAGCGCGGTGACATTGCCCTTCGTTTGCATCATAACCATGCCGGGATGAATGAGCGGCTTTGGTTTTGCGGATGTTTCGGGCTGCTTTTCCTCTGCCTGCCAGAAGGGATGGCTTTCCGGCAGGGCGAGCGGCAGGAAGGCCTTGAAGGCCCAATAGGGCGAGCCCGCTGAATTATAGCTTTCCGACATGGTGAGCTGCGGATAGGCGTAGCCGATGGAAAGCACGCCGTCGCGATCGGCAATCGGCTTTTTCGCCCACCAGCGCAGATGTTGCAGATAAAGCCCCTTGATCTCGCCCCAGGGCAGCGCCTCCTCATCGGCAAAAGCGAGACCGGCCCAGAAGCCGCCGCAGGCGAAGCGGTAAGTCATGGAGCGGCCGAAGGCGAGCGTGCCGCCATCCTCATCGAACCAGCTGGCGAAATCGCCGGCAAAGAGGCGCGCTCGCTCCCGGTAGCGTGCGGCGTAGGCATCGTCAGGCTTGCTGAGTTTCGCGTAGATCAGGCCGTAAAAATGCATGGCAAAGGCGATGTAATGGTCGATGCGGCGGTAATTGCCATCGCGATACCAGCCGTCGGCGATATAGAATTCATCCAGTTCCTTCTGGAATGTTTCTGTCAGGCTGCGGTCGAAATCGATGCCAAGATGATCCAGCGCCATATCGACCATCACCCGGAAAAACTTCCAGTTATTGTCGGCGTAATTGCGCTCGCGCGCCGTCAGCAGATAGCGGCGCACATTGTCTTTCTGCGCGTCGGAGAGCGGTTCCCACAGGTGCTGCGGCGCAAGCCGCAGCGCAAAACCAAGCGCGGCAAGCTCCACCAGCCGCTGATCCCTTTGGCGCACGTCGCCCCAATATTCGGGATGGGAAGGGTCGGTGCCGTTGGCTATTCCCCGTGCCAGAAGCGGCCAGTGGTCGAAATGATCGCCGCTCAGCGCAAGCGGTGCGATGCCCCAGAGCGGCCGGGCAAAACCTTCCAGATCGGCCGCCGCCCGGTCGAAATGCGCGGCGGCGCCGCTGAGCGTCACTCTTGCGCCGCCCGGCGAAAAATGGGCAAGAAGCGGCGCAAAACTGTCATCCAGCGCTCGTCGGACATCGGCGCGACTTTTGAGCGGATTGCCGTGCAGCGGATTGAATCTGGCCATGGTGGGCTTATTCATGGTGTCATGCATCGCGTGCCGCCTTTCCCGTCTTTTTCGCCTTGCCGGCCGTCTGCCCTTCCACCAGCTGCACGCCAAGTTGTACCTGGCGGGCATTGGCGGAGGGTTCCGTCAGCCGGCGGCGCATCAGTTCCACCGCCTCGCGGGCGATTTCGCGACGGTCGACGCGGATCGTGCTGAGACGGGGGGTGGAGAGTTCGGCAAAGGGCAGGTCGTCGAAGCCGATAATGGAAAGATCGTCCGGCACTGCGAGGCCAAGTTCCTGCGCCGCCCCCAGCGCGCCGAGCGCAATCGCGTCATTCATGCAGAAAATGCCGGTGAGTTCGGGGTTTTTGGCCAATAGCTGGCGAACGGCATCGCCCGCCTGTCCGAAGCCGCTATCCGCCGTCGAAAGCAGAAACTCCTCATAGGTCGTTCCCTCTTCCTCGAGGATCGTGTGGCGGAAACCCCGCATACGCTCCCTTATGGTGTGGCGATGATGCGGGCCGATATAGGCGACCTTGCGGTGGCCGAGTTCCAGCAGCCGCCGCGCCGCCAGCGCGCCGCCGTAAAAATTGGAAGGGGAGACGCAATCCAGCATCATCGAAGGATCGGCGCTGTTGACCAGAACCGGTTGCAGCACACCCTGCGTGATGCGGTGGATGATTTCATCCTCGGGATCGAGGCCGATGGCGAGAAGTCCGTCCACCTCGCAGACCCGCTGGGTCAGCGCATCATCCACCTGTTTCTGGTGCAAGAGCCGGATGTCGAGTTCGAAACCGTCGGTCTGGGCAAGGCTGCGCAGCATGTCGAAAATATCGTGATAAAAAGCGCCGATATCGCCGGTCGCCCTTTCGGCGGACATGAGTGCGAGGATTTTCTTGCCCTCCAGCGGCACGCCGCCGGTCTGGTTCGCGACCGGTCGCAACGGATAACCGAGCTCCGCCGCCACCCCCAGAACCTTGGTCTGGATCGACGCGCTGATACCTTTCTCTCCCGCAAGAACGCGCGAGACGGTGCTGATGGAAACGCCGGCGCGCTGGGCGATATCCGACTGGCGCGGGCGGCTGATGTCGGGCGTATCGTTCATATCGTCTCCTGCGCTTGCAAAAAATTCTGATATGATGCAAATATTGCAAAAGAGGAAAATTTGCAAGAATTTTAGTAGTCAATGAAAAATTTGCAAAACGCGGGAGGAGCAGATGCAAACTATCGACAGACGTGGATTTTTGGTGACGGCGGCGCTGGCCGGTCTCGGCGTGGTCGGTCTTGGTGCAGTGGGGGGCGGTTTTCGCGCGGCCGCGGCTGAGACGCGGCTTCGCTGCGTATGGTGGGGATCGGCCGACCGCAGCAAGCGCACCAACGACGTGATCGCCCTTTACCAGAAGGCTAACCCGCAAACGGAAATCAGCGGCGAAATGATCGCCGGTTCCGATTACTGGACCAAGCTTGCGACGTCTATGGCGGGGCGCAACGTCGCCGATATCTTCCAGCTTGAACCTTCCACCATCGCCGATTATTCCGGCCGTGGCGCCTGCATGGAGCTGGACCAGTTCGTCGGCAAGTCGCTCGATCTTTCCACCTTCGGCAAAAGCGAGGTCGATCTCTGCCGCATCGACGGCAAGCTTTACGGCGTCGGCCTCGGGCTGAATTCCTTCTGCATGATGTATGACGCCGATACGCTGAAGGAAGCCGGCGTTTCCGTGCCGCAGGACCAGATTACCTGGAAGGCGCTCTCGGAACTGGCGCGCGATTTCAAGAAGAACGGTCCGGCAAAACGGAACTACTGGGCGGTGCCCTATGGCGCGCGTTATCATTATGTTTTCGATGTCTGGCTGCGCCAGCGCGGCAAGCTGCTGTTTCAGGACGGCACCATCGGCTTCAACAAGGAAGATGCGAAGGAATGGTTCGCCTATTGGGAGGACCTGCGCGAGAACAAGCTCTGCGTTTCCGCCGATATCCAGACGCGTGACGACAATACCATCGAATCCAATGCCCTGACGCTCGGCAATTCGGCCATCGGCTTTGCCTATTCCAACCAGCTTGTCGGTTATCAGAAGCTCAATAAACAAACGCTGTCCATCGGCATGTTGCCGGGCGAGGGGCCGGGCAAGCCGACCGGGCACTATTACCGGCCGGGCCTCATCTGGTCCATTTCGTCCACCTCGACCAATGCGGAAGCGGCGGCGAAATTCATCAACTTCTTCGTCAACGATCTGGAAGCCGGCAAGGTGCTGGGCGTCGAGCGTGGCGTGCCGCCGGCCAAGGTCGTGCGCGAGGCTTTGTTGCCGAGCCTCAACGAGACCGAGCGCAAGACGGTGGATTATATCGAAAGCCTGTCGGGCAAGCTCGATTCCTATCCGGAACCCGCGCCGATCGGCGCCAATGAGTTCGACCGTGGCGTGATGCGCCCCATTGCCGATTCGCTCGCCTTCGGCCGCGCCAGCGTGGATGAAGCGGCGCAAAACCTCGTCGACACCGGCACGCGGACCCTGCGCAAGCGCGGCTGACGACGAAACGGGCACCGCCACGCGGTATCGAGACCGTGTGGCGGTGCTCTTTTTTGTGAAGTGACGGGGGTGGATGGCGCTTCACGCCTTTCAAAAGCGTCCGCATGACAAACAGCACTGGACAAGTGCATGGCGTTTAAGCCAGAAATTCTGATCTGGATCGATAAATCTGAAGATTAGAATATGGCGCCCAATTTCCTCCTCGTTGATGCTGAAAAAGAATTCGATGTCCTGAAAGCGGCGGCGTCGCTGATCCGCGTGCAGATATTGAAGTTGCTGCATGAGGCGAGCGGCCTTAACGTCAACGAAATTGCGCAGAGACTGGAGCTTCCCCAGTCCACCGTTTCCGCCGGCGTGGCCGTTCTCGAGGAGGCAGGGTTGCTGCGAACCGAAACGCGCAAGGCGCGAAAGGGCAACCAAAAAATATGTTTCGCCACCTGTGACGAACTGATTGTTTCCTTCCGAAAACCCGAGGCGCCGGCCGCATCAAATTACATCGCGGTCGCTATGCCGCTCGGTCTTTACACCCAAAGTTCGGTAACCGCGCCCTGCGGCATTTGCTCGCCGGAGGGCATCATCGGCCTTCTCGATGTGCCCGATACATTCATGGATCCGGACCGCATGAAGGCGGCGCTGCTATGGTTGACCTCCGGCTTCGTGGAATATCAATTTCCCAATAATGCCAAGATTCAAGGCCGGGAAGTCGAAGAAATCGAGTTTTCGATGGAGGTCAGCTCGGAAGTGCCGGGAACGCACAGCAACTGGCCGTCCGATATTACGCTATCCGTCAACGGCCGGGAAATCGGGGTCTGGACCTCGCCCGGCGACTTCGGCGACAAGCGCGGTGCGTTTACGCCGGACTGGTGGAAGCTCTCCGGTTCCCAATATGGCATGCTCAAGACCTGGCGCATCACCGCGCAGGGAACCTATGTCGACGGAACCCGGATTTCGGATGTGACGCTGGCGGATATCGATCTGACCAGCCACCGTTCCATCCGCCTGCGCATCGAGGTCAAGGCCGATGCAAAACATCCGGGCGGGCTGAATATCTTTGGCCGCGGCTTCGGGAATTACGATCAGGACATCGTTCTGCGCCTGCGCACCGCAGGCTGATCCAGCCAATTTTCAAAAGTATGATTTTCGCGGTTGACAGGCGCGGATTCCCTCGGCAACTATATTATCAAATATGGTTTATATCATATTTTGAGATATAAATGCGCAGGGGAGGAGAGCCTTATGAAAGCGCGGGTTTCAGTCCACCGGGACTTCCGGATTGGGCGTATCGACGATCGTCTTTATTCCGCCTTCATCGAACATATGGGGCGTGCCATCTATGGCGGCATCTATGAGCCCGGCCATCCGCAGGCGGACGCGAATGGCTTCCGCAGGGACGTTCTGAAATTCGTGCAGGACCTGAAAATTCCGGCCATCCGTTATCCCGGCGGCAACTTCGTTTCCGCCTATCGCTGGGAAGACGGCATTGGGCCGCGCGACCAGCGCCCCATCCGTCTCGATCTCGCATGGCGCTCCAAGGAAACCAACCAGATCGGTATCAACGAATTCGCCGACTGGGCGCAGATGGCCGGCATCGAGATGATGCTCGCCGTCAATCTCGGTTCCCGTGGTCTGGATGACGCCCGCAATTTCCTCGAATATGTGAATTTTCCGGGCGGCACCACGCTCAGCGATTTGCGCCGCAGCCATGGCGCGGAAAAGCCCCACGGCGTGAAAATGTGGTGCCTCGGCAACGAGATGGACGGTCCCTGGCAGATCGGTCACAAGACGGCGGTGGAATATGGCCGTCTGGCCAATGAAACCGCCAAGGCCTTCAAGGGTTTCGATCCGACGATTGAAGCGATTGTCTGCGGCAGCTCCAATGACGGCATGCCGACCTATCCCGAGTGGGAGCGCGAGGTGCTGGAGGAATGCTATGAGAATGTCGACCACATCTCGCTGCACAAATATTTCGGCAATAACAGCCGCGACACGCTGAATTATTTCGGCAAGATCGAGGAAACCGGGCGCTATATCCAGACGATCGCCGGTGTCATCGATTATGTGAAGGCGAAGAAGCGCGCAAAGAACGATGTGTCCATCTGCTTCGACGAATGGAACGTCTGGTATCACATCCGCGAAGAAGACGGCAAACGCATCAAGAGCTGGGACTGGCCGGAGGCGCCTGCACTTCTGGAAGAGACATACAACTTCGAAGATGCGCTTTTTGTCGCCGGCCTGCTCAATGAGTTCATCCGCCGTTCGGACCGCGTGCGCATCGCCTGCATCGCCCAGCTCGTCAATGTCATCGCCCCCATCCGGGCGGAAAAGAACGGGCCTGCATGGCGGCAGACGATCTATTATCCCTATCAGTTCGCCTCGCTTTATGGCCGTGGCGTCGCGCTGAACGTCGCCGTCGATTGCCCGACTTACGATTGCAACGCGGCCGACGACGTCAAATATCTCGATGTTGCCGGTGTTTACGACGAGGCGGAAGGCGTCGTGACGCTGTTCGTGCTCAACCGCCATCTGACAGAGGCGGCGGAGATCGATGTCAGCCTCACCGGCTATTCCTCCGCCACTCTCAGCCTGCATCTTGCCATGGCGGGATATGATCTGCGTCTCGGCAACGGCCCGGATCAGCCGGATCGCGTCGTGCCGGTGCCCGGCAGCGGCGTCGCCGTGGAGGACGGGGCGCTGAAGGGTTCGGTGCCGGCACTGTCCTATCATGTGCTGCGGCTGAAGGTTCAGTGAGTCGGCCATGGGTGTCCGTCTCAACAATGTCGCCAAGTCCTTCGGATCCTTCGCGGCGATCCGGGATGTTTCGATGGAAATCCCAGCCGGCAGCTTCGCGGTCTTCGTGGGGCCTTCCGGCTGCGGAAAATCCACCCTGTTGCGCATGATCGCCGGCCTTGAGGAAACCAGCGGCGGGCGCATCGCCATCGATGAGCGTGATGTCACCGCGGTCGAACCGGCGGATCGCGGGGTTGCGATGGTGTTCCAGAACTATGCGCTCTATCCGCATCTGACGGTGTTCGAGAACATGGCGTTCAGCCTGCGTCTTGCCCGCCGACCGAAGGCGGAAGTGACGGAGAGGGTGGGCGAGGCCGCGCGCATCCTCCAGCTTGAGGAGCATCTGCACAAACGGCCCTCGCAGCTTTCCGGCGGCCAGAGGCAGCGCGTAGCCATCGGCCGCGCCATCGTGCGGCAGCCGAAGGTCTTCCTGTTCGATGAGCCGCTGTCCAATCTGGACGCCGAACTGCGGGTGCAGATGCGGCTGGAACTGACCCGGCTTCACCGCAAGCTGGGCGCGACGATGATCTATGTCACGCACGACCAGGTGGAGGCCATGACGCTCGCGGACAGGATTTTCGTGCTGAAGGGCGGCATCGTGCAGCAAGCGGGGGCGCCGCTTGCCCTTTATGACGATCCGGACAACCGCTTCGTGGCCGGTTTTATCGGATCGCCCGCGATGAATTTCCTGCGGGCCGATATCGTCTCCCAGGCGGATGGCATCGTGACGCTCGCGCCCGAGGGCGGGGCGGGGCATTTCAGGGCCCGGCTTGCCCAGTCCGTTTCCCCCGGCCAGCGGGTCGAGATCGGAATTCGGCCGGAGCATCTGACGATTACGGAACAGGGCGCCCTGCCGGTCGTCGTCGAGGTTGCGGAAGAGCTTGGCGATCTTTCCTACCTCTATACCCGCACCGGATCCGGGAAGGAAATCATCGTGCAGCGGCAGGGCACGCGGGAAAGGCTGGATGGCCGGTCGGTATCGCTTACCGCCTCGCCCGACCATGTACTTGTCTTCGACGATAACGGCAGACGGTTGCGATAGGCGCGAGGAGGCGTCTTTCGAAACAGCAAACCATCCCACAACGGGATGTTCTATCAAACGGGAGGAGTGAACGATGCGACTGATCAAGACATTGCTTGTTGGTGCGGCTCTGGGTCTCAGCGCCCTGCCGGCTCTCGCGAAGCAGGATATCGTCTGGTGGGACTTTCTGTCGGGCGGTGACGGCGTGCGCATGAAGGCGTTGATCGATGCCTTCAACAAGGAACACCCCGACATCCAGATCAAGGGAACGACGCTCGAATGGGGCGTGCCCTTTTATACCAAAGTGCGCACGGCCTCCGCGGTGGGTGAGGGGCCGGATATCATGACCTATCACCTGTCACGCGCGCCACTTGGCCTTGAAGAAAAAGTGCTGAGCGAAATCACCGAAAAGGATCTCGAGGATGCGGGGCTGAAGGCTGGAGACTTCTTCAGCGCACCCGTGGATGCGGCCACCCAGAACGGCAAACTCTACGCCGTGCCCTTCGATATCCACGCGCTTGTCCTTTATTACAACGCCGATCTTCTCAAAGGCTCGCCCTATCTCGACGCCGAGGGCAAGCTGACCGGCATCAAGACGATCGAGGATTTCGAGAAGGCGCTGGCCTGGGCGAAGGACAATGGCGTTCAGACGCCGATCACCTATCAATCGGGTGGCGAAGGCGGGGTGTGGCGCGTCTTTTATACGCTGCTGTCGCAACAGGGCGGCGAACTCGTCACTGAAAAGGAGGTTCTCGCCGGCGACAATGCCGAAAAGGCGGCAAAGGCCATCGAGACCATGTCCAGATGGCGGGAAAACGGCTGGGCCCCGGAACAGGCGGAATATGAAGCCTCGGTGGCGCTGTTTTCCGCCGGCAAATCCGCGTTCCAGCTGAACGGCGTCTGGGAAGTTCCGACCTACAAGGATCTGGAAAAGAACGGCAAGCTCGGCTTCAAATGGAGTGCGGTGGAAGTGCCGCCCCTGATGGGCAAGCGCGCCACCTGGGCGGATTCCCATGCTTTCGCCATTCCGAATGAAGGCGATAAAACGGTCTCCGGCGAAAAACGCGCTGCGGTGATGAAGGTGATCGGCTGGATGGAGAAACACGCCATCAGCTGGGCCGATGCCGGGCATATTCCGGCTTACAAGTCCATCACCGAAAGCAGCGAATACAAGGCGATGCAGCCGAATGCCACCTATGCCTCGCTGGCGGACGCGGCGGTGTTCGATCCGAAGACCACCATAACCGGGGTCGCTTCGCCCGCCTATGACGCCGCTCTCAACGTCATCGCCCCTGCCATTCAGGGTTTCATGAGCAGCACCGACGCCGTGGAGCAGATCAAGGATGAGCTGCAGGGCAAGCTCAAGTAATCGACAGCCTGCCCTCCGGTTTGAGGCCGCAGGGCAGGCTGCAATGCGCAAGCTCCCGGAGACATTCCATGGCAATGATTGAAAACCGGCGCAAGAAATCGCTGATCGCGCTGTCGATGGTGACGCCGTTCGTTCTGGTCTTCACCACCTTCTTTCTTTATCCGCTGATAGAGATGGTGCGCATGAGCTTCACCGATGCGCCGCTGATCGGTGAGGGAAACTGGGTCGGCCTGGAGAATTACGCAAAGCTGCTGGGCGACCGCCTGTTCGTCACCTCGCTCAAGAACAACGGCTATTTCGTGCTTTTGACCGTCGTGCCCACGACCGTCATCGCCCTGATGATCGCTCTCGCCATCAGCCGCCTTTCGGGCGTGAAACAGACGATTGCCATGAGCCTGTTTTTCCTGCCCTATGTGCTGCCGGTTTCGGTCGTCACCGAAATCTGGGCGTGGATGCTCGATCTGCAGTTTGGCATTCTCCAGCCGGTCATATCGCTGCTGGCGGGCAAACCCGTCGCCGTTTTCAAGAACCCCTACTGGGTCATGCCGATGGTCGCCGTCGTCACCATCTGGTGGACGAACGGCTTTAATGTGCTCCTCTTCATTGCCGGGTTGCGGAACATACCGGCCGAGCTTTATGAGGCGGCGGCTCTGGATGGCGCGACGACCTGGCAGCGCTTCCGCCGCGTCACCTGGCCGCTTCTGTGGCCGGTGACGGCGCTGGTGCTGACGCTGCAACTGATCCTGCAACTGAAGATATTCGACCAGATCTATCTCTTAAGCGGCGGCGGGCCGTTCAATTCCAGCTTCGTTCTGCTTCTCAAGGTCTATCGCGAGGCCTTCCAGATGAACAATGGCGGTTATGCGTCTGCCGTCGCGACGGTGCTTTTCCTGCTGATCGTCATCGTTTCCGTTTTCCAGTTCCAGCTGCTGCGCATCCGGAGGAATTCATGAGCCCGATGAGAAAATTCGAGAACCTCGTTCTGACGCTGCTGACTTTTTCGGCGGCCCTCGTCTGGATTTTTCCGCTCTACTGGAGCTTCGTCACCTCGCTTCGCGCCGATGAGAACGTTGCCGGCAACATGTCGCTTTTGCCGGACGAGTTTCGCCTCGGCGCTTATTTTAATGCGATATTCAATACCCGGCTGATGACCTGGTATGTGAACTCCATCGGCGTCGCCGTCATCGTCACGATCTCGGTGCTGTTCATTTCCATGCTCTGCGCCTATGCGCTGTCGCAGATACGCTTTCCGGGCAGGCGGCTGCTTTATGGCATAGTGCTGGCAAGCTTCATGGTGCCGGCGCAAACGCTGGTCGTCACCCAGTTCATCCTGATGAAGAACCTCAACCTCATCAACACCTGGGCTGGCATCATCCTGCCGCAGTTGATCACGCCCATCGTCATCATCGTCTACAAGCAGTTTTTCGACAGCGTGCCGAAGGAGATGCGTGAAGCGGTGGTGCTGGATGGCGGCGGTGAATACACGATCCTGTTCCGGGTCTATCTGCCGCTCAACTGGGGCATCACGACCGCCATGGCAATCGTGACCTTCATTACGGTATGGAACGCCTTCTTCTGGCCCTTCCTCGTGGTCACTTCCGAAAACATGATGACGATCCCGGTCGGGATCACCCAGGTCAACGACGCTTTCGGCGTCGCCTATGCGCGGCTGATGGCCGTCGCCATGCTGGCGGCCCTGCCGGTCATCATCGCCTATGTCATCTTCCAGCGGCGCGTGACGGAGGCGATCATGATTTCGTCGGGTGTGAAGGGGTGAGTGGGCATTGTGCAGGGCGGTCAGTACCTCGTTCTTGAGACTGGAGAGCTGTGGCGCGAAAAATCTCCCTACCGGGAGCGCAATCGGCGCGACGGCGCTTTATTCAGGTGAAAAAACGATTGGCTGGTCGTTGCAGGCCAAGATGGTCGCGCAATGTCGGCCCCTCATAGTCCCTGCGGAACAGCCCGCGCCTTTGCAGTTCCGGCACTACCTTCGTCGTGAAGTCGTCGAGGCCGGCAGGCAGGAAAGGGAAGGTGACATTGAAACCGTCCGAACCCTCTTCATGGAGCCATTGCTCCATCTCGTCAGCGATGGTCTTTGGTGTGCCGACGAAGGCAAGGCCCGCATAACCGCCCAGCCGCTGGGCAAGCTGGCGCACCGTCAGGCCCTCGCTTCGGGCAAGCTCGATCACCCTTTCACGGCTGGATTTGCTGGCGTTCGTTTCCGGAATATCAGGCAGGGGACCATCGGGATCGAAGCCGGAAACATCGTGGCCGAGCGCAATCGAGAGCGAGGCGATTGCGCTGTCATAATGGACGAGACTGTCGAGCCGGGCGCGTTTGGCCTTCGCCTCTTCGACGCTGTCGCCGACGAGAACGAAAGCGCCCGGCAGGATGACAATTCCGTCGCGTGAACGGCCAGCGGCGACGGTCCTTTCCTTGACGTCCTTATAAAAAGCCTTGCCCGCCGCAAGCGTGGGTGTTGCAGCAAAAACCACCTCTGCCGTCTCGGCGGCAAGCTGGCGTCCCGGCTCGGAAGCTCCGGCCTGTACGATGACGGGCCAACCCTGCACCGGACGCGCGATATTGAGCGGCCCGCGCACGGAAAATTCAGGTCCCTTGTGGCCCAGCACATGCATCTTTTCGGGATCGAAGAACAGCCCGCTGTCGACATCGCGGATAAAGGCGTCATCGGAAAAGGAATCCCAGAGACCGGTGACGACATCGTAAAATTCCCGCGCGCGGCCATAGCGCTCGGCATGATCCGGCTGTTCCTCGCGGCCGAAGTTCCGGGCCGCGTCGGGATTTGACGTGGTGACGATGTTCCAGCCGGCGCGACCGTTGCTGAGGTGATCGAGCGAGGCGAAACGCCGGGCGACGTGATAGGGCTCATCGAAGGTGGTGGAGGCGGTGGCGACCAGCCCGATGCGGGAGGTGACGGCGGCGAGCGCCGAAAGCAGGGTGAAGGGCTCGAAGGAGGTGACGGTGTGGCTGCGGCGCAGCGCCTCGGTGGGCATGTTCAGCACCGCCAGATGATCGGCCATGAAGAAGGCATCGAACTTCGCGGCCTCGAGCTGTTGCGCGAAGCGCGCCAGATGGGCGAAATTGAAATTCGCATCCGGGAAGGCGCCCGGATAACGCCATGCGCCCGTGTGGAGACTGACGGGCCGCATGAAGGCGCCGAGATGCAGTTTGCGATCATTTGCCATTGGGCTTCACTTTCGTCGATGTTTTGGCTTGCGCGGCGCGTTGCGAAGGGCTCAGCCGCAGGCAGGCCTTTGCTCATCGCGACGATATCCCCGCCGGGGGATTGGCGCGGCAAAGACTATTCCGATTATGATTTCGGAACCGAAAGATTTTTGCTGAAATTCTGCATCTGGCGATGATCCCGTGGCGCTAGCCGCTCGGTCATCTTTGAAGTGCAACGGCGCAGTGGCCGCGGCAAGACAGTTGACGGTGGATGCTTTCGCTGCCAAATTTCCATGAGGAAATATATAATATTCAATATATTAAATAGGTTTTCTGATGTGATTTATCCGATTTGATCGTTCATTCGACACCATCGCTTCCGGAGCCGGTGCGGGTGGACTATATCCGAAACCGCACCGGAGGCATCTTGCGCGGGCCTAAACCGCCAGCAGTTTCTCGTTGCCCATGCGGGTGGTTTCGACGGCGCCCTCGGTTTCGATCCGTTTTCCTGTGGCCGGATCGAAGAAATGAAGGTGGGCGGCGGGGAGGTCGAGGTGGATGCGCTGGCCGGGTTTTACCGAAAGGTCCTCACCGATGGCGGCGGAGAAGGTCTCGCCGGCGATATCGGCATGGACGATGCGGCCCGAGCCCAGTTCTTCGACAAAATCCACGACTGCCGGCACGCCGGCGCCATCCGTGCTGACCACGCACTGTTCCGGGCGGATGCCGACGGTTACGTCGCGGCCGCGCAATTCCAGCGCGGTTTCGGGGAAGAGCTTTACGGGCGTGCCATGCAGCATCACGGCGGGGGATTCTACCTCCACCCTCGTGTTGAACAGGTTCATGGCAGGCGAGCCGATGAAAGAGGCAACGAAGGTGCTGGCCGGGCGGTGATAGATATCCAGCGGATGGCCGACCTGCTCGACATTACCCCTGTTCATCACCACCAGCCGGTCGGCCAGCGTCATGGCCTCCACCTGATCGTGGGTGACGAAAATGGAGGTGGCGGAGAGACGCTGGTGCAGCTTGCGGATTTCCGCGCGCATGGTCACGCGCAGCTTGGCGTCGAGGTTGGAGAGCGGCTCGTCGAAGAGAAACACCGCAGGTTCGCGGATGATGGCGCGGGCCATGGCGACGCGCTGGCGCTGGCCGCCGGAAAGGGCCGCGGGCTTGCGCTCAAGATAATCGGAAAGGCCGACGATCTTTGCGGTCTCCTCGATGCGGCGCTGGCGTTCGACCTTCGGAACGCCGGCGACCTTCAGCGCATAGCCGATATTGCCGGCCACCGACATATGCGGATAAAGCGCGTAGTTTTGGAAGACCATGGCGCAGCCGCGCTCGCGCGGTTCCAGCGTGTTGACCACCCGCCCGCCAATAGCGATCTCGCCGGAGGTGATGTCCTCCAGACCGGCGATCATGCGCAGGAGCGTGGATTTGCCGCAGCCCGACGGGCCGAGGATGACGACGAATTCGCCGGAGTCGAAAGTGAGGTCCACGCCGTGCAGGGTGGGCGTCTTGCCATAGGATTTGCGGACCTGACGGATATCGATCTGAGCCATGATGGGAAACCTTGTTGTTGAAAGCCGCGCTGTTACTTGTCGGACGAGACGAGGCCGCGGACGAACCAGCGTTGCAGGAAGGCCACGACGAGAAGCGGCGGCAGGATGATGATGAGGGAACCGGCCAGCGTGACGTTCCAGTCCGGCGTGCCGTCATCGGCGGGCAGAAGCGCGCGCAGCGACATCATCACCGTCTTGTAGGACGGATCGGTGATCATCAGCAGCGGCCACAGATACTGGTTCCAGGCGTAAACGAACATGATGGTGGTGAGCGCCAGCATGTTGGTGCGCGACAGCGGCAGCAGCATGTCCACGAAGAAACGCGCGGCACCCGAACCGTCCATGCGCGCGGCCTCCCCCAGCTCGTCCGGGATTGTCATGAAGAACTGCCGGTAGAGAAAAGTGCCTGTGGCGGTGGCGATCAGCGGCAGTGTGAGGCCGGCATAGGAGTTCAGCAGGTTCCATTCCAAGGTGACCTCGATGCCGAACAGGCCGAGGATGGAGCGGAATGGCTGGAAAAGATCGGCGGCGACGGAATAGGTCGGCACCACGCGCACTTCGAGCGGCAGCATCAGGGTGATGAACACCGTCCAGAAGAACAGATGCCTGAGCGGTGAGCGGAAGAACACGATGGCGAAGGCGGTGAAGGCCGAGAGGGCCACCTTGCCGACGGTCACCAGCGTCGCCATGATGATACTGTTGAGGAGGGCGTTGCCAAGATTGGCGCGTTGCCAGGCCGCCTGCGCATTGGTGAAGAATTCGCCCTGCGGCATGAAGCTGAAGGGGACGCTGTTGACCTGCTGGACCGTCTGGCTGGCGCCTGAGATGACGACGATGAAAGGGCCGATGAGCAGGACGAAGCCGGCCACCATGATCGCATAGGTCAGGACGTCGGCATAGGGTGTGCGCTGGATCATCGCCGCCTCACTTGTAATGGACTTGCCGCTCGACGAAGCGGAACTGGATGAAGGTGAAGACCATGATGAGGCCGATGAGGACGAGGCTCTGGGCAGAGGCGCCGGAATAGTTCAGCCCCTCGAAGGCCTCGCTGACGATGCGGTAGACCATCACTTCGGTGGCGTGGTTGGGGCCGCCCTCGGTGGTGGAGGCGACGATGCCGAACGTATCGGCGCCGACGAAACCCTCGGTCATCATGATGACGGTGAGGAAGAACAGGGTGGGTGCAAGCAGCGGCACCTGAATGTCGATGGCACGGCGAATGGGCCCGGAACCGTCCATGGCGGCGGCCTCGGTCAGCGAACGCGGCACGGATTGCAGGCCGGCGAACAGGAAGATGAAGGTGTAACCCGCCCATTTCCAGATGAAGATGACGATGACGAGGATGAGCGCGTGCTCGCCATATTTGGCCGGGTTCCAGATATCGGGCCACCAGGCATTCAGCGATGCGGCGATGCCGCGTTCCGGCGACAGGATGAAGCGGAAGGCCATGCCGGCGGCGGGACCGGCGATTGCGTAGGGCAGGATATAAAGCACCCGGAAAAAGCCGGAGCCAGGAAGCTGGCGATCGACCGCAAGGGCGAGCACAAGGCCGATGAGGATCGCGAAAAACGGCCCGGCGACCGCAAAGATCAGGCTGGTGAGGATCGACTGCCAATAAAGCGGATCGCCGAAGGTTTCGATGAAATTGGCCAAACCGACAAATTCCGCCTGGCCGCCGAAGGGTGGCTCCAGGGTGAATGCCCAGTTCAGCACCGCCGCAACCGGCCAATAGAAGAACAGAAGGATAAGCAGAAACTGCGGCAGGGCGAAGAGCACAGGCAGCCATGTGCTTTTGAAGACGGTACGCTTTTCCATTGGAGTCCGGCAGAGTTCGAGATTTCGGCGGGCCTGCCCGAACGACTGTCCGGACAGGCCTTTGACGGCGAGGAAAGAACGCTTAGTTCAGCTTGGCGCCTTCATAGGTCTTTTCGAAGCGGCGCAGGCCGGTGTTGGCGCGCTCGACGGCCTTGTCGAGTTCAGCCTGGATATCGGCGTTCTGCATGAAGATGGCTTCGAGCGAGGTGGCGACTTCCTTGCGGATCTGCGTGAAACCGCCGAGGCGGATACCGCGGGTATATTCGGAAGGCGGCGTAAAGGTCAGGCTCTCGATGGCCTTTTCGCGGCCCTTATAGGGGGCCTTGTCGTAAAAACCATTGGCCTTCATGGCGTCGAAGCCGGTCTTGGTGACCGGGATGTAACCGGTGACCGTCGACCACCACTCAACCATGTCGGGCTGGGCGATGAAGTTCAGGAATGCGGCAGCGCCCTTGTATTCGGCTTCCGGACGACCGGCCATGACCCACAGCGAAGCGCCGCCGACCAGCGAGTTGTGACGTTCGGTGCCCTTCCAGATCGGCAGCATGGCGACGTCCCACTTCACGCCTTCCGGCATGGACTTGCCGACGGTGCCGTGGTTGGCGATGGAAGTCATGAACATCTGGCAGGTCTGCGAGGTGAAGGCCGGCAGGATATCCATGCCGAGCTGCTTGGTCTTGACGACGAACAGCTTCTCGTCCTGCATCTTCTTGAAGAATTTCACGTGGTCGACGAACTTGGTCTTGTTGATCGCAAGTTCCGCGTCCAGACCCTGATAACCGTTGGCCTTGGTGGCGATCGGCTGGTTGTGGATGGCGGAGAACTGCTCCATCAGCATCCATGTGTCGAAGTTAAAGGCGAGCGGGCATTCGAAACCGGCGGCTTTCAGCTTCTTGGAAGCTTCTTCGACCTGTTCCCATGTGTCGGGCTTGAAGGTGATGCCGGCTTTTTCGAAAGCGTCGACATTGTAATAGAACATCGCGGTCGAAGAATTATAGGGGAAGGAGTTCAATTCACCCGAAGCCGTGGCGTAATAATTGGCGATGCCGGGGAAATAATTGTTCCAGTCGATCTTGTAGCCATTCTCGGCCATCAGCTTCTTGGCGGGAACGAAAGCCTTGGACAGCATCATGTCCAGCGTGCCGGCGTCATAAATCTGGGTGATGGCGGGCTGCTTCTTGGCGCGATAGGCGGCAATGGTGTTCTGCAGGGTGGATTCGTAATCGTTCTGCGAGGTGCAGACGATCTCGAATTCGGCCTGGGAGTCGTTGAACTTCTTGCAGGTGTCCTGCACGCGGTCGCCGAGATCGCCGGAAAGACCGTACCAGAATTCGAACTTGGTCTTTTCTGCCTGGGCGGCGGTGGCGCCGAAGGCGGCGGCGATGGCGACGCCGGCCACGAAGGAAGTCAGAGCGGAAGATTTCATGAGTTGAGCCCCGTTGCTGGAATGATGGCCTGCTCGGCAAGGACTTCACGTCCCCGGCACGAAGCCACGGAGGCTCTGCTAACAGCCGTCTTTGACGGATGGCTTACAGTTTGTTGAACGTTTTATGATGACTGGCCGCGCAGCCCATTCTGCGCGGCGAAAAATGGGCGACAAATACGAAAAACCGGAATTTAAGCTGATTTATCAGTGGCTTCCGGTTTTTGGCCTGCCTCGCTACTTGCTGCTGAACAGCTTTCGCCAGTCAACCGCGACGTGCAGCCTCGATGGCGGCGACGTCGATTTTCTTCATGTCCATCATCGCGTCGAAGGCGCGTTTGGCCTCCGCACCGCCGGCGGCCATGGCTTCCATCAGCACGCGCGGCGTGATCTGCCAGGAAACGCCCCATTTGTCCTTGCACCAGCCGCAGGCGCTTTCCTGCCCGCCATTGCCGACGATGGCGTTCCAGTAACGGTCGGTTTCTTCCTGGTCTTCGGTCGATATCTGGAACGAGAAAGCCTCGCTCTGCTTGAAGACCGGCCCGCCATTGAGGCCGATGCAGGAAACGCCTGCCACGGTGAACTGCACCGTCAGCACATCTCCCTTTTTGCCGGAGGGATAGTCGCTCGGCGCATGGTGAACGCCGGTTACCGCGCTATCCGGAAAGGTTTCGGCATAAAATCTGGCTGCGGCCTCGGCATCCTTGTCGTACCAGATACAGATCGTGTTCTTTTCCATTTGTGTGCTCCTCCCAAATTGAAATCGTCGTCGCGCCGGCGCGGAAATTCGCCGGCCATTGCCGGCTCCCCATTCGGTATAAAATGCGACCATGCGCCGAACGTTCCCAAAAAAGGCGGCGAGAAAAAACCGGCAGGCAACACATTGCACGGTATTTGCAACTTCAGATGATGAACATCAACTTTATCCTTAAATATTATTTAAGAATGTAATCATAATATTCACGAATGATTTTGAATAGGAATCATCCCTTTCCATCGGAGAAACGCGCGTGAGTATTCTTGATCGTGGTGCCAATGCTTTTGCGGTTCTCGCCGCGCTTTCCAAATCCCAGGCCATCATTGAATTCGACCTTTCGGGAAAAATTCTCAACGCCAACGAAAATTTCTGTCGGGCGCTCGGTTATGAGCTATCGGAAATCGTCGGCAGGCACCACAGCATGTTCGTGGAGCCGGCGGTCGTGTCCTCGCAGGATTACAAGGCCTTCTGGTCCAAGCTCTCGGCCGGCCAGTTCGATCAGCGGCAATATAAGCGCATCGGCAAGGGCGGCCGGGAAGTCTGGATCGAGGCGTCCTACAATCCGGTGTTTCGTCGCGGCAAGCCGGTGAAGGTGGTCAAGATCGCCACCGATATTACCGACCGCAAGCTGAAGGCGGCGGAAGATGCGGGCAAGATCGACGCCCTGTCACGGGCGCAGGCCATCATCGAATTCTCCCCGAACGGCGAGGTTTTGACCGCAAACGAGAATTTTCTGGCCGCGCTCGGTTATTCGCTGGCGGAAGTGCAGGGCAGGCATCATTCCATGTTCTGCGAACCGGTCTATACGCAGTCGTCGCAATATAAGCAGTTCTGGGAAAGGCTGGCCGGCGGCGATCTCGTGGCGGATGAGTTCATGCGGCTTGGCAAGGGCGGCCGCAAGGTCTTCATTCAGGCGTCCTATAACCCGATCTTCGATCTCAACGGCAAGGTGTTCAAGGTCGTCAAATTCGCGACCGACGTGACCGGCCGCGTCGAAAACGTCGAAAAGCTGGCGCAATGTCTCACCGATCTGGCCGAGGGCGATCTTGCCCAGAGCATCGACAAACCCTTCATCCCCTCGCTTGAAAGATTGCGCACGGATTTCAACGCGGCTTCGGAAAAGCTCAAAAGGGCCATGACGCTGGTGTCTGAAAATGCCGGCGCCATTTCGTCCGGTTCCAACGAGATCAGGTCCGCTGCCGACGATCTCGCCAGACGCACGGAGCAGCAGGCCGCCTCCATCGAGGAAACGGCAGCCGCGCTCGAAGAAATCACCACCGCCGTCAACGATTCGAGCCGCCGCGCCGAAGAGGCCGGCAAGATCGTCGCCCGTGCCCGTGACCATGCGGAACATTCGGGCCAGGTGGTGCGCGATGCGATTGGCGCCATGGACCAGATCGAAAAATCATCGCGCGAGATTTCCAACATTATCGGCGTGATCGACGAAATCGCCTTCCAGACCAATCTTCTGGCATTGAATGCAGGCGTGGAAGCCGCCCGCGCGGGTGAGGCGGGCAAGGGTTTTGCCGTGGTTGCGCAGGAGGTTCGCGAACTCGCGCAGCGCTCCGCAACGGCCGCCAAGGAAATCAAGAGCCTGATCAATGCCTCCGGCGCGCAGGTGGAAAACGGCGTCGGCCTCGTCACCAGGGCGGGTTCGGCCCTGCAGGAAATCGCCGAGCAGGTGCGGGATATCAACACCAATGTCGTGGCGATTGTCGATGCCGCGCGCGAACAGTCCACGGCGCTTGCGGAAATCAATCAGGCGGTCAACACCGTCGATCAGGGCACCCAGCAGAACGCCGCCATGGTCGAGGAACAGACCGCCGCAAGCCACAGCCTTGCGCGGGAAGCGGCGGCCCTGTTCGAACTTCTCGGGCAATTCCGGTTCGAGGACATGGCCCGATCCTCCGCCTCGGCGCGCAGCGGCTTCGAGCAGCAATCCGCGCCGGTGAACTCGCATCGCAGCGCACCCCGCCCGCTTGCGGCGCGTGGTTCCGCTGCGGTTGCCGTCAAGCATGAGGAGTGGCAGGACTTTTAGGGTGAGGCCTCAACAAGCCGAGCCAATCACGCCAACGTCATCCTCGGGCTTGTCCCGAGGATCTGCAACGTATTGATTTTATTCGACGTGATAAGATCCTCGGCACAGGGCCGAGGATGACGTCGAGAGAAAGTTGACCCTCCATTATTGACTTGAAAGGGGCTGCCCGCCGTCCGCGCCCCATACGATCACGCCAGTCCATTCGATGTTCGATACGTGATGACAAGCCGGAAAGCTGGGCATATCTTCCGAATTGGCCGACAATCGGCACATCGCGTCTGGAATTTTCGGGGACTTTCGCTTGGCAGGGATATCGACAAGCCGCATGGCTCTTGCCCTGTGTCTGCTGACCGCAGCCTTCGGCGCGGCGCAAGCCGAAGAGCCCGCCGGGGAAAAAGCCGACTGCGCGTATAGCCATGATGTCGCGCCGGACCTGTGCATCAATGCAGGCAGTTACAATAACGATCTTTGCCATGCCATTGAGGTGCTCGCCGCCCGCCATGCCGTTCCGCCGGATTATTTCGCCCGGCTGATCTGGCGGGAAAGCCTGTTCCGGCCCAATGCGGTCAGTCCAAAGGGGGCGGAGGGCATCGCCCAGTTCATGCCGGGAACGGCCCGGTTGCGCGGTCTCGAAGATAGTTTCAACATCATCGCCGCGCTTGAGGCGTCTTCCCGTTATCTCTCCGAATTGAATGTGCAGTTCGGCAATTTCGGCCTTGCCGCCGCAGCTTACAATGCGGGGGAGGCGGGCTTGCGAAACTTCATCGCCAACGGCCGCCTGCCCACCGAAACCCGCGATTATGTGTTTGCGATCACCGGTTATCCGGTGGAGACATGGAAGGACAATCCGCCAGAAAAGGCGGCGCCGGCGCTGGATGACAACCGTTCCTTCCTCGATGCCTGCGTACGTCTCGCCGACACCCGCACCATGAACGAGCCCGTTCTCATTGCATCGGCCGACTGGGCGCCATGGGGCGTGCAGCTTGCGGCGCATTATAATCCGGCCGTGGCCAACCGGCTTTTCACCCGGGCGATCCTGCAGCTTTCGGACCCGCTGAATGCCGAGCGGGCTTTGATCGTGCGGCAGCGGGGCGGAAATTTCGGTTCGCGGCCGCGTTATGCCGCCCGCATCGGCCGGGAAACCAGAGCCGAAGCCAATGCGCTTTGTGGCGATATCCGGCGGGCGGGCGTTCCTTGCACCGTGTTCCGCAACAGGTAAAAACGGCGCGCGCCGAACCGGTAAATCGTCCTTTCGCGACAGGGCTGATCATAACAAGTTGATCGGCTTTGCGGCCGTTCCATCTTTCCGTGCAAAATGATCGTGCCTAGATTTGCCCCGGACGCCGGCCGAGAGCCGGGGCCGGTGGCGTTTTGTAGGGAATGATCTGGAAATGAGATGGCTTGAAAGAGGATGTCTGGCGGCCGTGCTGGTCGTCGTTGCGGCGTGCACCAGCGCCGGCGAGACGGAGATTTCCCGCACTGTCGCCGGTTTCGTCGGGCAACCGCGCGAGGCCGCAATCGCCCGACTCGGCCGCCCGAACAAGGTCATCATCGAAAACGGCGAAACCGAATCCTACTGGCTGAAAGTCGATAGGGAGACCTATGCCGGCCTCAGCAACAGGCGCGAAGTCAAAACCGTCGACGGGCAGGCGCAGGTCTCGGAAACCGAGGGCATGAAGATCAAGGAACATCGCCGCGACTGCATCATCAAGATAACCGCGGATGCCGGCTCCATCATCAGGACGAGCGAGATCATCGGCAATCCGGCCAATTGCGAAAACCTTCTCGACAGGCAGGCTTCCTGACGAACTGCTGTCGCGCTCGATCCGGTTGCCGGAGCCTCAAAGCTCCATTTTGATGGTCAGCATATATTCGGTGCCCTTCGCCCGGTCACGCGTGCGGGAGACTTCAAGCGTGACCTTATCCATCTTGTGCCCAAGGGTTTCCTTGATCGTTCCTCCCGGCGTATCTTCGCGCCGGAACGAGGTGTCGCCGTAACCGACGCCGATTTTGCGGGTAATGGCGTTTTCCGTGTAGGTTCTTCCGAACATGGCGGAAGCCTGGCCGCTGCGCACCGTCGTTTCGAAACCGCGGGATTCGAGGTCGCGATAGGCCGAGGCGGCAATCGAATTGTCCGAGGTGCTATAGCTGCCGCCGGCGCTTATTCTGGCGAGGCGATGGCCGTCATGTTCCAGGGAAAAATTGCCATCGGTCGAAGGTCCGAAACGACCGCCGTTCATGGCATCCTTATAGGTGAAGCGGAAGCGGCCGCTGCGTGCGTCCACCTGATAATTATAGGAGGCGTCGCCGCTGCGGATCTGGATGCCCGGCGCCGGCTCGCTGCCGAGAATCGGCGATACCTTGTCCGCAAACTGGAACAGGGGTTTGGTGACCTCTTCGAATTCCGACTTCGACAATGCCAGCGGCTTGCCATCCGGGTCGAACTTCCCGACCGCCAGGCACGGGCGCTGGTTGATGATGCTCTTCAGGGCAAAGACCGTGCAATTGTCGCTTGTCGTGCCGGCAATCGCGGCGTGGACGGAATTGCGCAGGGTGTAACTGCCGCAGCAGGAGAAGGCTTCATTGTCGGGGCTCGCATCGCGCGTATAGCCCGTAAAGACAATGCCGCTTGCCCCGTTGGTAAGGCCTGCATTGGCGAAATGCGGCCCGCTTTGCAGCGGAAACAGTTTTAGCCGGCTCTGGTCAGCGAGCGTTTTCGGGTTGGAAGGCGATGGAAGCGGCATTCTTCTTCTCTCCTGAAACACGGGAACGGTGCGCTTTTTTTACCATCGTAAATTGAAGCCGCAACCCTTAACTGTACCCCGTGAGATATGCCGTTTCTGTGGATGAGAGCGACCGCTGTTGTTACCGTGAGCCTGTGCGCATATGCTGGAATACTCAATCTTGATTTCCGGGCAAGGCGGACAGGCGCATAATGACCTCCCAGTTGGATTTTTTCGCACCCGCGGCAGCGCGGCTTCCGCAGGCTGAAAGAGGGCGAAAAGCCGGTGGTCGCGAAACGGCCCAAAAGACCGGTACGGACGATGAGGCCCTTGCCGCATATCTTCAATCCACCGGTAATTATCGTGTCCTGCGCCGGCTGCAGCCGCGCGCGGTCGTCGATCGGCCAAGGCCGGAATTTGCCCGTCAGGGTGTGATCCTCGATACGGAAACGACGGGTCTCGACCATCGCACCGATGAGATCATCGAAATCGGCGTCATCACCTTCACATTCGACGATAACGGCACAATCGGCGATGTCACCGGCATTTATGGCGGGTTGCGGCAGCCAGGTATCGCCATTCCCGAAGAAATCACCCGCCTGACCGGGATCACCGATGAGATGGTCGCGGGACAGTCGATAGACATGGACCGGCTGACCTCCCTCGTTGCCCATGCCGATCTGATCATCGCCCACAATGCCGGTTTCGACCGTCCCTTTTGCGAGGCCTTCTCGCCGATCTTCCGCGATAAGGCATGGGCCTGCTCCGTTTCGGAAATAGACTGGCGCACGCGTGGTTTCGAGGGCAACAAGCTCGGTTATCTGATCGGCCAATCCGGCTATTTCCACGATGGCCATCGCGCGGTGGATGATTGTTTCGCGCTGCTGGAAGTGCTGGAGCAGACGCGCCCCGGCCAGAGCAGCACGCCCTTTGCCGAACTTGATGAGGCGAGCCGGCGTTCAAGGGTGCGCCTCTACGCGGAAAACAGCCCGTTCGACATGAAGGATCATCTGAAAAAGCGCGGCTATCGCTGGTCGGACGGCTCCGATGGCCGGCCGAAATCCTGGTGGGTGGAGCTGCCGGAGGAAAAGCTCGAAGAGGAGCTGCATTTCCTGCGGACCGAAATCTACCGCTGGGACGCCGATCCGACGGTCAAATATCTCACCGCTTTCGACCGGTTCAGGGCCGGGTGAAGCGCGGGGCATTTTGGGCTTTCAGATTGCATACAATTTCTGCAATGAATCGAAAACAATCGCTGTAAAATTGGGCAGGTCCGCGCACGGGTCTCCGAAGCGCAAAAAAATATCATTTTACATCAATGGCTAAGCCGATTGGCACGCCTCCTGCATGACAAAGACGTCGCAGGAGAGTGTTTATGAGCAAAGCCGCAGCAATCGACATCGCGTCCGTATCCAAGATTTACGGCAACACCACCGCCGTGCATGCGATAAGCCTCAAGATTCCCGCCGGGAGCTATTGCTGCCTGCTTGGCCCGTCGGGCTGCGGCAAGACCTCGACATTGCGGATGATTGCCGGCCACGAAAGCATCTCCAGCGGCGATGTCCGGCTCGGCAATACAGTCGTCACCGATCTGCCGCCCGCCCGGCGCGGCACGGCGATGATGTTCCAGTCCTATGCGCTGTTTCCGCATCTCGATCTCGTCGACAATGTCGCCTTCAGCCTCAAGATGAAGGGCGTGGACAAGGAAACCCGCCGGGCGAAGGCGCTCGAAATGCTGCGGCTGATGCAGCTCGAACCCTATGCCAGCCGCCGGCCGGCCCAGCTTTCCGGCGGCCAGCAACAGCGCGTGGCGCTGGCGCGTGCGCTGATTACCGATCCCGAGGCGCTGCTGCTGGACGAGCCGCTTTCGGCGCTCGATCCGTTTCTCAAGATCCGCATGCGCGCCGAGCTGAAGAAGCTTCAGACCTCGCTCGGCATCACCTTCGTTCACGTCACCCACAGCCAGGAAGAGGCCATGGCGCTGGCCGATATCATCGTCGTCATGAATGACGGCCGCATCGAACAGGCGGCCACCCCGCGCGAGGTGTTCGAGCGTCCCGCCACTGCCTTCGTTGCCCGCTTCATGGGCGACCACAATGTCATTTCCGGGCGTTACCGGGAAAAAACGGATGATCTCGTTACGCTTGAAGTGGCGGGCGGCGGCACTTTTACGGCGAGCGGCGTCGCCCCGGATGACGGCGCGGTCGATATCGCCGTGCGCACCGACCGCGTCCGCGTCGGTGAGGCGCAGCAGCCGGGCCTCGGTTTCACCGGCATCGTCTCGAATGTCGAATATCGCGGCGCAAGCGTGAAGATCGTCGTAACCGGCGCGGGCATCGAGGATTTCAACGTCATCCTCAGCGATGCCGCCTTCTTCGAAAACCCGGTCAGGACCGGCGACGCCATACCGCTTTCATGGAATGCGGCCGATGCCATTGTGCTCGGCCGGGTAGAGAAGTGACCCCAAAAATAACCAGAGGAGAACTTTGAAATGACCGATACCAGCAACAGCAAAAAGGGCCTGTCCCGCCGCGGCCTCCTGAAGGCGGGCGCTGCCGCCACGGGCGCGGCAATCGGCTCCGGCCTGATCACCGGCTTCCCGACCATCTGGGCGCAGAACCCGATCACCATCCGCCAGTTCGGCACCGGCGTGTCGAACCTCAACGCCATTGCCGAAAAGTGCAAGGCCGATCTCGGCATCACGCTTGAAATGACGGCGACGGATTCGGATGCCGCCGCCCAGCGCGCCGTCACCCAGCCGAATTCCTACGATATCGCCGATATCGAATACTGGATCCTGAAGAAGGTCTATCCGGCCGGCGTCATCCAGCCGATGGAAATCAAGAAGCTGAAATATTACGACAAGATCGTGCCGCTGTTCAAGAACGGCAAGCTGAAGCCGGACAGCGTCGTGGCGCAGGGCACGGCCCCGCACACCGTCGGTTTCGTCGAAAAGCCCGGCGACAAGAAGTTCGCCAAGGGCGAGACCGATTATTTCACCATGGTTCCGACCATCTACAATGCCGATACGCTCGGCATTCGCCCCGATCTCGTCG
Organism: Agrobacterium sp. YIC 4121; assembly: GCF_002008205.1. Lineage (NCBI taxonomy): Bacteria > Pseudomonadati > Pseudomonadota > Alphaproteobacteria > Hyphomicrobiales > Rhizobiaceae > Agrobacterium > Agrobacterium sp. YIC 4121. The sequence continues at coordinate 42,815 of NZ_MRDI01000022.1, read as the reverse complement.
GCCGCGATATCTCCAGCTGGGCCGATATCATGGACCCGAAGTTCAAGGGCAAGACCTCCATTCTCAACATCCCCTCCATCGGCATCATGGATGCGGCGATGATCATGGAAGCCATGGGCAACATCAAATATGCCGACAAGGGCAACATGACCAAGGAGGAGATCGACAAGACCATCGACTTCCTCATCAAGGCCAAGAAGGACGGCCAGTTCCGCGCCTTCTGGAAGAGCTTCGACGAAAGCGTCAACCTCATGGCCTCGGGCGAAGTCATCATCCAGTCCATGTGGTCGCCCGCCGTTGCGGCGGTCCGTTCCAAGGGCATCGCCTGCAAATACCAGCCGCTGAAGGAAGGCTATCGTTCCTGGGGCGGCGGTCTTGGCCTTGCGAAGCATCTTTCGGGCGCGAAACTCGATGCGGCCTATGAATATATCAACTGGTACACTTCCGGCTGGGTCGGCGCTTACCTCAACCGTCAGGGCTATTATTCCGCCGCCATGGAAACGGCCAAGGAACACATGAGCGCCGACGAGTGGGGCTACTGGGTCGAAGGCAAGCCGGCGCAGGGCGATATCATCGCGCCCGACGGCAAGGTCATGGAAAAGGCCGGCGCGGTGCGCGATGGCGGCTCCTTCGAGGAGCGCATGGGCAAGGTCGCGTGCTGGAACTCCGTTATGGATGAAGACCGCTACATGGTTCGCCGCTGGAACGAATTCATCGCGGCTTAGTACCCGAAACGGTTAAGATCGGTGGCGTTGGCTGCCGGTCTTGACGGCAACAGAGCCTCTAAACTCTCCGTCATCCTCGGGCTTGTCCCGAGGATCTAACGACCCACCACATCAAACGTGGTTGGGTCCTCGGGACAAGCCCGAGGATGACGTCGCGTTTGAAGAGAGCTTTGCCTGACACAGTGCCTGGTGCGAAAGCTGCCGGTACTTCTGCAAATCCAGCGAAAGGCACACCCATGGTGACGGTCAGACTCATCGGCGTCAGCGACAAAAAGGACACGCCGCCCCGCAGTTTCGCGCTGCCGCAAAAGCTCGTCTCCTATGTCCAAGCTGCCCCGCTTTTCCTGATCCTCGGCTTTTTCCTGGCTCTGCCGATCCTCATGATCGCCGTCGTCAGCTTCTGGGATTACGATTTCGCCCAGATGTATCCGGATTTCGTGACGTTCAACTATCTGGAAACGCTCGGCTCGTGGGTCACCTGGCAGACCTATCTCAACACCCTGAAATATGCTGTCATGGTCTGGGCGATCACGCTGTTCTGTGGTTTCTGGCTCGCCTATTTTCTTGCCTTCCACATCCGCACCACCACCATGCAGATGGTGCTGTTTCTCGTCTGCACCGTGCCCTTCCTGACGTCGAACATCATCCGCATGATTTCCTGGATTCCGGTGCTTGGGCGAAACGGCCTCGTCAACAGCGCCCTGGTCGGTACCGGCATCATTCCCGAACCGATCGAATGGCTGCTTTATTCGGATTTCGCCGTGGTGCTGGCCATGGTGCATCTTTATACGCTGTTCATGGTCACGCCGATCTTCAACACGCTGATGCGTATCGATAAATCGCTGATCGAGGCGGCGCGTGACGCCGGCGCGACGGGCTGGCAGACGCTCACCAACGTCATCATTCCGCTTGCCAAGCCCGGCATGGCCATCGGCAGCATCTTCGTCGTCACGCTGGTCATGGCCGATTTCTCCACCGTTCAGGTGATGTCCGGCGGTCAGAGCGCCTCGGTGGCGCTGATGATGAAGAACCAGATGTCGCTGCTGCAATATCCGGCCGCCGCTGCGAACGCCGTCATCCTGCTCATCCTCGTTCTTCTGATGGTCGCGGGCATCCTGCGCATCGTCGATATCCGCAAGGAGCTTTGATCCCATGCATCAGGAAAAACGCGGCCGCGAATTCTATGTCCTCGCCTTCTTTTTCGCCCTCTTCGTGCTGTTCCTCTACGGTCCGCTGTCGGCCATCCTCATCCTCGCCTTTCAGGGGCCCAATGGCGGGCTGACTTTCCCGCTGAACGGCGTTTCGCTGCACTGGTTCGGTAATCTCTTCGAACAGCAGGCCGTCGGCGATTTCGGCGGCTCCTTCCGCCGTTCCCTCGGTCTCGGGCTGATGGTCATGGCTGTTACCGTGCTGGTCTCGCTGCTGGCGGGCCTTGCCTTCCGGCGCAAATTCATCGGGGCGACGCCGTTGTTCTATCTGTCGGTCGCAAGCCTCGTGGTGCCGTCGATCATCATTTCGCTCGGCATCGGCGTTCTGTTCCAGCAGCTCGGGCTGGAGCCGTCATGGTATACATCCGCCTTCGGCGCGCATCTCACCTGGACGCTGCCTTTCGGCGTGCTCATCATGCTGGCCGTCTTCAACCGCTTTTCGCCGTCCTATGAGGAAGCGGCCCGCGATCTCGGTGCATCCTCCTGGCAGACCTTCGCCCATGTGGTCTTGCCGATGATCGCGCCGAGCCTGATCGGCGTCGGCCTCTTCGGCTTCACGCTTTCTTATGACGAGTTCGCCCGCACATTGATGACGTCAGGCACCTACAACACGCTGCCGCTGGAAATCTACGGCATGACCACCAATGTCACGACGCCGGTGCTTTATGTGCTCGGTGCTGTTACAACCCTGTTTTCCTTCCTGGTGATCGCGGCCACGCTCGGCCTGATCGTCACGCTCAATCGCCGCCATTCACGCGGATAAAGAAACGTAAAATGCGCATTCTCGTCATCAATCCCAACACCACGCAATCCATGACCGCGACCATCGCCGACGCCGCGACGCGGATAGCCGGCCGCGATACGGACATAATGGCCGTTACCTCGTCCATGGGCCCCGTCTCCATCGAAGGTTATTACGACGAGGTTTTCGCCGTTCCCGGCCTGCTGCTGGAGCTGGCAAAGGCGCCGGCGCTTGGAGCCGACGCGGCGATCATCGCCTGTTTCGACGATACCGGGCTCGATGCCGCCCGGACTCTCGCCGATATTCCCGTTATCGGCATCTGCGAGGCTGCGGTCTCCGCCACCGCCTTCATCGCCCAGAAATTCACCATCGTCACGACGATGGAACGCTCGCGGCTGCCGCTGGAACATCTCGTCCATCGTTATGGCATGTCCGCCCGCTGCAATGTGCGCGCCGCCGATATTCCGGTGCTGTCGCTGGAAGATCCCGCCTCGAACGCTCGTGAAAGGCTGCGCGCGGAAATCTCACTGGCCCTGAAAGAGGACAGGGCGGAGGCGATCGTGCTCGGTTGCGCCGGCATGGCGGATCTTGCCGCCGAACTGCGCCATGAATTCGGCGTGCCGGTTGTCGATGGCGTCGCGGCGGCCGTCAAGCAGGCGGAATCGCTGGTGTCCATGGGGTTGTCCACCGCCAAGCGCGGCGCCTATGCCACGCCGCTTGCCAAGCCCTATAGCGGATTGCTGGAGCCATTCCGGCCGGACAGGCTCTCCGGGGCATCGGCAGACGGCGGAGACGGTCTCACCGCTTCCGCCCATAAAACGACGAAGGCGAGCTGATAGGCCAGATCGCGCTGGACGTTCTGCAATGCGAGATCGCTCAGAACTATTCTGGGTCCGTTTCTTTGCAAGATGTTCAAACGCTCGGCCCTGGCGAGTATGGCCGTTACATGAGCGCGACTGACCCCATAGGCGCGCGCCGTCGCCTTGCGGGAGAACACGCAACCCGTCGCATCGCACGCGTCTGTCTTCGCGGCGGACAGCAGGTCCAACAGGATCAGGAAACCAGGCGCATGCCCAAGGAACATCCGCATTTCCTCTGAGAGACAAGGCAAATCCTGCGCGTGCCGCAGAAACCAGCTCACACCGTCGATCAGCGCGCCCGTTCCGATGGCTTCCTCCGCAGGCGTCTCCGTTGCCGGGAGGGTTTGCCATGGCGAGGCCGCGACGCAATAGGTGCTGGCAAGCGTCTCGATTGCCGAAATAATCCAGCCATTTAGCGACCATGGCCGCTCACGGTTGTCGCCGCCGGGCGGGTGACGCTGCGCGGTATTTTCCAGTTCCAGCCAGTCGATCAAGGCGCGTGTCCTGCGGCTGGATGCCCAGCCGGGTGGAACGACGACGGCCTGAACCGCCGCCAGCGTAAATTGCCCGCCATGGACCGATGCGATGCCCACGGCGCACATGACGGTGGCGAATGCGCCGAAGTCTCCGAGTGCACGGACGAGGCGCTGCTCCTGTTTGAAGGCGTTCGATAGGTGGGTGCAAAGATAGGCGACGGCATCACCAAAGGCATCGTCGTTCAGGATTCGGTTCGCAAGTAGGTCCAGCCTCTCTCGAAGCATGTCCGGCCGAGGCCGGGCGAAGTCCCTCCTCGGGTGCGTCTTTGAAGCTGGGGCGCCTGCTTTTCCGGATACCTTTCTCCCGTGGTTTTTTGCGCATCGCTACTTTATGGCGAATTCGAAAACGTGAGTTCTGTTCGCTGGTGACGGCCGTGCAGGGCAGTCGTGACAGCCGGAAGGTTCCCCTCCGTAAGATGCGTGCATTTTGTTGCACTCCCCCGAGGCCCCGTTGAGCGGTATTAAAAAATACTCTCATAAATTGAATGTTAAGGGGCGCGTAAAAATGTGTTCCCTTTTGAAACGGTTTGCGGGAGTAACGCTGACAATAGCGTTATATGCTGTTTTTATTGCATAATTTAATGAAGCGTCGGATGTGGAATCTTTCGTTCATTTACCCGGAATGCAATCTTTGATGGTTGCTTTTTAGGTCTTGACGACGTTGCAGACGATGCGTCCGAAAGTGCCTGATATCCGAATGTTACTGCCAGGACTCCGGCACGGTCGGCAACGATGCCGGGCGGCGCATGGAGCCCGTCATGCCTTTTATTCATCCCCAATTCTCCAGAGGAGGTTGAAATGATGCAACTTAAACACGTTGTTTTTGCCGGCCTTGCGGCCTTCGCAATGGAATTCGATATCCCGTCCATGGGCCAGCCGGCCATTGCGAACGCGGCCACCCTCACCGCCGAGCAGACGGCGGCTTTCAAGTCGAAACTGGAACAGGCGGAAGCGAGCCGCGAACTGCTCGGCCGCCGATCCGTGTGCCTGATGGACCATCTGACGGCGCAACAGCAGCTCAGCGCCGACCGCGAGAAGGCGCTGGGGGAGGCCATGTACCTGCAGATCGAGCTGGAGCGGCAGGTGGTGCAGTCCGAAACCAGCGTGAAGGGCTATGAGGAGCTGGTTCAGTCCGAAAACGAGAACGTCAAGGCGCGCCAGGCCACCTTCGAAAAAGCCCGGAAGGAAAGGGACGAGCAGGCCAAGCGAGTAAAAATATGCAGCGGCGTCCTCTTCTTCCTGCCGGGAATTTGCCAGGCCGGTGACGCCGCGGTGAAGGCGCTGGGCTGGATGAATGATGCGGAGCGGGAATACCGGACCGCGCAGCCACGGCTGGACAATGCCCGGGCGGCTCTTGAAGGCGTTCGCAACCAGCTCGAAAACAATCGCCGCCAGCTTGCGGCGGCACAGCAGAGCCACGCGGAAAACCAGAAGGCGGTGAAAACTCTGGAGGAGCAGATCACCAGGCTCAAAGCGGCGATCTCCACCATCAACGTCAAGGTTCAGGACTTCAACATTCAGGTCGGCAACTTCACCAACGCACTGAAGGAAGCGAGCGAGGTCAATCCTGACGACGCGAAAATACGTCAGGTTACGCGGCTGTCCGCCGAGATCGACGGCCTGACCAAAGACGTGCCGCAGTTCATTTCCTCCACCGAGGCCGGACTGCCGGACGACGCGAAGAAACAATGCGGATCGTGAACGATCACTCCCCAAAAAAAAATGACTCTCCGTAACCACCCATCAACAGGAGCATGAAAATGAACAATGTCGTGACTTTCGAAAGCCGGACCGCCCAGATCAACAGCGCAATCGACGCCGGCGTCGATGCTATCGTTTCGCAACCGAATTTCAGCCTTCCCAAGTCGGATACGGCGCTTGTCCGGTCTTATGTCGATAAGATCCAGGGGACCTATGATGTCGAGCGCGCCAAGCGCGACACCGACAATGCGATCGATCTGCTTTACATCGCCTATAACACCACGCCGCAGGAAAACGGCGATATTCGCGTCCGCATCAGCGCTATCATGAACAGGCTGATCACGTCGCAGCAGAAAAGCGAAATAGTCATGAAGAACGCGATGGAGGCGGCTACCCGCATCGGCCTGTCCATCGCGGATCTTTTCCCGGACTGGCTCGATGTCAGGGAAGAAAACGATCAGGCCGAAATCAAGGCATTTGTCTCCAACGATCTGATAAAGCTCGCAACGAATATCCGGGATAGGGCGCTCAGCGTTCGAGACGAGCTTCTTGCCCTTGCTGCAACCTATGACGCCATCATCAGGGACACGGCGCAAACCACGGATATGAGCGAAACGGCGTTGAGCAAACGCCTCGCCGATAAAGCCGTGATGGAACGCGAAATCCGCGAGGCGGACGCACGGCGGGAACAGCTTGAATCGCTTGTCAACGATCTCAAGGAACAGGTTGCGGCATTCGAAAAGAAGGCCCGGGAATATGAGCAGCGGGCCAATACGGCCGAGCAGCGTGCTTTTGTCATGTCGATCGTCCGCGTCGGCGCGCAGATGATTTCAAGCGCAATTCCCGCCATCGCCATGGTGGCGGGCGGTCCTGCCTCCATGCTGGCCTCGTCGGTTGGCGGCGCGCTTTCGGGACAGTCCAAGGGCGGGCAGGATGCAGACGGGCAGGGGCAGGGCGGCGGCTCCCGCACCCCGTCAGGCGGCGGAAGCAAGGCCGATGCGGCCGCCAAGCAGAGCGAGCTTTCCGAAAAGAAAGCCGAGCTTCGCAAGAGCGAGGAAAAACGCGACGCTCTGAAGGGGGATGTCAAGTCGCTCGAGGACGCCAAGGCGAAGCTTGCGCAGGACGCGGAGAGCGCGGACCCCAAATCGAGCAAGGCCATCGAGCTTGCCGAACTCGACAAACGTCTGGCTGCACGTGCCGCGGAACTCAAGGCGCAGGAAGAAAAGATCGCCGCTCAGCAAACGGTTATTTCCAGCCTGCAGGCTTCGCTCGATGCTTTGGACAAGGGGCTGGGCAAGCTCTCCGAAGAGCAGCAGCAACAGGCCGCCAGCCTGCGCGAAATCCAGATGCAGATGATCGACAAGGCGGAGGCCTATGAGAAGGAACGCCGTACCCAGGCGGCCGAGCTCATCAGGATCAATGCCCTGCTGAAGGGAAAGCAGGCCGAGGATGACAAGATCAAGCTTGCGGTGCAATCGCTCAACGTCAGCATTTCCGCGCTGAAACGCATGAAGGAAATCGTTGAAGAAATCGCCTTCTTTTTCAAAGGCTTCGCCGATTTCATGCAGGCGGTTGCAGATGATGCACAGCGTCAGATCACCGGCATCGAAAATGTCGCCGGGCAGGAGACGCTGCGAAAGAACCGCTTTGCGCAGCTCATCCGCTCCGTCGACGAGTTCTTCGTCAGGCAAACCGCCCAGTGGCACGCGGTGGTGATCGTCTCCGACCGCTTCAACCGCAGCTTTGCCGAAGGATGGTCGAAGCTCAACAAGTTGCAGGGTGGATATATCGACAGTGCCAATCTGCCGGCCTATCTGGCGGGTGTCGCGGAGAAGCTCTCGGCCATCGTCGCCGAACGTGAGGCTGCCGCGGACGCAAAAATCGCGTCGTTGCAGGCCTATCGTCAGGACCTCAGCAAAACTGCCTGATCCCTTAAGAGCCTGCCGCTCCTGTCCCGGCCCGACAGGAAGCGTCTCCATGATCCCGGCCGAACACGTCCCCTCGGGCATGGGATCATGGGCAATGTCCTGCCGGCGCAGATGCCGGCAGGACGGCCAACACCACCCAGACCTCAACACCCGGTAGATGTAATCAACGACGGGCATCCGGCTGTAACCCGTACCCCGTCATTTTCAACAAGGAGAAGACCATGCCAACAGTCAACAACCCTCCCGCGCTGGTGCCCCAGCTAACCCCCGCCTGGTGCTTTGCCGCCGTCGAACAGATGGTGCGGGCCTATTATGGACTTCCCGCGGCGACGCAATACGTCATTGCAAGGCGCAACACCGCAGCACTCGCCACCGTCGATCCCGAGGTTCGCGAGCGCTGGGAACTGGCGGAGGTTCTGGATCAAACCGGCGGCATCAATGAACAGGCCGGCGCCAACCAGAACAGCAATATCGTCCAGCTGGTTTCCAGCCAGTGGAACGCCTTCGATCACGAAACGACCGGCGGCCACTTCGTCAATGGTCTGACGGCCGATATCGTCAGACACGAGATCGATAACAACCGCGTCTTCGTGATCGGCACGGAGTACCACTATTACCTCGTCTATGGCTACACCGTGAATGGCAAGGATCTGGAACTTCATATCCTCGATCCATGGCCAGCCGGGCAGGGCGGTGCCAGAACGCGGCTCGGCCTGCAGGCGTTTTTGGCCATGCCGGCCCGCGTCGCCATCACCTTCGGCTAAGCCGCTAGGCCGAACACCGGCCGCATTTCCATTGATTGCCGGATTTATCCGGCGCCCAATCAACCACAGATCCCACCATGCTATCCTGCACGCCAACGTCCGGGAACAGGTGGTCCATGTCCAAAAGGAGATACACATGCCACTTCTTGGCAATTTCGTCGTCAAGCATATCCGGCCCTTCGGTGAAGCAGGCTATAATGCTTTCGGCAATGACCAAACCATCGAGTTCCTCTCAAGTCTCGGGCTCAGCGGCGGGGATATCGCCAGTATCTTCGCCGCTTGGCGTCTTGCGGCCCTGGCCGATCCCATGGGGCAGAGCAGCCTTCTCGTTGCCGCCGCGAATGGGCTGGCGCAGGCGCGGTGGGAATATCTCTATGAGACCCAGATGAGCACTGTCCTGTTCCTCGACGATGTCCAGCTTGAATCCCTCAGCCACCTCGCGCCGGGCGCCAACCAAAACTTCTCATGGCGATCCCCAACCCCCATCGCCGCCGCGGTGACCATCTACAACGGCAGCAACCGGCATCACATCATCTGGGATGCGACGGGCTTTTCCGGCGGCACCGATGAAAATGGCTGGATTTCGCACTTCACCGCATTGTTGCCCTCCGAGCGATAGGCCCTTCGCCGGATAATCGCCAAACGACGCCGGAACGTTATCGCAACGTTCCGGCGTCAACGCCGTCAGTCCCTTCATATGCCTGTCATAATGGTATCTGATACCGAAACCGTCTTGAGGCTGATATGTGTTGATGACTAGCCGTTGCACGCAGGGAGTTCTTTGGTGAAATCGTCAACGCGAAACATGGAGGCCGAAGTGCACGGCCAGAGACACGGCACGACCAACGAGGTTTTCGCAGCTTTCCTGAAGCTCGGCGTCACCTCCTTCGGCGGCCCCATTGCCCATCTTGGTTATTTTCGCGATGAACTGGTCGTGCGGCGCAAATGGATCGACGAGGCCGGTTATGCCGATCTTGTGGCGCTGTGCCAGTTTCTTCCCGGCCCGGCCTCCAGCCAGGTGGGGTTTGCGCTCGGGCTGCTGCGGGCAGGCCCGCTCGGTGCGCTGGCGGCCTGGACGGCTTTTACCCTGCCATCCGCCATTCTCCTCTTTTTCTTCGCCATGGTCGCCGCCTCCATCGAAGGACCAGTCGGCACCGGCCTCCTGCATGGGCTGAAAATCGTCGCCGTCGCCGTCGTGGCGCAGGCGGTCTGGGGCATGGCAAAAAGTCTTGCGCCGGATCGTGAGCGGGCCAGCATCGCGCTTGCCGGCATCGTCTGCGTCGTGTTTGTCGCCGGCGCCTTCGGGCAGATCCTGGCGCTTGCCGTCGGCGCGCTCGCCGGGCTTGCCTTCTGTCGCGCCGATGCCGCGCGGCAGGCCACCCATCTCGCCTTCCGGGTGCCAAAAAGTGCGGGATACATTGCGCTCGCCACCTTTGCCCTGCTTCTTGGCCTCCTGCCGCTGCTTGCGGCGGTCGCGGCGTCACAGGGCCTCTCCTTGTTCGATGCCTTTTATCGCGCCGGCGCGTTGGTTTTCGGTGGCGGGCACGTGGTGCTCCCGCTGCTGCAATCGGAAGTCGTCGCCACGGGCTGGGTTACGGAAGATGCCTTCATCGCCGGATATGGCGCAACCCAGGCCGTGCCCGGCCCGCTCTTCACCTTCGCCGCCTATCTCGGTGCGGTGGCAGGGCCACAGCCCAACGGCGTTGCAGGTGCGGCTATCGCCCTTGTCGCGATCTTCCTGCCCGGCATGTTGCTGCTCGTCGGCGCGCTGCCCTTCTGGGAAGGGTTCCGCAAGCACCTTTTGGCGCAGGCTGCCATGCGCGGCGCAAATGCCGCTGTCGTCGGCATTCTGGGCGCAGCGCTTTATGATCCGGTCTGGACAAGCGCCATCTTCACCCCGAAGGATTTCACCGTGGCGCTCACTGGCTTCATCCTGTTGACGATCTGGAAAACCCCGCCATGGGCCGTGGTGGTCCTCTGCGCGGCCGGCGGCGTTCTGCTCGCCCTGGCATAGGCCTTATTCCGCAGCGCCTATGCTATTGAACATCCAGTCGGAAAAGGCCTGCATGGCGGGTGTCGGCGGTTTCGATTGCAGCCGGGTCAGCCAATAGCTTCCGAGCGAAATGGTAACCGGAAAAGGCTGGATGATCGCGCCGGAGGCGAGATGCCGCGAAAACATCGATGGCGGCGCCAGCGCCACGCCCAGCCCCTGCAGGGCGGCCTCCATCATGCCCAGAGACGTATCGAAAACAATGCCGGCATTCACCTGCGCGGCGGGCGTCACGCCGGCCGCGGCAAACCAGTTGCTCCATTCATCGGCCCTGTAGCTGCGCAGCAGCGTCGCTTCCATCAGATCAGCGGGCGTTTTCAGTGTCTCTGCCAGTTTCGGCGTGCAGAGCGGGGAGAGAGGCGCCTTGAATAACCGAAAGGCATCCGTGCCATGCCAGGAGCCCTGGCCGAAACGAATGGCGAAATCCAGCCCTTCAGCCGCCATATCCACCCGGTTATTATTGGTGGAAACCCTGACATCGATGAAGGGATGCTGCTTCTGAAACGCCTTCAGCCGGGGCAGCAGCCAGCCCACGGCAAAGGTTCCCACAACACCCAGAAACAGCAATTCGCGCACGTGACCGGCCTCGATCCGGTCGAGCGTCGTCGCCATCTGGTCGAAGGAACTTGTCACCGTCGGCAGCAGGGCCTCGCCTTCGGCGGTAATCTTCAGGCCGCGCGGAAGCCGCTGAAAAAGCGAAACGCCAAGTCGCTTTTCCAGCCCTTTCACCTGCTGGCTCACAGCCGCCTGCGTCACACATAATTCGATGGCCGCGCGGGTGAAGCTCAGGTGCCGCGCCGATGCCTCAAAAGCCCGTAAGCCGTTCAGTGGAAGAAATTGCCGAACCATTCAAGACCTAGATTTTCTTGTGTCTTCTCCGAGATATCATGATTTGTTCGTGCAATGTAGGCCGGTTAAACGTCTTTCGCTGGGAACGGCCCACGGGCTGAAAATCACCCTAGGTTTTGGAGAACGCGAAAGATGAAACTTAATCGCAGACATATCGCACTGGCCACTTTGCTTTCGACGGGCCTGCTCACGCAGGCGCTCGCCGCCGATGATGCGAAGCTGAAAGCGATAACGGATGCCGCGATCAAACCGGTCATGGAGAAAAACGGCATTCCGGGCCTTGCCGTTGGTATCAGTGTCGATGGCGAAAGCCACATCTTCACCTATGGCGTCATGTCCAAAAGCTCGGGCCAGCCGGTGACGGCGCAGACGCTTTTCGAACTCGGCTCCATCTCCAAGACTTTCACGGTTACCCTCAGCACCTATGCCGAAATGAATGGCCGGCTTTCGCTCTCGAGCAAGGTGGAAAATTATCTTCCCTCCATGAAGGGCAAGCCCTTCGGTGATGTCACGCTGATGCAACTCGGCACCCACACCGCCGGCGGCTTTCCGTTGCAGGTGCCGGATAACGTCAAGACGGAACAGCAGTTGCTGGCCTATCTCAAGGCCTGGCAACCCTCATACAAACCCGGAACACACAGAACTTATGCCAATCCCAGCATCGGAATGCTCGGATACATCACCGCAAAGGCCATGGGCCAAAGCTTCGATGACGCCATGAAAGATACGCTCTTTCCCGCTCTGGGCTTGAAGAACACCTTTACCGTGGTGCCTGAGGCAAAGATGGCCGATTACGCGCAGGGCTATAAGCGAACGGGCGAGCCCGTCCGCGTGACACCCGCCGTTCTCTCTTCGGAAGCCTACGGCGTCAAATCGACAGCGGAGGATATGATCCGTTTCGTCAATGCGAATATGGGACTGGAAAAGCTGGACGGAAAAATCCAGCAGGCGCTCACCAACAACCATACGGGATATTTCAGCGTCGGCGCCATGACGCAGGACATGGTCTGGGAGCAATATGCCCATCCCGCACCGCTGAAGACATTGCGAGAGCTGAATTCCGGTGCCCTGCTCAAGACTGTTCCGGTTTCCGAAATCTCGCCGCCCATGAAGCCGCGCCAGGATGTCTTCATCAACAAGACCGGCTCCACCAATGGTTTTGGCGCTTATGTGGCGTTCATACCAAAGCAGAAATTGGGCATCGTCATTCTGGCCAATAAAAACTACCCCAATGAGGAGCGGGTTTCGGCGGCCTATGAGATTCTGACGGCGCTTGAAAAAGCGCGCTAATACCGTCGATCTGGTGTCATTTTACCGGCGCGGGAGCTGATTGTTCCGCGCTGGAATGCGTAACAGTGGGAAACGGTCCGTTGCCGATGACAGGTGCAGCCGATCGCGCTAACGGAGAAAAGATGCGTCGGCTGCCGATTCGATCTCCGGAGGCGGGCGCAAATCATAAAAAGCAAATCTTTTGCACGGCGACGAACTGAAACCGGAAAACCCGGGAAGCGCGTGCCGGCTGTTTCCTGGGGGGCGACATGAGTGATACCGGTGGTTATTTTCCGCGCTGGCGACTGAAAACCGAAGGGCGCATCCTGCCCGATGAGCGTCTGCCTGCGGGGCAGACCGCGGTGCTCGGTCTTCAGCATGTCGTGGCGATGTTCGGATCGACGGTTCTTGCACCATTGATCATGGGGTTTGATCCGAACGTCTCTATCCTGTTTTCGGGCATCTCGACACTGATCTTCTTCATCGCCGTTGGCGGACGTGTCCCGAGCTATCTTGGCTCTTCCTTTGCGTTCATCGGACCGGTGCTCGTGGCAACGGGTGCGGCCGCGGGTGCGGCGAGCCCTGATATCGCGCTGGCGCTCGGCGGCATCATCGCCGCCGGTGTGCTTTATGCGCTGATCGGCGTCATCGTCATGATCGCCGGCCATGACTGGATCGAAAAGCTGATGCCGCCGGTTCTGACCGGCGCGATTGTAGCGGCAATCGGTCTCGTTCTCGCACCCATTGCGATTGCAAGCGCTTCAGGCTCCGGCCCGGGCAATCCCGACGGCGACCAGCTGTCGCGCTGGATTGCGATCCTGACTGTCACATCGGTCGGCGCGATTGCTGTCTATGCGCCCGGCATGGCGCGTCGCTTGCCCATTCTTCTCGGCGGCGCGATTGCCTATATCGCTTATCTCGTGGTGGCGAACGGCCTCGGTCTCGGCAAACCGGTCGATTTTGCAGGCGTTGCGGCCGCATCGTGGTTCGGTCTGCCGACATTCACCGCGCCGGTATTTTCCGGCTCCGCGATTGCGCTGATTGCTCCGGTCGTCGTCATCCTCGTGGCGGAAAATCTAGGGCATATCAAGGCGATAGGCGCGATGACCGGGCAGAACCTCGATCGTTATCTCGGTCGCGCCTTTATCGGTGACGGCATTGCGACGATGTTCTCAGGCGCCTTCGGTGGCACCGGCATGACGACCTATGCCGAAAACATGGGTGTCATGGCGATAACCCGCATTTTCTCGACGCTCGTCTTCGTCGTAGCTGCACTGGTGGCCATCATTCTCGGCTTTTCGCCGAAATTCGGTGCGCTCATTCAGACCATACCGGGGCCGGTCATCGGCGGCCTTTCCGTCGTCGTCTTCGGCCTCATCGCGGCGACCGCCGGGCGGATCTGGGTCGAAAACAGGGTCGATTTTTCCGAGCCGCGCAACCTCATCACCGTGGGTATCGCGCTGGTGCTGGGCGCCGGCAACTTCAAGCTCAATGTCGCGGGCTTCACGCTCGATGGCATCGGCACGGCAACAATCGGAGCGATTGCCTTTTACCACCTGCTGGGCCTTGGCAGACGGGCGTCGGGCAAGTGATGCCTGCCACCTGAACATCCACCATGTTTGGAAGCAGCATCGGTTTTCCCGGTGCTGCCGTGTTGCCATCTTCGCCGCATCTGATCCTGACGACAGGCGTGAGGCGGACGCCTGCCTGCCGGTTATTCGATCGTCGCGTAGTCCATGGCTCTGAGATCGTCGAGCAGGCCCGGTCCAGTGGGTATCCAGCCGAGTTTCTCCCGGGTGAGCGCGCTGGAGGCCGTAAGATCCATGGCGGCGAACAGGGCAAACCAGCCGAAATGGCCGGCGGCGTCCTCTTTGCCTATGGAAACGAGCGGCAGCCCAAGCCTCTCGGCAACTATCCCGGCAATATCGCGCACCATAACGCCTTCTTCCGCCACGGCATTATAGCGAGCACCCCGCTCCGCCCGAAGGAGCGCCATCACGTAGAGCTTCGCCACATCGTCCACATGCCCGGCTGACCAGCGATTGCCGCCATCCTCGACATAAGCGACGATGCCTTTTTCGCGCGACATCTCGATATAGGGCGAGATGAGGCCCTGTTTTACCGTGTCATGCACCTGCGGGAGCCGGACGACGCCGAGATTGACGCCCGCCTGCAATTGCTCCTGGCCCGCGAGTTCCGAGGCGATGCGCGGATTGAAATGATGCGTATCGAACACATCCTCCCGGGCGGGTTTGCCATTGCCGGGGTCACCCATGCCGACCCCTGAGGTGATGAGCATCGGCCTGTCGGAACCAGCCAATACGGCACCGAGCGCCGCGATCACCCGGCGATCCTTTTCGCAATTGGCGGCGAAATTCGCGAAATCATGGTCGAAAGCCGTATGGATGACGGCATCGGCAGTCTCTGCACCCCCGGCGAGTCTGGCCGCATCTTCCAGCGTTGCGATGTGGGCGGAAGCTCCAGCGGCCTGCAGCGCTTTTGCGCCGGCCTCCGAGCGGGTGAGGCCGACTACCTCATGGCCGTCGATGAGCAGTTCACGAAGAATCCGGGAGCCGATGAACCCGGTGGCACCTGTCAGAAAAACACGCATACAAAATCTCCCGCGTTGACGGGGAGGGTGATCTCATGAAGAATTGTCCTGTTAAAGTAGTGACTTTATCATGGTATAATTCTCAACAGGCTGCGGCGAGAAATGTAATGACGGAGAATGCACTTAGCACCTTCCTGCGCGATCGCCGCCTGCGGCTTGATCCTGCAACGTTTGGTTTTCCCATCGGCCGCCGCCGCACACCGGGTCTGCGCCGGGAGGAGGTCGCCCAGCGTGCCAACATAAGTCCGACCTGGTATACGTGGCTGGAGCAGGGTCGCGGCGGTTCGCCCTCGGCGGATGTGCTGGATCGTATCGCCAAAGGACTGATGCTGACCGATCCCGAGCGCGACCACCTGCATATATTGGCCTTCGGACATCCGCCCGAGCAGCGTTATCGTCAGCCCGAGACGATAACGCCCCGTCTTCAGGGCGTGCTTGACGCGTTGCCCTTCAGCCCCGCGATCATCAGAACGGCGACATGGGACGTCCTGGCATGGAACCGGGCCGCCGCCGTCATCCTCACGGATTACAGCAAACTGGCGAGGGAGAACCGCAACATTCTGCGTCTGATTTTCTCCGATGAACGGGTGCGCACTGCCCAGGAGGACTGGCGCAATGTCGCCCGCTACGTGGTCGGCGCGTTCCGGGCAGATGCCGCGCGCGCCGGCGCTGGCGCCGGCATCCAGCAACTTGTCGATGAGCTCTCGGCCGCCAGCTCCGAATTCAAGGCCATGTGGGATGACAACGAGGTCACAAGCATGCACGAGGGCCTCAAGCGCCTACACCATCCGGTTCTGGGAACAATCGAACTGGAGTTTTCATGCTTTGCGGTGGAGGGACGCTCGGATCTCAACATGATGGTCTATAATCCCGCCAACCCTGAAATGAGCGAGCGATTTCGCTCGCTGATCGCAAAATCCGGATGACCCCCTGCGCTTAGCCGTAGGCACAAGTCGCGGACAACAATGACGCCGGGCGGACCTGATTTTGACCCGTCGTCAGATCGCGGTCTCGGCAAGCCTCCGGCCATAGGCGGCGATTGACTTGCCCACCGGCAGGCGGGTTTTCTGATATCGTGAAAGGGCTGCAGGCAGATCGTCCGTCTGTCGCAGGGCGTCGCGCAGTGCCATTGCGTCGCCCGCGGCCTTGGAAACGCCCATTGCGGTGTGAGGGCGAACCACAAAGGCGGAATCCCCGACCAGCGCCATATGTGGCGACACCATCTGTTCAGCCTCATAGTCAAAAATGCCCTGGATCGATGGGGTTTCCTCGGCTTCGACCGCAAGAGCCAGTTGCGGCGGCAGAAGGGAAAACGCGTCGCTGCGCAGTTGCCCGCGGCGCTGTTCGGCCAGCTCACCTCGGGGGAGCGAATGCTCGAAATGCCTGCCGTCGCGGCCGGCGAAGGTGCGGGGCAGCTCGTCAGCCGGTGTGGGGCGATACCATACCCAGTTGTAACGGCGCTGTCCCTGTTGTGTCTCACCCTTTGGGCCCGGCACGAGGTAACCCAAAACATGAATGCCGGGTGCGATATAAAAAGCGAAGCGGTCGAGCAGCAGGGATGCATCGGCCGGCAATTTGGTTTCCCGGATCAGTCCGCGCCAGGCGACGTAACCCGCAAAGGCGTTTTCTGAATGGCGATTAACCGCCTTGCGGATGACCGAACCCAGGCCATCCGCGCCGATCACCAAATCAGCGCGGTCTTCCGTGCCGTCGGTGAAGGATAGTGTCACTCCATCAGGGCCTTCCCGAACCGCGTTGATATGGTGTCCGAGACGATAGGTATCGGCAAGGAGGCGGGAGGATACGCGCTCGAAGAGATAGTCCCATGAAATCTGCATCTGCGGCGTCTTCTGGCGCTGGGCGACGTGGCCGCCGGCGTCGAGGTAAATGCGCTCCTTCGCAACCACACCGACATGGGAGACGTCTTCGCAGCCGATCTGGCCCAGAACCTCGAATAATTCCTGCTGCGGCACCAATCCTGCACCACGCCCTGCGATGCCGGATGCAGAGCGTTCGTAGACTTTCACATCGTGCCCGTCCTGCTGAAGCAATATCGCCGTGAAGAGACCGGCAAGCGAGCCGCCGGCGATCCGGATCGTCAATGGTTTCATGGCTGTTCCTGACTTTCGATACTGGTTATGCGTTGCGTCCTGTCTTGGAAGACCTGCGGATCGGGTATGCCGAAACGCCGGTCAAAGGCTGGGCAGGATGTTCAGCCCGGCATGATCGCCGGCTGGTTTGCGGGAAACTTCGCCACATCCTCGATGCTGACGTTGAGGTGCTGGGCTACGAGCGCCGGCGGGGTGTGGGTCAGCCAGGACGACAGGCTGACCTCCTGGTATTCGGCGGTCTTGAAGACCGCGACGAATTGCAGGTCGGTCTTGCCGGTATTTTCGATGATGTGGCCCTGGCTCCTCTTCACGTAGCCAATGTCGCCAGCACGGAAATCCGCGGTCTGGCTGCGTGGACCCGCGTCGAACACGGTCATCCGGCCTTCACCCTTGATCCAGTATTGCCATTCGTCCGCGTTGGGGTGCCAGTGCATTTCGCGCACCCCGCCGGGCTTGATCGTTTCGATGGCGGCGGCGATGGTTTTGGACACCGTAAAGGCGCTGCTGTCGGCGAGGCGAATGACGCCGGCAGCGTTTTCCTTCAGTGGCTTTGATGCCGCGAGCTTATAGGTGAACGGAAACGGGGGAAGCCCCGCGCCGGCAACGGCTTCCTGATCCCGGGAGAGCGGTCCCGGCTCCTTGCCCTGGAATATCCAGAGGTTCTGCAGTGGAATGTTCCGGAACACGTCCGGCGCGATGCCGAAATTCTTGGCCAGCAGCTCGGGAGAGGTATGCGCCAACCAGTCGGTGAGAAGCAGGGTGCCATATTCGGACTGGTCGCCTTCGTCGAACACGATGACGAATTCGCAACCGTCGGGACCAAGTCCCTGCAGCGAATGGGGGTAACCGGCCGGAAAATACCAGAGATCACCGGCCTCCACATCCTGCACATAAGCGCGGCCCTGCGTATCGAGCACGGTGATGCGGCAATGGCCATTGGTCATGATCGCCCATTCTGCGGCGCGGTGCCAGTGCATCTCACGAATGCCGCCCGGTCCGAGCCGCATGTTGACGCCGGACACGGCATCCGAAATCGCGAAGTCCGACTTGGTCACCTGACGTGCCCAGCCGCCATTCTGGATACGTTTGGCGGCGTTGTTGAACGAAC
The DNA here is from genome assembly GCF_002008205.1 of Agrobacterium sp. YIC 4121. NCBI lineage: Bacteria > Pseudomonadati > Pseudomonadota > Alphaproteobacteria > Hyphomicrobiales > Rhizobiaceae > Agrobacterium > Agrobacterium sp. YIC 4121. The sequence goes on along the minus strand of NZ_MRDI01000022.1, from coordinate 24,353 downwards.
CCCAGAAAAGCTGCATGTCGCCGACATCGGTCGCCGGTGGGCTCTGGAAAGACGGAAACTGGTTGTTGATCGCAGGGTTCTTCGGGCCGGGATCGCTGAGGCCGGCGGCATTGGCATTAATTGCTCCCTCGGCGGGCTGATCGGGATTGCCGAAAGATGCTGCTCCGGCCGCGCTGGCGGCAAGGGCGGTGCCGCCGACGGCGCCGATTGCGAGGACTGCGCGTCTGGTCAACGTTTCCATTTCAGAACTCCTTGTTCATAGCGAGTTGGGACGAGGTGTCGATTGTGTGGGTCTGTGATGCGAGTTGGAGCAAGGCGATGCGGTCGATCAGCTCGGCATTGAAGAGGCGGTGTTGGAGCTGACAGAAGGCTTTTGGATCCAGTGTGTCGTGCCGGTCCGTTTTTCGGGCGGCGCGCATGGCGACGCAGGATGTGTCGTCGGTGGCCGCTACAGTCTCTTTGCCTTCGGTTGCATCGCCGGCAGACGCGACAGGCGCGGAATGTCCGTAAGGCCTGTCGATCGTCTGCGGTGTGAGGATGCGGAAGGCGCTGGCTGATGCGACGTCTTCGGAGGCCGCGAGCGCCGGCTCGCTATCCCTGATCAGGAGTACATTTCCTCCGAACAAGGCGACCGCACCCAGAACCAACATTGCTGCGACTTTGAGGTGACGCCGTCTTTGCGCGTCGGCATTCTTGCTGATGGAGGTCATGCCCTGCTCCTGAAATGGGTGGTGGTGTCGTCGGGAGCGTCCGGAAGGGAGGCGCTTGACTGGAGCAAAGGTTACGGCGGAGAGGCGGGGCCGGCATCTATACAGAGGTCTAGTTCGTATAGCGGAACGTCTTGGCGGCGAAACAATCCAGGAAATGGCGCTCGCCCAACGACAACGCATGCCCGGACGCACGCGTCGGAGCATGAAATAGCGATGGATTTCACTCGGGAAAGATTGTCGTCAGGATTGCGCGTTGAGCACGGATTGCAGGCATCCGATCAGACTGACGATATTGACTGGCTTGCCGAGAAAGGCCAATGCGCCGCCGTTCAAAGCCGCGTTCCGGGTGCGCTCATCCTGATAGGAGGTGACGAAGATCATGGGCGGATGGTCGCCGCGCCGGTTCAGCTCGCTCTGCAACTCGATGCCGGAAAGACCGGGCATTTTCACGTCCACGACGATGCAGTCGATGCCCGCCTGCTGCTTCGATTCCAGGAATTCTTCGGCAGAAGCAAACAGGCGGCATTCGTAACCAAAGGATATGATCAGATCATCCATGGCTTCGCGAATGGCGGGATCGTCGTCGACGACAGCAATGACGGGAACGGGGGGCAATGAAAGCGACCTTTTCTGTTTTTCTTTCTTCTTCTATGCGCCCATGCCGCTATCAAAGATACCATACTAAGATACAGGTGGCCGCAGCTTCTCGCCGATCAGCTCCGCTTTGCGCACGAGATCGGCGAGGGATCTCGCCTCCATCTTGCGCATGACGTTGCCCCGATGCAGCTTCACGGTGACCTCGCTTATGCCGAGCTCGTAGGCGATCTGCTTGTTCATCAGGCCGCGGACAACCGCGCCCATGACCTCGCGTTCTCTTGGCGTCAGCTGTTCGGCAAGGGAGGTCACGGCATCGTTCTGGGCGCTTTCGCGGCGTCGTGACGCATCCCGCTCCATCGCGGCCGCGACGGCGTCGAGAATGTCCTGTTCCTTGAAGGGCTTGGTCAGAAAATCCACGGCGCCCGCCTTCATCGCCCGCACGCTCATCGGAATATCGCCGAAGCCGGTCATGAAAATGATCGGCATCCGGTTGCCGACGCGTTCCAGCTGCATCTGGAAATCCAGGCCGCTTATGCCCGGAAGCCGCACATCAAGCAGCAGGCAGCCAGGCCGGTTCAGATTGGCTTTTTCAAGAAAGGCGCCGGCGCTGTCGAAAGCCTCGGCATCGAACTTCATGGAGCGGAAAAGATCGGTGAGCGCCTCGCGCATCGACACATCGTCGTCGACGATGAACACGATGGGTGACGGCGGCTCCTTTGTCGTCTTGCGTGGCTCAGGCATGTTCCATCTCCTGGCTGATCGGCATGGAAATGGTAAAGACCGCCCCGCCGAGAGGATGATTGTCACCGGTAAGCCTGCCGCCCCGTGCTTCCAGTGTCGTGCGGCAGATGGAAAGCCCCATGCCCATTCCCGTTTCCTTGGTCGTGAAAAACGGCGAAAACAGCTTTTCCTCCATCTGCGCCGGGAAACCCGGTCCGTTGTCGTGAACCGCAATATGAATATTGTCACTGTCTTCACGTTCCTTCCGCACCGTGATGGTGCGATTGCCGGTGCCCGCCTCGTCCATGGCCTGAATGGCGTTTGTGAGAAGATTGATGAGGACCTGCTGCAATTCGATCCTGACGGCTGTTATCGGCGGCGTTACCGCTTTTTCTACATGCACCGTGGTTCTGCTGCGTTCCAGCTCATGTTCGAGAAGGCTTAGCGTTTCATCGATAAACTCATCGAGGTCGAAGGTTTCCACCTTGCCGCTCGTATGGGCGAGCAGGCTGCGCGTGTTCTGGATGATTTCACTAGCGCGCTGCCCGTCGCGGATCATGCGTTCGGCCGAGCGGCGGGCGGCGGCGAGATCCGGCGGATCGCGATCGAGCCAGCGCAGCAACGTCTGCGCATTGACGATGATGGCGCCAAGCGGCTGGTTCAGTTCGTGGGAGAGCGATGCGGACATGGCTCCGACGGCCGCCGCCTTCGAGGCCTTTGTCAATTCCGCCTGTGCCTCGGCCAGCGCCTTCAGCGCCATTTCGCGCTGGGTGATATCCACCATGCTGACCACCACACGATTGAAGGAGGCCGCCTCCGCGGGGAAACTGATTGAAAGAAGCACCAGCTTGTCTTCGCCGCTGTCGGTACGCACCACCACCTTGTCTTCAAAGACACCCTGATTGTCGATGATCGCCTGCAGCACATCGACGAACTTGCCGGACGAAGACACGACTGATCGCTGAAGGGTGCCGCGGATAGAGGAATCGTAACCCAGCATTTCCTTTCCGGCTTCATTCGATGCAACGACGGTGATGAGATCGATGCATTGCTGCGTAAAACCCGGATTGGCGCGGGCATGGGCCCGCATGTCGGTGATGCCCCGTTGCTTGAGGCCCATCAGCAGGGCGTGAAGCTTCGAATAGTCGCGTTCCCAAAGTGCGACGCGCGTACGATCGAAAATGGAGCGATAACGCTCCTCGCTTTCCTTCAGCGCCGCATTGACGGACAACATTGCCAGCCGGGCGGTCTCGGTTTTCAAAAGCAGCACGGTCGTGACGGCAAGTGCCGCAAGGGCGACGACCAACCGAAGCGCCGACTGGAAATCCGCATCCTGCGCGTGGGTCGCTGCATAGGACAGGAGGGAAAGAATGGCGCAGGCGCAGGAGATCACGATCAGTCCCGACCAACTTACAGTCTGCGCGGCCAAAAGGACCGTGATGACATAAAGCACCGCGATCGCGCCTTCTATGTCGGTATAGGTATCAACGTAAAATACCCCGGCCGCCAGCGCCAGCGCCCCAAGGCCAAAGGCCAGATGGTGCGCTCCACCTTCCGGTTCGCGCGCGCGAAACATCCTTGACGCAATCGACATTGTTCCCCCGATGCGATTTTTGCCGACAATACGGTTTTTTCAGCACAACCTGACCTATACATAGGTCTTGGTTGCCACCGTCGTCGAAACATCAGGATAGCGGTAAAACGGCACGGCGATATATCGAAAAATCCGCATATATGGCCCGTCTTCCACAGGCCATGCCTGATGGCCCGAGGTGACGTCCAGCCCAAACGGTGGGGAAAAGAGCGTGCAAGCACCGTTGCATTGCGCGCCGGGCCTCCGGGCGTCAGGCGGCTGCCGGACTCACCGTGATCGGGACACCCTTGTAGGAAGGCGTTCCGGAAAGGCGGTCATAATGGCCGAGCGCCACCACCGCATTCATCTCCGGATAATAGCCTGCGGCCGATCCCTTCGGGATATTGTATTCGACCGCCGTGAAACCCTGAACGAGGTGTCGGCCCTCATTTTCCGGGCCGATGCCGTGAATATCGATGCGATCACCATCCTTCAGGCCGCGCGCGGCAAGGTCGTGCCGGTTCATGAAGATAATGTCCCTTCGGCCGAAGACGCCGCGATAACGGTCATCCATGCCATAGATCGTCGTATTGTACTGATCGTGACTGCGGATCGTGGTCAGCACGAGTGCTTCCGGATTGGAGATGAGCGGGTCTTCCTCAAGTCCTGTGGCGACGAGGAAATTGGCCCTGCCGCTCTGCGTGTTCCAACGGCGGAAGGAGGCCGCGACATCAAGGCGAAAACCGCCTTTTACCCGAACCCGGCTGTTGAAATCCCTGAAATCGGGAAAGACCTCTTCGATCTTGTCACGGACTCGGTCGTAATCGGCAATCAGCCAGTCCCAATCAATTCCGTGACGGTTTCCGATGGTTGCCTTGGCGATGCCGGCGATGATGGCGGGCTCTGACCTCACCAGTTCCCCTGGTGGATTGAGGAAACCGCGAGAGGCATGCACCATCGACATCGAATCCTCGACTGTTACAGCCTGCGGTCCTGACGCCTGAGTATCCAGATCGGTGCGTCCAAGGCAAGGCAGGATCAGCGATGTCTTTGCTGTCAAAAGATGAGAGCGGTTGAGCTTCGTTGCGATATGAACGGCCAGATCGAGGTTGCGCATGCCCTCGAAGGTCGCGCCTGTATCCGACATGGCGACGGCGAGATTGCCGCCCAGGCAGATAAGTGCGCGGGACTTGCCGGCGATGATTGCCTCCACCGCTTCTATCGCGTTGTGACCCTTCTCCGCAGATGGGCGGAAACCGAAAGCGCGTTCCATGCCGTCCAACAGCGCCTTGTTCGGGATTTCGGTAATGCCGACGGTACGGTCTCCCTGAACGTTGGAATGGCCGCGAATGGGCGCTATTCCCGCCCCGGGGCGACCCATATTTCCACGCAGCAGCAGGAGATTGGCGATCTGCTGCACGTTGCTGGTACCCTTGGCGTGCTGGGTTATACCCATGCCGTAACAGATGATGACGTTAGAAGCGTTCACATAAATCCTCGCAACACTCTCTATAGCCTCCTTCGTCAGCCCGCTGACTGAGCAGATCATATCCCAGGACGTCGCGTCGATATCGGCGCGAAGCGCGTCGAGGCCTGCGGTATGTTCCTCGATGAAAGCCCGGTCGAGTACGCCGCCGCGGTCCGCCTGAAGGCTCTCCGCATCGAGTTCGAACACCGCCTTCATAATGCCCTTGAGGGCGGCGAGATCGCCTCCGGTGCGAAGCTGGTGATAGGCGGAGGCGATTGGCGTCGAAGAGAGCGTCGCCATCTCGATCGGGTCCTGCGGCGCGGCGAAGCGCTCCAGCGCGCGTTCCTTCAGCGGATTGAACACGACGATCGGCACGCCGCGTTTTGCGGCATTGTGCAGCGTCGTCATCATGCGCGGATGGTTGGTGCCGGGATTGTGGCCGAAGCTGAAGATCGCATCGGCATGATCGAAATCCTCCAGCGTCACCGTGCCTTTGCCGACACCGATGGATTTCGGAAGGCCGACGCTTGTCGCTTCATGGCACATGTTGGAACAGTCAGGGAAATTGTTCGTGCCATAGGCGCGCACGAAAAGCTGGTAGAGAAACGCAGCCTCATTGGATGCCCGGCCGGACGTGTAGAACTCAGCCTTGTCGGGGTCGTCAAGCTTGTTGAGTTCCAGTGCGATCAGGCTGAAGGCATCGTCCCAGGCGATCGGTTCATAGCGGTCCTTTTCGGAATTGTAATGCAGGGGAAGGGTTAGCCGGCCGGCATCCTCAAGCTTGTGATCGGTCCATTGCCACAGTTCGGAAACCGTATGCTGCGCGAAAAATTCGGGTCCGGATCGTTTCGCCGTCGATTCCCAGGTGATTGCCTTGGCGCCGTTTTCGCAGAACTCGAACGATGAGGTGTGTTTGGGGTCGGGCCAGGCGCAGCCGGGACAGTCGAAACCTTCGGGCTTATTGGCCTTGAGGAGCGTCATCGTGCCCTGTGCGACGATCTGCTGATGCGCGAGCGTTTTCGCAACAGCTTTCAACGCATCCCAGCCGCCAGCGGGATGATCGTATTTTTCAATACCTTCCGGCCGCTCTTCTGCCATGTCGGAATTCCTTCGATTTTGCAGATTGAGGATTGTCGTGCCCGCTGACGCTAGCGCAACTGCGGATGGGTAAACATCATACTCAGGCATAGGTTGCCTGCTCCCTGGAGGGCGGAACGAAAAAGGCCGCCTCCTGCGGCGGGGGCGGCCTTGGCGGATCGGGAGGAGATCCGCGGCTCCGGGAGAGGGGATACCGGAGTTCATGGCTTCTGCGAGCCAATCGCCCTGGGGCGGGGCGACAGGCAAAAACTATCCCGGGTGGGAACCCGCCGAAACTACACTTAGGTATCGGGTGGACTGTACCACCAGCCGATTTCTCCCGGGCCATTCTTCTTTCTATCCTCGGTGCCGATCAGACAGCCGCAACAGGGGCGCTCAACATCGGGCGGTCGATTGCAAAAGGAGAACGATCATGGACATGACCACAGTTGCCAGCAACCGCAAGCTTCCACTCGCAACGCCGACTGACCTCGGTGCCGAAGCGAGCCGCGACATCGCCGCCGCATTGACCGCCCTGCTGGCGGATGTCTTCACGCTCTACATCAAGACCAAGAATTTCCACTGGCATGTTTCCGGTCCGCATTTTCGTGATTATCACATGCTGCTGGACGAACAGGGGGCGCAGATATTCGCGATGACCGACGACATTGCTGAAAGGGCGCGCAAGGTCGGCGGCACCACCATCCGTTCCATCGGTCATATCGGCCGCCTCCAGCGTCTCCTTGATAATGATGCCGACTTCGTCACCCCGGAGGACATGCTCGCCGAACTGCGCGAGGACAACAAGCAGCTGACCGCCATCCTGCGACAAACGCACAACCTCACCTCCGACCTCAACGATCACGCCACCACCAGCCTGATCGAAAACTGGATCGACGAGACCGAGCGCCGCACATGGTTCCTGTTCGAAACCACCCGTCGCTCCCGCTGAAGCCAGGCAGGAAACCGACATGACCGACGATCCAATTACGCTGGCGCTTTCGAGACGACGTCTTCTCGTGGCCGGTGCCGCGCTTTCCGCTGCGATGGCAGTTCCATCAACAGCCTTTTCAAAATCCACCTCATCCCGAAACGAAGGAGCATTTCCAATGACCGAATCATTCGTAAAGACCAAGGACGGCGTCGATATCTATTTCAAGGATTGGGGTCCGAAGGATGCCCAGCCCATCGTGTTCCATCACGGCTGGCCGCTATCCTCCGACGACTGGGATGCCCAGATGCTGTTCTTCGTAAACAACGGTTACCGCGTCGTGGCCCATGACCGTCGCGGCCACGGCCGTTCCCAGCAGGTGAGCGACGGTCACGACATGGATCATTATGCCGCCGATGCATCCGCCGTTGCCGAACATCTCGATCTCAGGAACGCTGTTCATATCGGACACTCGACTGGCGGTGGTGAGGTCGCGCGTTACGTCGCAAAATTCGGCGAACCGCAGGGCCGTGTCGCCAAGGCCGTTCTCGTCTCCGCCGTTCCGCCACTGATGCTGAAGACGCCTTCCAATCCCGGCGGTCTGCCGATCGAAGTCTTCGACAGCTTCCGCAAGGGTGTGGCCGAAAACCGCGCCCAGTTCTTCCTCGACGTGCCGACCGGTCCGTTTTACGGCTTCAATCGTCCGGATGCCAAAGTCTTTCCCGGTGTTATCCAGAACTGGTGGCGTCAGGGGATGATGGGCAGCGCCAAGGCCCATTACGACGGCGTCAAGGCCTTCTCGGAAACCAATCAGACGGAAGACCTGAAGGCGATCACGGTGCCGACGCTCGTTCTCCACGGCGATGACGACCAGGTCGTGCCGATCGCAGATTCTGCCGAATTGTCGGTCAAATTGCTGAAGAATGGCACGCTGAAGGTGTATAAGGGATATCCGCACGGCATGCTGACAACCCATGCCGACATCATCAATCCGGATCTGCTGGCCTTCGTGAAGAGCTGATCACCGGTAAAGGGTCGCCGCCGCAAAAAGCGGATGGCGACCAATTTCCCGCGCGGAAGGAGATTCCGATGCCGTTCAAACCATCTTATGAAGACCTTGTCCTTCGTGACGGCATCGCCAGCCTGCCCGAGATGGAGGACATCCAACTGGAGCTTCCTCTGTCGCAGCAGGCCGAGGCGGAAAATCGCGTCGATGCGAAGCCGGATCCTTCGCACAACGAAACGAAATTTCAGGTCTGATCGATGTGATTGCCGTCCTCGACCGTAGCTTATTGTATCAGCAACCAGACAGGCTACATCGAGGTACCGTTTTCGGTTTCGATGGAAAACTCTCGACACAACGCTTCTCCATCAAGTGGCGCAATATCGTTATTCATGATGGAGATCCGAGATGACCAACGCCGTGTCGCGTCCGAAACAGGTAGATGTTGATCGTATCCCGGCTGTTTCTTTCGACCTGCTGTTGCGTCATCAAACGTCGGTTTTCGCACGGCTGACACTTCTGGATACAAAGTCGGCCTGAAGCAGAAGAGAGAGTGCGCCGGGACCGGCGCTGCAGACTTCTCGCGTTACGGGGTGAGAACGGCTCGCGGTTCGAGCATGCCGTCGAGACCGAAGGCACCGATCTCCCTGCCGATACCGGATTGCTTGAAACCGCCGAAGGGCGCGCGAGGATCATGCGGTGCGCCGTTGATGACGACGCGGCCGGCCATCAGCCTCTCGGCGATGCGTTCGGCACGTCTGATGTCGGATCCAAGCACATAGGCTTGCAATCCGTAGTCGCTATCATTGGCGATTTTGACGGCCTCATCTTCGTCCTCATAGGCGAGAAGACACAGGACGGGACCAAAGATTTCTTCGCGGGCGATGCGCATTTCGTTCGTGATATCTGCGAAGATTGTCGGGCGGGCGAACCATCCTTTTTCAATCCCGGCCGGGCGTCCGGTTCCGCCTGTCAGCAGGGTTGCTCCTTCTTCGACACCAAGCCGGATGTAAGTCTGGATCCTTTCCCACTGGGCAAGGCTGGCGAGAGGGCCTACCCGAACCTCCGGATCACGGGGATCGCCAACTTTGAATTTTTCAGCCGCCATTCTCAACCGCTGGGCAATCTCGGGGAGACGGGACCTCGGAGCCAGGATGCGGGTACCCGCGACGCAGGCCTGGCCGCTGTTTGCAAAGCCCGACATCAGGGCGACAGGTATGGCCTTGTCGAGGTCGGCATCCGGCAGGATAATGGTGGGTGCCTTGCCTCCCAGCTCCAGAACCACCCTTTTCATGCCGTCGATCGCCGCACGCTGAATGATCTTTGCAGCCTGGGTGGAACCGGTGAAACTGACGGTCGCCACGTCGGGATCCTGCGTCAGCGCCGCACCGACCACCGGCCCCGTGCCGTTGACAATGTTGAAAACCCCTGCCGGCAGGCCGGCCCGATGCAGCCTTCTCACCAGAATATCCGTCTGAAACGCACTCTGTTCGGCCGGCTTGATGACGAGGGACGAGCCTGAACCGATTGCATGCGCAAGCTTGGTGGCGATAAAACCGAAATTGCTGTTCCAGGGCGTGATGGCGGCGAGAACGCCGCGCGGCAGCATCCTGACCGTGCTTTTGCCCACGACCCGGTCAAAGTCGTAGTTCGCCACGGTCTCAGCCATAACATCAAAAATCGACGCTGCGTTTTGAACGGAGAAAGCCGTGAAATAAGCGGGCGCGCCGTATTCTTCGGTCATGACCTGCGTAAGCTCATCCGGTCGCTCTTCGATCGTATCGCGCAGGCTGCGCAGCATGTCGATACGCTGCGCCTTGGTGGATGTTGCCATGGCGGGAAAAGCCCGTTTCGCGGCTGCCACTGCGGCCCTTGCATCATCGGCATTGCCAAGCCGGACATCGCCGATTTTTTCTTCCGTCGCCGGATTGAAAAGGTCCAGCCGTTCATTGCCGTCTGGCACCACAAATTTACCGTCGATATAGATGTGTTCAATTGATCGCATTGATCTGGCCTCTTTTAAGATGGTTGGAAATCCGGCTCGTCTGGCCGCCGCGGAACGCGCTGGAGGCGCGCCGCATGGGTCCAAGCAGACTTCATTGAGTTGATCAGAGGGATGGCAGGAAGAAGTGGAAACGTGAAAACGGCTGCGGCGGGCGCCGAGCCGTTCCCTTGTGGTCACATCGATGAGACCGCGCCCAGAAGTCCCGCAAGCGGCGAGGGCTCGTCGGATGTTGCATCATATACGCATGGTGCTGCAAATATCGCCGCAACCACGATGGCGATGACAAGCGCACGGGCGGAGACAATCGGCTTAAGCGAGCTTGAGCGTAACATCGATGTTTCCCCTGGTTGCCTTCGAATAGGGGCAGATCTGGTGGGCATCCTTAATGATGGCCTGTGCTACGGGACGATCGATCCCGGGCAGGCTTACCGACAGGCGAGCCTGCAGGAAGAACTCGCCGCCCGTCGTGCCGAGGTCGACCTCCGCATCGACGGCGGTGTTGGCGGGAAGCCGGAGCTGGCGTTTCGCCGCCGCCTTTGTCATGGCGCCGATAAAACATGCCGACCAGCCGGCCGCAAAAAGCTGTTCGGGATTCGTGCCCGGCTTTCCGCTGCCCGGAGGCGAGAGCTTGATGCCCAGCGCGCCATCATCGCTTTGTGCCGATCCGTCACGCCCGCCGGTCGTGTGGGTCTTGCCGGTATAAAGAACAGTCTCGATCTTGGTCATGGGAGGCTCCTTTCATTTGCCGCTGCTGCGGCGTTTCGTGATAGGAGCTTTGTGGTGGATCAGCGTATCCGGCATGTTTCCGGAAACTGCGAAACTGTATCGAAAAGTATCGGCGCTTTGTCACTGGTTATCGTCGACCCGCCTCCCTGTCAGGGAAAAGCCACCTCGGCCGCAAGCCCGCCGCCCTGCCTGTTATAGAGGCGAACCGAGCCGCCGATCGTTCCGGCGAGTTGCTGCGCGATCGCCAGTCCGAGACCGGTTCCACCCGTATCGCGGTTTCTCGATGTTTCGATCCGGAAGAACGGTTGCATGGCATTTTGCAGCATCTCGTCCGGGATGCCCGGCCCCCGATCGAGCACCGTGATGACCACTGCGCCTTCACCACGCCGGTCCACTTTAATCTCGGCGCTGCCAGCGAATTTGAGGGCGTTATCTATGAAGTTCGTCAGGATTCTTCGCAATGCATGGGGCTTTGTCGACGCGGTGCCGCGCACCATGCCGGCAACTGTTACGGCTTTTCCGGTATCCTGATAGTCGTAGGCAATGCTGTCGATGAAAGAGGCCAGATCGATACGGGAGGATTTCTCGCCATTGCCGTGAGCGCTGCGTGCGTAAGCGATCCCATCCTGCACCAGGCGTTCGATTTCACGCAGGTCACTGACCAGCTTTTCCTTTTCCGGCGTATCGTCTGCCATATCGGCCCGCAACCGCATCCGGGTGATGGGCGTCTGCAGGTCGTGCGAAATCGCCGCAAGAATCTGGACGCGCTCCTCGAGATATTGCGCGACGCGATCGCGCATGGCGTTGAAGGCGCGGGCGGCGTGAGCAACTTCGCTTGGGCCGCTCTCACTCATCGGCGACCCCTTTTCCCCCGGATCCAGCGCTTCGGCTGCCGCAGCAAGCGCGCTGAGGGGTCTGGTCGTCTGTCGCACTGCAAACCAGGTGCAGAGGAGGAGAAGCGCCATCTGCGCGGCGAAGACATAAGGCAGCCATTCCGCCAGGGGCATCACGCCGCGCGGTGTCACGTCGATCGTCAGGGGCGAGCCGTCCGATAGCGTCAGGTGCGCCTGAAGCCGCTTGCCGTCGCCGGGAATGGACTCGACCCTGACGGGAAAACGGTGTCCCGCGGCTTCCTCGATCCTCTGCGCAATTTCAGCGCCGCGGCCGGTCATGTCGGAAACACCGGGAAGACCGGGGCCGAGGACGAGTTGATAATTGTTGCGGCTCAGGCGATGGACCCATTGCGCCCGCTCTTCCGCAGGCAGGCGGTCGATGATGGCGATCGATACCGCCAGATCCTGCTCCAGAGTGCCGAGCATGACCGCCTTTGCCGACATATATCGTTCGGCAAAGAGGATGCTGAACGACAGGCCGTAGGCAATGGCGAGGCCGGCAAAAAGGATGATGAAAAGTCTGGACCGCAATGAGCGTGGCCACCAGCCGGCGAGCCGGCGCGGGCCGTTCATATCCTCGGCTCCGAAATCTCCACGGGCACCGCAAAGACATAACCCTCCGCCCGTACCGTCTTGATGTAGATGGGTTCGCGGGCGTCATCCCCCAGGCGCTGACGCACGCGGCTCACGAGAAGATCTATCGACCGGTCGAAAAGCTCCGCATCGCGTCCCTGGGTGAGATTTAACAGCTGGTCCCGGTTGAGGACGCGCTGGGGATGATCGATGAAGACCCTGAGAAGCCGGTATTCAGCCCCGCTCAAGGCAACGGTCGTGCCCTCCCTGTCGAGCAGGTGACGGCCCACGGTGTCGAGGCGCCAGTCACCAAAGGTCAGGAGCTGCCCGGCCTCGCTGATCTGCAGATTGGGAGGCAGCATCCGCGTGCGGCGCAGGATGGCCTTGATCCGCGCAAGAAGCTCACGGGCAGCGAAGGGCTTCGACAGATAGTCGTCGGCTCCCATTTCGAGCCCGATAATGCGATCCATCTCGTCATCGCGGGCGGTCAGCATCAAGACCGGCGTGGCTTTGTGTTTTCCCGCTCGCAGCTCACGGCATAGGACCAGCCCGTCATCGCTAGGCATCATCACGTCGAGCACGATGAGATCGACGGTATTGCCGTCGAGAAAACTTCGCATCTGCCGTCCGTCGGCCGCCACGCTCGTGCGCAGGCCGTTCTTCTTCAGGTAGCTGGAAACCAACTCCCGGATTTCCCTGTCGTCGTCTACGACGAGAATATGGTCGATATGTTCCATTGGATGCCTTCGTCGTCCGGACGGTTCGAGTGGCCCGCTACCGCGTCCCCTGCGTCACATGCAGTAAGACAACGGTTCGTGGGCTTCGGCAAGTTTAAAGCTTTGCGACGTCCAGAACAGCCCTGGCAAAAGCCTCGGGCGCTTCCTGCGGCAGGTTGTGACCGATGCCGCCGCTGATGTTGCGGTGCTGGTACTTGCCGGAAAACTTCGATGCGTAGGCGGAAGGATCCGGATGCGGCGCGCCGTTGGCGTCGCCTTCCAGCGTTATCGTCGGCACGGTGATGACGGGAAGTTTCGCAAGCTGGCGCTCGTAATTATCGTACTTGGCTTCTCCGTCGGCCAGTGCCAGCCGCCAGCGGTAGTTATGGATGGTGATGGCAACATGGTCGGGATTGTCGAATGCGGGGGCCGAACGATTGAAGGTCTCGTCGCTGAATTTCCAGGTCGGAGATGCCGTCTGCCAGATCAGGCGCACGAAGTCGCGGGTGTTGGCGGCATAGCCCGCACGGCCGCGTTCCGTCGCGAAATAGAACTGATACCACCAGGAGAGTTCCGCCTTGGGCGGAAGCGGCTTCCTGTTTATCTCCTGGCTGCCGATAAGGTAGCCGCTGACCGATACGAGCCCGGTGCAACGTTCGGGCCAGAGCGCCGCCATGATGTCGGCGGTGCGAGCGCCCCAGTCATAACCGGCAACGACGGCCTGCTTGACGCCGAGCGCGTCGAGAAAGGCGATCATGTCGACCGCAAGCGCCGCCTGCTGTCCGTTGCGTGCGGTGTCGTCCGAGAGAAAACGGGTCGTGCCATACCCGCGCAGATAGGGGATGAGTACCCGATATCCAGCCGATGCAAGGATGGGTGCGACATCGACATAGCTGTAGATGTCATAAGGCCATCCGTGCAGCAGCAGCACGACCGGGCCGTCTGCGGGGCCGGCTTCTGCATAACCGACGCTGAGTACGCCCGCTTCAACCTGCTTCAGGGCGCCAAAGGAGGTGGCTCCGTCGCGTCCGGTTGACGGCTGAGGCGAAGGCGCTTCGCCCTTGGCATGAGCAAGGCCTGCGGCCCCGAATTCGACGGCGGCAACCGTCATTGCTGCAATGCCGAAGAAGCGGCGGCGCTGGAAATTGATCTCGGAATTCATTGCTGTCTCTCCTGTCCATGTTGGATGCGGGCAGGTAACGCGGTGCGTGTATCCTCGATGTGTCGCAAGGAGGACGAATGTGAATGGTTTTGTAGCAGGGGGCATTCCGGATACAGACTGATACATTCGGTCCGCCCTCCTTACGCAATCAGCCGCCCCGGTGTCTGGGGCGGCTGTATTGGATTTCGAGGCGGGCGCGGTTTATTTGGCGGATTGCCGGGCGGCCTGTTCGATGACGTCTGCGACCTTTTCGGGTTGGGAGGCAAAGACCGCATGGCTTGCCGCAATCTCGGTCACCGCACTGCCGGCGCGCTTGGCCATGTCGCGCTCGAGATCTGGGTTGATCGAGCGGTCCTGCGTTGCGACAATCGACCAGCTTTTCTTGGTTTTCCAGGCGGGTTCGCCGGCTTTGGCGGCAAAGGCGGCCTTGGCGGCGAAGACCTGACTTCTTGCCATGAAGGCCGCGTCCTCACGCGGCAGATCGCCGGCGAAATCCTGTCCAAAGACGGCGGGATCGAGATAAAGGAACGCGCCATCCTTCGTCGGCTTGATGCCGTTGCCAGCCGGCGGTTTCGAGCCGGCGAGGTCGAGAAGGCTCTCTCCCTTCTCCGGCTGGAAGGCGGCGACATAGACCAGCCCGGCCACATCCGGCCGGTTACCCGCTTCCGAGATCACCATCCCGCTGTAGCTGTGCCCGACAAGCAGGCTCGGCCCCTGCTGGAGATCGAGAACACGGTTGGTGGCCGCCACGTCATCGGCAAGAGAGGTGATGGGCTCCTGCACGATCGTGACGTTGAAACCACGGCTTTCAAGGATGTCTGTCGCCCTGCGCCAGGCCGAACCATCGGCCAGCGCGCCATGGACGATGACGATATTCTTCACCTCTGCCGCCTGTGCGGCAAAAGCGATCAGTGCGGTTGCGACGGCAAGCGCGAATTTTGGCATGAGACGATGGTGCATCATATTTCTCCTTTGGTTTTGATGGGAACGGGAGGAAAATCCGGGTCAGCCGAAAGTGAAGGCATAGGCCTGCACGCCGGGGTCGAGGAAGCGGATGGTAAAGGTTCTCGCTTCGACGGCGCCGGACTGGCGGACGAGCTGGTAAAGACGGGTTGAGGTGACGATGCCATTGCCCTCGGCATCCGTGTCGGCGCCATGATCCGCACCCGGCGGATGCCCGTCTATGGTGACCTGGAAACGAGCCGGTTTTCCGGCTGCATCCGGCCCAAGAACCAGATGCAGGTCACGGGCGCTGAAGCGATAGGTGATGCCGCCATCAGCCGCATCAAGTGTGGCCGCCTCCGCGCCAATCGTCCAGGTGCCGGAAAGTCCCCATTCGTTGAGGGAAGGCGTCTTGACGGAGTAGTCGCGCGGCGTGTCTGCACGCATCGCCTCGTTGGATGCGAAGCTTCGAGCCTGCCGGTAGCCTATATAGGTTTCGCCCGAGCGCATGTGCCCGATATCCGCACCGGCTTCGGCTCCTGTCGCCTGCGGGCTCACCGGTGCGCTGGCGGAGGCGCTGCTGCCGGCCTCGCGCAGCAGGTCCTGGATCGCCTCTTCGGTCTGCCGGTAGTTGCCCTCGCCGAAATGGTGGTAACGGATCTGGCCCCTGGCATCGATCAGGTAATGCGCCGGCCAATAGCTGTTATCAAAGGCGCGCCAGATCTTGTAATCATTGTCGATTGCCACCGGGTAATCGATCTTGAAGTTGGCGACGGCCTGTCTGACATTGTCGATCTTCTTTTCAAAGGCGAATTCGGGGGCGTGAACGCCGATGATCACGAGGCCCTGATCCCGGTATTTGTCCGCCCAGGCACGCACATAGGGAATGGTCCGGATGCAGTTGATGCAGGAATAGGTCCAGAAGTCGATGAGAACGACCTTGCCACGCAATTGCTCACGCGTGAGCGGCGGGGAGTTGAGCCACTCCACGGCGCCGTCGAGGGATGGGGCCTTGCCCTCAACCGGCAGCTCCGACCGTGCCGCGGCGGCGCTGACGCCCGCCGCCGCCACTTCGGGCGCTATGGCGGTGTGAAGCCGATCGAGCACCCGCTGTTCGAAGGATGCCGTGCTCGCATAGGACATCTGCGACAGGAAACCCGTATCCAGCCCGAGCGCGATGACCGCGACGCCGGCAAGCACCGCCGCGCCAAGCACCTGCCGGATCCGCTCGCTGAAACCCAGAGACCGCTTCATGGCTGCAAATACCCTGCCGCCGACGAGGATGGCGACGGCAAGGGAGGTCGCAGCCCCGGCGGCATAGGCGGCAAGCAGCAGGCTGGTTTCCAGATTGGCCCCCTTCAGGGCCGCACCCGTCAGCACGAGCCCGAGGATCGGTCCGGCGCAGGGCGCCCATAAAAGGCCGGTGGCGATGCCGAGTAACAGCGAGCCCGCAACTGTCGGCATTGCCCCGGGCTTGCCGGCGGCATTGGCGAGCCGGTTGCCGAGTTCGACGACCGGACGGGTGATGATGCTGGCCGCACGCGGCGAGAGCAGCCCGACGCCGAAGACCGCAAGCAGCGCAAGAGCCGCGAGCCGGCCATATTCATTGGCGCTGATTGCCCAGCTGCCGCCCACCGCGGCCAGCGTCGCGACGGCGCAAAACGTTGCCGCCATTCCCGCAAGCAGGGGCAGCGTGCTGCGCAGGAACGGTTGCCCCGCCCGCGCAAAAACGAAGGGAAGGATGGGCAGGATACAGGGGCTGAGAATTGTCAGCGCCCCTCCGAGATAGGCAATGACCAGAAACGTCATCATCTTTTCCTTTCAGGCAGGAGTTCGGGGCTCCGGGCGGCGAAGGCGACCCGGCGATGGCGCCAATTTCCCGACCTCACGTATCCCTGATGTGTCGGGGCTTCGGTGAATTTGTAATCGAGTGTAAAAGCCGCCACCGGCGCACGGCCGCTTAAGCGAAACCGCATGTCCCCGTCATTTGTCACTGCGCATAGCGCGTGAAGACGAAATCATGGTCCTTGACGTTGCCCTCGTGGCAGGAGAGACAGGTCTCATGTTGCGCGGCATCCACCGGCTTGCCGTTGACAAACCGCCCGAAGCCCCAGCCGTGGCTGCCGGCATATTTCTTGGAATCTTTCACCATCACCTGCACGGTGGTTGCCGCTCCCGGCACCGTGGCCGGCGGAAACTCCGTGGATTGCTGCCGCTTATAGGCAAGCTTCACCAGTATCGAGCCATCGGGAAAGGGCAGGGTTCCGCTTTTGTAGGCGTTGGCGGCGACATCGTTTGCCAGAACAGCGCGAAGCTCGTCCAGCGGCGGCGCTTCCTGCGCGGGCGCGATGAACGTCCAGTCACGATATCCGTCAGGAAGAGTGACACCATAGATGGGAGAGGCGTTTTCCGGCAGCGTGTCCGCTGAACTTGAATAAACGGTTCCAAAACCCGCTGCCGCAACCGATAGGGCGACGGCGAAGAAAATCTGGCTTTTCATGGGAAATCCTGCCTGATCCGAAATAGATCAGGTCATGATGTGCCCGGCAGGTATCCGGCATGTTTCCTGAAACCCGCACTTATGTATCAAATCGTAGCAGTGCGCACCGCCACGGGGGCAAGGCCGCGCTTAAAGGCCGGCGAGCACCCTCTTGCGATCTCGGGCCCGGATTTCCTCGCCAAGGCTCATATTCGCCCAGTGGCCAAGCTCTTCCTCATCCAAGCCCACACCGTCGCCCGCCGGCTGAATTTGCGCAAAATCCTTCCGAAACAACGAGAAGTCGTGAAACCTTTTCGGGTGCGATGAGTTTGGTGCAGGAGCACTCGGCTCAAATTTCTCGCTGCATATAATCACCCGCTACGCGGAGGATTGGTCATCCTTTCGGAGGAGATGCCACATGAATTCCATCATCTATCTAGTCGGACTCGTCGTCGTTGTTCTGTTCATTCTCTCATTGCTGGGGCTACGCTGATGGTTGATCCAACGGGTATCGAAACAAATCCAAACCGCAGCTATGTGGACTGGCCAGCGATTTTCGCCGGTGCCGTCATCTCCTCGGGCGCCATGGCAGTCCTCACCGCATTCGCGGGCGGCCTGGGCCTGAGTTCCATCTCTGCTGACGATGGCGGCGAGATCAGCACAGTCTGGCTCATCATAACCGCGCTCTTCGTCATCATTTCCATGGTCGGCTCATACATGCTGGGCGGCTATATTGCCGGCCGCATGCGTCGGCCTGCCGGCGCTGCCGACAGGAACGAACTGACGGTCCGCGATGGTGTGAACGGCTTGGTCGTATGGGGTTTAGGGACGGTCGTCTCGGCGTTTCTCGCGCTCGGCGTGCTGTCCGGTGGCGCCAAAGCTGTCGGCAGCGTGGCGCAGACCGCCGTCGAGGCCACGGGTTCCGCAGTCGGCGGCGCCGTTCAAGGGGCTGGCCAACTGGCAGGCGGCATCATTTCCGGCGCTGGCAGTGCAGCCGGTGGTCTGGCGCAAGGAGCCGGTCAGGCTGCAGCACCCAGCATTGAGCAGATGCTTCCGCAAGGCCTGAGAACCAACCCGATCGACTATTTCACGGATACGCTACTGAGGACCGATACGCCCGCCACCCCTCAGACGGGTGAACAGAGCGCCGGTGACTATCAGCGCCAGATTAGCGGAATCCTCGGCAATCTGATGGCAACAGGCGAGATATCTGATGCCGACAAAACATGGCTCGCCAATCAGGTCGCTGCGCGCACAAACATCAGCCAGACCGATGCGCAAACGCGCGTGAACCAGACGGTTGAACGTGTGCAGGCCGTCAGGGCGGAAGCACAGAAGAAGGTCGATGAAGCGCAAAAGCAGGTCGAGACCGTGAAGGCGGAAGCGCAGAAGGCATTGGACGACGCCAAGACCAAGGCTGCGGATGCCGCAGAAAAAGCACGGGTCGCAGGTATTCTGACAGCATTCCTGCTGGCCGCTTCCGCGCTCGTTTCCGCTGCGGCTGCCTATATCGGCGCAGTACACGGCGGCCGCCACAGAGACGAAGGCCGCATCTGGGGTGGGCTAGCCTACCGCAAGTAACCAGAGCGACGGCAAGAAAATCGGCTTTTCAAAAAAGACCTGCCCGGACGAAATCCCGGGCAGGACATACATTTTCAGGCATCTGGCATCAAGGACAGGGTCTGCAGCAAGGCAAGTGCGACCGTGGATGCCGCCAGGATTGCGGTTAGCGCCAGTGGCGCAGTGGCGCCGTAGGAATAGACTGGCTGGGATCGTCGCCGTATTCCCGAACCATTTGCACAAGACATTCTCGTGGACATCAAGATCAAGAGCAGCCTGCGCAACAGTGATCCCCACGTTCCCTGACCAACTTCACTGCTTCAAGCTTATACGTCTTTGCATTCATGCTCTCCGGTTTCAGGAGGAACACCTTAACTCGATGTCCATAAAACCGGCAGCAGGCCAGGATGATGAAGATTTGTGGCGTGGCTATCCACTGACGATGTCATTTGGCCTTCTCGGGCAAAAAAAGAGCAATGTTATATTACGGCAATTTTTTGGGTGCGATTGATTATCGTATTAGAATAAATGCTGCGATGCTATTAAGTATTTATCTGGGTAATAGTTAGTTTTAGGCAAGTTCAATCCGGCATGATTGGGGAGTAATGTAGGAGATTTGCTATGAATACGATTGGATCGACATATTATAGCTCCGCTAGTCGCTACGGTGGACTAGAGAAGAACGATACTAAATCCGCTGACGCATACGCGACGTCGCAACTGCCGGGGGATGGAAGCAAGTCATTGGGCGCGAGCGACAATCCTTCTGGTCTTTCGACGGTCACTCTTAAGCTCCAGGGAAAACTGACCAGCTTGTACGTATTCGATTTATCGAATGCTAAGCCCATGAACATCTCTGCTCTGCCCCAGGATCAATACAATGAATTTATGGAAGCAAAGAAATTGCTTATCGATACTAGTATGAGCAGCCTGGAAAGCGAGTATAGCACCCATGAAGCCCCTGATCTTTCCAATTATGCCGGCCTTAAACCCTATGCGAACGTCGTTATTGCTGGAAATGTAGTTGCGACCATTGATAATCAGGGAGTCGTGACGAGCGACGACGCTTTAGGTAAGCGGCTCCGAAACCTGTTAGTAGGTCTGGATGGCGTATCTGGGCCTGCTTTTGCCAAAAAAATTGCAGAGCAGATAGCCAATCTGGTTGGGGGCCGAGTACAGAAAGCCGGTACGGCCCTGACACAAATGCAGTTTAATTCGCTGCCTCCAATACCAGAAACCAGAGTGGCGGTTGATCATGTGGGTATGAAGGCTGATCTACGTTATGCGCAAATTGAAAGCTGGGAGCAAGATTATGCGCGGTACGAAAAGGAGCGGGCGGAGTATTTAACGCAGCTACCAAATTAGATTTTACAGCTCCGACTGCGCGCAAAAATGCAAATTGGATATACTTACCGCGTCTAAAATTTGAGCAACTATGATTTACCGTCGGCGCTTCAAAAGTGTCTTCTTCTATCCTCTTCGGCAACCATCCGCTGGTGGCGAAAGACCAAACGCGTGGCCAGCCGAACCAGCAATGCGTGATGAATATTGACAATATGTGCTACACTTTTCATAGTTTTAGAGATCGAAAGGAAACGTCATGGCGTCAGGAAGCATTCACGTCAAAGTCAGCGGAGCATTGCAAGACCATATCCAGCAGCAGATTGGTGATGACGGTCTTTATGAGAATGCGAGCGAATATATTCGAGCGCTTATTCGGCGTGACCTGCAAACCCGCGACGAGGCATGGGATGCCTTGCAAAAGGAACTGGCTCCTGCAATGCGCGCGAATGACGGCGCGTTCGTAGCCGTCTCTGCTGACGACGTTATCGGCCGAAACAAACGTCGTTAGTTATGGCAGCTTATCGCTTTTATGCGCCTGCCGATGCCGCGCAGGATAAAATCTGGCGTGACACCGTGAATGCTTGGGGCGAAGCGCAGGCTGAGGCCTATATACGTGGCCTGCACGTGCATTTGCAGCGCCTCTGCGACAACCATCTGCTTTGGCGGCGTCTTCCTCAAAGACTTGCTGTTTCTAGTGACCTCAAGAGGGAGGCTTATTTCAGCCGGTATGAACATCATTACCTGTTTTTCGGAAAGCTTGATAACGGCGACTTGGGTGTGATGAGTATCCTGCACGAGCGGATGGATATGGCGGTGCACTTGAGAGAAGATCTCACGGCGCTCGACGCTAGGGGTTATCGGCTTTAACGGCTTATCCAACGGAAACTGGAGCTGAAATTATCGCTCATGAAGTGAAAGCTCTTGCAGATTTGGCAACTGCAAGGTGATATTGTCGCCAGCAAGCGGCTAAGTGCGGAAACATTAAAGTCTAAAAATGACTGAAGAGACCTCATCTGACATCCGGGAACTGGTTGCTTCCATACTGGAAGAGAACGACCCACAGTTTTCAAAGCAGGTCCCTAAAGACGAGCTATCTGCGATATACGAGAGTGAGCTTCTATCGTTTTCGACTGAGGCCCAACAGTTCGTCCGACGTATCGAAAACGCAGAGTCGTTGCAGAAAGCCTGCATCGAGTACTACGAGCGCTACTGGAAGAAGTTTCGTGCTGTATTGGGAAACTTAGGACCTGAGTTCGCTTCTGTGCTGATGCGGCAACCCGACATAGAAGCGATACGAGCAATTCCTGACAAAACTGGCCTCGTAAGACGGACCTTTGGTCATGAGGAACTTCTTCCGATATACGGGAATCTCCTCTTCAAGTTCGTGATATCGAACCATCTCGCGAAATCAGTGGCTTATGCAAATTTCGCACCGCGGCTGTTAAGCCCGGTGCTTCATCACTACACCAAGGGTGAGACTGTCGAGCGAGTTTGGATCACTCTTGGTTTCGGTCCGCCGATAGACCAGAAGTCTACCGTTGTATCGAAACAAGTGATCGTCGACGCCTTCCACAAGCTCGTTACCTATCTTAGCACGAACAAGTCAGAGAATGATGCAATAGCGTTTATTGTAAAAAAATATATTCCGACTGTTGATATCGCCAGCAAGGACGTCATCGACATCGTCTGTGGTGACTCAAAGATGATGCTCCAAGAGTTCTGCCATTCTGCTGGATTGAGAGTACCTCACTATCGGATCGAACGGGTTGGGGGACCAGACCACGCTGCCATAATGAGCTGTATTGTGTCCACCGATGGTCTAGAATCCTCTGCCGTGGAAGGTGGGTCGAAACTCGAGGTATCCGCGCGCGCAGCAGCGAATCTCCTTGAGAAGGTAGCCGCGTCGAGAAGCCATAGGCCACGTCTCCAGCAGTTGATCCGCGATAAGTACTTTAGGAGAAGGAAGTACGGGCAGAATCTCGTGAGATTGTCTCCATCGATAGTCGCTAGTGCGGAGAAGCTCAGGGAGTCGCTTCGCTTCGGCCAAAGTGTCGAGGGCCTAGTTGCATCCTTCACGTTGAAGAGCGATCTCGTGCCAGGCGAAAGTTTCAGAGACAACGAACGAGATTCGTTCTTCGGGTCTCAGCTTGAAGCGTTTATCACAGTGCGTCCTCATACTGATCGGTTCACACAGCGAACAATCGTTAAAGAAGCTGTAGTTCCGGTCATCGAGCGGTTTCACGCACAGGTCGGGAATTCACGGAATCCGTTGAGCGATGCACAGAGGCGGGATATCGTGCAGAGCGCTATCTATTCTGAGTATCGCGAATGCGGCCTTGAAAAGGCGGCTTTGCTATTTGAACAATTTTTCGAGCGGCGCTCGACACACGTTCAGATTGACGCGACTGTTCTTGAGTTCGATCCAGGCCTTTCGTTTACGACCATGCTGCTGGAGAGCATGCATAAGCGACCCGACCTCGAATCTCACGTTTCGTACCGCCTACTGACTGACAAGCGTCAAAGTCATGCCCCGATTTTCGAGTGTTCGATTGAGTATGCTGGCCACATTACCAAGGGAGTTGCAGGCACGAAAATCAAGGCGCGCAACAAAGCATCCTATGAGATGCTGAAGACGCTAGCCGGGGCCTGTTAGCGATGTCAGACTATAGCTCTGCCTACCATTATCTTTCTAACGTCCGCTTGGAGCCGCCGCCTGAGCTGCGGACTTTCACTGGAGGCGGTAAGGTATTGACGTCATTCATTAATTCTCTGAGGAATCGTATTTTGATTTGCGGAACTGGCGCAATTTCCGCAGCCACCGATCGTCACTGGCTACAGTCGAGCCTTTTCGCTCGCGCGAATATAGAGGCCTGCGCACTGTTCGTTGCCTTCTCGGAAGATGTGAATCCGAGCAAACCGGATATAAATACGCTTAAGAGAGCTGAAAAATATCTCTTCTCGACGAAAATGTTTGGTGCTGGCCAGGGTGTTCATATAAACGACTGCCTTCGGATCATCTACAAGAAGGACGAAAGTCTTCAAGCAACATACGACGTGCTTTGTGAAGCCGTTCATCCGAACTGGCTTGGCGTTTTGAAACTAGATATTGCCGCCGACGAGAATATTGAAACACACGTTCGTGACGTCATAGTACAATCGGTAAACGCCTGTGGCCAACTGGTCATCGAGGCTGTTAGATGTCATTTCGACGTGATTGAGGCCGAAAGCTAGGACACTTATAAACGCGGCCCCTGCTCGCTTGCAGCTATTTTACTTCCGCATCGAGCCAGAACTGGGCATGAATGATGCCGAAGTAAAAATTTGTTTTGTTTTGCTCTTGTGGTTTCGATCTGCGCATTTCGGCGTAAAGACCCCATTTTCCAGCGGGTTCGAGCTTTTATCCCTTTCGTCCTTGTCCCCAGCCTGTTGGGAGGGGCTTTTTTTCCTTATATGTTTATCCCCCTCTGTTTACCTGACTTTATACTACTCCTGTTCTGCGATGAACCGGTAAGGGCTCCGGTTTTGCGCTGAACCAGCGCCGGTTGTGGGAGAGGACGTCACTCTCATATTTCGGCGTCTGACAGGGAAAGGCCTCTGTCAATGAACGAAGGAGAGATCGATGGGGTTTGTGGTGGACTCTCTATTTCTCTGAAGGTCGTTGGCTGAAGGACTGGCTTTGTCAGGCATGAATCGCTGATGCGGGGCACTGATAAGTGTCTTTATTTCCCCAGGTGGCAGTTTTCAGTGCCCCGTTGCAATGCCCATTGAGCTGAAAGGCTGATGGGAAAAGAGGTGAAGCTCAAGACACGGTCGCAACTGCGTCGCGTGATAGGAAAGGTGTGTTCAAATGGGTCTCTATGAAATGTACGTTCTT
>NZ_MRDI01000027.1:0-544451 GCF_002008205.1 Agrobacterium sp. YIC 4121 | reverse complement strand
GAATACGAGTAGAATCAACACCGTGCGCCATGTCCACCAAATTTAAACCGGACAGCAGTGGGACAGGCCCGAGCATGACGAAAGAGAGCTTTCAGGACGTCGTCAGAAATTTCAGCGTCTAGCCTGTCGGTGAAAACCCCACGCGGGCGACGCCGCAGGACTCGACGCCGCGCGCCATCAAAACAAGGACAATTCCATGCGATTTCCCTTTTCCCTGCCGTGGCTGCGCCCGGCGGATGGCAGAGCCGTGCCTGAAAGCCGGAAAATGGCCGATGGCTTCATGGCGGTTGCCGTGCAGGGCGGGCAGGCCTTCTGGTCGGGCCGGTCCTATGCCGCACTTGCCCGCGAGGGCTTCATGAAGAACCCAGTGGCGCACCGGGCCGCCCGCATGGTGGCGGAGACCTCGGCTTCCGTCAGCTGGCTGCTTTATGATGGCGAAGAGGAACTCGCCGATCATCCGCTCCTGGCGCTGCTTTTAAAACCGGGCGCCCATATGGGCGGGCCGGATTTCTTCGAGGCGCTTTATGGTCACCTCATGCTCGCCGGAAATGCCTATATCGAGCCGCTGATGGTGGGCGGGCGGCTGCGCGAGCTGCATCTCCTG
The DNA here is from genome assembly GCF_002008205.1 of Agrobacterium sp. YIC 4121. Lineage (NCBI taxonomy): Bacteria > Pseudomonadati > Pseudomonadota > Alphaproteobacteria > Hyphomicrobiales > Rhizobiaceae > Agrobacterium > Agrobacterium sp. YIC 4121. The sequence continues at coordinate 543,847 of NZ_MRDI01000027.1, read as the reverse complement.
CGGCCCGACCGGGTCAGCATCGTCGAGGGGCCGGATGGGTGGCCGGTGGCCTATGATTACCGCGCCGAGGGCCGCGCCTCCCGGCGCATCGCCGCCGAGCGCGACGGGCTGGGGCTTTTGCATCTGAAACTTTTCCATCCGCTGGATGACCGGGCGGGTTTTGCGCCGCTCGCCTCCGCAGGGGCCGCGCTCGATCTGCACAATGCCGCAAGCCAGTGGAACAAGCGCCTGCTCGACAATTCCGCCCGGCCATCCGGCGCGCTGGTCTACCAGCCGAAGGAGGGCGGCAATCTCTCCACCGAGCAATATGAGCGGCTGAAGCGTGAGCTGGAGGAAGGCTATCAGGGGGCGATGAATGCCGGCCGCCCGCTGCTTCTGGAAGGCGGGCTGGACTGGAAGGCCATGGGTCTTTCGCCGCGCGACATGGATTTTCTCGAGGCCCGCAACGGGGCGGCGCGCGATATTGCGCTTTCGCTCGGCGTGCCGCCGATGCTGATCGGCATTCCCGGCGACAATACCTATGCCAATTACCAGGAGGCGAACCGCGCCTTTTATCGTCTCACCGTCCTACCGCTCGTTTATCGCACGGCGGCGAGGCTCTGCGGCTGGCTTTCTCCGGTCTTCGGCTCTGGGCTGAGGCTCGAACCCGATCTCGACCGGATTGCCGGGCTTGCCGGCGAGCGGGATGCGCTCTGGGCGCGCATCGGCGCGGCCTCGTTCCTGAGCGACGAGGAAAAGCGCGAAGCCGTCGGTTATTGATCGCCGCCCCGGCGGGATCGAAACCCCGGTGTCCCGTTCAATCATTTTCTGAAGAAGCGGACTCTCTTTGTGAGCTCTTCCGTCCAAGCGATTCCGAAGATTCGCAAAATCACCCGGTGCAGGCGCACAGGAAGCGCCTGCGTGCGACGCGGCGCGTCCGCCCGATAACCACATCCTAGAACGGAATGATTACCCATGTCTGAATTCGCCAATGAGGCTGGCATCTGGGCCGCCCGCATCACCGGCGCCGTGGCGGGCGCGGGTGTGTCGCTCGTTTATCTCCTGCCGAAAAGCAGACGCGAGGCCGCGAGCCGTTTCATCACCGGCGTTTCCTGCGGCATGATCTTTGGCGGGCCTATCGGCCTTTGGATCGTGCAGCAGCTCGATATCGCCGGCGCGCTTTCGGGCCGGGAAATCATGGTGGCGGGTTCCGCCGCCGCCAGCATGGGCGCGTGGTGGGGGCTGGGCGTGCTGGTGCGCATCGCCGACCGTTACGGTGCGCGCCCGCGCGCCTGACATTTCCTTCACATCGCAGGAGTTTTCCATGCACGTTTATCGCGGGCCGCGTCCCGCCACGCGCAAATTCGCCAATCTGGAACTGCGCGGCATTACCAGCGATGGCACCTTTTCCGGTTATGCCAGCGTCTTCGGCGAGGTCGATCTCGGTCAGGATGTCATCGAGCGCGGCGCTTTTCGCCGCTCCATCGAGGAGCGGGGCGCAGCTGGCATCCGCATGCTCTACCAGCACGATCCGGCCGAGCCCATCGGCGCCTGGCGCACCATCCGCGAGGACGAGCGCGGCCTTTATGTCGAGGGCGTTCTCGCCCCCGGCGTCGCCCGCTCCCGCGAGGTGCATTCGCTGATGAAGACCGGGGCGCTGGACGGGCTGTCCATCGGATTCCGAACGGTGCGTTCCGGCAAGGCGGCGAGCCACGGCGTCCGACGCATCCTGGAAGCCGACCTCTGGGAAATCTCGGTCGTAACCTTTCCGATGCTGCCTTCGGCGCGCGTTTCCGACGTCAAGCATGCCCGCTTCTTCCGCGACCGCGAGACCGAGCTGGTGCGCACCATGCGCCGCGCCGCCCGCGCGCTGTTCGACACGACACCCAAACGCTGACTTCCGGACAATCACCAACAAGGAAACGACATGACAGACCAGATGACGAAACCGGCCCCGATGACCGTCGCGCCGCAGGTGAAGGCCGTGCCCGATACGGTGACGGCCGCCTTCGACGAGTTCATGGAGGCCTTCGAGGCCTTTCGCGAGACCAACGACCAGCGGCTTGCCGATATCGAGCGCAAGATGGGCGCGGATGTCGTGACCCGCGACAAGCTCGACCGCATCGACAGGGCGCTCGACGACAACCGCCGGATCATGGACGATCTGGCGCTCAAGAAAGCGCGTCCCGCGCTTGGCCGCAAGGATGCGCTTTCCCACGATGCCGAAGAGCACAAGGCCGCTTTCGAGGCCTATATCCGTCGCGGCGAGGAGGGCGCGTTGCGCGATCTGGAGGCCAAGGCCTTTGCCGGTTCGACCGGGGCCGATGGCGGTTTTCTGCTGCCGAACGAGACCGATGGCGAGATCGGCCGGCGCATGACGGCGATTTCGCCGATCCGCGCGCTGGCGACCGTCCGGCAGGTTTCCGCCGCCGTGCTGAAGAAACCCTTCTCGCCCGGCGGCATGACGACCGGCTGGGTTTCCGAAACGGCGGCGCGTCCGCAAACGGCAACGCCGCAGCTTGCCGAGCTTTCCTTCCCAACCATGGAGCTTTACGCCATGCCGGCGGCGACACAGGGCCTGCTGGATGATGCGGCAGTCGATATCGAAGCCTGGATCGCCTCCGAAGTGGATATCGCTTTCGCCGAACAGGAGGCCGCCGCCTTTATTGCCGGCGATGGCGCGAATAAGCCCAAGGGTTTCCTCTCCTATGCGGCCGTCGCCAATGATGGCTGGAGCTGGGGCAATATCGGTTATGTCGCGACCGGCGTTTCGGCCGGATTCGCCTCCGCCGGGCCGATGGATGTGCTGCTCGATGCCGTCTATGCGCTGAAGGCCGGCCACCGCCAGAACGGAACCTTCCTGATGAACCGCAAGACGCAAGGGGCGCTGCGCCGCTTCAAGGATACCAGCGGCGCCTATCTGTGGCATCCGCCCGCCGCTGCCGGCCAGCCGGCCTCGCTGATGGGCTTTCCGGTGACGGAGGCGGAGGACATGCCGAATGTGGCGGCCAACAGCTTCGCCATCGCTTTTGGCGATTTCCGCGCCGGCTACCTCGTCGTCGACCGTACCGGGGTGCGCATCCTGCGCGATCCCTATTCGGCCAAACCCTACGTGCTGTTCTACACCACCAAACGCGTGGGCGGCGGCGTGCAGAATTTCGAGGCGATCAAGCTGGTGAAATTCGGGGTGAATTGACCGTAGACCTTGCGGCCCTTTCTTCTCCCCGCCGGGGAGAAGATGCCCCGAAGAGGCAGATGAGGGGGCAACGTTGCCAAATATCTCTACCCTTGCCCCCTCATCCCGCTGCCGCGGACTTCTCCCCCTCGGGGAGAAGAAACAGGCGGTGCCCGCTCGCTAATGCGACTACCTTTCTTCCGGAGACCCCATGACCTATGCCCTCATTCATCCGCCGCAGGCGGAGCCGTTGACGCTTGCCGAGGTGAAGGCGCATCTGCGTCTCGATAGCGGCGATGAGGATGCGCTTCTTGCCGCGCTCATCCGCACCGCCCGCGAGCATCTGGAACGTGCGACCGGGCTTTGCCTCATCCGCCAGACCTGGCGGTTTTACCTCGACCGGTGGCCTGAGAGCGGCGTGATTCCGATTGGCAGGACGCCGGTGCAAGCCATCGAAACTATACTGGTTTTTGACGGTGAGGGGCGCTCGGCGGACATCACCGCCGGCGAAAAATTGCTCGATGGCGCGGCGCGTCCCGCAAGGCTGTGGCTGCGCGATCCGCCGGCCCCCGGACGGGCGATGAACGGCATCGAGATCGATTTCATTGCCGGCTATGGCGAAGCGGGAACCGATGTGCCCGACACGCTGAAACGCGCCATGCTGATGCATGTGGCGCAGATGTTCGCCTTTCGCGGCGCGGTCGCCCCGGAAAACCAGCCCGCCGCCATTCCCGCCGGTTACGAGCGGCTGGTGGCGCCTTTCTGCCGTCTGGGGCTTTGAGACATGAACCTTGTTTTTCTCGATCCCGGCAGGTTGACGGCGCGGCTGGAACTGGACGTGCGGACCGAAACGCCGGACGGGCAGGGCGGTGCTGCGGAAAGCTGGAATTTCCTGCGGTCGCTCTGGGCTGCGATCGAACCCGTTTCGGAGGCCTCGCATGAACGGGCCTCAGCCGAGGGCGTGACGATCACCCACCGCGTCTGGCTGGCTTACCGCGGCGACATCGCCGCCGGCATGCGCTTTCGCAAGGGCCGCCGCATTCTGGCGATCCGGGCGGTGATCGACCCGGATGAGACGCGTCGCTTCATCGTCTGCCGCTGCGAGGAGGAAAGCCGATGAGCGCTGCCAACGCATTTCTTCAGGCGATTTTCGCAAGGCTCGGCAGCGATGCGGCGCTGACAGCGCTTGTCCCCGGCGGCATCGTCGACCGGCTTCTGCCGCGCGCGCTTCTGCCGTGCATCGTTATCGACGATCTCGAAAGCCGGGACTATTCGACGGCGACGGAAAGAGCCGAGGAGCATTTCCTGTCGCTGCAGATATGGAGCGACGCCAATGGCCGCAGGGGTGCCGGCGAAATCGTCGAACGGGTGAAGATCCTGCTCGATGATGCGGCGCTGCCGATTGCCGGCGTTTCTCTCGTCAATCTGCATCTTCTCTCCAGCCGCTCGCGGCGCGAGGCGAAGACACGGAATTTCATCGCGGAGATGCGCTTCAGGGCGGTGACGGAGTAGCGCCGTTTCAGGAACCCTGCCTGCGCACGGTTTTCCACAGAACGATCAGCAGCAGAAACGAAATGCCGATTAGCACGGAGGCGATGGTGAGCATGGCGGATACGCTGCCGCGATCCAGCGCCACGGTGAAGATGACCGGCGCCCCGGCAATGGCGAGGTTCTGCGGCAGGGAGATGCGTGCGGCCTGAAGCCCATATTCTTCCGGCGAAAATACCGCGAGCGGCAACACGGCCCGGCTGACGGTGAGCACGCCGGCGCCAAAGCCGAAGAAAACGATGAAGCCGATGAAGGCAGGCATGGCCGGAGCAAAGGCGAGCAACAGCAGCAGGGAAAAGAGCAGCAAACAGAAGCCGATCATGGCGGTGAGGAAGGGGTTTCCGTGCTTCCCGAGCAGAAAATCCAGCCCGCGCGCCGTAATCGCAAGCACGCTGCGTGCCGATGCCAGTTGCACCGCAAGCGATTGCGTTGCGCCGGCCTGAACCAGAAGCAGCGGCAGAAGCGGTGACAGGCCGAAGGTCGTAAACGCGCTGATCGTCGTCATGGCGGCCAGCAGCACGAAGGCGCGCCGCGTATCGACCGGTGAGGGCGACATGGCCGTCTCTTCTTTCGGCTTTGCCTCTTTTCGGGCCGGCCGGCCGGGAAGCACGAAAAGATAGAGCGGCAGCAGGATGAAGATTTGCAGACAGGCATAGGCGGCAAGCGTGCCGCGCCAGCCGAGATGCTGATCGGCAATGGTGGTGACCGGCAGGAAAACCGCCGCCGAAAGCCCGGTGAACAGCATCAGCAGCGTCAGCAGCCGGCCGCTTTCCGCGCCCACACGTTCCACCACGGCCGCATGGGCCGCCGTCGTCAGGCCGCAGGTGGCGGCAAAACCCATCACGGCCCAGCCGAAGAGATAGCTCACCGCCCCGCCCGCAAAGGCGAGCACGGCAAAGCCGGCCGCGAAGAATACCGAACCGGCCGCCAGCACCGGCGCCGCGCCGTGGCGCATCAGCATTCGTCCAAGCAATGGGCCGCACAGGGCGCTGATGGTCATCATGATCGTGAGGCCGGCGAAAACCACGCCGTTGGTGATGGCCAGTTCCTTACCGATCCGTGGCCCGAGGACGGCCAGCATATCGAAACCGCTACCCCAGCTCACGATCTGCCCGACCGCAAGCACGCCGATAAGGCGCGCGCGAGACGTCAGGGGGGCAGCGTCGGACATGGTGAGATCGCGGGGTGCGAGGTGCTGGAACGCTTTTGGTAGCAGGCCCTTCGCGACCCCGCAACATCAATCGAGACGAAAGGAAACAACATGGTGGCGCAGAAGGGCAAGGACCTGCTGCTGAAGATCGACAATGCCGGTTCCTATGCAACCGTCGCGGGGCTGAGGACAAAGCGGCTGGCCTTCAATGCCCAGGCGGTCGACGTGACGGATGCCGAAAGCGCGGGGCGCTGGCGGGAGCTTCTTGCCGGCGCCGGTGTGCAACGGGCGTCGCTCACGGCCTCCGGCATCTTCAAGGATCAGGCGAGCGATGCGCTGGTGCGCGGCGCATTTTTTGCGGGCAGCATTCCCGGCTGGCAGATCGTCATTCCCGGTTTCGGCATCGTTACCGGGCCGTTCCAGATCGTGGCGCTCGAATATTCCGGCCGTCACGATGGCGAGGTGCAATTCGAGATCGCGCTGGAATCGGCCGGTCTTCTCAATTTTGGAGCGCTGTGATGCCTGAGCGTTTGCGTTACGGGCGGGCGAACCGCCATCGCGGCGAGATCGAAGCGCTGATCGACGGCGAAAGGCGCGTTCTCTGCCTGACGCTCGGCGCTCTCGCCGAACTCGAAACCGCCTTTGCAGCCGACGACCTCACCGCGCTTGCCGAACGTTTTGCGAGCGGCCGCATGAAGGCGGTCGACATGATAAGGGTAATCGGCGCGGGCCTGCGCGGCGCGGGCAATGTCTTTTCCGACGAGGATGTGGCCGCCGCCACGGTGGAAGGCGGCATTGCCGGTCATGCCGCCATCGTCGCCGATCTTCTGACCGCCACCTTCGGTGGCCTGAAAGGCGAGACGCCGCCGGACCCTTGAGCGCCGCAGCAGGCGAAGCGACGCCGCGCCCGTTCCCCTGGGAGGCGGCGATCCATGCCGGCTTCTGCCTGCTGCGGCTCTCCTCCGAAACCTTCTGGCGGCTGACCCCGCGGGAATTCTTCGCGATGACGGGCGGCAACGCCGTCCCCCGCGGCCCCGACCGTCAGTCGATGGAAGCGATGATGCGGCGGTTTCCGGATGGGTGACGGCGTCAGGGCATTTTTCGTGGGCGGCCGCCCTTGGCACCGTTCGCGCGACTGGCTGCTGCCTTGGCCGGAGAGCGGGATTGCCCGCCCTTGCGCTGCGTTTCCATGAATGTGCGGCTGCCGAAAATACCGTTCATCAGGCCGCTGATCGTATAATCGACATCGAGGGTTTCCCAATGCAGACCCGTCTCGCCGAGCAGTTCGACATCCGCAAGCTGTTCGGCGGTCGCGTCCTGCAAGCCTTCGAGCGCCCGCGCGGGAAACATGAAGCAGGCGCCGTTGGCGAAATCGACGATGACACGGGCCGAGGCCGTTTCGAAACGCACGGAAACCGGAATGGGGCGCTCGGCGCGCTCTTTTTCCCAGCGTTCCTTGGCGGCGGCGAGTTCGGCATCGCTGACCTCAACCATGATATCGTCTCCAGGTTTCCATAAACAGCTTCCGGTTTTCCTCGATGACGGCGACGGCGCGCCGCACATCCCGGTCCGACATGCCGCCCTGCGTGAGAACGACGAGGCTGACGATGTCGATACGGGCTTCACCCTCTCCATAAACATGAGCATGCGGCGGCTCGTGATCGGCCGTGTAGATGACAAAACGCATGCCATGCTGGCGGAGAATCGTGACCATGAGAACCATAACCCAAGAAGTTGGGTTTTAAAAGAGTGTGGGTTGAAGCAGCGGTTTTGAGAGCTGTTTCAGCACCATGCATTCCCCAGTTGAATCAGAAAGGCAAGCGCGATGGCGGGTGAAGGATCGATGGCGGAGAACCGGGAAGAGGCGGAGGCGCTGTCCGAGGTGATGGGCGATCTCGAGCGCCGGTCCGAGCGGTTCGGGGCGGCCCTGACCTCGGCCCTGCAGGCGGCGACGGCGGGCGGCAAAGGGCTGGACGATGTGTTGCGCGGGTTGGGGCAGCGGCTGTCCGGCATCGCACTCTCGGCCGGTCTGAAACCGCTTGAGGGCATGATCGGCAATGCCGTCAGCGGGCTTTTGAACGGCGGCGGTTCGCTGTTCGCTTTTGCCGATGGCGGTGTGCCGGGACGCAGCATCACGCCCTTTGCCGATGGCGGCGTCGTTTCCAGCCCCGCCTTTTTTCCGATGGGCGGCGGGCTTGGCCTGATGGGCGAGGCGGGGGCGGAAGCGATCCTGCCGCTGAAGCGCGGTTCGGATGGCGCTCTCGGCGTTGCCGCGCCGTCCGGCGGCGGCGGGGCGCAGATCATTTTTAACGTGACGGCGACGGATGCTGCGAGCTTTCGGAAAAGCGAAGGCCAGATCGCGGCCATGCTGGCGCGCAGCGTCGGGCGCGGCCAGCGCGGATTGTGACGCACGCGCGTCCTCCCACGTTTCAAGACCATCGAAAAGAATCCAGGAACAACGACATGGCGGCATTTCATGAAGTGCGGTTTCCGCTGCGGCTCGCGCTCGGGGTGAGCGGCGGGCCGGTGCGGCGGACGGATATCGTCAACCTGTCCAATGGCCGCGAAAGCCGCAACCAGCGCTGGAGGAACGCCAGACGTAGCTATGACGCCGGATCCGGTATCCGCTCCGTCGCCGATCTTTATGAGGTGCTTGCCTTTTTCGAGGCGCGGCGCGGCGAACTTTACGGCTTTCGTTTTCGCGACCCGGTGGATTTCAAATCCTGCCCGCCGGGAGAGACGCCCGCCGCGACCGATCAGAGGATCGGCACCGGCGACGGCGTGACAGCGGGTTTTCAGTTGCGGAAGACCTATGCCGATGCGGGCGGCTCCTTCGTGCGGCGGATAGAAAAACCGGTCGAAGGTTCGGTCATGGTTTCGGTCGAGGGGGTGAAGGTCGAAGCGGCTGAGGTGGCGGTCGATCATGTAACCGGCATGATCGTGTTCCGTGCGGGGCGGGTGCCGCCCGCCGGCGCCGCGATCCGCGCCGGTTTCGAATTCGACGTGCCGGTCCGCTTCGGGATCGACCGTATCGACGTGAACCTGACCGCTTTCGAGGCGGGCCGTATTCCCTCCATTCCACTGATGGAAATCCTGCCATGAAAACCATTCCCGCCGCCCTTGCCGGGCATCTCGGGCAAGATGCGACGACCACATGCCATTGCTGGAAGGTGACACTGAAGGACGGCGGGGTGATCGGTTTTACCGATCATGACGAGGCGATATCACTCGGCGGTCTATCCTACCTCGCCGCCAGCGGCTTTTCTGCCAGCGATAGTGACGGCGAAACGGGACTGGGTGCCGGCGCTGGGGAGGTGGCGGGCGGTTTTTCAAGCGAGGCGATTGCGGAGGGCGATCTGGCCGCCGGGCGTTTCGATGGGGCGAGGGTGGAGCTTTTCCTCGTCAACTGGCAGGCGCCTGACCAGCATGTGCTGCTGAATAGGCGCGAGATTGGCGAGGTGACGCGGGCCGGCGGCGCGTTTCGCGCCGAGCTGCGCAGTCTTGCCCATCGCCTCGGCCAGCCGCAGGGCAGGGTCTATGGGCGGCGCTGCGACGCCGCCCTTGGCGACAGGCGTTGCGGTGTCGATCTGGCGCGCTTTACCGGGCATGGCAGCGTGGCGGCGGTGGATGCCTCGGGCGGCCTGCTCGTTTCCGGGCTCGATGCCTTTGCCGATGGTTTTTTCAGCCGGGGAAAGCTGCGTTTTCTGACCGGCCCGCTCGCCGGCAAGGGGTTCGATCTCGACGGGCAGGAGCGGCGTGACGGTGGCGTTCTTCTGTCCTTCTGGCTGCCGCTGGAACAGCCGCCTTTGCCGGGAGATGCGTTTTCCGTCACCGCCGGCTGTGACAAGAGCTTTGCCACCTGCCGGGCGAAATTCGCCAATCATCTGAATTTTCGGGGCTTTCCGCATCTGCCGGGGGCGGATTTCGCCTATTCCTATGCGGCGGGCGGCGAGAGCCATGACGGCGGGGCGCTGTTTTCATGAGCGATCCCGGCGAAAGAGTGCTGGCGCTCGCCGAAGGCTGGATCGGCACGCCCTATCGGCATCAGGCCTCGTTGAAGGGTGTCGGCTGCGATTGCCTCGGCCTCATTCGCGGCATCTGGCGGGACCTTTACGGCCACGAACCGGAATTGCCGCCGCCCTATGCGCCCGATTGGGCCGAACGCGGCGGCGAGGACCGGCTGATGGCGGCGGCAAAACGCCATTTTCCGGCGGTGGCGGGCCTGGAAGAGGCAAGGCCGGGAGACCTGCTGCTGTTCCGCTGGCGTGCCGATGCCGCCGCCAAGCATCTCGGCATTCTGGCCGGTTCGCAGCATTTCATCCACGCCTATGAACAGGCGGCGGTGGTGCGTTCGGCGCTGGTGCCCGGCTGGCGGCGGCGCATCGCCGGCGTCTTCCGTTTTCCCGATCCCTGATTTTTCGAGGCAAGCATGGCGACAATCGTTTTTCAGGCGGCGGGCGCGGCACTCGGCGGCATTTTCGGTCCTTTTGGCGCAGTAATCGGCCGGGCGGCCGGGGCGCTGGCGGGCAACGCCATCGACCGCACGCTGCTTTCGAACGGGCGGACGGTAACGGGCGCGCGGCTCTCTACCGCGCGCATTCCGGGGGCGGATGAGGGAGCGGCGATCAACCGGCTTTACGGCGCAGCACGGATCGGCGGCACGCTGATCTGGGCGACGCGCTTCGAAGAAAGCGTGGAAGTGGAGCGGCGCGGCGGCAAGGGCAATCGCGGCCCGAAGGTGGAGACCTTTCGGTATTTCGCCAGCTTTGCCATCGGCCTGTGCGAAGGCGAGGCGGCAAGGGTGCGGCGCGTCTGGGCCGATGGGCGGGAGATGGACCTGAATGCCGTGGAGATGCGCTTTTATCCAGGCAGCGAGACGCAATTGCCCGATCCTTTGATCGAGGCGAAGCAGGGGGCGGGCAATGCGCCGGCCTTTCGGGGACTGGCCTATGTGGTGTTCGAACGCCTGCCGCTCGACGGCTTCGGCAACCGCATTCCGCTCATGCAGTTCGAAGTGGTGCGGCCGGTCGGCCGGCTGGAAAAATCCATCCGCGCCATCACCGTCATTCCGGGGGCAACGGAACACGGTTACGCCACTGCGCAGGTTTCCGAAAGGACGGGGATCGGCCAAAGCCGCATCATGAACCGCAACGGCCTGACCGCTTCGACCGACTGGGCTGCGGCGATCGACGAGTTGCTGGATCTGTGTCCCAATCTTGAGAGCGTGGCGCTGGTGGTAAGCTGGTTCGGCACGGATATGCGGGCGGGGGAATGCCGCATTCTGCCGGGCGTGGAAGTGGCCGGCCGGGATGGGGAAACCATGCCATGGTCCGTCGCCGGCCTTTCGCGCGATGAGGCGCATCCTGTCAGCCATCATGGCGGCGGCCCGGCCTATGGCGGCACGCCGAACGACGAAAGCGTGTTGCAGGCGATAGCCGATCTCAGGGCGCGCGGGCTTCGGGTGTGCCTTTACCCCTTCGTGATGATGGATGTTCCAATCGGCAATGGTCTGCCGGACCCCTATGGCAAAGGCGAGCAGGACGCCTATGCCTGGCGCGGGCGCATCACCTGCTTTCCCGCACCCGGCAGGGCCGGTTCTGCGGATCGCAGCGCGGGCGCAAGGGCGCAGGTTTCCGCCTTCTGCAACCGCGATGAAGGCTATCGCCGTATGGTGCTGCATTATGCGGCGCTGGCGGCCCGGGCTGGCGGGGTGGATGCTTTCCTGGTCGGCTCGGAGCTGCGCGGGCTGACGGCGCTGAGGGACGAGAATGATGCCTTTCCCTTTGTCGAGGAACTGGGGCGGCTGGTTGGCGATGTGCGGGCGATACTGGGGCCGGCGGTGAAGCTGACCTATGCGGCGGACTGGAGCGAATATTTCGGTCACCAGCCGGCGGACGGTTCGGGCGACGTGTTCTTCCATCTCGATCCGCTCTGGGCGAGCCCGAATATCGACGCCATCGGCATCGACAATTACATGCCGCTTTCCGACTGGCGCGACGGGGATGCCGCAAACGGCAATCCCGACGGCATGACCGGCCCGGACGATGTGAGCGCCTTCCGCCGCGCGATCACGGCGGGAGAGGGGTTCGACTGGTATTATGCCAGCGATGCGGACCGCGCCGCGCGGCGGCGCACGCCGATTACCGACGGGTTGAAGGGCAAGCCGTGGGTGTTCCGTTACAAGGACTTGCGCAATTGGTGGGGAAACCTCCACTACGACCGGGTGCGGGGTGTGGAGAAAACCGTGCCCACGGCATGGGCGCCGCGCTCCAAGCCGGTCTGGTTCACCGAACTCGGTTGCCCGGCGGTGGACAAGAGCGCGACGCGGCCCAATGTCTTTCCTGATCCGAAATCGGCGGAAAACGCCTTTCCCTATTTTTCCCGCCGCAACCGCGCCGACAGCCAGCAGCGACGGTTTCTGGAGGCGCATCTCGACCATTGGGGAAAGGGCGATGCGGCGATGGTCGATGCAAGCCGGGTCTATCTGTGGACCTGGGATGCACGGCCCTTTCCGGCCTTTCCGCAGAATAGCGCGGCCTGGAGCGATGGGGCGAACTGGCGCACCGGCCACTGGCTGAACGGGAGGCTGGGCACGGCAACGCTCGCCGATGCCATCGCCGCCATCCTCACCGATCACGGCTTTTCAGACTTCGATGTTTCCGCCGTCAGCGGCGATCTGGGAGGTTATGTGCAGGGAGACGTGACCTCTGCCCGCAACCTCTTGGAGCCGCTGATGGCGGCGTTTCAGGTGGATGTGACGGAAGATGGCGGAACCCTGCGCTTCCGCTCCCGCAATACGGCCGTCTTGCCGGTCCGAGATATTGCCTTGCTGGCCGATCTGGAAGACGAGCCGCTCTGGTCGGAAAATCTCGGCCATGACAGCGATTTCGCGGCTGAAGCCGTGCTGACCTCTTTCAACCCCACGCTGGATTACGAGCAGGCAAGTGTACGGTCCCGGCGCATCGACAATGCCGGCAGCCGGGTGATGCGGCTCGATCTTAACGCTGCCCTGCCTGCGGAAACGGCGGAGGCCGCCGTCGAGGCGTTGTTGCGCGACAACCGGAAGGCGCGGCGCAGCCTGCGCTTTGCTCTGCCGCCTTGCGATATCGCGCTTGAACCGGGTGATTGTATCCGCCTGCCGGAAGGGGCTTTTCCGCAGGCGCCGGCAGGGCGGTTTCTGGTCAGCCGGATCGAGGACGGCGCGGTGCGGCAGGTGGAGGCGCGGGCCTTTTCTCCTGCCTTTCCGGTCTTTGTCGGCGGCGCGGAGGAACGGCGCAGCAGCGGTGCAAGCGGAGCGGAAGGTTTCGCGCCCGAGGTGCTGTTTCTCGATCTGCCCTACCATGACGGCACTGCGCCGGAGGATTCGGCGCGGATTGCGGCGCTTGCAAAGCCCTGGCGGCCAATCATCATTTCCGCGTCGCCGGGCAGGGAAGGTTACCGGCAGCGCGTGCTGCTGGACCGGCCGGCGATGATCGGCGCGCTGGCAATGCCGCTGACATCGGGCCCTTCCGGCCGCTTCGACCGGAAAAACACAATCCTCATCGATCTGCCCTTCGGCGAGGTATCGTCGGCCGGGGAGCTTTCGGTGCTGAACGGCGAGAACCGTCTTGCAATCAAGGCTGCGAACGGGATGTGGGAGATCGTCGCTTTCGCAAAGGCCGAGGAAATCGCACCCGCACGCTGGCGGCTCTCCGCTCTTTTGCGGGGACTGGGCGGCACGGAAGACGCGTTCGCCGCAGGCGCGTCGAAAGGGGCGCCGGTGGTGGTTCTGGATGCGGCGGTGCAGCCGCTCGGTCTTGCCGCGAGCGAGCGCGGGCGACGCCTGAACTGGATTGCGGAAGCCGCCGGAATGGCGGGGGCGCCGAGCGGTCCTTTTGCCTTCGAGGGCGGCCTGCGGGCGCTGACACCGCTCGCGCCGGTGCATCTTGCCGCCGAGCGGCGCGGCGACGGCGTTTTCATCAGGTGGAAACGCCGGGGCCGGGTAGAGGCCGATGGCTGGGATGCGAGCGACATTCCGCTGGACGAGCCCTTCGAGCTTTATCGCATCGAGGTGCTGGACGGCGAGACCGTGCGGCGCATGGCGGAGGTTCCGCAACCCTTCTGGTTTTACCCCGCAGCGGACGAACTCACAGATTTCCCGGCATTGCGGGATCACATTTCCGTGCGTGTCCGAATGCTCGGTCGTGCGGTGCCTTCGGGCGTGGTGGCGCAGGCCACCCTCCCGATCTGACATGTGCCTGAAAAACAACGCAAAGGACGAGACTATGGACAGTACCAAAGCATGGTATCAATCGCGCACGATCTGGGGCGCTCTGGTTGCGGTTTTCGCACCGCTTTTCAGCATCGCAGGCCTTGATCTGCCCGCCGGTCTGCAAGGAGAACTGGCGGACGGGCTGGTGACGGTTGCGGGCGGAATCGGTGGTCTGGTCGCACTTTATGGCCGTCTTTCGGCGACCAGCGCCATTCGCTGACAGCACCCGCGACAACGCCGTTCCCGCCTGGCACCCACGCGGCGGGGGCGGCATTCATTTGCCATTCAGACGCTTTGCGCTACATATTCGGTCACAATACGGTTCGAGACGCACCCGGTTTTTTGGAAGTTTGTAGAATGGCATCACCTCTCATCATCGCGACGCTTGCAGCCGGGCTTTCCGGTTTCACGGCGCCCGAGGCTGATCTGCAGGGCCATTACATTCTGGCGGCGAGCGATTGCGGCGCAGCCGTCGCCCGCGTCGTGCGCGAAACCGGCGGTCAGCTGCTTTCGGTCTATCCTTCCGGTGACGGTCAGTCCTGTGTCGTCACCGTTCTCGTCCAGGGCAATGGCGAACGCCCGCGCAAGGTGACGATGCGCGTGCCGATGTAGCTTGCCCGCATCGCCGAAATATCGGAAAACAATCCGACACATTTAGCATGACCGGCGACGCGCCTGCGGGCCGGGATACAGGAAAGGGCGGACAATGCGTATTCTCGTTGTTGAGGACGATGCCAATCTCAATCGTCAGCTGACCGATGCGCTGAAAGAAGCCGGTTATGTTGTCGATCAGGCATTCGACGGCGAGGAAGGCCATTATCTCGGCGATACCGAGCCCTATGACGCCATCGTCCTCGATATCGGCCTGCCGCAGCTCGACGGCATCACCGTCGTTGAAAAATGGCGTGCGGCCGGCAAGGCCATGCCGGTGCTCATCCTCACCGCCCGCGACCGCTGGAGCGACAAGGTTGCCGGTATCGACGCCGGTGCCGATGACTATGTGACGAAGCCTTTCCATGTGGAAGAAGTGCTTGCCCGCGTGCGCGCGCTCATCCGCCGCGCCGCCGGCCATGCATCTTCCGAACTGGTGTGCGGCCCGGTCCGGCTCGACACCAAGTCTTCCAAGGCGACCGTCAACGGTACGACGCTGAAGCTCACCTCGCACGAATTCCGGCTGCTGTCCTATCTCATGCATCACATGGGCGAGGTCGTCTCGCGCACGGAGCTGGTCGAACACATGTACGATCAGGATTTCGATCGCGATTCCAACACCATCGAGGTGTTTGTCGGCCGTCTGCGCAAGAAGCTCGGTGTTGATCTGATCGAGACGATCCGCGGTCTCGGTTACCGGATGCAAGCGCCGGCAGATGCGAAGTAATTCCCTCACCGCCCGCGTTCTGCTGCTCGCCTCGCTCTGGTCGGTGCTGGCGCTGGTGGTGATCGCCGTCGTGATCTCGACGCTTTACCGGCAGGGTGTGGAGCGCAGCTTCACCGATCTTCTGAGGGCGCAGCTTTATAACGTCATCAATTCCGTGACGATTTCCAATGAGAACACGCTGGCCGGCAGCCCGCAGCTCGGCGATCTGCGCTTTTCGCAGCCCGATACCGGCTGGTACTGGGTTGTCGAGCCGCTCGGCAATTTCCAGACCGCGCCGCTGGTGTCGTCGTCGCTCGGCGTCTCCACCCTGCCGGTGCCGAGCATTCTCGATGCGCCCTTCGACAACCGCTATGAGCGCTTTTATGCCGTCACCGACGAGGCAGGCAATCAGGTGCGCGTGGCGGAAACGGAAGTTGTGCTGGATGGCGAGGGGCGCGCGGCGCGTTTCCGTGTCTCCGGCAATCTGAACGTCGTGGAAGACGATGTGCGTGATTTCTCCAACAGCCTTTATCTGGCGCTCGCCGTTTTCGGTGTCGGCAGTCTGGTCGTCAACGGTCTTGCCATTCTCTACAGTCTGCGGCCGCTCGATCAGGCTCGCGTGGCGCTCGGCAAGATCAGGGGCGGGGAGGCGGAAAGCCTCGAAGGTGAATTCCCGCGTGAAATCCAGCCGCTTGCCAATGAGGTCAATGCGCTGATCGACAGCAATCGCCGCCTCGTGGAGCGCGCCCGCATGCAGGTCGGCAATCTCGCGCATTCGCTGAAAACGCCGATCGCCGTTCTTCTGAACGAGGCCCGCACGCTGGAGCCGCAGCATGGCGATCTGGTGCGGGCGCAGGCGGACGCCATGCAGGCGCAGGTGCAATCCTATCTCTCCCGTGCCCGCATCGCCGCCCAGCGCGGCTCGATCCTCGCCCGCGTGGAAGCGGAGCCGGCGCTGGAACGGCTTGTGCGCGTGATGCGCCGCCTGAACCCCGACAAGCAGTTCGTGCTGAATTTCGAGCAACCCGGCGCGGTGCTCGGTATGGAGCAGCAGGATCTGGAAGAGGTCGTCGGCAATCTTCTGGAAAATGCCGCGCGTTTTGCGCAGACGCGCGTGGTCATCACGCTTGCGGCCGGCACGCACCCATCCTCCGATGCGGAAATTGCCCGTCGCTCCTGGGTGGAGCTGACGGTGGAGGACGACGGGCCGGGGCTTGAGCCGGAACAGATCAGCGAAGCGATGAAGCGCGGGCGGCGGCTGGACGAAAGCCGGCCGGGTACGGGCCTCGGATTGTCGATCGTTTCCGAGGTGGTGTCAGAGTACCATGGCCGCTTTTCGCTGTCGCGCAGCGCCATCGGCGGGCTGAAAGCCGATCTGATTTTGCCGGGCCTTTCGAAAGAGCTTGCGTGAGGCAAGAAAAAAGGCAAGAAATTCAATGGCACTATATTAGGTGCGATGCGGTAAAAAAGAGGACAGGGTTTGGTTGACGTGTATGATGGCTGCCGCTCCGTGACAATGCGTTCGCTGGTGTCACGCCCGGCACTTCTCTCGATCCTGTGTGTATCGATGCTGAGCGCCTGCACCACCACGGGCACCCGCCCGGCGGGCGGCGGTCTGTTCGGCCGCTCTGCGCAGCCTTCGACGCCGTTCCTTGCCAATCTTGAGGGCGGCATTGTCGGGAGAAGCGGCGTGCAGCTCGACAGGGGTGACCAGACCAAGGCGCTGGAGGCCGAATATAAGGCGCTGGAAACGGCCCCCGTCGGCACGCCCGTGTCGTGGATCGGCGATGACGCCAAGGGGCAGGTGGTCGCCAATGCGCCCTATCAGGTCGGCAACCAGAATTGCCGGCAATATTCCCACACCCTGACGGTCGACGGACGCGAAACCAGGGCGCGCGGCGCAGCCTGCCGCAATGCCGATGGAAGCTGGTCGCCGCTGACTTAAAATAGTTTGACGTAAATCAAGGTCACGGGCCTTTTGCGATGACAAAAAGAGGCATGGCGGTGCAGCCGGGAGATGGCCTGCGGTGCGGCGTGATGTCTCAAATTCACGTCATCCCCGCGCTTCATGTTTCCATGTGCCGCGCATTCGAGTAATTGAGCCTTATGTTCTGGATTGTCGTTGCGATATTGACGGCGGCTGTCGCCATCGTCCTGATGTACCCGCTGATGCGGAAGACCGAGGCGTCGCAGACGCGCCGCGACGGAGAGGTCGCCGTTTATCGCGATCAGCTGGCCGAACTGGACCGCGAACGCGCCGCTGGCCTCATCGGCGACACCGAGGCGGATTATGCCCGCGCCGAAATCGGCCGCCGGCTTCTCGCCGCCGCCGAAGCGGAAGAGCAATCCGGCAAAGAAACCCGGCCGCGCCGGCACAATCTCGCCGCCAGCCTCATTACGGTTCTGCTGCCCGCGCTCGGTCTCTGTCTTTACATCTGGAACGGCAGTCCGGAAGTGCCGGACATGCCGCTCGAGGCACGTCTTGAAAAGCCCGGCAACGACATGAACCTGCTGGTCGTCCGGGCGGAACGGCATCTGGCGCAGAACCCGGAGGACGGCGCCGGCTGGGATATCCTCGCGCCGATCTATTTCAAGACATTACGGCTTGGCGATGCCGAGCTTGCCTATCGCAATGCGCTTCGTATTCTGGGACCGAGCCCGGAACGGCTGACGGGCCTTGGCGAAACGCTGGTGGCCGGCAATGACGGCATCGTCATCGAAGCCGCACGTGCTGCTTTTGCTGAGGCAGAAGAGCTGAAGCCCGGCAATCCGCGCGCCCGTTTCTATCTGGCGCTGTCGCTGGAGCAGGCCGGCAAGGCCGAGGAAGCACGCGCCGCCTTCACCGCGCTGGAGGCCGATGCACCGGCCGGTGCGCCCTGGCTGCCGCTGGTGCGCGAACATATCGCCCGGACCGGCGGCGCGGCGATCCCTGCCGCACCCGGCCCGACCGCTGAGGACATGGCGGCTGCGAAAGACATGACAGCGACCGACCGGCAGGCGATGATCGAGGGCATGGTGTCGAGCCTCGACGCCAAGCTGAAGGAAAACCCGGCCGATTTCGAAGGGTGGATGCGGCTTGTCCGTGCCTATTCCGTGCTGAAGAACGAAGCCAAGGCTGGAGAGGCGCTGCGGGCGGGGCTGAAGGCCTTCCCGCCGGAGGGCGAGCAGGGCAGGCAGCTTCTGACGCTGGCGAAAGAACTGGGCGTTTCCGCCGGACCGATCCGCATGAACGGGCAGCAGGATGCCGCGCCGCAGGGAGTGACGCAATGACCCGCAAACAGAAACGCCTGGCGATCATCGGCGGCGGCATGAGCTTCATCGTTGCAGCCGTGCTGCTGGTCATGTTTGCCTTCGGCCAGTCCATTGCCTATTTCTACATGCCGGCCGATCTGGAGAAAACGCCCGTCAACCCCGGCACCCGCATCCGTCTCGGCGGGCTGGTGGCGGAAGGCTCGATCAAGCGCGGCGAGGGCCGCACGGTGAGCTTCACGGTGACCGACGGTGAAGCGAACGTGCCGGTCAGCTATACCGGCATCCTGCCCGATCTTTTCCGCGAAGGGCAGGGCGTGGTTACCGAAGGCATGTTCGATGCCGCGACCCACGGCTTCGTTGCCGACAGCGTGCTGGCCAAGCACGACGAAAACTACATGCCGAAGGAAGTGGCCGACCGGCTGAAGGACAAGGGCCTGTGGCAGCACGCGGGGGAAGGCGAAGAACCGGCCGCCGCAACGCCAGCGGCCAGCGCAGCTTCTTCCGACAAGACCGGAGCGACCAGATGATCAACGAGATCGGCCATTATGTTCTGGTCCTGGCGCTCGGTGTGGGGCTGATCGTCTCGACGCTGCCGGTCATCGGCGCGCGCCGTAACGACCGGGCGCTGATGGATGTCGCCTCGCTCGGCTCGGTCCTGATGTTCCTGCTGGTCGCCTTCTCCTTCGCGGCGCTGACGCGAGCCTATGCCGTCTCGGATTTTTCCGTGCGCAATGTCTGGGAAAACTCCCATTCGCTGATGCCGATGATCTACAAGCTGACCGGCGTTTGGGGCAACCACGAAGGCTCCATGCTGCTGTGGCTGCTGATTCTGGTGTTTTTCAGCGCGCTCGTCGCCGCCTTCGGCCGCAACCTGCCGGAAACGCTCAAAGCCAATGTGCTTGCGGTGCAGGCATGGATTTCGGTCGCCTTCCTGCTGTTCATCCTGCTCACCTCCAACCCATTCCTGCGGCTGGAGCCGGTGCCGGCCGAGGGGCAGGACCTCAATCCCATTCTTCAGGATTTCGGCCTCGCCATTCATCCGCCGCTGCTCTATCTCGGTTATGTCGGCTTTTCCGTCTGCTTCTCCTTTGCCGTTGCGGCGCTGCTGGAAGGACGCATCGACGCCGCCTGGGCGCGGTGGGTGCGGCCATGGACACTCGCCGCATGGACCTTCCTGACCGCCGGCATCTCCATGGGCTCCTACTGGGCCTATTATGAACTCGGCTGGGGCGGCTGGTGGTTCTGGGATCCGGTGGAAAACGCTTCCTTCATGCCGTGGCTTGCCGGAACCGCGCTGCTGCATTCGGCGCTCGTCATGGAAAAGCGTGAGGCGCTGAAGATCTGGACTGTGCTTCTGGCGATCATGACCTTTTCGCTGTCGCTGCTCGGCACCTTCCTCGTCCGCTCCGGCGTGCTCACCTCGGTCCACGCTTTCGCTACTGATCCGAGCCGCGGCATCTTCATTCTCGGCATCCTGACCGTCTTCATCGGCGGCGCCTTCGCGCTCTTTGCCTGGCGCGCGCCGTCGCTCAAGGCCGGCGGCCTGTTTGCGCCGATTTCGCGCGAAGGGTCGCTCGTCCTCAACAACCTGATCCTGACGGTCTCGACCGCGACCGTGCTGATCGGCACGCTTTACCCGCTCATTCTGGAAACGCTGACGGGCGAAAAAATCTCAGTCGGTGCGCCTTTCTTCAATCTTACGTTCGGCCTCCTGATGATCCCGATCCTGATCGTCACGCCGTTTGGCCCGATGCTCGCCTGGAAGCGCGGCGATCTTCTCGGAGCCTTCCAGCGGCTTTATGTGGCGGCAGCGCTTGCGGCGCTTGCCGGGCTGACGCTCTGGTACATCGAAAATGGCGGTCCGGTGCTGGCCGCACTCGGCATCGCCGCCGGTTTCTGGCTGATCTTCGGCGCTTTCGCCGATCTCTGGTATCGCGCCAATTTCGGCAAGCTCGCCTTCGGTATAGCGTTCCGCCGCCTGAAGGGCCTGCCGCGTTCGGCCTTCGGCACGGCGCTGGCGCATATGGGGCTTGGCATCACCGTGCTCGGCATCGTCATCGTCACCACTTTCGAGACCGAGACGGTCCTGGAAATGAAAGAGGGCATGGCGGCGGAAGCGGGCGGTTACAGCCTGACCTTCGATGGCGTCCGTCACGCCGTCGGCCCGAATTTCACCGAGGATCGCGGCCATTTCACCGTGCGCAAGGCGGGGGTGGAGGTGGCCGATGTCTGGTCGTCCAAGCGGCTCTATACCGCGCGGCGCATGCCGACGACGGAAGCCGGCATCCTGACCTTCGGCCTTAGCCAGCTTTATGTCTCGCTGGGTGACCCCATGGCCGATGGCGGCATGGTGGTGCGCATCTGGTGGAAACCCTTCATCCTGTGCATCTGGGGCGGCACCCTGTTCATGATGGCCGGCGGTTTTATCTCGCTCTCGGACAGGCGTTTGCGGGTGGGTGCGCCGAACCGTAAGGCGAAGCCGGTGCGGGCTGCAATGCCGGAGGCGGCGGAATGAGTGCGGCCTTGTTCCGGGGAACAGGAATGAGGGAGAGAGTGGCAAGGCTCGCTCTTCTTCTCACCCTCATCTTCGCAGCAGCCTCTCCGGCCTTCGCGTTCAATCCGGACGAAGTGTTGAAAGACCCCGTGCTGGAGCAGCGCGCGCGCAACCTCACGTCTCAGCTCCGCTGCATGGTCTGCCAGAACCAGTCCATCGACGACAGCAATGCCGAGCTGGCGCGTGACCTGCGGGTTCTGGTGCGCGAACGGCTGGTCGAGGGCGACAGCGACAAGGCAGTCATCGATTATGTCGTGTCGCGTTACGGCGAGTTCGTGCTCCTGAAACCGCGCCTCAGCCTGCGTACCGTGCTTTTGTGGGGTGCGCCCATCGGTCTCACCCTTGCGGGAATTTTCGCCGTCTTCGTGTTTTCGCGCCGTCGCGCAAGTCAGGAACAGCCGCAGAAACTGAGCGCGGACGAAGAAGAACGAATTCGCAATCTCATTGAAAAATAACCGGTTTTCATTTTTCTCCCCGGTTCTTTTTCAACATTACGGATTTTTCATTCGTCAGACACTTCGCCGTAAGGTGTCGCCTCCTATATCTTCATCATCCACCGCTTCTCCCCCGGTCAAACGGGCTCCAGTCTGAATGAAGAAAGAAGAAAGAAGGTACACCATGTCTCATTCGCAAAACGGCCATTCCTCGCTGAAGACGGCCTCGCTGAAGACGGCCTCGCTGAAGACGGCTTTGAAGGCCACGACCGTTGGCGGCCTTGCGGCGCTGATGCTTTCCACCGGCATCGCCGCACCGATCCTCCATTCGTTTGCCGCTCCCGTCGAGGTGAATGCGCCGCAGGTTCCGAGCTTCGCCAATGTGGTCGATGCGGTGTCGCCCGCCGTCGTCTCCGTTCGCGTGCAGTCGAACGTGCAGCCCGCTTCCGATGACTCCAGCAATTTCTCCTTCAATTTCGGTGGCCGTGGCCTCGACCAGCTGCCGGACGACCATCCGCTGAAGCGCTTCTTCAAGGAATTCGGCGGCCCCAACCAGGATCGCTCCGACCGTGGCCCGAACCGCCACCGTGACGGCAAGGGTCCGCTGCGCCCCGTCGCTCAGGGCTCCGGCTTCTTCATTTCCGAAGACGGTTACATCGTCACCAACAACCACGTCGTCGATGACGGCTCCGCCTATACGATCGTGATGAATGACGGTACCGAACTCGACGCCAAGCTCGTCGGCCGCGATCCGCGCACCGATCTGGCGCTGCTGAAGGTCGATGTGAACCGCAAGTTCACCTATGTCCAGTTCGCCGATGACAGCAAGATCCGCGTCGGTGACTGGGTCGTCGCCGTCGGCAACCCCTTCGGTCTCGGCGGTACGGTGACATCCGGCATTATCTCGGCCCGCGGCCGCGATATCGGCTCCGGCCCCTATGACGACTACCTGCAGATCGACGCCGCCGTGAACCGCGGTAACTCGGGCGGTCCCGCCTTCAACCTCAACGGCGAAGTCGTCGGCATCAACACCGCCATCTTCTCGCCTTCCGGCGGCAATGTCGGCATCGCCTTCGCCATTCCGGCATCGGTCGCCAAGGACGTGATCGCCGACCTGCAGAAGGACGGCAAGGTCGAACGCGGCTGGCTCGGCGTGCAGATCCAGCCCGTCAGCAAGGATATCGCCGAATCGCTCGGCCTTTCCGAAGCCAGCGGCGCGCTCGTCGTTTCGCCGCAGGCCGGCTCGCCGGGCGACAAGGCCGGTATCAAGCAGGGCGACATCATCACCGCCGTCAATGGCGAGCCCGTCAAGGATGCTCGCGACCTGTCGCGCCGCATCGGCGGCATGGCGCCCAACACCAAGGTTGAAATCTCGCTGTGGCGCGGCGGCAAGTCGCAGCCTGTCACGGTGACGCTCGGCGATCTCGCCAGCGACGATGCTTCCAAGGCGACGCCTGCCCAGAACGACGACAAGGGCGGCCAGTCCTCCAGCGAGAAGGTGCTCTCCAGCCTCGGCCTGACGGTTGCGCCCGCCGATGACGGCAACGGCCTTGCCATCACCGATGTCGATCCCGACAGCGATGCCGCCGCCCGTGGCCTGAAGACGGGTGAGAAGATCACCTCGGTCAACAACCAGCAGGTCGCTTCCGCCGCCGATATCGAGAAGATCCTCGAACAGGCCAAGAAGGACGGACGCTCCAAGGCGCTGTTCCAGATCCAGACGGACGATGGCAGCCGCTTCATCGCTCTGGATATCGACCAGGGCTGATAGGCTGAAAGGCGATGCCGGTTCTTTCGGGAGCCGGCGTCGTATCCCGCTCTTGAGACGGGGCGGTTGAGTATGGCAGGGCGTTGCGGCCCGTTTCTTCTCCCCGCCGGGGAGAAGGTGGCCCGAAGGGTCGGATGAGGGGGGAACCTCTCGGTAAATCTCTGGCCTTGCCCCCTCATCCCGCTGCCGCGACCTTCTCCCCGGCGGGGAGAAGAAACAAGCGGTAACCACTCGCTCCATAGGCGGTCGCCCCGTCTAGAAGCCAGATAACGCCAGAGACCAGGTCTTCGGAGGAAACCTCATGGAAAACAAGGTTCAGGAAATGTCTGTCGCATCTGTTTCCGGTTGTGCGGAAAAGGGCGAGGGCGCTATTGTCCCGCACATGAAGATTCTTGTCATTGAAGACGACCTCGAGGCTGCGGCCTATATGACCAAGGCGTTCCGCGAAGCCGGGATCGTCGCCGACCATGCGAGCGACGGTGAGAGCGGCCTGTTCATGGGCTGCGAGAACGCTTACGACGTGATGGTGATCGACCGTATGTTGCCGCGCCGCGACGGGCTTTCCGTCATCAGCGAGCTGCGCCGCCGCGGCATCGAGACGCCTGTTCTGATCCTTTCCGCGCTGGGGCAGGTGGATGACCGTGTCACCGGCCTGCGCGCCGGCGGCGACGATTATCTGCCGAAACCCTATGCCTTTTCCGAACTGCTCGCCCGTATCGAGGTGCTGGGCCGCCGCAAGGGCAAGCCCGAGCAGGACATGATCTACCGGGTCGGCGATCTCGAACTCGACCGGCTGTCCCACGATGTTCGCCGCAACGGCAAGGAAATCCTGCTGCAGCCGCGCGAATTCCGGCTGCTCGAATATCTGATGAAGAATGCCGGTCAGGTCGTGACCCGCACCATGCTTCTCGAAAACGTCTGGGACTATCATTTCGACCCGCAGACCAATGTCATCGACGTGCATGTGTCCCGCCTGCGCTCGAAGATCGAGAAGGACTTCGAGAAGCCGCTGCTGAAGACCATTCGCGGCGCCGGTTACATGATGAAGGACGAGGGCTGATTGGCGAAAATGGCCCGCCTCAGAATAGTGTTCCGGTCGACAGCGGTGCGCCTTTCGGCGCTCTATATTCTGCTGTTTGCGCTCTGCGCCGCCTTCCTGGTCTTCTATGTCACCGCCCTTTCCGAACGGCTGCTGAACCAGCAGACGCGCGATGCCGTGCTTCAGGAAGTCTCGGATGTGCAGCGCATCTATAATCGCGGCGGCATCAACCCGCTGCTGCGGATGATGGAACGCCGCGCCCGTCAGCCGGGGGCGAGCCTTTACGTCATCGCCGGGCCGAATGGCGAAATCCTTGCCGGCAACGTCGCTTCGGTGCAGCCGGGCGTTTTCGACAAGGAAGGCTGGACCGGTTTTCCTTTCCGTTACGAGCGTTACTCCGAAAGCGGCGACAGCGTGCAGCATCTGGCCACCGCCAATGTCTTCATGCTGGACAATGGCCTGCGCATCCTGATCGGCCGCGACCTCGGCGAACCCACCAAGTTTCGGGCACTGGTGCGCAACGCGCTGATGGTGGCGCTCGCCATCATGGGTGGCGGCGCGCTGCTCATCTGGTTCGGCATCGGCCGCAACGCGCTGAAACGCATCGACCGCATGTCGGCCGCGACCAAAAAGATCATGGCGGGCGACCTTTCGCAGCGCCTGCCGCAGGGCCGCTCCGGCGATGAATTCGACCGCCTGTCCGGCTCGCTCAATGCCATGCTCGGCCGCATCGAAAAGCTGAATGAAGGCCTGCGGCAGGTCTCCGACAATATCGCCCATGATCTCAAGACGCCGCTGACGCGGCTGCGCAACAAGGCGGCCGCAGCGCTTGACGACAATGACGAGACGAAACGGCGCGCAGCGCTTGAAGGCATCATCGCCGAATCCGACCAGCTTATCCGCACCTTCAACGCGCTGCTGATGATTTCCCGCGTCGAGGCAGGCTCAATTGCAGCAGAAATGACCGATGTGGACGTCTCGGCGATTGCCGCCGACAGCGCCGAACTCTACGAGCCGGTAGCCGAGGATGCGGGGCTTGTGCTGGAGGCCGAAATAGAGGCGGACCTGTCGGTAAAGGGCAACCGCGAGCTGATCGGCCAGGCGCTCTCCAACCTTATCGACAACGCCATGAAATATGCCTGCGAGGGCGAAGGCGACAAAAAGCTCGTTGTGCGTCTGGCAAGGGAGCCGGAGGCCATCGTGCTCTCCGTCGCCGATCACGGCCCCGGCATTCCCGCCGACAAACGCGGCGAGGTGCTGAAACGCTTCGTCAGGCTGGATGAAAGCCGTTCGAAACCCGGAACCGGGCTCGGCCTGTCGCTGGTGGAGGCCGTGATGGAGCTGCATGGCGGATCGCTGATGCTATCGGACACGGATGCCGCGAATGCCGCGTGCCCGGGGCTGACCGTTTCGATGGTGTTTCCCGTCTCGAAGGCTTAGGCATCGCGGCTGACGATGCCGTTCACCGGGATTTGTGCGCAAAGTCTTCGCCATCCGGAAAATGACTGTTTTTCAACATTGTATTGCAAGATGATCTGAAGAATAGTCCGATTGATTGACTGCAATGGCTCTGTTCGGAAATCGCGTGCGATGGACGAAAGGATGTGTGACGGGTGGCAGCTACGGTTCCCTTGACCGACGACGGGCACGGCCCCATCATTCTGTTCGATGCGGAATGTGTGCTGTGCTCCGTGAATGCGCAATTCGTGCTGCGGCATGACAGGGCCGGATATTTCCGCCTGGCATCCATGCAGGGCGATATCGGCGCGGAAATTTACCGACGTTGCGGCATGGACCCGAAAGATCCGGTCAGCATGCTGGTCGTGGAGGGCGGCAGGGTGCGGCAGGACAGCGATGCTGTGCTGAGCATATATGAAGCGCTGGGCCTACCCTGGCGGCTGATCACCATATTACGCATCGTTCCCGCATTCCTGCGCGATCCCGTTTATCGCTTTGTCGCCCGCAATCGCTACCGCTGGTTCGGAAAACGCGAAGAATGCTGGGTGGCGCCGCCGGAGTACCGGGAGAGAATCCTTTGACCATGGCAATGGCCACCCGTTCAGGCAATCCGGGCATCGGTTCAGAGGCGTCGGCAGGACAATGAAAATATTGATCCTCGGCGGTTATGGCGTGTTCGGCGGCCGGCTGGCGGAACTGCTTGCCGATATGTCCAGCCTTGAAATTCTCGTCTGCGGCCGCAGCCTCGCACGGGCGGAGGCCTTTTGCGCAGCCTGGCGCGGACAGGCGCAATTGCGCCCGCTGATGCTCGATCGCCGCGATATCGCAGACGCCCTGCGTATCCACAAGCCCGATCTTGTCGTCGATGCGTCCGGGCCGTTCCAGACCTATGGCAGCGCATGTTACGGCGTGATAACGGCATGCATCGACGCCGGGATAGACTATCTCGATTTCGCAGATGCCGCCGATTTCGTTTTCGGCGTCAGCCAATTCGACGAGCGGGCAAAAGCCGCCGGTGTTTTCGTCCTGTCAGGCGTCAGCAGTTTCCCCGTCCTGACGGCCGCCGTCCTGCGCGAAATGGAAAGGACCATGGACATTCTCACCGTCGAGGGCGGAATAGCGCCGTCTCCCTATGCCGGGATCGGCCTCAACGTCATGCGGGCGGTGGTGGGTTATGCCGGCGCGCCGGTCAAGCTCTGGCGGCATGGCAGGCCGGCGCATGGCGTCGGCCTTGCGGAAAGCAGGCGCTTCACCGTTGCCGTGCCCGGCAGGCTGCCGTTGCGCAATATTCACTTTTCGCTGGTCGATGTGCCGGATTTACAGGTGATTCCACCGGAACACCCGTCGATGACCGATATATGGATGGGGGCCGGTCCCGTGCCGGAGTTTCTGCACCGTATGTTGAACCTTCTGGCGAAAGCGCGGGCGCGGTTCGGCCTTCCCTCATTCGCGCCGCTATCGCCGCTGTTTCATGCCGTGCTGAACCGGATGCGCTTTGGCGAACATCGCGGCGGTATGTTCGTCCGCGCGCAGGGGCGTGCAGCGGGCAGGCCGATGGAGATGAGCTGGCATTTGCTGGCCGAAGGCGATGACGGCCCCTACATCCCCTCCATGGCGATCGAGGCTATTGTCCGCAAGATGCTGAGCGGCGAGCGCCCGCTGCCCGGCGCACGCGCCGGCACGGATGCGCTGAACCTTGCCGATTACGACCGGCTTTTCCGCAGCAAGACGATCTACACGGGGTTCCGCCGCGAGGAACCCGACGTCTCGCTGTTCTGCCAGCTTCTCGGCCCGGCCTTCGATGACTTGCCGCCGCGTCTGCGGGAACTGCACGACAGCAAGGATGTTCGGCAATGGAGCGGGGTCGCGGAGATACGCCGCGGACAGGGCATGCTGGCCCGCATGACTTCCGCGCTCGTCGGCTTTCCGCAGGCGGGAAAGCAGGTTCCCGTCAGCGTCACCTTCACGCCGGAAAAGGGCAAGGAGCGCTGGACGCGGAATTTCGGCGGGCGCCGCTTCTCGTCCACACAGTCGGCCGGCATGGGCAAGGATCAATATCTGCTGGCGGAGCGTTTCGGCATCGTTACCGTCGCTCTGGCGCTGGTGCTCGATGGTGGCCGGCTGGCTCTCATCCCCCGGCGATGGCATGTTCTGGGCATACCGCTGCCCGGCTTTCTTCTGCCGAAGGGCGAGAGTTTCGAGTCCGAGGAAAACGGCCGGTTCTGCTTCGATGTGGAAATTTCTTTGCCCTTCGTCGGTCTCGTCGTCGCTTATAAGGGCACGCTGGAACCGGCCGCCCGTTCTGCGAAACATCGCGGCCCCTGTGAAGCGCCTTGCGGCGCTTCACAGGGTGAGGAGGCGTGAGGGCAGGGATGCCTTTCCTCATTGGGGACGTGCCGGAGCGCGCATCCGCGGCCGCGCGGTTCTCCTGCTCGCGGTTCAGAACGTGTAAGCGACGCCCACCATCGCAAACGGCTGAATATCCTTCTTCGACAGGGGGCTGTCCTTGGCATCGCCCAGCAGGAAGCCGACGCCGCCCGCACCGGTGATCGACCAGTTCTCGGTGAGGAGGTAAGTGACGGAGGCGCTGGCGTCGATGCGCTTGAAGCCCGATTTCGCGTCGAAGCGGCGCAGGCCCGAGCGGGCGGACTGGGCCGAGGTGACGCCGAAATAGGATTTCATGTGCTTGTCGTCCGCCCAGGTGGCGGAGAGGTCGGCGCCAAGGATGAACTGGTCCACCTTGTGCGAGACGCTGGCGCCGATGGTCGCGGTCAGGCCTTCGCTGCCGTCGATGGTCTTGTCCACCTTGGCGTAGATTTCGAAGGGGTCGACGCCATAGGCGATAACGCCGCCGACCACGCCGGCCGCCTTGATATCGCCCATTCCGCGCACGTTTTTCCTGTCGTCCTTTTCCTTGCGCCCGGCCTCCCAGCCGCCCTTCACACCCAGCCTGAAGCCGTTGTGGTTCAGCAGGTTGACGGTGACGCCGCTGAAATCGATGCTCAGCGTATCTCCATATTCGATGGAAACCAGCGGCACGGCGCCTGCTTCCAGCTTGTCCGAACCCTCATATTTCGGGGCGTAGGCGGCACCGACACCGAGCGTGATCTTCCAGTCGCTGGAACTGCTGTAGCGGGCATTGTCGAAATTGCCCTGCGGATCGGCCACCCGGTCCGATTTGCCGATGTCGGCGGCAAAAGCGGGGGTGCAGACGGCCTGCGCCATGGGCAGCGCCGTCAGGCAAAGGGCCATCGCGCGCAGGTTCTTTTGCAATTTCACTGTAAAAATCTGTTTCATGATCATATCCGTTGCAACACCGAGCGTTGGAAAACCGGGGAGTCGGGTTTCGTTGAGGCTGACGCTACGCGGGCACAATTGCGGAGACATTACGGGGTAGGGCGCTTTGGAAAACATCGCCATCGGCGGTTTTATGATCGCAAAGCGGCCTGCATTTGTTACAACGCCACATGCATGCGCCGGGAGGCTTCCAAGAGGTGCGGCGGCAGGGACGTTTCGAGTGCGGCGCATCCGGTCCTGAAAGTCGCATGTCAGGGAGCGGCGAGAGGATAGTCGGAAGAGGGAGAGACACAGTGACGAAACGGGAAACCGCTGAAAGGCGGCTGAGCGAGGTTCTGCCGGGCGTGATCCGCCCCTATACGCAGACGGAACTGAAATCCGTTCTTTCGACGCTGAAGGATATCGGCAAAAGCGAGCCGGCGGTGGCCGCGCTGCTTGCCGGGGAAAGTGCACTCAAAGAGTTTATCGCCGCGGCTTTCACGCTGTCCCCCTATCTGCGTGACATGGCGTCGGCGGATGAGGGGCTTTTGTCGCTGGCGATGTCGAAACCGCTCGAGCCGCTGCTGGCGGGTCTCGTCCATGAGGCGCGCGATTGCTGGAAGCCGGGCGAAGAAGGCGGGGTGCCGAGCGAAAACGAGGTGATGTCGCGGCTGAGGGTAGCCAAGCGGCGGCTCTCTTTCATCGCAGCACTTGCCGATCTGGCGCGCATCTTCACCGCCCGCGATACGACACGCTGGCTGAGCGACATGGCGGATGCATCGCTTTCCGCCGCCATCGATCACCTGCTGCTCGCCGCCCATGAGAGCGGCAAGCTGAAACTGAAGAATGTCGCAGCTCCGAGCGACGGGTCGGGTCTCATCGTGCTAGGCATGGGCAAGCTCGGCGCGCGCGAACTGAACTATTCTTCCGATATCGACGCCGTGGTGTTCTTCGAACCCTCAGCCGGCATCATGGACGATCCCTATGATGCGACGGAGAATTTCGGCCGGATGATGCGCCGCCTCGTCCGCATCATGCAGGAGCGCACGGCCGATGGTTACGTCTTCCGCACCGATCTTAGGCTGCGGCCAGACCCCGGCTCGACGCCGCTCGCCATCCCCGTGGAGGCAGCGCTGCTTTATTATGAGGGCAGGGGCCAGAACTGGGAACGCGCCGCCTATATCAAGGCGCGGCCGGTAGCCGGCGATATCAAGGCGGGTGAGAATTTCCTGCGCGAGTTGACGCCCTTCATCTTCCGCAAATATCTCGATTATGCGGCGATTGCCGATATTCATTCCATCAAGCGGCAGATCCACGCCCATAAGGGCCATGGCGCGATTGCGGTGAAGGGCCACAATGTCAAGCTCGGGCGCGGCGGCATCCGCGAGATCGAGTTCTTCGCGCAGACCCAGCAGCTTATCGCCGGCGGCCGCATGCCGGCGCTCAGGGTGCGCGCAACGCAGGAGGCGCTTGCGGCGCTAACCGAGGCGAAATGGATCGACGCCGAGACGCGCGACAGCCTGACGGAGGCCTATTGGTTCCTGCGTGAGGTGGAGCACCGCATCCAGATGGTGCGCGACGAGCAGACCCATGTGCTACCCGACACCGAAGCCGAACTGAAGCGCATCGCCTTCATGCTCGGTTTCGAGGACACCAAGGCCTTTTCGGAAAAGCTGGAACAGGTGCTGCGGCTGGTGGAGCGGCGTTATTCGGCGCTGTTCGAGCAGGAGGTGAAACTGTCTGGCGAGGCCGGCAATCTGGTCTTCACCGGCCAGAAGGACGATCCCGATACGTTAAAGACGCTCTCCGCCCTCGGTTTCGAGCGGCCGGAGGATATTTCCCGCGTCATCCGCACCTGGCACAATGGCCGTTACCGGGCAACGCAATCCGTCGAGGCGCGCGAGCGGCTGACGGAGCTGACGCCGGACCTGCTGCGCGCCTTCGGTGAAAGCAAACGGGCCGATGAGGCGCTGCTGCGTTTCGACAATTTCCTCTCCGGTTTGCCGGCCGGCATCCAGCTCTTTTCGCTGCTCGGCAACAACCCGGCGCTGCTCGACCTGCTGGTGACGATCATGTCGTCCGCACCGCGCCTTGCCGAAATCATCGCCGCCCGTCCGCATGTGTTCGACGGCATGCTGGACCCGGCATTGATGAGCGACGTGCCGACGCGCGACTATCTCGCCCACCGCATGGGAAGCTTTCTCTCCAATCCCCGCCACTACGAGGATATTCTCGACCGGCTGCGCATTTTCGCCGCCGAACAGCGGTTCCTCATCGGCGTGCGGCTGCTGACCGGCGCAATCCGCGGCGAGGTGGCCGCCCGCGCCTTCACTCACCTTGCCGATCTGGTGATCGAGGCCGCGCTCAATGCCGTTCTGGCGGAGATGGAAGCGGCGCATGGGCTCTATCCCGGTGGGCGCGTGGCTGTCATGGGCATGGGCAAGCTTGGCTCCTTCGAGTTGACGGCCGGTTCGGATGTCGATCTTATCCTGCTTTACGATTATGACGATGCCGCGCATGAATCGACCGGCGCAAAGCCGCTCGATGTCGTGCGTTACTTCACCCGCGTCACGCAAAGGCTGATTGCGGCGCTTTCCGCACCGACGGCGGAGGGCGTGCTTTACGAGGTGGACATGCGGCTACGCCCCTCCGGCAACAAGGGCCCGGTGGCGACCCGCATTTCCGCCTTCGAGAAATACCAGCGCGAGGAAGCCTGGACCTGGGAGCACATGGCGCTGTCGCGCGCCCGCCTGATCTGCGGCGATGCCTCACTGATGGAGGATGCGCGCCGCATCATCGCTTCCATCCTGTCGCAGAAGCGCGATGTGGCCAAGGTCTCTACCGATGTGCTGGAGATGCGCAGCCTGATCGAGCAGGAAAAGCCGCCGGAAAACAACTGGGATTTCAAGCTCATCAATGGCGGGCTGATCGACCTCGAATTCATCGCCCAATATCTGGCGCTGGTGGGGCCGGTGAAGGGGCTTGTCGCGCACGAACCGGGGCGCAACACGGCCGAGGCGCTGCAGGCGCTCGCCGCCCCTGTCATGGAGCCGCAGGCTTTCGATGACTGCATGGCGGCGATGGCGCTCTACACCGAAATCTCACAGATCGTGCGGCTGTGCATCGATGGCGCCTTCAACCCGAAGGAGGCGCCGGCGGGCCTCACCGATCTCGTTTGCCGGGCGGGGGACTGCCCTGACATTCCCACACTGGAGGGAGAGGTGAAGCGGCTGGCGAAGGCGGTGCGGAAGGCGTTTGTGGGGACGGTGAAGAATGGTGGGTGATGTGGGTGGGTGAGGCTTCACCCCCCTCTGCCCTGCCGGGCATCTCCCCCTCAAGGGGGGAGATCGATATGCGGCACTCTTCAGCCCATCTCTAACGTTGCGAATGAGCGAGCGTTAGCTCCCAGCTGATCTCCCCCCTTGAGGGGGAGATGCCCGGCAGGGCAGAGGGGGGTAATCGCGCACTCGACCTGTACATATTGCAGGAAACTCAGCGCGCCCGACGCCACCTCAATGCACCGTCCCGCAGCACCCCGCCGCATGCGGAATGATGATTGTCACCACCGTGCCACGGCCCTCACAGGAGCGGATTTTCATCGTGCCGCCATGCAGCTTGACGAGCGAGCGGGAAATCGCAAGCCCGAGGCCGGAGCCGCCCTGGCTCTTGGCATATTGGCTCTGCACCTGTTCGAAGGGCTGGCCGATCTTGTTGAGCGCCTGGGCGGGAATGCCGATGCCGGTGTCTGCGATGGTGAGGATCATCGCGGCCTGATGCACATGGGTGCGCAGCGCGATGCGGCCGCCGTCGCCGGTGAATTTCACGGCGTTGGAGAGCAGGTTGAGCATGATCTGCTTCATGGCGCGACGGTCGCCCTGCATGGTCAGCCCAGCGCAGACCTTCTGCTGCACGGTGATGTTCTTCTGCTCGGCCTGAATGGCGGTCAGCCGCAGGGTTTCCTCGATCAGCGGCGCGAGATCGATTGTCTCGCGGTTGATGCGCATATGGCCCGCCTCGATCTTCGACATGTCGAGAATATCGTTGATGACGTTGAGCAGGTGTTTGCCGCTATCGTGAATATCGCGGGCATATTCGGAATATTTCGGCGAACCGACCGGTCCGAACATTTCGTTTTGCAGGATGTCGGAAAAGCCGAGAATGGCGTTGAGCGGCGTGCGCAGCTCATGGCTCATATTGGCGAGGAATTCGGATTTCGCCCGGTTGGCGGCCTGGGCGCGCTCTTTTTCGGCGAGGTAATTGGCGTTGGCGTCGGAAAGCTCGGTCTTCTGCCGCTCCAGCTTGTGCTGCGAGGCGGAAAGATCGCCGATGGTGGCCATCAGCCGGCGCTCGGAATCGCGCAGTCGTTCCTGATGGCGCTTCAGAAGGGTAATATCGGTGCCGACCGAGACGAGACCGCCATCGCGGGTGCGGCGTTCGTTGATCTGCAGCCAGCGGTCATCGGCAAGCTGCACTTCGGTGGTGCGCGACAGGCCGGACTGGTCCGGATCGGCAACGCGACGTTCAACGACGGGGCGGGCGGCTGCGGCATAGACGGTGCTTTTTTCCGTGCCGGCCACCAGCACGCTGTCCGGCAGGCCATAGGCCTTCTGGTAATGGGTGTTGCACATCACCAGACGGTCGTTCTTGTCCCATAGCACGAAGGCTTCCGAGGTGGACTCGATGGCGTCGGCAAGGCGCTGGTCGGCCTCGGCGTAGCGTTGCGCAAGGCGGTGTTGTTCGGTCACATCCATGGCGATGCCGATGACGCGCGGGCCGTTATTGGTGCGGATGACCTGGGCGCGGGCGCGCAGCCAGACATAATGGCCCTTGGCATGGCGCATGCGGAAGATCTGGTCGATCTGGCGCAGATTGCCGCAGCCGACGGCGCGGGCAAGCTCATAGAGATTGCCGTCTTCGGAATGCATCATGCGGGCGGCGTCGGAGAAGGAAAGCGGCGCTGCTTTGGGCGGCAGCCCGAGAATTTCGTAGAGCGAACCCGACCAGAACATGCGTCGGGTGGAAAGATCGAAATCCCACAAGCCGCAGCGGCCGCGAGACAGCGCGGTTTCGACCCGCAGGTTGGATTCGGCGAAGATGTCGTCGGCGTCGCGGGCGCGCTTCACCTGCATGTAATAGGCATAGAGCACGACCAGCAGGATCGAGGAGATGCCGGCAAACAGCGTCACGTTCATGGCGATTTCGCTGCGCCAGAAGGAACGGATCGGCTGTAGCGAGCGGGCCGCGATCACCATCGCGCCGTCGTCGCCGAAGGGGATCATCGTCGCATAGTGCTGCTGGCCGTCAATATTGGTCTCGATGGTGCCGGGCGCACCGGGGAAACGCTGCACGATGGCTATTTCAGGAAGCAAAGCCGGCAGCGACGTGCCGATATAAAGCATCGCTTCCTTGCCGGCGCCCGCGAAAATGCGGCCATTGCTGCCCGAAAGAAGCACCATGGTGCCGTCGGCAAGGCTGCCGGATGGCAGCGCCGCGACCAGATTGGCTTCGGCGCGGGCACGGTCCTGCGCGGTGAAAACGGTATCGTTGTTGAGAAGGGCCGCCTTGGCCGTCAGCGCCGTCAGCGCCGTGGAATGGCGGGCGGCCTCTTCCATGCGGCTATATTCGGCAACGATGCCCAGCATGCGCGAGGCCGCGACGACGACGAGAAAGGCGAGGATGAGAATGGGAATGAGACGTTTCAGCAGGGTCTCGACCTGCGGCATCGGGCGGTCGGAGCCATTCATCAAACCCATCAGGTCGCTGGAAAGCCTTTCGCCCCAGGCCGCAAGATCAGAAAATTTGGCATACGGCCGCTCATCGCCCGCAGTCGCCCGCCGCACGTTCGTCATTGTCCCGCCTTCAAGATGTCCCCAGTGATTCGAAGCGCCGCCGCTCGAATATGACTAGTGAATCAAATGCGATTCGCCGTGTCCAGAGGCAAAAGTTAAAAGAATTTTAACCCCTTGAACCGACTCCGTATTTTTTCGGGACGGTCTGTTTCCGCTTTGGTGAAGGCGGGAATTATGAACGAAATCAGTGAGCCGGCAATCTGATCCGGTCTTTGCGGAGCGCCGCTGGAACAGGCGTCAGGCTCCGTCGAAGGCGTCGAGAGCCGGGCCAAGCGCGCTGATCACGCCATTGCCGGCCGCCGGAAGACCGGTCAGCACCGCACTGATGATATCGTCGCGGCTTGCGCCCCGCACCTTGGCTTCCATCACGTGAAAGGCGAGGCCGCTTTCCAGACGCAGGGCGGCAAGAATGCCGATATATATCAGGCTCTGTGTTTTCGCATCGAGCGTGGACGCCGCCCCGAGACCCTGCACGGCCTGAAACCATGCCGCCTTGTGGGCCGGAGCATCGGTCATGAAGCGCTGAAACGAAGCGCTGGTCCTGGACATATCCGTCATCTGAAATTCCTTTCCGGTCTTCAGCCGTTCCCGGCCTCTCGCGCACCATCATGCCGCGCAACGCAATACGCCGCCTTGATGGCGATCAAGACGGCGTATCGGCATTGCTCGGAGTTTTGGCGGGGCGGTCAGCCCTTCAGGATGCGCCCGACGATGTCGCTCACATCCGTCGACAGGCCCTTGGCGTCGGCGATCGTCGAAAGCGCCGCCTTGGCGTGCTCGGCACGGCTTGCCTCCAGCGACCGCCAGGAGCGCATGGAAGTGAGAATGCGGGCGGCAAGCTGCGGATTGCGCTTGTCGATGGCGATGATCTGCTCGGCCAGGAACCGGTAAGCGGCGCCATCGGCACGGTGGAAGCCGGTAGGGTTGGCGAAGGCAAGCGTGCCGACGAGCGAGCGGACCCGGTTCGGATTGGTGGCGATGAAATGTTTCGATTTCATCAGTGCCTTGATCCGGTCGAGCGCGCCGTCGCCCGGAATGGCTGCCTGCAGCGAGAACCACTTGTCGAGCACCAGCGCATTGTCGGCAAAGCGCTTTTCGAAGGCGGCAAGCGCTTCTTTTGTCTCCGTACTTTCCGGGAAACGCTGGGTCAGCACGCTAAGCGCATGGGCGAGATCGGTCATGTTGGTGGCCTCAGTAAAGGCCTTTGCCGCGCTGGCCGGCGTTTCCTCGGCAAAGGCGAGGAAGGTCAGCGCGCCGTTGCGCAGCGAACGGCGTCCCGCACTTGCCGCATCCGGGCTGTAGGCCTCGCCATCAGCCGTGCTTTCGGCAAGCCGCCGCAGCGTTTCGAGCCCGGCTGTCGCAATGGCCTTGATGGTGGCGTTGCGCGCCTTGTGGATGGCGTCCGGGTCATTGTCGCCGCCCATTTCACGGGCGATATCCGTTTCACTCGGCAAGGCGAGAGCCTGCGCCCGGAAGGCGGGCTCAAGTGCGTCGTTGCCAATGATTTCGATAAGCGTTGCGGTCAGCTCCGCATCCGTTTGAACGTCATTGCCATTCTGCACGGCCCTGGTGGCGGCAATCAGCGCCGGCAGGGCAAGATCGGTCAGCGCCTGAAAGCGCGCGAACATATCCGTCTCATGCCGGGCGATCTGTACCAGATCGGCCGCATTCTGCTCGAAATCCAGATTGATCGGCGCCGAGAAGCTCCGGTTGATCGACAGCACCGGCCGCGAGGAAATGCCGGAGAAAGAGAAGGTCTGGTTGCGTTCGGCCAGATGCAGCACGCCGTCGCGATATTCGCCGCCTTCGACGGCCTGCGGTTCGGCGATCTGGCCATTGTCGAGGATCAGCGCCAGCGACAGCGGAATGTGACGCGGCTGTTTTACCGGCTGGCCGGGCGTCGGCGCGGTCGTCTGTTCCAGAGTGAGCTTGAATGTGGACTTGCCCGCATCATAAGCCGAGGAGACGGAAACGAGCGGCGTGCCCGCTTCGGTGTACCACAGCGAAAACTGCGAAAGGTCACGGCCGCTGGCATCCGCAAAGCTCCTGACGAAATCCTCGACGGTGGCGGCTTCGCCGTCATGGCGCTCGAAATAGAGGTCCATGCCCTTCTTGAAGTCGTCCGCGCCGAGGATCGTGGCGATCATGCGGGTGACTTCGGCGCCCTTTTCATAGACGGTCGTCGTGTAGAAATTGTTGATTTCACGATAGGTATCGGGGCGCGGCGGATGCGCCAGCGGGCCGGAATCCTCGGGAAACTGCTCCGATTTCAGATGGCGCACATCGGCGATGCGCTTGACCGGCCGAGAGCGCATGTCGGCGGAAAATTCCTGATCGCGATAGACCGTCAGGCCTTCCTTCAGGCAGAGCTGGAACCAGTCGCGGCAGGTGATGCGGTTGCCGGTCCAGTTGTGGAAATATTCGTGCGCAATGATGCGCTCGATATTGGCGTAATCCGCATCGGAGGCGGTTTCCGGGTCTGCCAGCACGAATTTGTCGTTGAAGACGTTGAGACCCTTGTTCTCCATGGCGCCCATGTTGAAATCGGATACGGCGACGATCATGAAGATATCGAGGTCGTATTCGCGGCCGAAGCGCTCTTCGTCCCATTTCATCGAACGCTTCAGCGCGTCCATGGCATAGGCCGCGCGCGGCTCCTTGCCATGCTCGACGTAAATCTTCAGCGCCACATCGCGGCCGGACATGGTGGTGAAGGTATCTTCCACCACGCCGAGATCGCCGGCGACGAGTGCGAAAAGATAGCTGGGCTTCGGATGCGGATCGAACCATGCCGCAAAGTGACGGCCTTCATCGTAATTGCCGCCGCCGAGAAAATTGCCGTTCGAGAGCAGCAGCGGATTGCCGTCCTTTGCCGCGATGATCGTCACCGTATAGGGCGCCAGAACATCGGGACGGTCGGGGAAATAGGTGATGCGGCGGAAACCTTCCGCCTCGCATTGGGTGCAATAGACGCCATTGGTGCGGTAAAGCCCCATCAGCTGCGTATTGACCTGCGGATTGATGTAATTGGTGACGCAGATTTCGAAGGGCGCCTCCGCCGGCAGGTCGCGGATGGTCAGGCTCTCCGGCGTCGCCTCATATTGACCGGCGGGAAGTTCCACCTGGTCGAGCAGCAGGCTGGAAAGCTTCAGCTCGTCGCCATCCAGAACCAGCGGCGCCTGCCGCTCGGCGCCTTCGCGCCGGTGAAAGATCAGACGGGCTTCGACCTTGGTATTCTTGGGGTCGAGTTCGAAGGTGAGATCCACCCGCTCCAGAACGAAATCGGTGGGGCGGTAATCTGCCAGGTGAACGATCTGGCCCGTGTCTGTTCGCATGACTGTCCCTGAATAACTTTGCGTGGTCTTCCCGGCATCATGTCGTCATAAGGCCCGGATGTAAAATGGGTAGAATATTCGTCACGTTCATGTGCGCGTCGGAGGACGTTCTGTCCCGCCATGGAAGGCTTTGCCGGCCATGCAGACAATCCTCCCGCCGCCGGACCTGTGGACCATGGCAGCAAATGTTGAACGATTGCTGAAATTATATTTTATTTTCTTCAAATTTTAGCGCGCGTCGCTTTTGGTTTGCATCATTTCCGCAGCCGCGAAAACAATCCCTCCCCAAATCAGCCGAATTCACGGGTAAATCACATTTTTTGTTGTAAAGCGCCGGAGGAATGCTCTAGCCTTGCATAAATCCAATTCCCCTGCGTCGTCCTCCCCGCATGAAAAATCTCCCGATGGCGTGTTTGCGCAGCCGATATGAGTAGTTGCCAATGAACGCCGAACCGATGAATCCCTTTCGCGGGATTAGCCTGAAGCTGATTTCGGTCGGCTTTTTTCTTGTCATGCAGACCTGTATCAAGGCCGCAGGCGATGTACCGGCCGGCCAGATCACCTTCTTCCGCTCCGCTTTCGCCATTCTCCCGATTGTCGTCTATCTGGCGTGGCTGCATGCGCTGACCAGCGCGTTGCACACCAATAATCTTTTCGGCCATTTCAAGCGCGGGTTTCTGGGCATCCTGTCCATGGCCTGCGGCTTTTACGGGCTGACCATGCTGCCGCTGCCGGAATTCATCGCCATCGGTTACGCCTCGCCGCTTCTCGCGGTCGTTTTTGCCGCCGTCATCCTGCATGAAAAGGTGCGCATCTATCGCTGGAGCGCGGTCTTTGTCGGCATGACGGGCGTGCTGGTGATTCTCTGGCCGAAGATGACGCTTCTGAGGGAAGGCGGTTTTGCCGCGGGTGAGGGGCTGGGGGCCATTGCCGTATTGTGCGGTGCGGCGCTCGGCGGTCTGGCGATGATCCAGGTGCGGCAACTGGTGGAGACTGAAAAGACGCCGACCATCGTGCTTTATTTTTCGCTCACCGCCACCCTGCTGTCGCTCGTCAGCGTGCCTTTCGGCTGGAGTGCGTTGAGCATGACGCAGGCCATGCTGCTGATCACGAGCGGCATCTGCGGTGGGGTCGCGCAAATCTTCCTGACGGAGAGTTACCGGCACGCCGAAGTCTCCGTCATCGCGCCCTTCGAATACAGCTCCATCATCTTCGGCATCGCGGTCTCCTACATTCTGTTCGGAGATATTCCCACGGTGACGATGCTGATCGGCACGGCGATCGTTATCCTCGCCGGCATCTTCATCATCTTTCGCGAGCATCAGCTGGGCCTGGCAAGACGGGCGGCCCGCAAGGCCTCGACGCCGCAGGGGTGAGGGATGTTATTGCCGGTGTTTCATGGCAACCGCTTCCGTCATCCCGGCCTTGAGCCGGGATCCAGCCGACGCGCGTCCGCGCGGCGAAAAGAGTTCTTTCAGCCCAAGGACTTGGGCTGGCTGGATGCCGGATCAGGTCCGGCATGACGGAGACTTATGATCGTAAAAACCGCAAAAGCAAAAGGCGCCTTCCCGAAGAAAGACGCCAGCGCGCAATCATATCTGTGGACCAGCGCTAGACTGGCCTCATTGCTTCTCAGCGCTCGCGGAAATCCGCGAAGACTGCCGAGGGACGCGTCACGCGAACCTGCTGCATGGCAGCGCGTGCGGTCATCTGTTCGTTTGCGGCTGCGCCGAAACGATGGTAGCCCTGACTGGAGCGAGGGCCGAGGCCCGCCAGGCGGAGCGTTTCAAAGCCGGAATGGACCGGACGGAAGCGAGTGGTCATTGCCTTGGTTCCTTAAACCTATTCCTCCCAAGACATGGGGCTATATCGCAGCGCAGCATGGATTCCGCAAGCTGAGCAAATGCGCCGCTGTTATGCGCATTGTGCATGGCTTTTTTCATAATTCATTTACATTGAGCAAGAATAAGGCAGTCAGCCTTCGGCAATCTTTGCCTGAAAAGCCAATAAATCCTGCCATGCCAATGACTTGCTGGCAGGCGCATTCAAAAGTTCCTGCGGATGCAGGCTGGCCAAAGCCGGCAAAATCAGATGTCCGGCTGCGACATCACGCCACTGTCCGCGCAGCGTATGGATGGTGCCGGTGCCGCCAAAGAAGAAACGTGCGGTAAAGTTGCCGAGAAGCAACAGGTGTTTCGGCTCCGCAAGGGCGATCTGACGCTCGATGAAGGGGCGGCAGATATCCATTTCGGCCTGAGTCGGCGGGCGGTTGCCCGGCGGCCGCCAGGGCACGA
The DNA here is from genome assembly GCF_002008205.1 of Agrobacterium sp. YIC 4121. Taxonomy (NCBI): domain Bacteria; kingdom Pseudomonadati; phylum Pseudomonadota; class Alphaproteobacteria; order Hyphomicrobiales; family Rhizobiaceae; genus Agrobacterium; species Agrobacterium sp. YIC 4121. The sequence goes on along the minus strand of NZ_MRDI01000027.1, from coordinate 503,128 downwards.
CATTGCCGAGCATGATGGTACTGCGCTCAAGCCCGATGGCCGCCAGCATTCGGTCGAGCAACAGCCCGGCCTTGCCGGCGAAGGGCAGGCCCTCGCGGTCGTCATCGGCATCCGGCATCGGGCCGATGACCATGATGGCGGAGGCGGGGTCGCCTTCGGTAAAGATCGTATTGCGCGCGCTGTTCTTGAGGTTGCAGCCACTGAAACCGTCGAGCGCGGTTTTCAGCTCGGCAAGCGACCGCGCGCTTTCGGCCGCAAAACGCGCCGCCGCCACCGCCTGCTCGTCCGGCATGGCGACATTCTGCTGAATGGCGGGGGCAGCCGGTGCGCCGCGCGCGGGGGCGCTGCGCGTCGCCGCCTGCCGCTGAGGCGCATCGGCACGGCGGTCCGCCGGCCTTTCCATCTGGCGTGAAGCTGCTGCGGCCTCCTGCGCAGGCGCGGATCGGGCCGGGCGGGCAGCGGCAAATTCGGCGAAACGATCGACCGGCTGGTCTTCCAGCAGCCAGTCCACGCCCGCATCCGCATGGAAATGCAGGAGGGCGGCGAGTTCGGCCGGGGAGAGGTCGTGAGCGGCGATCATGGGCGGAAATTAACCCATGTTCCCTGCCCGGGAAACCCGCAAATCACACTGTCCAGCGCTGAATGTCGCCGCTTTCGCCGATCATGGCCAGACCATGGGCAATCGAGAGCAACTCGCCGCCGCTTTCGATCCGGTCCGCGTCGAAACGGCGGGTGAAAAGCTCCCGAACCGCCGGCACGAAGGAAGTGCCGCCGGTCAGGAACACCTTGTCGATGGCTTCGGGCGCGACTTTCGTCTTTTCCAGAACCTCGTCGAGCGCTTCTTCTATCTTGGCGAGGTCTTCGGCGATCCAGTTGTTGAAATCGCTGCGCTTCACCATCTTGCGGCCGGCCTTGCCCAATGGTGCGAAGTTGAATTCCGCTTCTTCCGCTGAGGAGAGCGCCATCTTGGTGGCGGAAATCGCCTGATAGAGCGGATAACCCTCGTCATGTTCGACAAGATCGATGAAGAGTTCGAGCTTTTCCGGCTCCAGCGCCGAGCGCACCAGCGATTTGAGGTCGGTGAATTCCTTCGAGGTCTTGAAGATCGACAGCTGGTTCCAGCGGCCGAAATTCACGTAATAGCCGGAGGGCACGTCCAGCACCTTGTCGAAGCTCTTGAACTTGCTGCCCTTGCCGATTTCCGGCGAGACCAGATTGTCGATCATGCGGAAGTCGAAATGATCGCCCGCCACGCCGACGCCGGAATGGCCGATGGGGGTGGCGGAAAGCTTGCCGGCATGGGTCTCGAAGCGGATCAGCGAATAGTCCGTCGTGCCGCCGCCGAAATCCGCCACCAGCACATTGGCGTCCTTCTTCAGGCTCTGGGCGAAATAATAGGCGGCTGCCACCGGCTCGTAGACATAGTGGATTTCCGGGAAACCGGCGCGGGTGAGCGCCTCGTTGTAACGGGCGAGCGCCAACGTTTCGTCCGGATTGCTGCCGGCGAAACGCACCGGCCGGCCGGCGATGACGGTGGAGACGTCCCCCGGCCATTCCTCGCCCGCATAGGTCTTCAGCTTGCGCAGGAACACGTCCATCAGATCCTCGAAGCTCTGGCGCTTGGCGAAGATCAGCGTGCCCTGAAACAGCGGCGAGGCCGCAAATGTCTTGATCGATTGCAGGAAACGGCAGTCGCCGGCATTGTCGATGAATTGCCGGATGGCGGCATGGCCGGCTTCCACATGCAGGGCGGCCGCACCAAGGCCGGCATCCTTCATGAAGGAGAGCGCCGTGCGCATGCTGTCATCCGTGCCCGCGCTGCTGGTGAAGCGCATGGAACGGCTGGCGCCGCCCGCGTCGGAAAAAGCCATGACCGTGTTGGTCGTGCCGAAATCGAGGCCGAGAGCCCGCTTTTGCGTCATCGCCATATCCTTGTTGCCGATAGAAACACCCGCCCGGCCTGAAAGGCGGCCCGGCGTGAAAATAAGGGATGCCTTTGGCACCCCGATGTCAGAGGAGGGCGGTTGATTGCACAGGGCTGACGGAATGGCAAGCGCCTGCACCCGGGTTTATTGTGAAAATTGCATGAAGTAATCACCATGGCTGGAAGGCCGTCATGCCGCCGGCATTAAATATTTTTTCGCATAAAGAGAGTATAAGGCTGAACTATAGCGTTAAAGAGCAGATTTATTTTTGTATTTGTTGTGTTTGCACACGCGGAGCCCCGATGTCCCGAAAGCCGGCCCGTTCCACCCTCGAAGACGTGTTGCCGGCGCAAAACGCCCGCGGCGATGCGGAGAGCTTCAACCGCCATCTCATTGACCTGATGGCGGCGTCCCAGCAGGGTTATGCCCTTTTCGACGGCGAAGATGAACTGCGTTTCGCCAACGCGGCGTTCCGCATGGCGCTCGGCATCGGGCCGGACGAATTTCCGACATGGGCCGATCTGATGCGCATCGGTTACCGCAACTCCACCGGCACGGCCGTCGAGACCGCCGATTTCGAATTATGGCTGCGCTCGGCGGGAACGAGGCGCGGCAAGCTGCCGTATCGCACCATTGAAACCAGCCTCAATGACGGGCGCTGGATGCTGACGACCGAGACGACGCTGCCGGGCGGCTGGATGCTTTGCGTCGTCACCGATATTTCCGAACTCGGTGTTGAGCTGCGCGATCTTCGCCAGGAGCGGGACAGGGCGCTGAAATTCGCCCTGAGCGACGAGTTGACCGGCCTCGGCAACCGTCGCTACGTCATGGATATTCTCAATCACAGGCTTGGCCCCAACAAGGCCGAGGCCCTTGCCGTCATCATCATGGACATAGACCACTTCAAGTCGGTGAACGACCGATTTGGCCATGCCTGCGGCGATCTGGTTCTCAAGGACTTCGCCGCCCGACTTTCTGCTGCGGTCGCCCGCGACGATCTCGTGGGGCGGATCGGCGGTGAGGAGTTCCTGCTGATGCTCGCCGGTTCGCGCGTTTTGGGCGTTGAGGCGGTCATGCAGGAAGTGCTGTCATCACTGGCGCAGGCCTCACCGCTCGCAGACATGCCCGGTTTCCGATACAGCTGCTCGGCGGGCATTGCCTTTGCAAATCCGGGCGAGAGCGCAAGCGATGTCCTGCGCCGCGCCGATACCGCCCTCTACGAGGCCAAGAATACCGGCCGGAACCGTTACGTGATCTACGGAGCGGCTTCCTGACCGGATTCGTAGCTCTGTGGCCTTAATTCGACTTCGCCGCGCCGCCATCTACCCTGAGCATCGTGCCGGTGATGTAGCTTGCCGGCACCGAGCAGAGGAAAGCGCCGGCGGCGGCAAATTCCTCCACCGTCCCGAGACGACCGGCCGGAATGCTCTTGACGGAAGCCTCGCGAATTTCCTCGACGCTTTTGCCCAGACGCTTGGCGTTGGCGCCATCGAGTTCATCGATGCGGTCGGTGTGGATACGGCCGGGCAGCAGCAGGTTGGAGGTGATGCCGAAACCGGCCACTTCGGAGGACAGCGTCTTGCTCCAGCCGACCAGTGCGCCGCGCAGCGTATTGGACAGCGCCAGATTGGCGATCGGCTCGAACACGCCGGAGGAAGCGACGGTCAGGATGCGGCCGAAACCCTGTTCCTTCATCTGCGGCAAAAGCGCATTGGTGAGCGTGATGACGCGCAGCACCATCGACTGGAAGAAGGTATCCAGCTTGTCGGCCGTCATTTCCTGCGCAAGGCCTGGCGTCGGGCCGCCGGTGTTGTTGACGAGAATATCGATGCCGCCGAGCTTTTCCCTGACGGCCTGAACCATGGCCTCGACGAAATTGTCCTCGGCCAGATCGCCCCAGACCCAGTCGGCCTTGCCTTTGCCGAGCGCATTGATCGCCTTGCAATTCGCCTCCAGCTTTTCGCCGCTTCTGCCGACAAGAAGGACATGTGCGCCTTCTTTCGCCAGCGCGGTGGCAATGCCCAGCCCAAGGCCGCGAGAGGAGGCGAGAACGAGGGCGCGTTTGCCGGAAATGCCGAGATCCATGGGTTTTGTCCTGTCTTGTGAGTGCTCAATGTGCTGTTTATAGAGTATTTCCAGGAAAAGTGGACCCCGGTTTTCCGCCCGGAAATGCTACAAAACAAAGAGTTAGAGGGTTTTCTCGATTCAAGGAAAAGGGAAAACGCTTCGAGCAAGGTAGCGTCCGGTTTGAAGGTAAAGACACGTCATGACAGAACAATCCCTGCTCAAATTCTCCATTGCCGTCACGGTTCTCCTGGCGCTCTTCGGCATCGGCGCAGGCCTGTTCTCCGGCTCCTTCGCCGTGGTTTTCGATGGTGTCTATGCGCTGACGGATGCTTTCATGACGGTGCTGGCGCTGCTTGTCGCGCGGCTGATCGCCGCTTCCGCCGCGCCCAAACCCGGCGGTCGGCTGGTGGAGCGTTTCACCATGGGCTTCTGGCATCTGGAGCCGATGGTGCTCGGGCTTAACGGCACCCTCCTGATGGGGGCGGCGATCTACGCCCTCATCAATGCCGTCGACAGCCTGATGGATGGCGGCAGATCGATCGAGTTCGATTACGCCATTGTCGTCACCTTCGTCAGCTTCGCCGTCTCGCTCGCCATGGCATGGTTCGTCAAACGGCAGAACCGCCGGCTGAAATCCGCCTTCGTGGCGCTGGACGCCAAAAGCTGGCTGATGAGCGCGCTTCTGAGCATGGCGCTCTTCGTCGCCTTCGCCGTGGGTTACGGGCTCACGGGAACGGCGCAGGCATGGCTTGCACCCTATATCGACCCGGCCGTGCTGGCGCTGGTCTGCCTCGTCATCATTCCCATGCCGCTCGGCAATGTGAAACAGGCGCTGGCGGATATTCTTCTGGTGACCCCGCTGGAATTCAAGCAGCATGTGGACCGGGTGGCCGCCGAGACGGTGGAGAAATTCGGTTTCTCCTCGCACTATTCCTATGTCGCCCGCGTCGGCCGCGGCCGTCAGATCGAACTCTTTTTCATCGTCCCGAAAAACTGGCCGCCCCGGCGTCTGGAAGAATGGGACGCGATCCGCGACGAGATCGGCGATGCGCTGGGCGGCGAGGGGAGCGACCGCTGGCTGACGATCGTGTTCACGACGGATGAGGAATGGGCGGTTTGATGTTGGAGAGCGATTTTAGCTAGTCGGCTTGTGGCCCAAACCGATTGTAGCACTGATCTGGACGGGACCGATGAGGGGAGAGCGGATTGGCAAGTTTCACGCTGAGAGAGAGGGAAGAGGTCTTCCAGTGTCGCTCAAGCCGGAGTTTTGCACCAAACGCTTGCTACAGAAATTCCTTTAGAAGTCGGCAGTGGCGATTTTGAAGCAACTTGGGAGTTTGCGATAGGAACGGCTCCATCTTCGTGGGGGCATTTTACGCGCGTTTGATGTGGGTGGCCACCAATTGCCTGAAGTCCTCGATCTGTGCTGGCGTCAGGACGCGCTTGGGCAGCATGTTGAACACGCGCGCGCTCTGATAGAGGAGGATCACTTTGCTGTCTTCGGTCCATTTGAGATAGTCGTTCCAAGGAACATTCCAGTCGCCCTGCTGTCCCTTGCTCCTAAAGCCTTCCTCAGACCATGTAACCGTGATCGGCTGCTGAAGGGTTTTCTGTTCTGCGTAGGCCTTGCGGGCAAACACGGCAGCGCCGAAAAAATACTGGTAGAGCGGTATTGAGATCACAACCACCACACAGATGTAGAAGAGCGACATGAAAGGCGCATCGGGGAATCGCAGCGCCAACGTGAAGAGCGAGGCAAGCAGCAAAGCAACGAAAATCAGCCAGCAAACGAGCGGCCAGCGTGAGGTTGAATATTTCAGTATGAACAGCTTGTTGGCAGCAACATAGTCGTCGGCGGTCAAAGTGAAGGTGACGCTGCGGTTCATATCTCTCATTGTCTCCCTGGTAAGATACCACACCTATGACATAATTCTCAAAACCTGCGACACGTCTTGCTGTCGTACTATGTCCGGTTTGCAGCGTCGCGATCAAGCCGGTGAACGTCTTCAATGGGGGCGACAGCGGACAATCATCGATACGTAAAGGTACGTCCGCTTTTGGCGCAAACAGAAGCGCCGCCATTGATGAAGCGAGCCGAATGGGCGTTTCACCCGCGGTAAACGCGAGAGTGGCACAAATGCCGACTACCCTTGACGGCTACACTCCCAACTTCTATTTTCATTATTACGTGAACGTAAAAGTAATGCATCAATCATCAGGTTGTCTGACAATTGACTGGCGTGCGACATGTTTTGCCGCTATAGAAGCTCGACAAAGGCGTCCTGCTTTGCGAAGACAGGCGCTGGTGGATGCGGTGTCGCGGATGGTTTTTTGACTGGCGCGGGCGATGCGCCGGGAATGCCGGAAAGCGGATATAACAACAGCCGGATGGGACCGGCGATGCGGAGAGGATGAGATGACGGAAGCGATGGAACTGCCCGAACGCGAAGCGATGGAATTCGACGTTGTGATCGTTGGCGCGGGTCCTGCGGGCCTTGCCGCCGCGATCCGGCTGAAGCAGGTGGAGCCGGAGCTTTCGGTCGTCGTTCTCGAAAAGGGTGCCGAAGTCGGCGCGCATATTCTCTCCGGCGCGGTTGTCGATCCGATCGGCATCGACAGGCTGCTGCCGGGCTGGCGCGAAGAGGAGGGGCATCCCTTCAAGACCGAGGTGAAGGACGACCAGTTCCTGTTTCTCGGCCCGGCCGGCTCTATTCGCCTGCCGAATTTCATGATGCCGCCGCTGATGAACAATCACGGCAATTACATCGTCTCGCTCGGGCTGGTCTGTCGCTGGCTGGCGGAAAAGGCGGAAGCGCTCGGCGTCGAGATCTATCCGGGCTTTGCCGCAACCGAAGTGCTCTATAATGATGAGGGTGCGGTCATCGGTGTCGCCACCGGCGATATGGGCATCGAGAAGAACGGCGAACCTGGCCCGAACTTCACCCGCGGCATGGAGTTGCACGGCAAATATGTGCTGATCGGCGAGGGCGTGCGCGGTTCGCTCGCCAAGCAGCTGATTTCCAAATTCGATTTGTCCCGGGATCGCGAGCCGCAGAAATTCGGCATCGGCATCAAGGAACTCTGGCAGGTGAAGCCGGAGAAGCACAGACAGGGTCTCGTGCAGCATTCCTTCGGCTGGCCGCTCGGTTTCAAGACCGGCGGCGGTTCCTTCCTCTATCATCTCGAGGATAACCTCGTCGCCGTCGGCTTCGTGGTGCACCTCAACTACAAGAACCCCTATCTTTATCCTTTCGAGGAATTCCAGCGCTTCAAGACGCATCCGGCCATCCGCGATACCTTCGAGGGCGGCAAGCGCATCTCCTATGGTGCGCGCGCCATCACCGAAGGCGGCTACCAGTCGGTGCCGAAGCTCACCTTCCCCGGCGGCGCGCTGATCGGCTGTTCCGCCGGTTTCGTCAATGTGCCGCGTATCAAGGGCAGCCATAATGCGGTGCTGTCGGGCATGCTGGCGGCCGAGAAGATCGCCGCAGCGATTTCCGCCGGCCGCGCCCATGATGAGGTGGCGGAGATCGAGGCGGAATGGCGCGATGGCGATATCGGCAAGGACCTGAAGCGGGTCAGGAACGTCAAGCCGCTGTGGTCGAAATTCGGCACGCTGATCGGCGTCGGTCTTGGCGGTCTCGACATGTGGACGAACCAGCTGTTCGGCTTCTCCGTCTTCGGCACGCTGAAGCACGGCAACACGGATGCGCAGAGCCTTGAGCCGGCCTCGAAACACAAGCCGATCGCCTATCCGAAACCGGATGGCGTGTTGACCTTCGACCGCCTCTCCTCGGTGTTCCTGTCCTCCACCAACCATGAGGAAGACCAGCCGGTGCATCTTCAGGTGAAGGACATGGCGCTGCAGAAATCGTCCGAGCACGACGTCTTTGCCGGCCCTTCGACGCGTTATTGTCCGGCCGGCGTTTACGAATGGGTGGAGAAGGACGGCGAAGAAGTCTACGTCATCAACGCCCAGAACTGCGTGCACTGCAAGACCTGCGACATCAAGGACCCCAACCAGAACATCAACTGGGTGCCGCCGCAGGGCGGCGAGGGGCCGGTTTACGCCAATATGTGATGGCGATTACGGCCGAAGCCTTCTCTTCCGTCATGCTCGGGCCTGTCCCGAGCATCTGCAACGGATTGATTTCACGATACGTGGATAGGTCCTCGGGACGGCCCCGAGGATGATGCCGAGCGTGGGAAGACCGCTCGCAATCACTCTCAGCCATTGTGTCATACGGCCGAGAGTGACGACATTTGCGGAACGAGCAGACCTCTGATCGAAGGGCCAATTCCCGCGAAGCAGACGCGTCGTTAACGGTTGCCGTGTCTAGCCCGGGATGAGAGAGCGGCGTTCACAGCCCGTCTCCCCGTCAGTATTTGTGGATTGCTCTTCGATTTCCTACATATAGGATGTTGGGGTGTTGCGTGGTCGCGTGGCCCGTGGATTGTGGTTCAGCGATGCGGTAACGCCTTGAATGTGCATATGGTCCTAGGTACCGTCACCCGACGGCAGGGAGTGAAGGAATGTCCGGCTTTCAAAGGCTGAATATCGTGCGGAAGACAGGATTCGTTGCCGGTGTGGCGGCGCTTGCGATGATTGCGGTTTCTTTCAGCGGCGGTCCGCTGGTGGCCGCAAGCTGCCGTACCGACGCCATGGCCGGCATCGACTGGCGCGAATGCAACAAGCGTCTGCTGATGCTGGGCGGCAGCAATCTCGATTCGGCAATGCTTTACGGCACGGATTTCACCTATACTGACCTGCGCGGTTCATCGCTGAAGGGCGCCAATCTCGAGAAGGCCAAGCTTATCCGCACGGCCCTTGGCGAGGCGAACCTGCAGGGTGCCAATTTGACCAAGGTGGAAGCCTATCGCAGCGATTTTTCCGCCGCCGACGCCACCAACGCCAAATTCGTCAATGCCGAAATGCAGCGGACCAAATTCGAAAACACCAAGCTGGACGGCACGGATTTCACCAAGGCCGAACTCGGCCGCGCCGATTTCGAGGGCGCGACGCTGAACGGCTCGAAATTCTCCCTCACCAATCTGTCACGCGCCCGTTTCGGCGGCGCCAAGCTCGGCGGTCCGGTGGATTTCACCAGCGCATTCCTGCTGCTGACGAGGATCGAAGGGGTCGATCTTTCCGCTGCCACCGGCCTTGATCAGAAGCAGATCGACATTGCCTGCGGCGACGCCAAGACCAAATTGCCGAACGGACTCACCGCGCCGGCCTCCTGGCCGTGCCCGGAAGATCCGGACGACGACTGACAGGAATAGCCGCGCGGTCTTGCGCTCGGCTCAAACATCTCCATAAGCGGAAGAGAAGCGTCCGCGATGCGGACGCCTCACCTTTGATCAGAAGCCCGAAAGCACGATCTTGCCCTTGGCCTTGTTGCTCTCGATCAGCGCATGCGCCTTGATGAGATTTGCGGCATTGATGGTGCCGAAAACCTCGGTCAGCGTCGTCTTGATCTTGCCGGCATCGACAAGCCCGGCCACATGGTTCAGTAGCTTGTGCTGTTCGATCATGTCAGGCGTCTGAAAAACCGCGCGGGCGAACATCATTTCCCAATGGATCGAGATGCATTTGCGCTTGAAGGCCATGGCGTCGAAACCGCCGGCCGGATCGTCGATCAGCGCGAAACGGCCCTGCGGCGCAATGGTCGCCACGCTGTCGGCGGCATGAATGTCGCTATGGGTGGTGGAGAAGACAAAGCCCGGCGCACCGAGCCCGAGCGCCTCCACCTGCGGGGCGATCGGCTTGCTGTGATCGATGACGTGATGCGCGCCGAGTTCCTTCACCCACGCAATCGTCTCGGGCCGTGAAGCGGTGGCAATGACGGTGAGATCGGTCAGCGCCCGCAGAAGCTGGACGGCGATGGAGCCGACGCCGCCCGCGCCGCCGATGACCAGAATGGCGTTGGCCGCGCCCGGAACCGGCTCCTTCACCCGCAGCCGGTCGAACAGTGTCTCGTAAGCGGTGATGGCGGTGAGCGGCAGGGCGGCGGCTTCCTCGAAATTCAGGGACTTTGGCTTTGCGCCGACAATGCGCTCGTCCACGAGATGGAACTCGCTGTTGGAGCCGGGGCGGTTGATGACACCGGCGTAAAACACCTCGTCGCCCGGCTTGAACAGCGAGACCTTGTCGCCGACGGCCTTTACCACGCCCGCCGCATCGAAGCCGAGCACGCGGGGTTCGCCGTTTTCCGGCGACTGGTTGCGGCGCACCTTGGTATCGACAGGGTTCACCGAAACGGCCTTCACTTCCACCAGAATATCATGCCCCTTCGCTTCCGGCTGGGGCAGGTCGATATCGACGAGGGCGTCTTTCGCGGTGATGGGCTGGCTGGTCCTGTAACCGATGGCGCGCATGAACAGTCTCCTTTGCTTGTTTGCGTGCCTCTTACTTGATACATATGAACATCGATCGCAAGAATGCACATTTTGTGATGATACATACAAAAAGGATACTGTGATGTCGCGACCGCGCGCCAAGCTCACCGGCAACTTTCCCGGCTGCCCGGTGGAATCGGCCTTAAGTTTCCTCGATGGCAAATGGAAGGGCGTGATCCTCTATCACCTCATCAATGAGGGCACGCTGCGCTTCAACGAGCTGCGCCGCCATATTCCGAGTGTCACCCAGCGCATGCTGACCAAGCAGCTGCGCGAACTGGAAGAGGCCGGCCTGATTTCCCGCACCGTCTTCCCGGTGGTGCCGCCGCGCGTGGACTATGCGCTGACGCCGCTCGGCGAGACGATGATACCGGTGATTTCGGCGCTAAAAAGCTGGGGCGACGCCCATGTCGTGTGCAGGAACGGCGCGAAATATACCCGCCTTCCCGAGGCGAAGGAAAAGGCCGCCTGAAAAATCACAGGTAAAAGCGCACCCCTCCGTGCGCCTTTTTCATGGTGCGATGCAACATGTATTTGCCCCGATTGATGCATAATGCTGCGATCTCGATTCGCAGCAGGGACATCAGGACACATGAGCATCGGTTGGTTGGAGGCCGCATTTCTCGGCTTTTTGCAAGGGCTTACGGAATTTCTTCCGATTTCTTCAAGCGCGCATCTGAGGATCGCCGGGGAGTTCCTGCCCTCCGGCGCGGATCCGGGAGCCGCCTTCACCGCGATTACGCAGATCGGCACCGAAGCGGCCGTGCTGGTTTATTTCTGGTCGGATATCATGCGCATTGCCATCGCCTGGCTCCGGCAGAACTTTCGCCTCGGCGAGTATAACAAGGCCGATGCCCGGCTCGGCTGGCTCATCATCATTGGTTCCGTGCCGATCGTCTTTCTTGGCCTGTTCTTCAAGGATGCCATCGAGCACTCGCTGCGCAACCTTTACATCACCGCCGTGATGCTGATCGTCTTCGGCATCGTTCTCGGCGTTGCCGATAAAATCGGTGAGAAGCGTTACAAGCTGAACCAGCTTATCTGGCGAGACGGTATCCTGTTCGGTTTCGCGCAGGCCATGGCGCTCATCCCCGGCGTTTCGCGCTCGGGCGGCACCATCAGCGCCGGCCTGCTTTTAGGCTATACCCGCGAGGCGGCCGCACGTTATTCCTTCCTGCTCGCCGTTCCCGCCGTCTTCGGTTCCGGCTTTTACCAGCTCTTCAAAAGCATCGGCGAAGACAATCCAGTCGGTTGGGGCCCGACGGGGCTCGCGACCCTGATCGCCTTCGTTGTCGGTTATGCCGTGATCGTCGTCTTTCTCAAGGTCGTCTCCACCAAGAGCTACATGCCCTTCGTCTGGTACCGCGTGGTCATTGGCGTTATTTTGCTTGGACTGCTGGGAACGGGCGTCATCAATGCCGGTGGCTGAGGGTAGGGCTGTTCGCTTTTCCCCACCGCAAATGAAAAGGCCCGCTCTTCCGAGCGGGCCTTTCGTCTTTAGAGCAACGTACCGCTGAGGATCACCAGCGCCACCGAGAAGTAGATGATGAGCCCGCTGACATCCACCAGCGTCGCGACGAAGGGGGCCGAGGCGCTGGCGGGATCGAGCCGCAGGCGCTGCAGCACGAAGGGCAGCATGGAGCCGGCGAGCGAACCGAAGGTGACGATGCCGACGAGGGCTGCGAAAACGGTGGCGCCGACCAGCAGCCAGTGTTCGCCATAGTCGTAAAAACCGGCCTGCTGCCAGAGGCTCAGGCGCAGGAAGCCGATGGCGCCCAGAATGCAGCCGAGCGTCAGGCCCGTCGGGATTTCCCGCAGCAGCACCCGCCACCAGTCGGAAAGCTTGAGTTCGCCAAGCGCCAGCGCCCGGATGATGAGCGAGGTGGCCTGCGAACCGGAGTTGCCGCCCGACGACATGATGAGCGGAATGAACAGCGTCAGCACCACGGCCTTTTCCAGCTCGCCCTCGAAATGCTGCATGGCGCTGGCCGTCAGCATTTCACCGAGGAAGAGCGCTGCGAGCCAACCGGCGCGCTTGCGGATCATGTCCGGAAAGCCGATCGTCATATAGGGCTTGCCGAGCGCCTCCATACCACCGAACTTGTGGGCGTCTTCCGTCGTGTCGGCGATCATGGTGTCGATCACGTCATCGACGGTGACGATGCCGAGGATATGCGAACGGTCATCGACGACGGGAAGCGCCAGAAGGTCGTGCTTGCGGATCAACCGGGCGACATCCTCCTGCGACATCAAGGGGCTGGCGCAGACGATGCCTTCCTTCGATGCGACGGAGAGGATGGAGGCGCCAGCTTCGCCGGTCAGCAGGCGACGTAGCGTCACGACGGTGGAAAGCGTTCCGTCCTCAGCCAGCACATAGATGGCATAGACCGTTTCACGCGACCGCTCGACGACGCGGATGTGCGAAAGGGTCTGTTCCACCGTCCAATTGTCCGGCACGCTGACGAATTCCGTGGTCATGATCGAGCCGGCGGTACGCGGCGGATAACCCATCAGGTGCTGGATGGAGAGCGCCGTCGTGCGGTCCAGCCGGGAAAACAGCTTTGCGCGCGGCTCTTCGGCCATTTCCGCCATGACGTCGGCAACGCGGTCGTCAGACATCAGATTGACGAGGCGGGCGGCCTGTTCGACAGGAATATGGGCGATTATGGCGGCGGCGCCATGCAGTTCTGGCCGGTCGAGAATGGCGACGGCCTTTGCCTGCGGCATGGCGAGGAGGGCGGTTACGGCCTCGGCGACATCCAGCGTGTTGAGGTGCTCGACGCGTTCGGCAATGGTGGTGGAGGAACCGGCGTTTCCGCTACGAAGAAGACGTGCGGCCTTGCTGGCCCTCTGGGAGAGGTTGTGGAAGTTCATGATTGCTCACCTTTCCGTCGATTCGCCGATCACGGCGAACGCGGTGGTGAGCCGACAGAGGTCGGATCAGTTCACGTTCGCCGGTCTCGGCAAAGGCAATCGACTGCTACTGTCGCTAGACATCCAATGATGCTCCGTTGAAATCCGCGCCGTGCTGATTGGCCTGCGCGTAAGGCCGTGTTGCGCCTGAAACCGAAAAGAGTCAAGCACCCGATTGTGAAATTTCCGTAAGCTGCGATAGGGCCGGCTCAGGCCGCCTTTTCGCGCCGTTCGACGGTGACGGAAACAAGGAAAACGCCAAGCCCGAGAAGGGAAAGAACCGCGCCGACATAACCAGTGGAGGCGTAACCGAAACCCATGGCGATGACGAGGCCGCCGAGCCAGGCGCCGAGCGCATTGGCGATGTTGAAGGCGGAATGGTTGGAGGCGGCGGCCAGCGTCTGCGCATCCTGCGCCACATCCATCAGCCGCGTCTGCACGGCCGGACAGGCGGCGAAACCGCAGCCGATCAGGAAGACGCAGAGGCAGAGCATGAAAGGATTGTCCGCCGTCATGCCGAACACGGTCATGACAAGCACGTTGAAGGCGAGCATGCCGCCAATCGTGCCGTTGAGCGAGATATCGGCCAGCCGCGAGCCGACTACATTGCCGACATTCATGCCGATGCCGAACAGCGCCAGCACCATGGAGACGGTGGAAACCGGCATCATCGCCACATCGGTGGTGGTCTTGGCGATATAGCTGAAGACCGAGAACATGCCGCCGAAGCCGACGGCGGCGATGGCGAGCGTCAGCCACACCTGCACGCGGCGGAAAGCGCCGAGTTCACGCCATACGCTGGCGCCTTCCTCCACCCTGTCACGCGGCTGGAAAAACCAGAGCAGGGCCACCGTCAGAAGCGCGATGCCGCCGACCAGCATGAAGGCCGCGCGCCAGGACAGCAGCTGGCCGAAGAAGGTGGCGAGCGGCGTGCCGAGCAGGGTGGCGATGGTGAGGCCGAGCATGACGCGGCCAACGGCGCGGGCGCGCTTGTGGATCGGCGCCATGGAGGCCGCCACCAGCGCCGCAACCCCGAAATAAGCCCCATGCGGCAGGCCGGTGATGAAGCGCAGAACGGTGAAGCTCAGGAAATCCGGCGCGACGGCGCTCAAGATATTACCGGCCGCAAAAAGCCCCATCAGGCCGAGAAGCAGCGTGCGGCGCGTCATGCGCGCGGCGAGAACCGCGATGATCGGCGCGCCGATGACGACGCCGAGCGCATAGGCCGTGATGACATAACCCGCCTGCGGAACGGTGACGCCATAGGTGGTGGCGACGTCGGGAAGCAGGCCCATGATGGCGAATTCGCCGGTGCCGATGCCGAAGCCGCCGGCGGCAAGCGCCAGTTCGATGAGCGCGATGGCAAGCGGGGAGAGGGCCACGGCAGGAGCGTCCGTGTAAACGGTTTCATTCTCCGCGCCAAGGCGGGCTTCGGACATATTCGACTGGCTCATCGTGACCTGAAAAGCGGGAAGGGCCCACAGAAAAAAGGGCAAGACCGTATGGGAGCGGTCTGCCCTGACTGGAGATGCGCGGTCATGAAAATGACCTTAAGTGATCCCTAACATGAAATGATGCGTTGCGGTAGAGCGATTCTCGGCAAAAGAGCATCTTCACGCGATGGTGTTCGGAACCCTATATAGGGTCAGGCATTTACGCGCGGCTGCCTCACTGGATCGGGTTGGAAACATGAAGCTCATTGCAATTTTCAATCGTGACGGCGGCACGTTTCGCACCACCGACATGGAGGCCTATTGCGACCATGCCCGCGAGGTCTTCGCCCGCGCCGGCCACGCCATCGATTGCCGTCTGGTCTCCGGAAAGGATATCGTCGAGGAAATGGAGCGCGCCGCCGATGAGCCGGGCATTGAAGGCATCATTGCCGGCGGCGGTGACGGCACGATTTCCGCAGCAGCCGCCATCGCCTGGAAACACGGCATCGCGCTCGGCATCGTTCCGGCCGGCACCATGAACCTCTTTGCCCGCTCGCTGAAGCTGCCGCTCGATATTCGGCAGGTGCTGGAGATGCTGGCGAATGGCGAGATTGCCAGTGTCGACATCGCAAGCGCCAATGGCCGCCTCTTCGTCCACCAGTTTTCCGCGGGCCTGCATTCGCGCATGGTGCGCTATCGCAACAATCTCGCTTTTGCCTCCCGCCTCGGCAAGATCAAGGCAAGCATCCGCGCCGCCATCAACGTCATCCTCAATCCGCCGGTCTTCGAAGTGGAATACACCGTCAACGGCGAAACGCAGCATCGCAAGGTCTCGGCCATTTCCGTCTCCAACAATGAATTCGGCCAGAGCTCGCTGCTGGTGGCGGATAATGTCTCGGGCGGCCATCTCGGCTTTTATCTCACCGATCCGTTGCGTCCTTCCGGTGTCGCGAAACTCGCTTTCGACATTCTGCGCGGCAGGCTGAAGGAAAACGCCGCCGTGACCGCCATGACGGTGACGGATGTGGAACTGCATTTTCCGAAGAGACGCCATGACCTGCGCTGCGTCATCGATGGCGAATTGCTGCCGATGGAGCGGGATGTGGCGCTCGAAGTCCATGCCGGCGAATTGAAGGTGCTGGTGGGTCGGTCGTTCTTCGCATAACGCAACCGCATGTGACTTGAGTGTTATCCCACCGGCAATCTAGCTTCCATACCCCTAAAAAACGCCAGCCTTGCCAAATCGAAGCCGCCCGGCCATGTTCGGCGGGCGCGGTGGCGTGAGCGCCGCTGCCTTTATGGGAGTGCGATCTGTCATGAATGAAATCTCCAAGCCGATGTCCAATCTCGCCGCCATCGATGCCGCGCATCACCTCCACCCCTTTTCCGACATGGGCAAGCTCAACGCCGCCGGCACCCGCATCATCGAGCGCGCTGAAGGGGTGTTCATCTATGACAGCACCGGCAAGAAATATCTCGACGCCTTTGCCGGCCTCTGGTGCGTGAATATCGGCTACGGACGCCGCGAGATCGCCGATGTGGTGCAGCGCCAGATGAACGAACTGCCCTATTACAACGCGTTTTTCGGCACCACCACGCCGCCTGCGACGCTGCTGGCGCAGAAGATCGCCTCGCGCGCCGGGCCGAAGATGAACCATGTCTTCTTCACCAATTCCGGCTCGGAAGCGACCGATACCTGGTTCCGCATGGCGCGGGTTTACTGGAAGGCGCTCGGCCATCCGACGAAGACGAAGGTTATTGCCCGCCGCAACGGCTATCACGGCTCGACGGTGGCGGGCGCTTCGCTCGGCGGCATGAAATGGATGCACGAGCAGGGCAACCTGCCGATCGAGGGCGTGGCCCATATCGGCCAGCCCTATTGGTATGCCGAGGGCGGCGATCTTTCACCGGCCGAATTCGGCCTGAAGGTGGCGCGCGAACTGGAAGCGAAGATCGATGAACTCGGCGAGGAAAATGTCGCCGCTTTCGTGGCCGAACCCATTCAGGGCGCCGGCGGTGTTATCGTGCCGCCGGAAACCTACTGGCCGGAAATCGCCCGCATCTGCAAGGCGCGCAACATCCTGCTCGTCTCCGATGAGGTGATCTGCGGTTTCGGCCGTCTCGGCTCCTGGTTCGGTTATCAGCATTTCGGCGTGGAGCCGGATTTTGCGCCCGTTGCCAAGGGGCTGTCTTCCGGTTACCTGCCGATTGGCGGCGTCATCGTCTCGGATCGTGTGGCGGAGGTGATGTTGTCCGAGGTCGGTGACTTCAACCACGGTTTCACCTATTCCGGCCATCCCGTCTGCGCCGCCGCCGCCCTGGAAAACCTCCGCATCATCGAGGAGGAGGGACTGGTGGAACGGGTATGCGACGATATCGGCCCTTATTTCTCCGAGGGCTGGAAAAGCCTGACGGATCACGAACTGGTCGGCGAGGTGGTGAACGTCGGCCTGATGGGCGGCCTGCAGATTACCGCCGACAAGGCGACGCGCCGGCGTTTCGCCAAGCCGGACGACATCGGAACCGCCGTGCGCAACCATTGCCTGGCAAACGGCCTCGTCATGCGCGCCACCGGCGACCGCATGCTGGCCTCACCGGCACTGACGATCAGCCGCTCGGAGGTGGATGAGATCATAGAAACGCTGCGCAAGGGGCTCGACCACCTGCGCGATACGCGGGAGCATTTCCAGTAAAAGGGCGTAGCGGTTTTACGTCCGGAAAATGCGACGAAAAAACTCTTAGGGAGGACTAAAATGGCAGGACAGGAACATCATTACACCGTTCAGGTGAAGTGGACTGGCAATCGTGGCAAGGGCACCTCTGGTTATCGCGACTATGAACGCGACTACACGATTTCCACGTCGGGAAAAGCTGACATCGCCGGCTCTTCCGACCCCGCCTTCCGCGGCGATCCCGCCCGCTGGAACCCGGAAGACCTGCTGGTTGCCTCGCTCTCGGCCTGCCACAAGCTGTGGTACCTGCATTTCTGCTCGGTCAACGGCATCATCGTTGAAGACTATGTCGACAATGCCGAAGGCACGCTGGTGATGGAAAAGGATGGCGCTGGGCAATTCAGCGAAGTGGTGCTGAAGCCGGTCATCACCATTTCAAAGGGGGATGCCGCCCGGGCGGATGAGCTGCACCATGATGCACACGAGAAATGCTTCATCGCACGCTCGGTGAATTTTCCGGTGCGGGTGGAGGGGACGGTGAAGGTGGTTTGAGGCTCACGCCAGTCGTAGACCGAGATGATCGGCCATCGGCTGAAAGTCTCGGTCATTTTGCAACAGCTTGTGCCCGTGCTCGATACAGTAGGTACCGATAATGAGGTCGTTGCTTTTTCTGATCGTATAGCCGCGCTCCCGCAGGAAGCGGTAATTGGCGGCGGCCTTGATGGCGAGCTGGGGCGATATCATCGCGACGCAGGGAAATTCGCCCAGCATCTGCTCAAGTCGGCGCGCATGATGACCGTCACGCGCGCCTCTAAGCACCTCAAGAAGAATGATATCGCCGATCAGAATTTCGCCCTGCGCCATTAAGGCGCGAAACTTGGCGGAGAGGGTAGGCGCGTCATCCAGGCAGAGCTATCTGCTACGATCATTTGGCGTTCTTCACATCCCAGTCCGTCTCAGCATCCCAATCCGTCCGCATCTCGTCCAGATCACCTTCCCAGCCCATGCCCTCCAACGCATCGAGGGCGCGCATCTGACGATGAATGCGCACCAGATCGCGCAACGCCTTTTCCACTGTTGCCTTTTTTGTCGAAAGGCCGGTGATTTCCATCGCCTCGGCGAGCAAGGCGTCATCGAGTTCAATGTTGGTGCGCATCGAAAACTCCTTGGTGTATCGATTTTCGAAATAATACACCAAGGACGCTTTCCGCGATATCTGTTTTTACTGGAACGCCGTCTCGTAAAAGCTTCGAAGCTTGCGCGAATGCAGCGTCTCCGTCGGCATGGCGGCCAGCTTCTGCACGGCGCGGATGCCGATCTGCAGATGCTGGGCGACCTGGGTGCGGTAAAACTCCGTCGCCATCCCCGGAAGTTTCAGTTCGCCATGCAGCGGCTTGTCGGAGACGCAGAGCAGGGTGCCGTAGGGCACGCGGAAGCGGAAGCCGTTGGCGGCGATGGTGGCCGATTCCATGTCGAGTGCTATGGCGCGCGACTGCGACAGGCGCTTGACGGGACCTGCCTGATCGCGAAGCTCCCAGTTGCGGTTGTCGATGGTGGCGACGGTGCCGGTGCGCATGATGCGCTTCAGCTCGAAGCCCTCGTAGCCGGTAACTTCCGCGACGGCGCCTTCCAGCGCCAGCTGCACTTCGGCAAGCGCCGGGATCGGCACCCAGACCGGCAGGTCGTCATCCAGAACGTGGTCCTCACGCACATAGGCATGCGCCAGAACATAATCGCCAAGCCGCTGGCTGTTGCGCAGGCCAGCGCAGTGGCCAACCATCAGCCAGGCATGCGGGCGCAGCACGGCGATGTGGTCGGTGATCGTCTTGGCGTTGGAGGGGCCGACGCCGATATTGACCAGCGTGATGCCGGCATGGCCCTTTTTCTTCAGGTGATAGGCGGGCATCTGCGGCAGGCGCGCGAGCACGGCATCCGTTTCCGGCTTGTCGCAACCGGCGGGGGTGACGATATTGCCCGGCTCCACGAAAGCCGTGTAACCCTCGCCACCATTCTTCATCAACTGCCGCGCCCATGCGGCGAATTCATCGATATAGAACTGGTAGTTGGTGAACAGCACGAAGTTCTGGAAATGGTTGGCGCTCGTCGCCGTATAGTGGCTGAGGCGGGCCAGAGAATAGTCGATGCGCTGCGCGGTAAAGGGCGCGAGCGGCGCGGGTTCGCCGGGCACCTGATCATATTCGCCATTGGCGATGAGATCGTCGGTATTGTTGAGATCGGGCGTATCGAACAGATCGCGCAGCGGCACGTCGGACAGCGAGGAGGCCGCCGCCGCCTCGACATAGGCGCCTTCGCCGAAAGCGAAATGCAGCGGAATGGGCGTCGCCGATTCCGAAACCGTGACCGGAACGCCGTGGTTCTTCATCAGAAGCCCCAGCTGTTCCTTGAGGTAATGGCGGAAAAGCTCCGGCCGGGTGATGGTCGTCGTGTAAACGCCGGGGGCGGTGACATGGCCGTAGGAGAGACGCGAATCGACATGGCCGAAGGTGGCGGTCTCGAGGCTCACCTGCGGATAGCAGGCGCGGTAGCGCCCGGCAATCGGCGCGCCCTTGGCAAGCTCGGTGAAGGAATTGATCAGGAACGCCGTATTGCGTTCGTAAAGCGCGGTCAAAGCCGCCACAGCTTCTTTCGGGTCCGTGAAGGACTGCGGCGCGAAAGGCTCGGGGCTGATGAAGGTGAGGGGCGGAATCGTTCGTTTTGCTATTGTCATGGCCCATTATAAGAGGCCAATTTCGACAGGCAAGCGACAGAAATACGAAGAAACTGAAAAGAAACGCAAAAAGGCAGTTCGAATAACAGCGGGTCGGCGGAAATTTCAGCCGAGCGCGCCGCGCTGCAGGCTCATCAAAAGCACGAAGCCGGCGCCCTTGGAGGCGGGGCGGGGATCGGCCTTGTAAACCGCAAGTCCGGCGACCGGACCGAGAAAGATCGAGGCCATCAGCACCAGCCGCAGCGCGGAAAACAGGCCGTTGGAAAAACTTGTCGTCATCGGCCTGTCCTCACAACACGACGGGGCAATTGGCGGCGGGCGAGGGGCTGTGCTGGCAGGCGATCGCCGCGCCTGCATTCACCCGCTGGAAACTGCGGTTCGGATTAACGACGAGCGAGGCGAAGGACATGGCGAAGATCGCCATGAGAAACGCGAAGATTGCCAGTCGGCTGATCAGCTTTGCCATGTCCATTCCCCTTATTGGAGTTGATGGACAGAGTTTTGCCACACTCGGACTGAACGGACCCTGAGACCCCGGTTCATATGGCATTCAGGGATGTTAACAGGCGGTGACATGACGGATTGATGCCGCAATGGCGCCGGGCATCTCGCGGGCCACCCGATTTTCGATCAGGACAGCGGGGCTTCCGCACGTGCAGCCAGATCGGTCAGCAGGGTCTCGAATGCCTGAGGCTGCGTCACATCGACAATCGGCACGCGGTGCTCCTGCGCGGATGCCAGCATGTCCGTGTTTTCCCGCAACGAACGCTCGATAAAGGCGTCGATGATCCGCCGCTTCTCAGCCGCTGCATCTTCGTAGCGGGCGTGAGAGCGCATTCTCTCGAGAAGAAAATCATTGCCGGCGTGGAGAAAGACACCGGCGACCTTGCCGCCAAGCAGGGGCGAGATGAATTCCGGCCGCAGCGCCGCGCCCTCGAAGATCGTGGGAGTGCCGGTGCCGGACCTGCTGTCGATCATCGTGCGGATCAGCGACCAGATGTTCTGATGATGTATCTTCAGGAACCAGTGAATTGTTTCCGCCGAGAGCCGCGCGTAATATTCTTCCACCGGTGCCGGAATGCCCGGCCATGGCCTGCCCGGATGGCGGGCGAGACTGTCGGTCGATATTGCCTCGCAGCGCAGCCTTTCGCTCAGCAGGCCGGCAAGGGTGCTTTTGCCGACATGTGAGGTGCCCGCAATCAGGATTGTCGAAAGGGTGGGGCGCATGCGTCGCTCTCGTTGGTGTTGGGCGCAACGATACATCAACGGATATATGGCTTCCATGCGGCGTGCGCCCGCAGTCTCGAACGTAATCCTTGGGCAGCGCACCGTACCGTCAGGCGCGGGATCGCAGGCGGCAGGACAGAAGCCCGCCCGCCGCCCTGTCGATTACAGCCGCGTCCAGGTCTGCGATTTGCACAGAACCTTCAGCACGCAGCCCTTCATGCTCAGCGAGTTGCCGGAAACGGTGCCGGAGCCGCTATAGGTCTTGTCATTGGCGGGATCGGTGATTTCACCCGAATAGCTGTTTCCCTTGCCGGAAAGCTTGCCGATCTGTTTTCCGGCGTGTTTGCCGGTCTTCAGCGTCACGCAGAAGGCGCCGCCGCAGGGGCCGATCACGGCAGTTTCGCCACTGGCGGTCTTCCAGTTGCCTTCGATTGCCTCGGCGGCGAAGGCAAGGTTGCCGCTCAGCATGAGGGCGGCGGCAATCGTCATTATACGCTTCATAAAATTCCTCCCGAAATGCGCGCAGGCTTTCTCGAGCCGGCGGCCCAAAGACGCGATGCGCAGATCAAACCCTTTTGGCGTGCGAATGCGCCATCTCTGGCCCAAGCCGCCTGCGGCGCAACGATTGCTCCTTGCACCGCGTTATCCTGTGCCCGTTTCATCCTCATGACGGGCAGGACGGATAGTATTTGACGTTCACGTAAAAGGAAACAGAAATTTGCGGCCCCGGCGCGGCATTTGCAGCGGCGGGACGAGCGAAAGAGGAAGAATTGGAAAATCGCTGTTTTGATCGTGGTGAAGGAAGGGTTTAAATCCAATTCTAAACTTTTCGTAAAATTCGCCGCAAAGTCCTTAATTTCCGCGGCTCGTGATATTTAACGAAAACCCAATTTTACCAATCGTTTGCAGTTTGTTTGCGGCCCATTAATCATGCCTTTTAAGCGACCGTTGAAGGCCCCGTGGCATAGTGAACTCATCAAAAGCGCAGGGAAAACCTGCCGGACGAAAGGACAAAAAAGCCGCAAAAGACGGCAGGTCCGGACGATGGCCTCGACAAGAAGGCGAATGATGAAACAGGCAGAAGGACAGGGATTAAAACAATGGCACGCTTTGAAATTCGCGATATCGAAATGGCTGCCGGTGGCGAAACCCGCGCCGACACTCTTTGCAATCTCGGCTTGGTCTATGCGACCGGCCGGGGCTGCAAGGTGGACCTGATCGCCGCCCATAAATGGCTCAACATCGCCGCGATCCGTGGATCGGAAAGAGCCGCTT
This sequence comes from Agrobacterium sp. YIC 4121, assembly GCF_002008205.1. Classification (NCBI taxonomy): domain Bacteria; kingdom Pseudomonadati; phylum Pseudomonadota; class Alphaproteobacteria; order Hyphomicrobiales; family Rhizobiaceae; genus Agrobacterium; species Agrobacterium sp. YIC 4121. The sequence goes on along the minus strand of NZ_MRDI01000027.1, from coordinate 480,489 downwards.
CGCTGCGCGCCGATCTCGCCCGCAACATGACGAAATCGGAACTGGCCGAAGCGCTGCGCGCCGCCCGCGACTGGATGACGATGCACTGATTTACCCAAGCCTTTATTGAGATTGCCGGTCCCGTTCCCTCCAGTCCCGATGACCGGCGCAAAGGAAAGTAAACCCGAAGGGGAACGCGGCGAGGCCTTTGAAAAGGGCTTTTGCGCTGACACATCAAACCGCGACCGGCAGGAACAAGGCCGGCGCGGTTTTCTTATGTTTGGCGATGTCTCTTCGCCGGAAAACGATCCGCGGGGCAGGGGCTTGCGGGGGGACGTTGAATCGATGCGTGCAACGCGCGGTATCGGATCATATGCCGACTCGCCCGACACCCTCATCCCTGTGCTTGTCTCAGGGATCCAGCCAGCCCAAGTCCTTGGGCTGAGAAGAGTCCTCTCGCCGCGCAGACGCGCGTCGGCTGGATTCCTGTGACAAGCACAGGAAAGAGGGTGGAGCGGGAGTTTAGCCGATCGACTTAAGAACCTTCGGCAGCGCCTGCTCGAACAGATCGAGCTTGTCACCCGGCCCCACGCTCACGCGAATGCAGCGGTTGAGCGGCGCGACGCCCGGCATGCGGATGAAGACGCCATGTTCCATCAGCCCATCGACGATGGCGCGGGCATAAGCCCCGTCGCGGTGGCAATCGATGGTGACGAAATTGGTAGCGGAGGGGAGCGGGGAAAGGCCGTTATTGCGCGCGATTACCGAAATGCGCTCACGGGCGTCAGAAATTTTACCAACGACTTCACGCAGATAGTCCTGATCCTTCAGCGCCGCCAAAGCGCCGGCGACCGAAATGCGCGCCATGCCGAAATGGTTGCGAATCTTGTCGAAGGCTTCGGCATTGCCAAGCGTGCCGATAGCGTAACCCACGCGCGCCCCAGCCAGCCCATAGGCTTTCGAGAAGGTGCGCATGCGCAGGATGTTCGGTTGGCCGATCAGCGCATCGATGGCCGGAACGGCGCTCGCAGGCGCGGTTTCGCAATAGGCCTCGTCCAGAATAAGCAGGCAGGTTTCGGGCAATGCACGGGCAAAGGCGACGACTTCGCTCGCTTCCCACCAGCTTCCCATCGGATTATCAGGGTTGGCGAAATAAACGAGTGGCGCATTTTCCCGGATGACGAGATCGAGAAGTCCGTCCAGATCTTCGTGATCGTCAACATAGGGCGTGGTCACGAGTTTCCCGCCGAAACCGTTCACATGGTAATTGAAGGTGGGATAGCCGCCCAGGGATGTTACGACAGGCGTGCCCGGCTCGACGATCAGCCGCGCGATCTCACCCAGCAGCCCATCGACGCCGCTGCCGATGGCGATATTGCCGCGTGCAACGCCATGGTGGATGGCAAGCGCTTCCTTCAGCTCATAATTTTCCGGATCGCTGTACATCCACGTCTCCGCCGCCGCATCGCGCATGGCCAGAAGCACGGAAGGGGCGGGGCCGAAGCCGCTCTCATTGGCGCCGATACGCGCTTCAACCTTCAGGCCGCGGTTGCGCTCGATGGCCTCCGGGCCGACGAAGGGAACGGTTGAGGGAAGCGAGGCGGCAAGCGGCGTGAGGCGGGAAAAGGCTGACATTGGCTGAGAGTTCCGGTACCTGTGTGTTTAAAACCCGGCTCACAATAGGTGCAAAAAAACCGGACGCAAGGCGCAGCCGGTTCCGGCACGACTGTTTTGGACCAGAATTTTACGTCCCGGCGAGGAGACGGAAAAGCCATCGGCCTGTCATGTCAGGATCACGCGTTGGTCTCGAAGCTCAGGCGTCGCACATGGTGCAGGAACTCCGCATCGATCAGCATATTGAAGCCGATCGTCACTTTTTCCTCTTCGCGGCGGATCAGCGTGCAGCCGATCTCATCGCGGATACCTAGAATTTCCAGATAGAAATTGGCCGGCATTTCCAGATCGGGACTGACATCCAGTTCCGCGCCGTAAAGGGAAATAGTCCGCACCAGGCAGCGCATGGTGTCCTTGGCGCTGAGATGATGCCCGATGAAGGTGATCTTGCCGGGCCGGTCGATCTGAAATTTCTCGTACATCTCGTCCTGGGGGACGTTCTGACGGGGATCCATATGCAAAGCCATGACAACCTCCCGGATTGCCTCTCTTGATGCCGATTTTAACGCCGCTTCCTTGCCAGGGCATGAAGGAAATCCGCGCAATTGTCTGTTCTGTGTCTCGATCTCGACCAATCTTCCCTTCGGAAGCCGATGTTTCCGCTATGGAAATGCATTCGGCCCCATCCGGTTGCAGCCTGTGCTGATACTGCGTCACGCTTGCACGGGGCTGGTGTTGACTGGGGCCGTACTTGGCGTTACGCCTGAACCTTGCAATATCGCATCTCGGGGCCCGGCAGGACCGGCGCTTCGTGATTCTTCTGGGAGTGGATTGTGACGGGAAGGCTGGTAATCGTCGGGGCGGGGCAGGCCGCTTTCGCGCTGGCGTCGAAGCTTCGGGCGCTGAAGGATGAGCGCCCCATCACCATCATCGGCTCCGAGGATGCCTATCCCTATCAGCGGCCGCCGCTCTCCAAAAAATACCTTCTCGGCGAGATGAGCTTCGACCGGCTGATGTTCCGGCCAAAGGAATGGTACGCCGAAAACAATGTCGATATCCGGCTTTCTACCTGGGTCGAGGAGATAGACCGCGCCGCCAAATTCCTGCGCATGCAGGACGGCAGCACGCTTTCCTATGACAGGCTGGTGCTGGCGACCGGGGCTGCTCCCCGCCTGCTGCCCGCCAGTATCGGCGGCGATCTGGAAGGCGTCCTGACCGTTCGCGACAAGCGTGATGCCGACCGTCTCATGGAGGAGATGAAACCCGGCCGCAGGCTGCTGGTGATCGGCGGCGGTTATATCGGTCTCGAAGCAGCGGCCGTCGCGCGCAAGCTCGGCCTCGAAGTGACCTTGATCGAAATGGCCGACCGCATTCTCCAGCGTGTGGCGGCGAAGGAAACCGCCGATATCATGCGCGGCATCCACCAGGCCCACGGCGTTTCCATTCGCGAAAAGACCGGTCTTGTGCGCCTTGTCGGCATGGACGCCCGGGTGGCCGCTGCCGAACTTTCCGATGGCTCGATGCTGGATGTGGACTTTGTGATTGTCGGCATCGGCGTGACGCCGAATGATCGCCTCGCTCGCGAATCGGGCCTTGATGTCGGCAATGGCATCGTGGTGGACGACCACACCCGCACCTCCGACAGCGCCATTCATGCGGTGGGCGACTGCGCCCTGCTGCCCTGGCGCGGCCAGCATGTGCGTCTCGAATCGGTACAGAATGCTGTCGATCAGGCCGAGGCGACCGCTGCCGTGCTTACCGGGGCTGAAGCCGCCTATGATCCGAAGCCATGGTTCTGGTCGGATCAATATGACGCCAAGCTGCAGATTGCCGGCTTCAATCTGGGTTATGACGAGACGATGCTGAGGCAGGGCGCGCGTGAGGGCAGCTGGTCCGTCTGGTATTTTCGCGATGGGCGATTCGTGGCGGTGGATGCCGTCAACGATGCCAAGGCCTATGTCGCGGGCAAGAAATTGCTCGATACCGGCGCGGAGCCGGATCGCGCCATCCTGGCGGATGCTTCCGCCGATCTGAAATTACTGCTTTCCTGAGGACATCATGCCTGCTCCCGAAAACCGTTTTAAAACCGCCATCCATGCCGGCAAGCCGCAGATCGGCCTCTGGCTCGATATGGGCGAGGCGATCACGGCGGAAATCGCCGGTACGGCGGGGTTCGACTGGCTGGTGATCGACGGCGAGCATGGGCCGAACGATCTGCGCAGCATCATCGATCAGCTGCGCGCCCTTGCCACATCGCCTGCCGAACCGGTAGTGCGCGTGCCGGTCGGCGAAAGCTGGATGATCAAGCAGCTTCTGGATGCGGGTGCGCGCACGCTTCTGGTGCCGATGGTCGATTCGGCAACCCAGGCGAAGGATCTGGTCAGCGCCATGCATTATCCGCCGCGCGGCATTCGCGGCATGGGTGCTGCCGTTGCCCGTGCTTCCGCCTTCAACACGATAACCGACTATGCCGACAGCGCCTCGGACAGCGTCTGCCTGCTGGTGCAGGCCGAAACGCGCGCGGCGATCAACGATCTCGACAATATTCTTGCGGTGGAGGGCGTGGACGGCGTCTTTATCGGCCCGGCGGATCTGGCTGCCGATATGGGCTATCTCGGCAGGATAGACGAGCCGGAAGTGCAGGCGGTGATCGAGGCGGCCATCGTCAAGATCGTCAAGGCCGGCAAGGCCGCCGGTATTCTCACCTTCAACGAAACCTATAATCGCCGCTATCTCGAACTCGGCGCGTCCTTCGTGGCCGTCGGCGCGGATGTGACGGAATTTGCCAGCACCCTGCGTGCGCTGTCGGCTCGTTACAAGGGCGGAGCGGCGCCCGCACCATCACGGTCTGGCTATTAATTCAGTCGTCGTTGCTGGCGTTCAGCTTTTCCGGCGGAATGCCTTCTTCGCCGGAGGCGAGATAACCGCTATTGATAAGGGCGGCGCGAATGATGCGCTGGATGGCCTCATCCCTTTCGACGCCATGATCCCTCGCAAAATCCGACAGAGCCGCTTCAATATCGTCGGTGAATTGCATATCCGCCCCCATTCATCACATTTCAAACCAGTAAGAAAAGGCAAGGCAGGATAGACCCGCCTTGCCTCAATTTTAATTCGGTCAGGCGATCAGCGCCAGCGATAAAGGCTGTTGTTCGACGAGTTCTGCTGCGTGCCCGCGCCAACCGCATAACCGATGGCAAAACCGAGTGCGCCAACGATCGTCAGCAGGGAAGTCGCCGTTCCGGGATTTTCCTTGACGGCTTCCACGACATTCTGGCCCTGAGCGCGGACATTATGCGCGGCCTTGCGCACGCGCCCGCGCGCCTCATCCAGAAATTCGGACGCATCCTCGCTCACACCTTCCGCGCGGGCGGATACGGATTTGGAGAGGGACGAGATCTGCGAACGCAGCTCCGCAATCTGGTTTTCGATCGTGTCTTCGACAACATTCAGTTTGGTCTGAGCCATTAGAACACCTCTTTTGTTACCGAAGGCAGAACGTGCCGGCCTGCAAGAAGTTCCCTAAAGACCCGCAAAGTTTCGCAGGACGATGTTCAGCCAACAGGTTTTTGTGCTTCTTGGCGAAAAAGCCTTGCAATCATTTTTTTTACGCAATAATCAGGCCGCACCGGAGAGGTGGCCGAGTGGTCGAAGGCGCTCCCCTGCTAAGGGCGAGCGTTTTTTGTTTTCATTTCTAACGCGTTGTTTTCGCTTGCGTTTTCCGGGTCGGTGCCTTCAATATCGATTTTGTGCTTATTTTGGGATGTTTTCCCGCCACCGTTCCCAAATACGCTATCGATCACCGCGTGTCCTTCGTCGGCCTTTGCGTAGGTATCCATCATCACTTTTGGGCTTGCCCATCCGCCAAGTTTTGCCGCTGTAACGACGTCCACGCCCCTTTTTACAACTAGCTCTGTCGCAAATGAGACACGTCCGGATGAGTGCGGTGGAGCGTATGCGATGCCAGCTCGGTCACAAGTTGCTTTCCATCCGTTGTAGACGGCGTGTCGGCTTGCATATCCAAATAGGCCGTTTATCTTGCGCTTATTCTTCCTGTGCCGAACAGGAGGTGCCTCCATTAGCTCCGCAATCATGTCGGCGAGCGGCTGAGATATTCGGGTTACGCGGGGTTTGGTCTTTGTCTTCGTGAGCGCGACTGTGCGATCTGCCAAATTGACATCCTCTGGCTTCACTCGGACAGCCTCGCTAATTCGTGCGGCCGTCTCATACATGAACCGGGCCATTACCGCCATGTGTCGAGATATTGCGTGCGCGGCAAACTTCTCGTGCCATTCCCCGTCGACGGCCGACTTTTTCTTTACGTCCTTCACCTCGAATTTTTCGATTTTGATCTGCCTGCCGTCCTGCGCCTGGTACGCATGATTTATCACCGACTGAACAGGGGTTATGACTTGCCTGTTGAGAGTTGAGGGGAGTGCATCAGGGTAAAGGTCACGCGCATGGGATCGCACCCATGCCGGTTTCATATCTGATACCTTTAGATGCCCCCACTCCTTCGCAATTTTATCTAGGAAGCGCGGAGACTTACCGTCCGCCTCATAGGCGATGATCGCCTCAACCAGTTTTAATTCGGCATCGTACCCTCGAAGGTTGGCGACCTTTATCCGTGCGATGAAGGCGTCAGCTTCCTCTTGCGCCTGCTTTTTTGAAGTAAGGCCAGTGCTTCGTTTCCGCTGCTTACCTTTAGCATCGGTGTAGTAGTGGTAGTAGACTTTTCCTCGTTTAAAGGGCGTTGCCATTTCCTGTTTTCCTCTTGGAGAAGCGCAGGTATATCGCGCGATGATATCATCGGAGATCTGCCGATCTTTAGCGACACCCCGATTCGTTTCGACTTCTCCCACACGGTTCTTGCCGTAACCAAAACTCCGGTGGACGCCGTTATTCGTGCCGCCACCTGCTCCGGCGTCAACAGTGTTTCCAGGACTGCGTCCGGCGGCTCGTTGTCGTTATCGGCGGTTCTGGTCATGGCTCACCCATGAGGTTCGGAGATTTTATCAATATCGCCTGTGTGCAGCACGGCGATCGCTTGAAAGAGATAGTTATATCCAGACCGAGAGATACCGACTGCACGACATCAGATATTGCCTCGCCTCCTTCCTCTACCACGCGAACCGCGTCGACGGCGCGAGTGCTAACGATAGTCGCATAAAGAAGTCGGGATGCGTCCAAAGGAGTCATCTCCGTTTGGCCACGACCACGTCGAGACCGCGTGCGCAGGCCAGCCTCAGCTAATAGCCTGTCAATGACGGTCACGGTTTCATGCGGCGTTCCAGTGACCTCAGAAACGCGCGCGACTAGTTCTTTGCATCCGACCATCACCGCTCCTCCGATTGCAGGGCGCTGATCTTCGCTGCGATATCTCGGGCTGCATCCTGATGGCCATATAGGCGTTGAATGTTCCCTGGGCGGAGCGAGCACTTCCAGTCCATGGCGACTTGCGCAGCCTCCTCCAGCGCCTTCGCCCTTGCCTCCCTCTCGCGCTTCTCTGCTTCGGATAGGAGTTGGCGAAGGCGCGTGATTTCAGCCTCCAGCGTTTCACGGTTCCATTCGGCGGTGCGCGCAAGCTCTGCTTCCACATTGCGCTCAAAATCGTCGTCAAGGATCATTCGCCGCCCTCCTGCTTCATTAGCGTTCGGAGGCTGGCCAGTTCTATCCGCGCATGATTTTGGACATCATCAAGTGTCATCTCGATATCTTCCCCCATGAGAAGAGGGTCGTCGGTGAGGCTTTCGATAAAGGCCACGGCCTTATTCAAAGCCACGCCCGTTTCACCGGGGTATGCCGGACGCCTATTCCACTTTTCCTTTGCCTCCGCCAAAGAAGAGCAGATAATCTCGGCGTGACCGTGAGGACAATTGACACGAGCGCGCTGGAACGGTTCCCCGTGAAGTTGGCAATACTCTACCTTCATCAGGCCGTGTACTGGATGTGAGCCACAGAACGGGCAGGGTTTAAGTTTTTCCTTCGCCACGTCTCAGCCCTCCTGCTTTGCGGGTGCTGCGGCGTAGAGCTTCGTTCCGTATGGGTATTTCTGGATATCGACCAACGGGATTAACTCGCGCTCTCCAAAAGCTTCCGGATCACCGTACTTCGAGACAATCTCCGCAACCGCCACGTCCTGCAGCTGTGCGGAGAGGGCGAACGACCCGAAGCGCTCCTTGATGCGCTTGACGATATACGGTCCCGACAGGGCTTGGGCATCTGTCAGGTGCGTGAAATCCGCCAGCACGTGATCCTGCAAAGCCTTCACGGCCACGGATGGCGCGGGATGGGTGAAGTCCCCTTGCAATGGTTTCTTGTTATAACCCATGCCGCCAAGAGCAAAGTTTCGGTCTTTGCAGTATTCTTTCGCAGAATTTTCTGTTGCGAATATTACCCCGTCATAACACACAAACACATTAAGATTGGCGCTCACCGGCTCCGCAGCGGACAGGGCGGCTTCGAGGGCGGCAAGTGCGGCATGGGCGCGACGGACATGTCCGAATGTCATTGGCAACGGGCCTTCAGTTGTCCAGCCGACGCTGTCCTCGTCAGCGTCCTCCATCTTCAACGCGCCAGTTTCCTCAGCAACAATGCTGAGGATGGAGCGCAAATCGGCAATGTTCTCAGCGGCGGCCATCATCTTCTCCTCCCATTGTCATTCGCCGCGACGAGCTCACGCAGCTTGGAGGCGATGACGCGATTGCGGCTGTCCTTCCTGCGCTCGTGCCACTTGGCGACTGCGACGAGAACGGCCGTCGGTGCGGTTCCGGATGAAAGGTTGGCTGCGATCTCGAGTCCGTCGCCGGCGTATGGGGCAGGGGTGTAGGTGTTGTCGCGTCTTCTCGACATTTTTGTCTCCTCGGATGTGGTGAAAAGGGTAGTGAGCGCCGGTAAGCGCTCAGTAGTTTTCTGCTTCTTCTTTGGTGATGAAGAAGTGAATGCCCGGTGCGCACTCTTCCTGCCAGTTTTCGTCGAAGCTGTCAGGCGTGACGCGTTCGCCGGTGCGGTAGACGGTTACGCCGTCATGACTGCTGACCGCTTGCTCGGCGCCGATTATCTCGATCACGTCAGCAAACTCCGCGCGGCACTTACGTCCGAACGCGTGGCTGCGACGGGCTTCTTCAGGAATGCGAAGTTTGACGATAATGCCATCGCGGCATTTCTTCCACCCGATCAGGCTCCCTGCTGGCAGGATGCGAGTTTGCGCAATGACCAAATCAGCGTACTTCGCATCTTTCAGGTCGGCGCCGTAGAGGTCGGCGCCGTAGAGGTCGGCGCCGTAGAGGTTGGCGCCGTAGAGGTTGGCGCTGCGGAGGTTGGCGCCGTAGAGGTTGGCGCTGCGGAGGTCGGCGCCGTAGAGGTCGGCGCCGTAGAGGTTGGCGCTGCGGAGGTCGGCGCTGCGGAGGTCGGCGCCGTAGAGGTTGGCGCCGTAGAGGTTGGCGCCGTAGAGGTTGGCGCTGCGGAGGTCGGCGCCGTAGAGGTTGGCGCCGTAGAGGTTGGCGCCGTAGAGGTTGGCGCTCTCCTTCACGGCCACCTTGACGGCCATGCCGAGTTTCACTGACGGCAAATCGTCTGCCTTGCAGTCGATTTCGGTAGAAAACTGCACTTCTCCGCTGAATCTGTTCAGAATGTCGAATTTCATTTATTTGATCTCCTCAAGTGGTGTGGTGGTTGGTGGTGTCAGTAAGCCCAGATCAGCACTGCGGCGATGAAGAGAGACAGAGCCAGAAAGCTAGCTATGTCCTTCAACAGGTCGACGTGTTCTTCGGTGATAATTTGCTGGACGGTCGGCTTCTCGACGGCCGCGCTCATTCGCCGGCCTCAAGTGCCTCGACGCGGCCGACGCGAACGAACACTTCAAAGGTGCCGCCATACTCTTTGTGGAGGCGTGCGGCTTCAACCAGCGCTGAATCGTAGGAGGGATGCTCAAAGGGCCACATGCAGGGACGAATGCGTCCAGTGCTGTCACCGCGGCGGAATACGAAGTGGCCACCGCCGACTTCCTCGCCGTTGCGCGGCTTCTTGGGGAAGCGGCGCACGTATTCATATTTCGTCTTGGGCTTGCCGTGCTTCTTGGCCTTGTGGTCCGGGCGCTTCATTGGCTCGTCGGACTGGGCAACAGCGCCGTGTGCGGCAACGGCGATATCGTCGAACTCTTCGGGACGCGGTCTGTACATGGTGTATCTCCTCTTGTGGTGGCCAGCTTGGTTTGCTGGGGTACAAGAGGAGATATAGAACGATACCGGTGCGTCGTCAACCGTTAAAACGGTAAACCGTTATTTCTGTGCGTAGTCGATTTTGTGGATCGAGACGACGTCGTCGCGCGGGTATTTGATTTCCATCGGGGGATTGAACTGGCACACGACCAGAAAGCTTGGCTCCCACCGCACAAACTCTTTGATAAAACCGCGAGGAACGCCATCCTCTTCGTTCGGCGCCAGCTGCACGATAACGTCATCGCCGCGCGCGATCGGCTTTGGCGGATTGGTCCATACCGTCTCGCCTGGCTTGTAACGCGGATACATGCTCTCGCCGTCTACATAAGATGCATATGCCTCGGCGACGCCCGCTAGGTGAGGCGGCCTCCATTCCCAGCCCATGATCTGCCCGTTAAACTCAAACTCACCGTCCGACCCTCCTTTTGACCTGCCTAGAACAGGCACGTCACGCTCCCCGGACGGCGGCTTGGGAGCGGCAATGATACTACCGGTACTAATGACAGGGGCAGTTGCCTGACGCAACGCGGGAATCATGCGCTCGGTCTTTTCCGACTCGGTCGTCGCCTCAGCCATAAGGTCGAGAAACTCCGATTCGCGCAGCCCAAGAGACCCGGCAAGCTTCTGCCAGTTGCGCATCATAGATATCTTACCCTTCTCCCAATCGGAGACGGTTGTCTGTTGCGCACCAAAAAGGTTGCCGAACGCCTTCTGCGTTAAGCCCATTTCCTTGCGCTTAGACCTTATGATGTCGCTCAACTTTGCCATGCGCACCGGTATAACGGAAAAATATCAAAAAATAAAACCGGTTTAGAGTTGACACTAAACCGGTAAAACGGTAGAACCAAAATCAACAGCGGCCAAACAAGAAGCCGACAGGGCAACAGACCCCAAGACGAACCTGCAGCATGAAAGGGAATGCGCATGCTTAAGGATTGCGAAAGAAGACGATAGACGACCCAAGCGCGGATCGGCATGAGCGCCATGACGGCGAGAAGAAGATGGGAGCATGAAGCTCCCGACCGCAGAAGAAGATGGCGGCCAGTGACCGGGCCGCCATAGGTGGCCCGTTACCAGAGTGCTCTGCGGAGCGCTGTGGTAACGAGTTAGGGAAGGGTGGCCTATAGTCCCGCGAAAACCAGGCTGGAAGCGCCACCCTTCCCGAATGAATGCAAACGGTGCGGCCATAAACCAGTGGCAAACCTTGTAAAAGAAGCCGCGCCGTTTGCTGAGAATTTGTGAGTGTGAGGCCAGCCGGCGACCGAAAACCAATGACGTCTTGCCAAGCACTCACAATACCAATCCGCCTCGGCGGGCTTGCCATCGCGACGACCTCCAGCGACGTGAAGGCAAGCGAAGATGCAAGGAGGGGCCGCCCGGCACTCGGAAACCACAATTGAGCCGCCCAACCTTGCACGCCATACGCCGAAGACGCTTTGCAGCGGCACGGCAGAAATAGTGAGTGCGGCCATAGGAACTGCGAAACCCATGAAAACGCCGCTGCGCTCACTAACCAAATTTGCAAGTAGTTGATGGCCGTTGTCTCGGTGAAATCCTGGCTGTAACCGCCTCGCCACTTGCAAAACTGAATAGACGATGTGGCCGGTGAGGCAATGAAGACCAACAGTTTTTCGCCGCGTCGTCTAACTTTTTTTGCAGAGTGCCGGCCGTAAAGGTGTCGTAACCCGATAGACCCGCGCCAACACCCTGCACACCAAATTGACTGAGTGGCCATCAAGGGCATGCAACCCAATACCCATTCGCCACCCAGTCAACCACCAAACCACCGCACGAGGAGACACCGATGAACATGCACATCGAAACCCCGCAGCCATCCAGAAGACACAGCCGAGCCAAAGGCGCGAAATCGGCAACGCCGCATGCGCTTATTCAGATGGCCGTTGACCGGCACAACGAAAAGACCAGCGCGGTTGATGCGCTCGTCGAACTTGCGGAAGGCAATGCCTCGCTCCGCAACCACCTCATCCAACTTGGCGCAAAAGCTGCCGTTGGTGAGCGCATCCGCAGCGACAACGCGAAGATTTTCCAAGACTGCCCCGACGCCAATCTTGCCGCCTCTCGACCGCTGGTCATGAAGGAGCCGCAACTCGTCAGCTCCGCCCACCGTGCGCGGATCATCAAAACGGCAGCAACTCTCCAGCTTATGGCGGTCACTCTGCCGAACGGCGTAAGGATGGCGAATGCCCGCAAGGCCGATGTAGAGAACGCCGTTGCTGTCTACCAGCCGCAAGCCCAGGATATGCTGCACAAGGCCGCGTACTATCGCGCCGTTGCGGCCAAGCTGCCCGAAGGCAAGCGCGTCGACGAAGTGTTCAACAACGACACCCTCACGTCAATTTACGAGCAGACACGAGTTTCCGCTTAAGCGGAGTGGGCGGCCTTTGAGCGCGCGCAACCCAGAGAAGCACCGCCGCCCACAACATTGGAGAAAGCAATGGCAGAGAAACCCCGACTTATCAGTCTTAATGACGTCTGTAAGATGACTTCGATGTCGCGAACAATGATCAACCGTTACCGCGCGGAAGGCAGGTTCCCTCTTGCCGTTGATCTAGGTGAACGACGAGTAGCGTTTGTCCGTGAAGAGGTTGAGGCGTGGGTGCAAGCAAAGATCGACGCCCGCAAACCTCATCAGTAGTCTTTCAGGCTGGCCGCTAACGGCTCGAACCCCGGATGTCCAATGCCAGCCTGCACCACCCCATAATCAGCGGCCACCAAACCAAACGCCGCACACCAAGAGGAGACCAACATGAACATGCAAATCAGATTCAACCCATCCCCAGAAGAACTTGCAGAAGCCCCATGGCTCGCCAACCACCAGCCACTTGCTTCTTACGACCCAGAGCCAGTCGCTGACATCGTCGGCCAGATCGTCAACCTTCATCGCCGCAGACAGGCAGCCATCCGAGCAAAGACAAAAGTCGTTCTTATGATGAAGGCGGAAGTGCGCAGCCTTTTGTGCCGCGACGCCGACTTTGAAGAAGACAAGACGACCGACCGAGTGACCGCATTCGGCAAGGCACCGCGCAAGCTTACGAAGGCAGCGCAGAAGCGCGTCGACGATGCAATTAAGTCGGCCATGAACGAGATCGACGAAGGACTGCTGCAGTCTGACGTTGCGAGCGTCATCAGCTCCTACATCGAATCTGAAAAGCTTTTTGACGCGCAGTGCGACGGCTACGCAAAGCAGATGGTCAAGCTGGTCAAGCAACTCCCCGCATACGAATTTGTGAAATCGGTGAACGGTTTCGGTGATGTTTCCTTCGCTACCATCGTCGGCGAGTGCGGAGACATCGGCACTTACAAGTCGGTAAGCGCCGTATGGAAACGCCTTGGCCTGGCCGTCATCAACGGTCGTCGACAAGGCAACCCAGGCGAGGGCGCTACAGCGCAAGACTGGGTAGACCATGGATACAATCGAGCCCGCCGATCGGTCTCGTGGAACATGCGCAGCGGCATCATCGGCAATATGGGCCTGTGGCGTCCGGATTTCGGCAGCGATCTTTCCGACGCCACGTATTACCAACGCGTTTACGCAGAGCGCGCCCGCTTCGAGGCTGAAAAGCTCGGCATGCCGGTGGAGCGCAAGGTCAACGGCAAGGGCGTCGAGAAAGAATCCTACCGCGCGCATGTCGCGACCCGCGCTCACCGCTATGTCGAAAAGCGCCTGCTGAAGAACCTGTATCTCGAATGGCGTAAGGCTGCGGCCTGACGCGGAAGGGCGGCCATAGTACGGACGTAACCCGCGCCCCTTCTGCCGCCACCCAGAAACACAAAAGCCGGGGCTTAAGGATCGGCACCACCCGTATCCACCCCGGCCTTCGTACTAACGCTCGAGGAGAACTCGGCGAGAGCCAAGCCATGAACGAAGCGTATTCCATATCCGACACCACATCGGACAGCCAATCTCCTACACAAATTTGTAGGATTTGTCAATCGGCATGTCGGGTTACCAGCCTGCTATGCTGTAACTACCCGCTCCGAAAGGACGATGACATGAACAGCTTCCACGTTTTTTACTTCAAGCTGCGATCCATCATAGCGGCCAAGCTGAACGGCCCCGTTGTTCATTCCTTCGAATCGCCCGATCCAGGCAAATCCGCCAGAATGGGCCAGAACGTCGTCACCGACGATGGGCCAGCGCGAAGGGTCGAGCCAAGCTTTCACGCCGACGTGGAAGACTGGCTCCATCACTTTCGTGTCGATGATGATCGCGTACCTGCCTTCAGGAATACGTTTGCGGCCGTCGTTGATGGGCTCGAATTTGAACTTGCCAACCTTACGGTCGGAGATCTTGCCGTACGTGCGGGCAACCGTAATCGGCGTGACGGACGGGGCGGTTTCGGCCGCCTCGCGAGCCATCTCCGCCACATCATCTTCGGAGACGCCGAGGAAGGCGGCAATCGCCGGGAATTGTCTTGGTCTCGGTATGACGCCAGCTTTCCAAGTGCTGAAGGTTTGCTGAGGCACGCCTAGTTCTTCGTAGACAGCGCGATCCTTTACGGCTCTCCGCTTCTGTTCCTTCAGTATCGATTGCAGGAGGCGCGACTTAACTTCAGGCATGCATCCACCTTGGTGAAATCTTGACAAATTTGTAAAATTAGTTTAGTTTCATAACCCTGCTGCTTTGTCAACCACCAAGCGGCCACCACCCAGAGGAGACGACATGACGATTATCACCAGCACGATGCTGGCGGATATGCACGCGCGCCGTGAAAACGGTGAGAGCGTCGCAGATATCGCCGCCAGATACAACGTCAAGCCAATGGCCGCATACCAGCGGCTTCGGCGCACATACGGCTTGCACAAGCAGCGCGCCTTCATCCCAGCCAATGACAACAATCCCGACCGCACGACGCACCTGGCACCGCACAACGGCGGATGCTCCACGCTTTCCGGCCTTATGCCGGTTTCGCTCCCGCGCGTTCTTGCCGCCGCAAACGACAATGCTCCGGCTTTGGAAGACGATCTGTCGGCGGGGCAGGCGGTCAACGACTACGCACTGCGTAGTGAGCGGGTGGCGGCATGAGCTGCGACTGCGAATTCTTCAATTTCGGCGATCCGGTCCGCAACAGACAAAACCCTCACCTCACTGGCGTCGTCATCGGCGATCGCAACTGGGGCAGCGAGTATCAGGTGCGCCTTGCTGACGGCGCCTCGACGATCTGGTGGCACGGCTTCGAGATCGAACACGATCCTGATGGCGAGCCGCCGGCAAAACAGGACGACGACACCAATGTCGTCAAGGTCGACTTCACACAACGGCGCGCGATGACCGCCGAAACAACAACGGAAGGAGCAGCGTGATGGGGAAGCTTAAGAAGGGTGACGAAGTTAGACTGATCAAGTCTGAGGATTACAACGGGCACGGTCTGTTCGGGAAGACCGGAGAGATCGGCACGGTCATCCGTTACGACAGGATCGACGACACGTACAGCGTTGATTTCAGTGAATCTGGACAATGGTTGGCGAAGGCCTCGAACCTCGAGCCTTCTGCCGCCACCATCAAAATCGAGGCAGGCAAGTTCTATAGGACGCGCGACGGCCGCAAGGTCGGGCCGGCCTTTATTGTTGGCAGCTGCGCAATATTCGGCAACGGCAGCAATTATGCCAGCGCGGTATGGGCAGACGATGGTCGCTCATCTCATCGAGACGACAAGTTGAGCCTGAAAGACAACGACATCATCGCCGAATGGATCGAAGAGCCTGTCGCGAAGCCCAGCAACGACAACGCGCAGCCCAAGTTCAAAGTTGGTGACCTTATTCGCCACAAGACCCTCAAGCTTGAGGGCGTCGTGAAAGAGGTTGTCGACCAGCGCACAGTTCGCACGCACTGGACGAAAGAGGGCTGGGGTGCGACAGATCCCATCGACAGCATCGAACTGATAACTCCACCCACCCCCACACCCACCATCGTCGCCCTAATCGAAAACGGCCAGCCGAAGCCGTCCTCAACGCCACACGTCCATGCTTCCACCGTCGCAGCCGAGAAGGAAGCCAAGCGTCTGGCGGCGAAACACAAGGGCCAGCAGTTCGGCGTGTTCACGCTGACGACGACGCATCACGAGCCAAAGCCGGTCTATGACCACAAGTGGCAGAACATGGCTGCGATGGGCCTAAAGATCGATGCGATCAAGGAGTTGCGCGCGGTCGCTGGCATTGACCTGTTGACCGCAAAGCGCGCTGTCGAAGCTTTCGACGCCGCAGCCTAACCACCAAAGCGGCTGGCCACCAACCAGCCGCACTTCACCACAACGAGGAGAATATGATGAGACAGGCGCACCTTGCGCATCAGACCGGGCTTACGCGCACCGGCAAAATCAACATGCTCAATCGCAAGCCTTACCGCACCGCTGCGCAGAAGGCCGAGGCGCGACGCGCGGCACGCAAGTTCGAAGGAACGTGGGTGAGCGGCTCACCTGTGAGCTATCATCGGGCTGCGAAGGCGAGGGTAGAGGGATGACGGGTTCCGCAATGAACTGGCCGGCCTTCTGGGTAGGATTCTCTGACGGCCTAGTGCTCGCTGCCATTTGGATCGCAATCATCGTGTGGCTCGCCTTCCTGCCGACGGTTGGCCTGCTGTACTTCGCGGGGCTCCTAGCATGACCAACCCTCAATCCCCCTGGTACACCGAATCCATTACGCCGCCCATCGACTACGTGCCGGTTACACCAACGCCGCGCAAGTACGTCCTTCGCGGCCTGAAGCGCGGTGCATTCTCCGCCCTGACAGCGGTAGTGGCCATTGGCCTCATCATGCTGTTCCCGTTGGCGATCGTGGCAATCGCCGTCCTTGGAGCATTCTGGTGGCTGTTTTGCCGTCTGTTCGCGCGCTGATCGCTCATTGGCGGTGGCTGATCGTCTTTGCAGCCGCTGCCTACATCGTCGCCATCATTCTCACCACACACCACTGAGGAGGCTTAATGTCAGTCTTTGACAAGCTGAGATCGAGCAAGCGCAAAACGCCACCCGTCCTCGCCGTCTACGGCATCGGCGGCGTCGGCAAGACCACGCTTGCAGGGGAGTTCCCCAATCCGATCTACCTGCACACCGTCGGCGAGGAAACGCCAGTCGATCTAGACGTTCCGTCGATCGAAATCGAAAATTTCAACGAGATGATGGATGCTTTCGAGCATCTTCTGACCGAGGAGCACGATTTCAAGACTGCCATCATCGACAGCTTGGATGCGTTCGAAAAGATGGTGTGGACTTTCACCTGCGCACGCATGGGCTGGGACACCATCGACAGCAACGACAAGGGCTCTCCTACCGCGTTTGGTAAAGGCTACCTTGAGGCCGACAACGACTGGCTGGAATACATGTCTGCTATTCGCGCATTGTCTCGTGCAGGTGTCCACGTCGTCCAGATCCTGCACAGCAAGGTCAAGTCGTTCAACGATCCTCTCGTCGACGCGTATGACCGCTATCGGCCAAAGTTGCAGGACCGCGCCACCGACATCATTATGGAAAAGAGCGATGCCCTCCTCTTTATGAGCAAGCGCACGTCGGTCAAGCAGGTCGACAAGGGCTTTGGCAAAAAGGAAGCCAAGGCCGAGGGTATGTCAGGCTCAGAGCGCGTCATCTACACCGACGAGCGGGCAGGTTTCTTGGCGAAGAACCGTCTCAACATGCCGCCGTCCATTCCGTTTAAGAAGGGCAAAGGCTTCGCCGAGCTCTCGAAATACTTTTACACGGCGCACGCGCCAGTCGAGGAAGAGGAGTCGGCGTGACCATGTTCCGCGGTGAATCGTGGTTCGCGTGGCATCCGGTAAAGGCACGCACACGGTCAGGCCAACTAATCTGGGTCTGGCTCATTCATGTCTGGCGTGACCACGCATCGACGCAATTCGGTAGCGGGCCTTTCCGCTACTACCTTCGCTAACCACCACTACCACCACACCACAAGGAGACTACGCATGGCAGGACTTGGTCAAAGATTTGATGCGACCGCACACGACACACAGCAGAACGACTACGCCGAACTTCCAAACGGCATTTACAAGCTGGAAATCGAGGCCAGCGACGTCGGCCCGACGAAGGCAGGCAACGGCACCATCCTCAAGACGACGATGGTGGTCATCGAGCCTGAAAGCCTAAAGGGCCGCAAGCTCTTCACGACCTACAATCTCGAGAACTCCAACCCGCAAGCCCAGGAGATCGGGCAGAAGCAGTTCGCCAGCCTTTGCCGTGCCGTTGGCGTGTCTTCGATCGAGGACAGCGAAGAGCTTCACTTCCTGGCGTTCACTGCCAAGATCGGCCTTGGTAAGGCGCAGAACGGCTACCCGGCGCGCGCCGAGATCAAACGCTATTTCTTCGAAGACGAAGGCAATGTTCCCGCGCCAGAGATCGACGCCAACCAGCCTGCGCCTCAGCCATCCGCCGCCAATGACAACCGCCGAACTGCCGCCAGCAACGACAACAAGCCTGCCGCTGTGGCTGCTGGCACGACGCGCCGGCCCTGGGGAAGCAAATAACCACCAACGCGGGCTGCCTCACCAGCGGCCCGCTAATTCACCACGTTTGAGGAGATTTGCATGAGCAGTTACAAGGCGGAAGCCAGAAAGATCACGGAGAAATGCTACCCGATCCCCGGCGCATTCGCGGCCGGCGGAGCGGTGACAAGCGTGTTCACCAATCGAGATATCAACGACGTTGATGTCTACTTCAAGAGCCGCGAGGCCTTCGAATATGCAGTCGCAGACGCTTACGAAAATGGTTTCTGGTGCGTCTCAACGACAAAGCGTGCCGTGACGTTTGCAGAAAGCGGCGGCACACCGATCCAGTTCATGCACTTCGATTTCTTCCCGACGGCGCAGGACATCTTCGACGCGTTCGACTTCACGGCCGTCATGGGTGCGCTGGATTTCGACAGTGACGAATTCTCATTCCACGACGACTTCCTGAAGCACAATTCACAGCGATTCCTGCGATTCCATTCCGGCACCCGATACCCACTGGCGTCGGCGACGCGCGTCCTCAAGTATCAGGATCGCGGCTACACGATCGGCAAGGGCGATATCCTCAAGATCGTGTTGGCAGGACGTAAGGTGAAGATCGACACGTGGGAGGAGCTGAAAGACCAGATCGGCGGCGCTTATGGCGAGAAGGTTGTTCTCGGCACGGAAGGCACGCCTTTCTCTCTCGATGCGGCAATATCTGCCCTGACCGTCGATGATGAAGGCAAGGAATCGTGGGTGGCAAACGACAACGAAGAGCAGCCAGGCAGCGCGATCGGTTTGTTCAAGAAGATCGCTGGGTTGAAGGGCGAGCAGTTCGACGAGAGCCGGTACGATGAAGGCGAGGATGGTCTCGGCTATCCAATCGGCTACGAGCCGCCGAAGCGTCAACCGGCCCCTTGGGCAGCCTAACCCGCCTGCCGCTCGCCACGGCTGGCACCACCACACATCGCGCGGGACAACCCGCGATCAGAGGAGACACCCATGCACCTTGTCATCCACAAGGAAGACCTCACGCGTGCGCTTGCCGCCACGACGAAGGTCGTCGAAGCAAGATCCACCATTTCCATCCTGTCGAGTGTCCAGCTTGCTGCCGCAGGCGACGGGCTTGCGATAACGGCCACCGACCTCGACATCAGCGCCACCGCAGGCGTTCCTGCAGAGGTGACCAAGCCCGGCAATATCTGCGTTAGCGCCAAGCTGATCAACGACATCGCGCGCAAGGCGACCGGCGACATCACCATGACGCTCGACGACGACAAGCTGCTGGTGAAGTCCGGACGCTCGCGGTTTTCTCTTGCGACGTTGCATGCAGAAGACTTCCCAACGCTCGGCGACGACAAGTTCGACGCAGAATTCGAAATCGATCTGGCAGCGATGTTTGCGCCAGTGTCGTTTGCGATCTCGACCGAGGAGACGCGATATTATCTGAACGGCGTGTTCTTCAAGGGCGGCAGCAAGTCGGAAGCGGTTGCCACGGACGGCCATCGTCTCGGGCGTCACATCGGCCCGGAGCTGCCAGCCTTCGAAGGCGTTATTGTGCCTCGCAAGACCGTCGGCTTGCTTCCAAAGGGCAAAGTGCAGGTGGCCATAAGCCAGCAGAAAATCCGCATTGTGTCGGATGACGTGCGCATCACGTCGAAGCTGATCGACGGCACATTCCCTGATTACGAGCGCGTCATTCCGAAGGCGAACGAATGCGTTGTGACTGTCGATCGCGATGCGCTGATGAAGGCATCCGATCGCGTTTCAACGGTGTCGTCTGAGCGTGGCCGCGCCGTGAAGTTCAGCATTGCGCCCGGCAGCATCGCGCTCGCTGTTGCAGCTGGCGAGGCGTCGGCAAATGACGAAGTTGAGGCGGAATACAGCGGCGAGCCGATGGATATCGGTTTTAATGCGGCATACGTCCGCGACGTGCTCAACGTGCTGCCGTCGGGTCCGGTCAAGCTGGCCTTGCAGGATAGCGGCACGCCGGGGCTGATCACGTCCGACGGCTTTGATGGGCTTACGCTCGTTTGCATGCCTATGAGGGTCAGCTGATGGCGCTGACCAGATTGACACGAGAACTTTCGGTCAACACCGACCACGTCGCCAGCGTCCACTTGGATCGCGGATACGGCAGCACCCAACTTGTCATCACTATGCAGGACGGCACAAAGCACTTCATCAAGGACAGCTCTGGATATACCGGCGGCGATGATTGCTACGCTATCGAAAGGAAGCTGCTCGATGCGTGATATCCCAATCAGTGCAGCAAAGCGCATCGCCGACGATTATGGCTACGACCAAGTCGTCATCTATGCCCGTCGCTGCCACGACAGCCCAGAGCCGCACGGCGAGCACATGACCACCTACGGCAGGACGGTCGAGCATTGCGGCGTAGCGGCGCGAATGGGTGACGTGCTCAAGAAGTTTATGGGGTGGGGCGTCTAATGGCCCCACTACCCAAGCCAGAATCCAGCACTGTCAGAGCGATCTACCAAGCCTATGAAGCCGCAGCCTCGTCATGGGACAGCCTCGGCATATCAGTTGGCGAAGCCAACAACCCATGCGATCGCGCTCTTTGGTACGCCTTCCGATGGGCCTCACCGCTGGAAAAGCACCACGGCCGGCAGCTGCGTCTGTTCGAAACCGGCAACATTGAAGAGGACAGGCTAGTTGCCGACCTCGAGCGCATCGGCGTCGATGTCTATGGCCAGCAGGACAAGATCAGGCTGGTGCAAGGGCACGTCCGCGGCAAGTGCGACGGCAAGGCCATGGGCGTCGTCGAGGCGCCTAAGACAGAGCACCTGCTCGAATTTAAGTCTAGCAATGCCAAAGGTATGAGGCTGATAGTTAAAGACGGATGTGAGAAGGCAAAGCCGCTTCACTACGGACAATGTCAGCTGGGAATGCACGCCTTCGGCCTGTCGCGATGCCTGTATCTCGTCAGCTGTAAAGATGACGACACGCTCTATGCCGAGCGCATCGAATACGATCCGGAGTTCTGCCTGCGTCTACTGGCGCGGCTTGAACGCATCATCAATTCACCTGAGCCGCCGTCGCGCATCAATGATGCGCCTGATTGGTTCGAATGCACCTTCTGCAAGCACAAGCCTGTCTGCAAAGAGAACGCTTGGCCACGCGTCACTTGCCGGTCGTGCATCCATTCCTCACCAGAGATGGGTGGAGACGGTCATTGGTCCTGCGCGCGCTGGGCAAAGCCGATCTCGTTCGACGAGCAGAAGGAAGGCTGCCCGACGCATTTGACGATTCCGGCTCTCGTGCCTGGCGAACAGACAGATTGCGACGAGGAAGCCGAGACAATCACTTATGTGCTGCGAGACGGCACGACATGGATTGATGGCGCCACCAACGCCTGAACCACCACATGAGGAGACCACCATGCCGCTTGTAGCACGCACGCCGCTTGTCGCTGCGAATGATAATAATCCGCGCAGTCCCGCGTTCGACCGCAAGCTTCTGGCCTATGAGCCGGCTTTGCGAAGACTGGCGCGAAAGATCACCAAGAACGAAGACGCGGCCGACGAACTGTTTCAGTCGGCGATGGTCGTCATGTTGCGCCGTCATCGCGAATGCCGCCTTGAGACCTTCTGGACGTGGGCCGTCCTCTGCGTTCGGGGTACGGCGAAGGAGTTCGTTCGCACCAACTCCACCAAGTCGCGGTCCGCTGAGGTCTGCAGTCTCTCGGCGTTTGAGGAACTGCCGGGTTCCACTGATCCGCATCAGGAGGATGGCACGGACCTGTCTCGCGTTGTTTCGCTGCTGGAAGGACGCAATGGCGCGATGCTGATGCGAAGGGCGATGGGTGAGACGCTGGAGGCCATCGGCAATGACCACGGCCTCACCAAAGAGCGCGTTCGCCAAATCGTCATCAAGGAGCGGGCGAGGGTGCTTGGGCTGCTGCGGGAGGCTGGTTAGTCCAAAACGTCGAATCCTGTCGAGGCAAACGCAACTCGAACCCGCTTCGATCCATGCATGCGATAATGGACGATGAAGCCTAGTACAAAACCGCCCTGCTGGTTCTGGTCGAGAAATCTCACATTGAAAACGCTTGTGGATACTGCAGGCATATCACTCGAGAAGCGCCCAGCGAGACGGAAAGGAACGTCAAATACGTGCTCACGCTTTTTCTCGATTACTACATCGTAAAGTGCGGCAACAAGATCGCGAACTTCTTCCGCTCCACGGTGAATAAGCACCCAGTCAGGGTACTCCAACCTGATGCTTTGGACATAGAGCGGTAGCCGATTGTGGTTGACTATCTCGATGGCGACCCTGTGGCGATAGTTTTTCCCATCGTCTGGTAGCTGATAGGCGCTGAATACAGGCTCCACGTCTCCGAGAACCGCGTCCGCTTGTCTTTTGGCTTGGCGCGCCGACGAAAAAGCAAAAGCAGCCGCGAGAATTGCGGCGAGCGCAGATAACCCTGCAATCCAATCGTTTATCTCAAGGTCTGGAATCTCGTATGCTCCAACTTCGCCACTACCAAGAAGACGCAGAAAACGCTGTTTTCGACTACTGGTCAACGACTGCTGGCAATCCGCTCGTTGACCTCGCGACTGGCTGCGGCAAGTCGCTGCTCATGGCTTCGCTCATCAAGAGGCTGGTTGAAGGCTGGCCGGACATGCGCATCCTTGTCGCCACCCATGTCGCTGAGCTCATCGAGCAGAATTACCTAGAGCTGCTCGGCATTTGGCCATTTGCTCCGGCGGGGATATTCTCGGCCGGTCTTGGCCGTCGTGACGCGCGCAGCCAGATCATCTTCGCCGGCATTCAGACCGTGCACAGCAAAGCTGCGCTCATCGGGCACATCGACGTGCTGATGGTGGACGAGTGCCATCTGATCCCCGCCAACAGCAACACGATGTACGGCCGCTTCATCGCCGCCTTGCGTGCCATCAATCCGGATATGAAAATCCTGGGGCTCACTGCGACACCTTACCGGCTGGATACAGGCCGACTTGATGAAGGCGACGATCGTTTGTTCGATCAGATCGTCTATACCTACGGCATCGCCGACGGTGTTGCTGACGGCTATCTCGCGCCGCTTTCGTCAAAGGCTACTGCCACGACGTTCGATATGAAGGGCGTAGGAAGGCAGGGCGGCGACTATAAGCAATCCGCGTTGCAGGCTGCTGTGGACAAGATGGACGTCACGCGCTCCGCCGTCGATGAGATCGTCGCAAAGGGCGCCGACCGCAAGTCCTGGCTTTGCTTCTGCTCTGGTGTGGAGCACGCCGAGCACGTGCGTGATGAGATCCGTTCGCGCGGCATCTCCTGCGAGATGATTAGCGGCGAAACGCCGAAGGATGAACGCCGGCGCATTATCGAGGACTTCAAGTCCTACAAGATCCGCGCGCTGACGAATAACTCGGTGTTGACCACCGGCTTCAATCACAAGGGTGTCGACCTGATTGCTGCCCTTCGCCCGACGTTGTCAGTTTCGCTGTACGTGCAGATGATGGGCCGCGGCACTCGCGTCATATACGCGCCTGGCATGCCTCTCGGCACGCCTCAGGAGCGCATTGCGGCAATCAAGGCTGGTCCGAAACCGTCGTGCCTCGTGCTGGACTTCGCCGGTCTCGTCGACAAGCACGGGCCGGTCGACATGGTGCAGCCAAAGACGCCCAACAAGGGCGACGGCGAAGCACCAGTGAAGGTCTGCCCGTTCGACGTCGAGGACAAGAACGGACGCTTCGGCTGCGGAGAAAAGGTGCATGCTTCGGCGCGCGTCTGCTCATGCTGCGGCTACGAGTTCGACATCGATGACAGTCCGAAGATTACGGCCACGGCTGCTGATACACCGATCATGTCGACGGCAGAGCCAGAACCCCGCACGGTGACCTCGCGTACGTTCCGCCACCACCCCGGTAAAGAAGGCAAGCCCGATAGCGTGAAGGTCACGTACATGTGTGGGATGACCTCAATATCTGAATGGATCTGCCCTCAGCACCAAGGATTCCCCAAGTCGAAGGCCGACCGCTACTGGCGATCGCATGGCGGCAAGATGCCGTTTCCCAAGACAGTGCTGGAATGGCTCGAGCGGCAGCGAGAACTGCGCGACACGGCCGAGGTCATGATCGCCCCACGCGGCAAGTATTGGGACGTCAAGCAGTGGGTGCCGGCAGATAATGACAACAGACAGGCGCCGGCGAACGACAACCGTGATGAGGAAGATTGGCAGGCGCTAGTGGCGGACGATGTACCATTCTAATGAATTTTCTATATACTCAACTTGACGAAACTAATGAAAATTCCTTATATAGGTGGTGCATGGATAATGACGAATTTCGATCCATTCGTAAGCGTCTGGGACTAACCCAGTCGCAGCTAGCCGGCGTTCTGGGATATTCCAGACCTTTACAAGTCTCCGAGATAGAGCGCGAAACAAATCCAAAGCCCGTTCCTAGGGCTATCGCGTTGTTGATGAGGGCATATGACGAAGGATACCGACCGAGAGAATGGCCTCGGTAAGGTTTGCACAAAATGCGGAGAGTGGAAGTCGCTGGAGAAATTTGGCCTGCGAAAAAATAGGAAGGGAGAGCGAGTTCCATTTTCTCGATGCAAATCGTGTGAGAATGCTAGTTCTGCGAAGAAACGGTCAAAGCCAGGATACGCAGAAAAGGAGAGGCTAGCAAACAGGCTGTACGCAGCAGAGAGGCGCGCAAATGATCCTAATTATGTGGCCTCAAAGAACGAGAAGAACCGGATATATGCGGCCCGGCGGCGAGAGGATCCAGACCATCGTGAATCGATAAACCTGTTGCGCAGGGTGCTTTGGGCCACTGACGAGCAGTATCGTATTCGATCTGGCGCGCGGCTCGCATCTTGGATCAATGAAAATTACGACAGGTGGCGGTCCATTGGTGCAAATCGCAGGTCTTTAGAGCGAGGTGCCGATGGGAAATTTACGCCGGACGACATCGATCGCATCAACAAATCTCAAGAATTCAAATGCGTATACTGCGGCGCATCCACAGAAGAAGAATTTCACATCGACCATATACACCCCATATCGCGTGGCGGGACAAATTGGCCAGACAACCTGCAAATTCTCTGTCGATCATGCAATTGCAGCAAGAAAGACAAGACCCACGAAGAATTCTTAACGTACAGGTTGGCAACAGCGGAGGCTATCGCCGAAGTCTTGACAAATTTGTAAAAACAGTATAGCTTCAAACTCTACGCCACACCAATGGCGTCACCACGTTGAGGAGATAGATATGAGCTACTGGGACGACCGCGTGGACCTTTCCACGCTTGTCGGCAAGACGCTTGCCGAAGTCAGAAGATCTGGCGACGAAGAACTGTTTTTCACCACGCAAGAAGGCGAAACCTTCAAGATGTACCATTCGCAGGATTGCTGTGAGTCGGTCTACATCGAAGACATTGATGGCGACCTTGATAGTCTCGTCGGCAACCCTATCCTTGTTGCAGAGGTTGCCAGCAAAGACGCCCCAGAGGCTAGCGAAAGCGGAACGTGGACCTTCTATAAGCTGGCGACGATCAAGGGCCACGTGGACATACGTTGGTACGGCTCGTCGAACGGATACTATTCGGAATCGGTCGATTTCGTGAAGGTGTCCGCATGACCAAACCAGCCAACGACAACTATTTGGCCGCCGACGTCGCCAACCTCGAAGCGCTGTTCTCGGACATGCTCGCCGCTTATCCGGAGCTCGAAGCCGACGAAGAACTGCGCGCTGATATGCTTGAAGGCGAGACCAACTTCCACGCCGTCCTGACGCGCCTTGTGAACGGCGAACGCGACGCCGACAGCTTGGCAAAGTCAGTAGCGCTCCGCATCTCCGATCTGCAAGCGCGCAAGTCTCGCGCCGAGCGGCGCAAGGAAGCGATGCGCAGCCTGATGTTCAAGTTGCTGAAAGCCGCAGGGCTGCCACGTGTACCTCTGGCAGAGGCGACGATTTCCATCGGCAGGAAGGCTGCGTCGGTCGAGATCGTCGACGAGGCATTGTTGCCGTCAGACGTTGTGAAAATTACCACTGCGCCGGACAAAAAGGAAATCGCCGACCGTCTAAAGGCTGGCACCGATGTTCCTGGCGCTCGGATGGGTGAGGCAGGCGAGCAGTTGTCGGTTCGCGTCGCATGACCAAACCCACCTACATGATCGCCTATGGTAGCGCAGCTGTTCAGGCTGCGCGCATCATCGCCGCTAATGCAAAGGTGCGGGAAGAAACGGCGCGCGGCTACGAGTTGGCCGCGCAGTGGCATGACAAGCAGGAAAAGGCTTGCCGAGAGATTGCCAATGATATTCGCGTCGGTTCGCACGTCAACTTGAAGGCCGCCGTCGCCGCCACCCATCACGGCGCTAGTGCCGCAGGCCTTCGCAATGCGGCGGCGGCGCTTATAAGGCCCGCCGTAGCAGAATAACCCGCCGCGCCACCAACGCGGCTTCCGCTTCGGCGGGAACACCACAGTCTGAGGAGACAAAACAACGTGAGCATCACCTCGATGCACGACGGAAGAGTCGTGCTGCATCAAAAAGATTGCCGCGACGTGTTGCGCGGCCTCGCCGACAACTCGATCGACAGTGTCGTTACCGACCCGCCTTATGCGCTGGTCTCGATCCAGAAGCGTTTCGGAAAGCCAGGTTCTGCACCGGCCAAAGACGTTTATGGTCGCGGAGCAGCTGGATTTATGGGCAAGCAGTGGGACACCGGCGAAGTCGCATTCTCAGAGGAGTTCTGGGCTGAAGTCCTGCGCGTTCTCAAGCCGGGCGGCCATGTCGTCGCGTTCTCTGGCACGCGCACGTATCATCGCATGGCTGTTGCGATCGAGGATGCAGGCTTTGAGATCCGTGATCAACTGGGCTGGGTGTATGGTTCTGGCTTCCCGAAGTCGCACAACCAGCATGGCGATTGGGAGGGTTGGGGTACCGCGCTCAAGCCAGCATGGGAGCCTATTGCTCTGGCGCGCAAACCTTTGACTGGCACCGTCGCTGCTAACCTTGCTGAGTGGGGCGTGGGCGCGATCAATGTGGATGGCTGCCGGGTTGAAACCGATGAAAAACTAGGCGGTGGCGCTTATGCAGCGCAGTCTAGCGGCAGAGCGGAATCGTCTGCTTGGAAAGACGGATCTGGTTTCGAAAACGGGGCGGCGGGTGACTTTCAACAGCCAACTGGTCGCTGGCCAGCCAATATTCTCCACGACGGCAGCGACGAGGTGCTGGCGGCATTTCCTGATGCTCCCGGGCAGCAGAGAGCGGTTGGGCCGGAGCATGGAGAGAAGGAGAGCCGAGGCATTTATGGCGGTTTCGGTACTCGCGATCACTTTGCCCCACGCATTGAACTCGACAAGTCCGCAGCACGCTTCTTCTATTGTGCCAAGGCCAGCCGTGCCGACCGTGATGCAGGACTAGACCACCTGCCGAAGAAAGCCGGCGGCATGGTCTCTAATACGAGCGGGCAGCACATGACACGACGCGACGAGGGCTACAAGCCTGAACCTCGTGCCAACACCCATCCAACCGTCAAGCCGACGACCCTTATGCAGTGGCTTTGCCGCCTCATCACGCCACCCGGAGGAATCATCCTAGATCCATTCATGGGCTCTGGGAGCACGGGTAAGGCGGCTGTTCTCGAGGGCTTTCAGTTTATCGGCTGCGAGCGCGAGGACGAATACATGCCCATCGCTACGGCCCGGATTGCGTGGGCTATCGGCGCGAATAGCAAGGATGACGATCCAGCGGCAGTACCGGCAAATGACAATCGTCCTGCTGATTTGTTTTCGGAGGCAGCGTAATGGCCAAGCTCACGAAAGCTCAAGCAAAGGCCCATACGCAGGCCTGCGACCTGCTGACGAAGCCGGCTCTAACTGAAGACGACAAGGACTTCGTCCTCAAAAACTGGAACGAGGGCGCGACCCACGTCAACGGCGCTACTGGCGCTTTTTTCACACCGTACGATATGGCGTTTGATTTCACGATCGACGCCATCGGGCAAGGCGGATACGGCGGGCGGATCATCGATCTGTGCGCTGGCATTGGAATGCTGTCGTACGCTTGCTGGCACCGTAGCCACCAAAAGGCCCGCATCACCTGCGTGGAGCGCAATCCGGATTATCTCGCCGTCGGTCAGACGATTTTGCCGGAGGCGGAATGGATTCTCGCCGACGTGATGGACGTGCTGGAAATGGGGCTGGGCAGGTTTGACGTTGCGATCAGCAACCCGCCTTTCGGCAAGATCAAGCGCAACGGCGGCGCTCCTCGCTACACCGGCGCAGAGTTCGAATTCCACGTCATCGATATCGCCGCTCATCTGGCCGACACTGGTGCATTCATCGTCCCGCAGATGTCAGCGGGCTTCAACTACAGCGGACGGCCTTGCTACGAGCGCCAAAAGGACGGCAAAGCGGTAAAATTCCAGGAGCTCACCGGCCTTCACTTCGAGGCCGGCTGCGGGATCGACACGTCTTTCTATATCAATGATTGGAAGGGTGTTTCGCCCATGTGCGAGATCGTTTGCATCGAGTTTGAACGGCTGGAAGAGGTGCACGTCGTTGAGGCCGACAATGACAATGTGTCGCCGGTTCAGGCAGACTTGTTCGGGAGGGCAGCATGACCAAACTCCCAACCACCCCACGCCAGCACACGCCGACGGTCGACGCCGACCATAACCCCACCACCTGCTTTGTCTGCGGGATGCACGCCTTCGGTATTGGCGTGAACGCCAACGGTCGCGACAAAGACCCTCACTACATCTGCCGGAGGTGCGCCGTGGGCATCGACAACTACAAGAAGATCGATCGCCTCGACGATTACGAGCTGCGCGCCCTGGATGCCGGCGTGGATGCCGTCGGCGAATACATCGCCGAGCATGGCGTGACGGACCTGGCGCACTTTGACGAGCTCATGCAGCGCATGATGGTCAAGGCAGCGTGGGAGGGCTGCGCTCGGGGGCTAAGGGCGGCGTTGAGCGAGGCGCCTTTTTAGTCGCAACAGGTAATCAGCTGAAAAAATAAGTTCTGAGGAGAACACATGAAGCGCAAGATTAAGGTAGCTGACCTGCTATGCGGGGCAGGCGGATCGTCCACGGGCGCCTACAGGGCACTTAAAAAACTGGGTCTGGAAATGGACCTGGTATGCGTGAACCATTGGCCGACAGCTATCGAAACGCACACCATTAATCATCCAGAAGCCAGACACTACGTTGAGGACATTTCGACCGTTCGACCGCATCTATTGGTGCCAGAGGGATACCTTGACCTCCTTATGGCCTCGCCCACTTGCACCCATCATTCTGTGGCGAGAGGTGGCAAGCCTACCAGCGATCAGCAACGATCCGACCCTTGGCATATCATTACTTGGCTTACCGAGCTTCGTGTAAAGCGGATCATCATAGAAAACGTCTGGGAGTTCACCGGTTGGGGTCCGGTAAACATCAGAACGGGCCGACCCATTCCGAGCCGTAAGGGCGAGTACTTTCATGCTTGGATCGACACCCTCAAGCGACTTGGCTTTCATCTGGAGTGGAGAAAACTAAACGCCGCAGACTATGGTGACGCCACTACTAGGCAGCGATTCATCCTTATGGGACGCTCTGACGGTCGAAAGATTCATTGGCCGACTCCAACTCATCAAAAGCGGGACAACGTCAACGCAGATTTGTTCGGTGATAAAAAGTCTTGGCGTCCAGCTCGCGAGATCATCGACTGGGAAATCAAAGGTCGTTCAATTCTCAACCGAAAGAAGCCACTTGCAGCAAAGACGCTTGCACGCATCTATGCCGGCTCCGTCAAGTTTGGCTGGCCGGAACCGTATCTTGTCATACTCCGGAATCACATGTCAGCCCAGGACATTGATCAACCGCTACCGACAATAGCCGCCAACGGTATGCACATCGGGATCGCGGAGCCCGTAATTGTGAACATGAAGGGGCAGTCGACAGCAACAGGATCGGGCGATCCTTTACCGACGCAAACGGCTCATGCTCCTCATCTGTATGCGGCGGAACCGATCATCATGAACGGTCGAAAAGGTAACAAGGCTGAGGGAGTTTCTGAAGGCCTCATCCCTACGCTGGATACGAAAGGCGGCGTTTGGCTTGCTGAGCCATTTGTCCTGTCCCAAGCATCAGGCGGTTCACCGCGTGGCGTCAGCAATCCTATTCCCACGCAAACCACAGGCGGCAACGGCGCGTCCCACGCTCTTATTTCCCCTTATTACGGCTCCGGCTCTGGCGAAACCTGCAATACCGTAGACGACGCTCTGCCTACGATAACCAGCAAGGGGCGGTTTGGGATGGTTGTTCCAGTCACCAATAGCAACGGCGGCCCGCAGGCCCGCGACATCGATGTTGATCCAATACCCACGATGACCACGGCAAAGGGTGGGGATTTCGCTTTCATCGCGGCACAGTTCGGGGAGCGTGAAGGTCAGGCGCCGCGCGTTCACGACCTGGGCCAACCCCTGCCGGTTGGTCCGACGCTCGGGCAAGGCGTGCTGGTAGAACCTGCTCAGCAGTATGACATACTTTTCCGGATGCTGGAGCCACATGAACTTGCCGCGGCAATGGGCTTCAATACAGAAGAGTATACCTACGAATTCGCAGGTACAAAGACAGATAAAATCAAGCAGATCGGGAACGCCGTCTCGGTCGCTAAGATGGAAGCA
Organism: Agrobacterium sp. YIC 4121; assembly: GCF_002008205.1. Taxonomy (NCBI): domain Bacteria; kingdom Pseudomonadati; phylum Pseudomonadota; class Alphaproteobacteria; order Hyphomicrobiales; family Rhizobiaceae; genus Agrobacterium; species Agrobacterium sp. YIC 4121. The sequence continues at coordinate 449,570 of NZ_MRDI01000027.1, read as the reverse complement.
TGCGTCGGCGCCATAATGGCTGATGATGCTCCTCGTACGGTCGCCAACGACAATCGGGAGACCCCAATTGCAAACGCCGCTTGAATTAGCGCAACACTACGTCGCCCAAGGCTGGCCGGTCTTTCCATGCCGTTCGCACGCCGAGGAGCATGTCGACCAGGCAACAGGCGAGATCATTACGCTTGGCGAAAAGACGCCTTTGACGCCCAATGGCTTCAAGGGCGCGACGCGTTTTCCGCGCATCATCGAAAGATGGTGGTCGGACTGGCCGGATGCCGCCGTTGGCCTGCCGACTGGCGAGAAGACCGGCTTCTTCGCACTCGACATCGACAACAAGCCGGGCGGCGCTAATGGCTTCGACTGGCTGGCTGAGATGGAAGCCGAGCACGGACCGCTGCCCGACACGGCCCGCGTGACGAGCCCGAACGGCGGGATGCACATCTACTTCAAGTACGTCGTGGGCACGCGCAACCGCGGCGCTCTTGGCGCTGGCGTCGATATCCGGTCCGAGGGTGGCTACGTGCTGGCCGCTGGCAGCACGATGGCCAATGGGCGCTCCTACAAGTGGGAGACGGACACGCGCGAGATTGCGGACGCGCCGGCTTGGCTGCTCGACCTGCTGCTGCCGAAGTCTGCACCAGCCCATACGCAGTACAGTCTGTCTGCAGCCACCAACAACGCGTATGTCGATGCGGCCGTCGACCGTGAGCTCGCTGACCTTGCAGGCGCCCCGATGGGCACGCGCAACAATGCGCTCAACGACGCGGCGTTCTCGATCGGCACTATCGTCGGTGCCGGAGCGCTCAGCGAGGCCGAGGCGCGTGCCTTGCTTCAGGACGTTGCTCGCGGCTGGGGCAGGGACTGGTCGCGCTGCTGCAAGACCATCGAGAACGGTCTTAAGGCTGGCATCCAGAACCCGCGCCACATTCCTGAGCCCGACTTCCCGGCGCACGACAACACGCGTCTGGTGGACATTACGCGGATGATACAGCGAGGCCTTGAAAAAGGCAGGCTGCGCGAGCAGGCGGCTGCGGTAGAAGCGGATGTCGTGATGGAGGCCGTGCCGACGGAAGAGGAGTCACCCGCTGGTGATATCGGGCCCGCCAACGACAACGCGCCTCTGTCACCAATCACCGCAACCGCCTTCAAGTGGATCGACCCCAAAACACTGCCGCGCCGTGAGTTCGCGTACGGCTCTCACTTCATCCGCAAGTACGTCTCGGTCACGGTGTCACCGGGCGGACTAGGCAAGACGTCGAGCAGCATCGCCGAGGCGCTCGCCATGGTGTCGGGTAGGGCGCTGCTTGGCACCAAACCGCCCAAGCGTCTGCGCACCTGGATATTCAACGCCGAAGATCCGCGTGACGAAATGGAGCGGCGTATCATGGCTGCTTGCATACACTATAAGCTGAAGCCAGCCGACCTAGAAGGGCATCTGTTCCTCGACAGCGGCCGTGAGCAGGAGCTATGCGTTGCCATCGAAGACAAGAAGGCCGGCGTGCGCATCCAGCAGCCGATCGTCGAAGCCGTGGTTGAGCAGATCGAGCGCAATGGCATCGACGTGATGATTGTCGACCCGTTTGTGTCCACGCATGGCGTCAATGAGAACGACAACGGCGCGATCGACAAGGTGGCGAAGCTGTGGGCCCAGATTGCTGACTACACCAACTGCTCAATCGACATCGTGCACCACCTTCGCAAGGTCGCTGACCGAGAGGCGACGGTTGAAGATGCGCGTGGGGCGGTGTCACTGATAGGCGCGGCGCGTTCGGTACGAGTCCTCAACCGCATGTCAGAAGAGCAGGCAGGCGAGGCTGGCATCGATAAGGCTGACCGCTTCAGCTACTTCTACACCACCTACGGCAAGTCGAACCTGACGCCGCTTTCGCATAAGGCGGAGTGGCGCCATCTGGTGTCGACGCCGCTTGGAAACGGGACCGGCCTTGCTCAGCCGCAGGACTTTGCGCCTGTCGTGACAGAGTGGCATTGGCCGAGCGCCGAGGACGTGGCGGGAGACCTGACAGAAGACCAGCGCGCGTCCATCCTGGCGGCCGTGAGCGCGTCCGACTACAAGAAGTCACCGAAGGCCAAGAACTGGGTTGGAGGCGCTGTAGCTTACGCTGTGGGGCTGGATTTGGACGACAACGTGCAGCGCAAGCGCGCGGCCAGCCTTGTGACCGCCCTGATGCGTGAAGGTGCGCTTGTCGAGCGCGAGGAGCGGGATCCTGTGCGGCGCGAGCTAGCGGTGTTTGTGAGGGCGGCTTAGGATTTGCCGTATGTTACGAAAAATAGAGCCGCGGCCATTTTTTGGGTTGGCGGCTTTAACATTGCGGGAGGTATACTTTGAGTGGCGCTGCGTCAAATTCCGGTTGTAAAAATTTGCGTTATTCACTTTAGTGCAGTTTCACCGGTGAATCGATGTGGGGCAAATGGGAATGACATTCGAAATTGTTGATATTGATCCGGACAGGGTGTCCGACCTTTTACAAATGAGTGAGGGCCATTTCGCCGATCTTAAAAGTGCAGAAATTTTACCCTCTAAATTAACAAAAACCTTTTCTGCATTCGCCAACACCGGTGGAGGAGACGTGTATATCGGGATTGAGGAAGTAATCAGCGCCGACGGCAAAGAGCGCTTGTGGAAGGGGTTTGCCGATCAGGAGGCCTGTAACCCGATCTTTCAGGTAATGGAGTCTTTAGGGCCGCTTGCCAACAATTACACAGCGGAATTCTTTCGAGCGAAAGATCACTCGGGCCTTGTGCTTCACATAAACATTTTCAAGTCACAAGAAATCATCTCAGCTACGGATGGCAAAATTTACGTTAGACGAAACGCCCAGAGTCTCCCTCTTTCTGGGGCAGAGGCCGTTGATCGCCTAAAGTATGACAAGGGCGTTAGGTCTTTCGAGGATGAGCCCGTAAATATTGAAGTTGAAGAGATAACCAATTCGGTTGCAATCCTTGAGTTCCTGTTGGACGCAATCCCCACCGGTGAGCCACTTGAGTGGTTGACAAAGCAGAGAGTTATCACCGGTGATCGACCCACCGTGGCTGGTATACTTCTGTTCTCGGATAACCCACAGTCGATACTGCCAAAAAGATCTGCGATAAAAATACTGAGGTACCAAACAAAAAAAGAAGCGGAGAGGGACTTCTTAGCCTTTGATCCTGTAACGATCGAGGGGCCGATATACAGCTTAATATATGATGCTGTTGATCAGGTTAAGCAGATCGTTGAAGGCATGGAGAAGCTTGGAGAGGAGAAGATGGAAAAAGTCTCCTATCCGGAAGAAGCTCTCCATGAAATAGTTACCAACGCCGTACTTCACAGGGACTACAGCGTCGCATCCGACGTGCAGATCCGAATCTTCGACAATCGGGTCGAAATCGAGAGCCCCGGGCGACTTCCTGGACACGTCACTCCCGCGAACATTACAAAAACGCAGTTCGCGCGAAACGCAAAGCTTGTTCGCCTTATAAACAAGTTCAAAAACCCGCCCAACAAAGATGTCGGTGAGGGAGTAAAAACCGCCTTTGAAGCTATGGGAAAACTAAGGCTCAAACCGCCTCAAATCAGCGAGACTGATCAGTCTGTGTTGGTTGTTTTGCGGCATGAGAGCCTGGCGTCGCCAGAGCAAATGGTAATGGACTACCTAAAAGATGAACCTGAGATCACGAACCTGATCGCGCGCGAACTAACCGGCATCAAGTCAGAAAACTCAATGAAGTCTGTGTTTTATAGACTGAGAGAGCGGGGTCAACTCGAGCAGACCCCGAAGGAAAAGGGCAAGAAGCCGTCTTGGCGGAAGCCCGCGACCAGCGATGATAAGGAACCAGACGCCACCATCTGAGTTAGGACTTCCATGGCAGCGCGTTGAGCGCGTCGGCTTTATCGTCGACCACGGATGTACTGGCAGGGGCGATAGCTACAGGAAGGCTGGGGCAGCGATGCACCGGCCTTTTTTTGTTGGGTTCGGTCGCCCGGCGGTTATGGAATTTTTCAATAGAGAGAAAACATCATGACGTGCAAACATCCAGGTGAATAAGCGGGGCTTCTGTCTCTTTTTCTTTTGTAGGCGTATTGACTTACTAGGCGTATAAGCCTATATGTGTATTTACCAACACCACGCCACAAGAGGAGACTTGAATGACAATTGGTCAAACGTGTTATGTTTACGCCATTGGTATGCACGCCAGCCACCCTGGGTTCGAGAAAATAATCAAGATCGGCATAGCGAGAAACGCGGAGTCGCGCCTTAATGGTCTACAGACCGGCAACCCGTATCGCTTGCATATAAAAAAGAAATGGAAGTTCTTATCAGAAGATGACGCGAGAGATTTCGAGAGAGCTTGCCATCAGGAGTTCAGATCTGAAAATGTGATGCTTGAGTGGTTCTCCGTTACTGTAGAAATGATAGATGAACTCTACGAGGCTTTCTTCACTCGGGGTGATTTTGCCAAAGAGGTTGACGCTTTGGTCGTGGCCATGAAGCGAAGAAGGCTTGTCGAAGAAAGTGCATTTGCCGAACCTGCAGATCAATCAAGCATCACAGGAATGGTTCGACTAAAACAAGATAAGTCGTCAACAATGACCACTTCCGATGCGGCAAAATATCTAGGTAAATCAAAATCTTGGCTTGACAAAACTCGCCTTAATGGCAGCGGCCCAGTTTACCACAAGATAGGCGGAAACGTACGATACATGGTCGCTGATCTCGACGTATGGATGGAAAGAAGCAGGCGAACCGCAGTATATGACTTTGCGAACGCTGTACCTTCATGACAATGACCAACACCGAATTCCGCGCAATCCGACAGAGACTGGGCCTCACGCAGGCCCAGCTTTCGCGTGTTCTACAGTACGCCACAGCGCTCACAGTCAGCACTTATGAGCGCGAAAAGAACCCACGCCAAATACCAACGCACGTCGCTCTGCTGATGATGGCTTACGATGAAGGATATAGGCCGAAAGATTGGCCGAAGGAGGCTTAATGACTTACGCAACTATGCCGTGGCACGCCGTTAGACCTCTGGTACAGGAGGCGGTGCTTAGAAAAACGGGTGGTTTTTGCTATTATTGCGGGGTGAATTTCGGCGAGAAGTATCACATTGACCATGCGATTCCTTCGTCACGCGGCGGCTCGAACAGGCTGGAAAACCTCGTACCCTCGTGCGCACAATGCAATTCTGAAAAGAGCGATAAGACTATCGACGAGTGGCGATATCAAAAAACTATAACGCGCCTGACGGCGCAGGGCGCTGCGCCGCATTTCACCGTTAAGCAAATTTCTTGGCTCATCCATCACAACTTCAACATCTTCGATGGCGTCGATCTACACGAGTTTTGGTACGAGACCGAGGCCGCAAACGACAATCAGCAATACAACCAAGACGCATCATAAAATTCGCGTTAAAGTTTGCACGGATACCAAAATTCTATCCGTGCAGTAACTGTGCACATCCGGGCGGAGACACCCGCACAGCGCTGCCCGGTTAGTGCACGTTTAGTAGGGTATATATTTATATATACCCCTACACGTGCAACCGTGCAGGGCGGTGTGCCGCGCGCACGGTTCTCAAGATGATTTATTCGGGCAACGTGCACCGGGCAGAAGGGCGGTCCGAGTGCAACCTGATGCTCACCCAAAAATATTTCTCAAAATCCACTACCCGTTTTCGCTCCTCTCTCGGAAAGTATGTGTGTCGCCACCACGACACCGCACCACCAGGAGGCCAGTATGCAGCAAACCACCCGCATCAACGGCAAGCGCGTCGTCATCCGTACGACCGCGACAGGCAAAGTCACCGTCGCAGACGCACCCATCAAGGAAAGCGAGGGGCAGGCGGCCCAGGTTCGCGCCCTGCGGTCGCTGCCGGAGTACGGCCGCCAGTTCCTGCTTGCTGGCGACATGAACAGCGCGAAGCGCGGCCCACGTGCTCAGGCCGACGCGATCGCAACCGGCATGACGCCGGGCGAAGCTGACCTGCGGATTTACCTCAATGGCGGCGCGCTGCGGATGATCGAAAACAAGGTCGGCAAAGGCAGGCTGTCGCCGGCTCAGGTTGAGCGGCATACGTCGCTGGCGCGGCTCGGGCACCCAGTGGAGGTGGTGCGGTTCACATCCACGACAGAAGCGGCCAGCAAAGCGGTGACGCTCGTCAAAGGATGGCTGGCCGATAACGACAACACCAAGCAGCAGTAATGGCGCCTACCAAGCGCCATCACCACAGAAGGGGAGACGATATGACCAGACACGGATCACTTGCAGAGCAGCTCGCGGCGGTGCGACGCTTCGCCACCGAACCAGATCATCAGCCCGAGCCGCTACAGACCAATTGGTCTGTCGTTCCAGCGAATGACAACAACCCGGATGAAATCGAAGACCTGAAGCACGATCGCAAAAGGCTGGTTACCCCATCGGTCGCCGAGATCATGAAGAACGTGGCAACAGGCGAGGTTGAGCGCAACGAAGCGGGGCAGGTGGTACGTATCGGACGGCTGCGGTTTAGCGATGGCACTCAGACGGAGAAAGCGTACCGTCTCACCATCGACGGTGGCGTTGAGGAGTACGCGGCAAGGATGCCGGCCGGTGCCATGCTTGGATCTCGCGACAAGGTGGATGTTGCGTTAGGCGGAGACGACAATCCGCAAGAGGTCACCGACAGCAACCAATACTTCGCCGACATGCTCGACACGAAGAAGGCCAGATACCTTACCGGAAAAAAGCACAAAGGTCCGCGTGTGAGGATGACGGCGGACGAGGCGCGAGCGGAGCTAGCCAAGGCTTACGCCAACACCGACATGAGCAAGGTTACGTTCACCCGATGCCCCGATGGTCTTCCGTGTGGCTCAGCCAGGATCTCAGATAGCTTTCTGGGAATGCAAAAGACCACATGCGCTGGCGGCGGCTCAATGATGTGGCAGGACATCGTCACTGCGATGGCTGATCGCAAGGAGTGGTTCGATGCGGTTGACGAGCTGAAGGACGAAGACAGGGCGACCCTGGAAGCGGCAAGGACTGCGAGAAACATGGCTGATATCGGCTTGAAGGCTGGCCACCAAGGCAAACAAGCGGAACGGCAAGGGAAGCGCCGACTGATGGCCGCAAACGATAATCTGATGGCAGCACTGCGAAAGGCGGCTTCGTAACGTCCCTTTCCGCGATCTCGGAGAGAGTAATGTGAAGGGGTGGCGCAACGTAGTTGCGAACCCCACAACATTCCGAGCGCTATGCGTCGGACCCATCGCCATGCTGCATTCGCTGCAGCCTCTGAGCTTTGGGTAACTATCACGCCCCAACCCTCTGCTTGCAAGCTTGGCCCTGAATTGACAGGCATCCGCTGTGGACGCGCAGTGGTGGGCGGGTAACTATCACGTGGAGTAGAGCAGTATGGTAGCTCGTCAGGCTCATAACCTGAAGGCCGTGAGTTCAAATCTCACCTCCGCAACCAACTCAGCAAGGCAGGAAATTGTAACTCCTGAGAAGATTGGGGCTTTCCGGTCGTTCCTTGCTTCGCGTCCTTGGCGCAACGCGTGCATCTGCGGGTGCACGTTCCTTCCCAATCCCATGCGCGTTCTCCTCCGCTTGCATGGTGATCGTGCGGCCCGTTCCCTTTGCTGGTTGAGCGGGCCGCTTTTGCTTTCTGCTTGGTTCAGCTAGTCACCAAGGCAGACGTCGCACAGAGGGTTCTCTGGGTCGGTCGTCAGGTACGAGACAACCGGCGTGCAGCACATCAAGCATACGGTGTCGCATCGGCTTAATTCATCCTGGCGCGCCTTTTCGGCTCGGTCCGCTTCGATCTTGGCCGTTTCGTTACTGCGCCGACTAAGTTCTGCTGCAATCTCTTCTTCTGTAAAGACACCCATCTTGCTTGCCCCAGCTCAATGTCTACCCAGCATTGAACATTGCACGTCATAAGGGTGTAGTGCAATGTTCAAACCCTACGGGCGCTCAGCAGAAGCTGCACTTTACCGTCGCCTCTACAAGACGGCACGATGGGCGCGACTGCGCGAGGCTCAGCTTGCTGCCGAGCCCTTGTGTCGGTTCTGCCTGGCCATTGAGGATGTCACTGAAGCTACGGTGTGTGACCATATCGAGCCGCACAAGGGCGACGAGGCTTTGTTTTACGACCCATCGAACCTCCAATCACTTTGCGCTCCATGCCACGACAAGCTGAAGGCTCGCATCGAGCGAGGCCAGCAGGCCGTGGTCATTGGTGTCGATGGATATCCTGTCGATGTCGGTGGCTAGGGGGTGCCTCGAAAGTGGCCGACCGCCCACCGCAGGACCGGCGGGGTAACGCAATTCAAATGCAAACACAGATTTTTGCCTAGCGCGTGCGCAAGCGCGCGTGCGCGAGGGGATTCCGCATGTCTGAGAAGAAAAGCCGCGTCGACAGCGTTGATGAGGCCATAAGGATTGCTTCGGCGGCATCTGAGGATATCCAGTTTCCCGAAAACGTGCCGCTCGACGACTGTGACGTCCCGTTTTTCAAGAACGTCATCGCAGAATACGCCCGCGCCGATTGGTCGGCGCACCAGCTTGAGATTGCCGCGATGCTTGCTCGCACAATGGCCGACCTTGTGAGGGAGCAGGACATGCTCCGCACCGAAGGTTCGGTCGCAGTCACCGAGAAAGGCACGCCCGTGGCCAATCCGCGCAAGTCCGTGGTCCAGATGCACGCTTCTTCCATTCTTTCGTTCCGCCGATCGCTGGCGCTGCATGCGCGAGCCGTACAGGGCGAGGCGAGGGACGCTGCCAAGCGTCGAGACCAGGCCAAGGAGATTGAGGCGGGAGTTAGATCAGACAGCGATTTGCTTGCGTGATTGGAGCCTAATGCATGACCGGCCAAAATCTGAGTTGGCCGCCAAGTGTTTTGGAGGCGATTAAGAGCGGTCCCATCCCCGTAAGGCGGGACTGGCGCAGACTTCCGGTCGGCGAGCTTACGCGAGGTGAGAAGGTATGCCGATTTATCGAGGGTTTTTTGGTTGTCCCGGAGGGGGATCTTGTCGGCCAACCTATCAGACTTCTTGACTTCCAAGAGTGCTTTATCCTGGCGGTTTACGACAACCCTCATGGAACGGGCAGGGCGTACCTGTCGATTGCACGCAAGAATTCGAAGACGGCAACAATAGCATGTCTTCTGTTGGCTCATATCGTGGGGCCTGAGGCGTTTCCAAACAGCCGTATGATGTCGGGCGCTCGGTCGCGCAAACAAGCGGCAGAGGTCTACAATTACGCCAGCAAGATGCTTCTGCTGTCTCCTGAGCTCAACAAAAAATACAGACTTGTGCCCTCCAGCAAAACAATTGTTGGCCTGAGTAAAGCAGTAGAATACCAGGCCAGCTCTGCAGAAGCCAAGAGCGCGCACGGCGGTTCGCCACTGGTCGCTATCCTCGATGAGGTCGGCCAGATCAAAGGCCCGCACGACGACTTCGTCGAAGCGATCGTGACGTCGCAAGGCGCTTACGGCGACAAGGCAATGATCTTCGCCATCTCGACGCAAGCGGCAACTGACGGCGACTTGTTCTCGCGGTGGCTGGACGATGCCGAGACGTCACAAGCACCACGAACGGTTTCGCACCTCTACACGGCTCCTGCTGATTGCGACGTCCTCGACGAGGAAGCGTGGAAGGCCGCGAACCCTGCGCTTGGTAAGTTCAAGTCCGTTTCATCGGTTCGCGACGACGCGGAGCGCGCGGCACGAATGCCGACCGAGGAGGCCAGCTTTCGCTGGCTCCATCTCAATCAAAGGATCGATGCCAATGCTCCGTTTGTGTCGCCGGCTATTTGGCGAGCGTGCAACGCTCGAGTTGTGGACTTTGATGGTCTCCCTGTATTTGGTGGGCTCGACCTTTCTGAGGTGAGCGACCTGACTGCTCTGATGCTCATGGCGCCGAAGGAGCAGGAAGGCAAAACCATCTGGCACGTGAAGCCGACGTTCTGGCTGCCCGGCGACGGCATACGCGCGAAAGCTAAGGCCGACCGTGTGCCGTACGATGTGTGGCACAAGGATGGGCATCTCGAGGCCGCCCCAGGCAGAACCGTCGACTACGAGTTCGTTGCGCATTATCTGCGCGACCGTTTCGAAGAGATGGATATCCGCAAGATCGCGTTTGACCGCTGGAATTTCAGGCATCTGAAGCCATGGCTGCAGAAGGCCGGCTTCACGGACGATCAGCTTGAGGGCGATGATGCTGTTTTCCAGCCTTTCGGGCAGGGCTTCCAGTCGATGTCTCCGGCACTTCGCGAGCTTGAGAGCATCATCCTGAACGGCAATCTGGCCCACGGCGACCACCCGGTTCTGACGATGTGCATGATGAACGCCACCGTCAAAGCGGATCCTGCCGGCAATCGAAAGCTCGTCAAACACAATCGCGAACGCCGCATCGACGGCGCAGTCGCCTTGGCAATGGCAACGGCGATGGCCGGAACCTACGAGGGCGGCGATAGCGGCAACCTGGACGACTTCGTCAACAATATCATCTCTGTCACCTGGTGACGGGCAACCTAGTGGTGAGGCCTGATGGGCTTTTTTGAGAGATGGGTCGGAAGGCCTATCAAGCTCACCGACGGCGAGTTCTGGCGAGGCTTCTTTGGCCTTGGCACCACGTCCGGGGAGACAGTCACGATTGAGAGCGCCCTTTCGCTTGATGCGGTCTGGGCATGCGTCAACCTCGTGCAGAACGCGGCCGGCACCCTTCCTTGCATCGTTTACGGCAAGGACGGCGTGACGGTCGATAAGAACGCTCCGCTTTACGAGCTTCTGCACGACATGCCGAACATGGACGACACGGCGCCAGAGTTCTGGTCGATGGCGGCGATGTGCTTGCTGTTGGACGGCAACTTTTTCGCCGAAAAGAAGATGAACGGCGAGCGCCTGGTGGCGCTTAACCCGCTTCACCCCTTGAGCGTCGATGTGTGCCGGTCGAAAGACGGCAGGAACACGCGATACTACGAGGTGACGGAAGACGGCAAAAAGCGTCGAGTGCCCGAAGGTAAGATGTTTCACGTCCGCGGCGTGCGGCTGCCTGGCTGTGATCGCGGCATGTCGCCGATTGCCGTTGTGCGCAATACAGTCGGGAGCGCATTGGCGGGCGAGAAAGTCGCCGGCCGGATGTTCAAGAACGGCCTGCTTTCGTCGCTCATTGTCAGCTCGGATCAAATCCTGAAGCCTGAGCAGCGAAAGCAGATATCCGACACGCTGACGCAGTTCGCCGGCGCCGAGAAGGCTGGCGGGGTGACGGTATTGGAGGCCGGTTTCAAGCCGTATCCAATGTCGATCAACCCCAAGGACGCACAGTTCCTTGAGGCGAGGCAGTACAGTGTAGAGCAAATTTGCCGCATCTTCGGTGTGCCGCCCGTTATGATCGGGCACGCAGCAAACGGCACTACGACTTGGGGCAGCGGCATCGAGCAGCTGATCCTCCAATTCACCAAAACCTGCATGCGGCCGATGCTCAAGCGCATCGAAGCGGCAATTTATCGTGACTTGCTGGACGCAAAGACGAGGAAGACCACGAAGGTGAAGTTCAACATGGAAGAACTCTTGCGCGGCGACAGCACGGCGCGAGCAGAATTCCTGTCGAAGATGGTCACGAACGGCATCTACCTCGTCGATGAGGCTCGCTCTTACGAAGACAAGGCGCCAGTGGACGGCGGCAACAAGGCCATCGTGAACGGCACGATGACGCGCCTCGATACGCTCGGGAAGACCGAAACTCCGGCGCCAACGCCAGCAGCGCGCGCTGCATAAGGGAAAATCATGAAGTTTGAACACCTGATTTCGGTCTTTTTGGCCGAGCCTTGGGCTATTCAGCGCGAAAAACTGGGCGTTTTGGCTGATGTTTTGGTGGCGCGGGCCGAAGGTGAGAAGCTGTTTTCGTCCGAGTTCGCCGCCTCAATCGACGAGGCCCGAGCGAAGGAAATCGCGGAATCGACCGGCAGCGTGGCCATTATCCCGGTTTACGGGGTCTTGGCTGACAAGATGGACCTGTTTTCCGCGATGAGCGGCGGCACTTCCTATGCCGGCATCAAGAAAGCGCTGCACAAGGCGCTATCTAACGCCGACATCAAGGCTGTCGTGCTCGACATCGACAGCCCTGGCGGCACGGTTCCAGGCACCGACGAACTAGCCACCGAGATCCGCAAGCTACGTGGCGGCGAGAAGCCGATCATTGCTCAGGTCAACAGCCTGGCTGCAAGTGCGGCTTACTGGATCGCGGCGTCGACGGACGAAATCGTCGTCACGCCTTCCGGCCGCGCTGGTTCGATAGGCGTCTACACTGCACACGATGACCTATCCGCAGCTCTTGAGCAGCGCGGCATCAAGCGCACCTACATCTCTGCTGGTAAGCACAAGGTCGAAGGTAACGAAACCGAGCCGCTTGGCAAGGATGCCCTCGCACATGTGCAGGACGGCGTGAACCGCTCGTACAATCGCTTTGTCGCAGCCGTCGCTGAAGGGCGCGGCGTGACTGTCAGCAAGGTTGAGGATGGCTATGGTCAGGGGCGCGTTTTCTACGCAGAAGCGCTAATGGACCGCGGCATGGTCGACCGGATTGCGACGCTTGACGAGACTTTGGCCCGCTACGGCGCCGACGTCGAGCCTGCTCCGGTGAGGCGTATCAAGGCTGCGAACGCCGCAAAGGCTGAAGCCGCACAAACGCTGGTCGCGAAGATGACGGCTGGCGAGCAAATCACAAAACGCGAGTTTGAAAACGGCATCAGGGGACTGATGGGGTTGTCGGGCTCTGAGGCAGAGCGGGCCGCTCGGCTCTACCTCAAGGATGGTCAGGGGGCTCCTGACATCGATGCGGATGCTGCTGCTTTGGCAGCCATTGAACGGCTTATCGCCGAAGCAAAATCACCACTCATTCGATAAAAGGAGCCACTCATGGCTGATAATCAACTTGCCGATAAGATCGGCGAGCTCGGTACTTCGCTTGCGTCCATCAAGGAGCAGGTGGGCAATCTCGCAACCGACTTTACCACGAAGCTTGCCGCCAACGGCGAAGTTTCGGCGGAGCTGAAGGAAAAGACCGACAAGGCGCTGTCTGAGCTAGGCGACGTTACGACCCGCCTTGGCGACCTTGAAAAGCGTGCCGCTCGAGAAACCGAAAGCGGCGAAAATGAGCATAAGTCGCTCGGTGAGCTGGTCGTTGAATCGGTCGGATTTACCAATGGTGACCTGCAGGGCGGCGCCCGCGGTTCTATCCGTGTGAAGGCCGATCGAGCCGCGATCACCACGGCAAATACGACCGTCGGCGCAGGCCGCTCCCCTGGCACTTCGCTTGTCCCAGGTGACCGCAGGCCTGGCATCATTGCGCTTCCCGATCGTCAGCTGACGATCCGTGATCTCGTGCTTCCTGGTCAGACCTCTTCCGGCAACGTGGAGTATGTCAAGGAAACCGGCTTCACCAATAACGCAGCGCCTGTCGCAGAAGGTGCCGCGAAGCCTTATTCTGATCTGACTTACGATCTCGCGTCGGCACCTGTCCGCACGATCGCTCACCTCTTCAAGGCTTCTCGCCAGATCATGGACGACGCACCCGGTCTTCGCTCGATGATCGACGGTCGTGCGCGCTACGGTCTCCGTTTTGTCGAGGAAAACCAGCTGCTGAACGGCTCTGGCACCGGCCAGAACATTCACGGTCTCGTCCCGCAGGCGACTGCATTCAATCCGGCGTTTGCTGCCGCTGACGAAACGGGCATCGACCGTCTCCGTCTGGCTGTTCTGCAGGTCGTTCTCGCCGAGTATCCGGCAACCGCGTTCGTCCTGAACCCGATCGACTGGGCGAAGATCGAGCTGACCAAGGATGCCGGCGGCAACTACATCATCGGCAATCCGCAGGGCTCGCTTACTCCGACGCTCTGGAACCTGCCGGTCGTTTCGACGCAGGCCATGGCCGCAGGTGAATTCCTTACCGGCGCGTTCAGCTTCGCGGCTCAGATCTTCGACCGCATGGATATCGAGGTTCTGCTGTCGACCGAGAACGACAAAGACTTCGAGAACAACCTCGTGTCGATCCGCGCTGAAGAACGATTGGCGTTCGCCGTCTATCGTCCTGAGGCGTTTGTTACTGGCGATGTTGAAGGCGCGTAAGCTGGATAAAAACAGCTGAAACTCTTATCTCCTTAGAGGAGCGTAACGGCGGGATTGCAGTCTCACCGTTACGCAAACACCTGAGAACGTAAGGGTTCAAAGATGCTTGTGCCTAACGGTACCTCCGGTAATGGCACCGCTCAAAGTTTGCGCACTAAGTCATGCCCAGGTTGCAGTTCTGCTGTTTTTGGTAAAACGCTGCACGCACAATACTGCGAGGCCTGCAAAGCCTCTCGAAAGCGTGCAAAAGATGTAGAGGCATCGGAACGCAGACGGCGCAAAAATGGCGTCCCCAAGGTAAAAGGGGAGACCTTTTGTTGCCAGCTTTGCGGCTCGTATTTCGTAGCTACATCGAAAAGCCGAGCGCTTTATTGCGAGCCATGCAGGCCAGATGCAGACAGAGCCAGGGCTCGGGAAAGATCGAAATCCCGAAGCGGCGATCCGCACCGCAAGGAAAAGTTCAACGCTTGGTACAGAGACCAACGTAGGCGACCAGAAATCGCTGTATCTCGGCATATGAGCACGATGATTTCGCGAGGTTTGGCAGCAGGAAAGTCTGGCAAAAGCTGGCGTGACCTTGTCGACTACTCGCTCGAGGATCTTGTACGGCATCTTGAGCGGCAGTTTCTCCCCGGCATGTCTTGGGAAAATCGCAGTGAGTGGCACATCGATCATATCGTGCCTAAGTCGAGTTTCGAATTCAGTACAGCCGATTGCAAAGGCTTTAAGGCGGCTTGGGCGCTGACCAATCTGCGGCCACTTTGGGCGTCAGACAATGTCCGAAAGCAAGCGAAACAAATTTACCTGATCTAGGCCCCTTAAGGGGCCTTTTTCTTAGGGAGTGAACATGACCGATTTTCTGGAAGTAAAGGCGAAGCGCACGTTCGCCGTCGGCAAAGACCTGAAGACCAAAAAGAGCGATCCGTTCAAAGTCGAGGCAGGCGAGGCGAAGCAGCTTGAGGCGCAGGGTCTGGTCGACATCATCGGCGAGGCAAAGGCTGAAACCTCTGCTGAATACGACGACGCGGATGAAGCCGGTGACAAGCCGGTGATCTCCTCTGCTCGCTCGACGAAGAAGAAGGACAAACCCGATGCTGTCAACGAAGGTTCGTAAGCGCAGGGTCGCGTCCTATATCGGCGCCGGTATCGTCAACGGTATCGGCTCCCCGGTGAATTCTGTTGCACCTGCCATCACGGGCACTGCGCAGGTTGGCCAGACGCTGACGTCGACAACCGGCACATGGTCCGGCTCGCCGACTTACGCGCGGCAGTGGTTCGCTGCTGGCGTCGCGATTTCTGGCGCCACTGCGGCTACCTATGTGCCGGCCACCGGCGACGTTGGAAAGGCCATCACGGTCCGCGTCACGGCCGCGAATGACAAGGGCAGTGTGCCCGTCACAAGCGCGCCGACGTCCGCAGTAGTGGCGGCTTGATATGGCAATCGTCGATCTCGAAACCGTCAAAAAGCATCTCCGTGTCTTTCATGAAGATGAAGATGTGGAGATCGGCCTTTACCGTGATGCTGCAGAAAGCATCGTTACGCAGCATCTAGATCGCGAAGTTGTAGCCGTCGGTGAAACGCCTTCTGCTGTCGACGGCATTGCAGCAACGCCCGCGATCGTGTCGGCGATACTTCTTGTGACCGGCGATCTTTACGAGGTGCGCGAGCCCGACCCGAAGGCAACTGGCGACGCGGTCCTTCCGCGCGCAGTGCGGATGCTTCTGGCACCGTGGCGTGTCTGGCGAACAGTGGCGGACGACTATGTGGCTCCGCTTCCATGAACCGTTCGATTGGCGTCAGCCAGGCTTCACCGTCGCGTATCCGGTCGGCCTCTACAACGTCACGCGCAAGTGCGCTGCGGCTGCAATAGCGGCTAAGGCTGCTGAACCCACCAAGGATCGACCGAATGCCAAAACGCAAGAGGGTGGGCGCAGGCTCGCTGAGTGAGCGCATCGCCTTTGAGGCCGAGGTCGAGGGTGACGATGGGTATGGCGGTGTGGTGGTCGGCTTCGCTGAGCAATTCGTGGAGCCAGCCCGCCTTGAACCGCGCGCAGGATCTGAAACGGTCATAGCCAACCGCCTGCAAGGCTTGCAGCCCTTCACCATGACTGTACGCAGCAACGAACGCACGCGCACAATCACGCCAGCATGGCGGGCGCGGAATAAGCGATCTGGCGTGGTTTACGCGATCAAGGCTGCGGTCAACATCGACGAGCGCAACCAGTGGATCGAGCTGCTTGTGGTGCAGGGGGAGGCTTCGTGATTAAAGCAAAGGTTCTGGGCCGCGAGGCGCTAACGAAAAAGCTCAATCAGGTCGCTCCGCTCGCCAACAAATACGCCGCAGAAGCGAAGCTACAGATCGCTACCGAGGCCGCCGATAAAATCTCCGACCGGGCGCCGATAAGTAACAGCGCAACGGCTGGTGATTACGCCGCCTCGATACAGGGCGGCAAGATTTCTGACAGACCGACTGCGAAAGCGCTTGTCGGTGCATCGACCAGCAAGGATCCGGATGCGACTGGCGTTTTCGCTGCGTGGATTTGGCATTTTTTGGAGTTCGGCACACGGCCGCATAACGTTGCGAAGGGTGGCGGTACGGTTGCAGGCAAGAAGCAGGCGGCCGGCGCAAAGATGCACCCTGGCACG
This sequence comes from Agrobacterium sp. YIC 4121, assembly GCF_002008205.1. Taxonomy (NCBI): domain Bacteria; kingdom Pseudomonadati; phylum Pseudomonadota; class Alphaproteobacteria; order Hyphomicrobiales; family Rhizobiaceae; genus Agrobacterium; species Agrobacterium sp. YIC 4121. The sequence continues at coordinate 432,817 of NZ_MRDI01000027.1, read as the reverse complement.
CGGGCGCAACCGCATATTTTCCCGACGTGGCGAGCATTTAGGGCAAAAGCGAAGAAGCGCATCAACGACGCCGTCTGGCGTGGCGTAAGGGAGGCCATGAAAAAGTAATGGCTAACCTAGATCTAGAACTCCAAGGTGCCATCGTTGCGAGGCTAAAGGCGCGAGCAGGTCTGACGGCGAAGGTGGCGCAAAGAATTTATGATAGACCGCCGACCAACGCACCGTTCCCATACGTCGAATACGGCGAAAGCCAAGTCATCAGGGATGACGTCGACTGTTTAAAGTCGAACCTCATCTACGTGACGATCCACGTTTGGTCGCAATACTCCGGAGGCTTCAAGGAGCTAAAGGAAATCATTCACGAGGTCGTCGAGGCTCTTGATGAAGCGCCATTAGTGCTGCCCTCACATCGATTGATATCGATCACGCGGCAAGACACCCGTCATTTCAAAGACCCGGACGAAGTCACGACCCACGGTGTCGCCGAGTTTGTCGCGCGTGTCGAGACACCGGCCTGATTGGCCATCAACTCCTACTTTTTGAGGTTTACAAATGGCCGACGGTCAACAGATTGGTCGTACGCTGCTCATCCAGATCGGTGACGGCGAAACTCCTGAAGTCTTTTCGAACCTGTGCGGTCTCACGACCCGCAGTTTCAATATGTCCGCCAATGAGGTCGACACGACCATCACGGACTGCGTTAATCCAGAGAATACGCCGCAGAAAACAGCAGAGCCGGGCATCAAGAATCGCACGTTCTCTGGTTCCGGCAAGTTCATTAAGAGCGCTTCGAACACCGCGTTCATGACGCACGTCAACGACGCGACCAAATTCAATGCCAAGGTGATCGTTCCTGGCCTGGGTACTTACACCGGCCCTTGGTTCGTTTCTGAATTCGAGTTCAGCGGCGAGATGGAGGGCAACATGGAATTCACGGCCACGTTCGTTGCTGCCGGCGTTCTGACGTTCGTTGCGGAGGTGTAATTTGGCTGATGCTGAAAAGCCGTTCCCGCTTGAAGTGAATGGCGCGCGGGGCGAAGTCGGCCTGTTCGTGGGCAAGGTGCCGCTGGTTATCGTTGCCGAGATGGGCGGTCTTGCGGCTGTGTCTTCGCGCCTTTCCTGCAAGAGCATGTCTGATCTGTTTCTTCGCCTTTCAGGCGTCGAGCCGGCCGCTACTGTGGCCGCACTCGACCTGCTTACCGTCCGCGGCGACAAAGTCGCGGCAATTGGTGCGCTGAAGCTGAAGCACTTCGGCGCCGTTGCCAAGGCGATTTCCGAGGCGCTGTCTCATCATTTTGATGAGGACGACGAGGGAAACGGGGAAGCCGCTCTAAAGGCGGCATAGAAGAACCCTTCCCTTGGCGCGATTGGCAAAAGATCGCATTCGGCGGCCTCGGCTGGACCCCAGTAATATTCTGGTCGTCAAGCTTGACCGAGTTCACCCTTGCGGTGAAGGGCAAGGCCGAAGCGAACGGAGCCAAAAAGTCCGTGGCGCCGCCGTCTGACGAAGAGATGGACGAATTGATCAAGAAGTACGGTGGTTAGGCTGGCTTCAGCTTGACCGCTGTACCCGTGGCGGCGACGAAAAGGATGCCACCGGTGCCGCCCGTAGCAAGTTGGTTGTAATCTAGGTCGACGGATATCACGGCGTCAGCTCCTACCGCGTAGGCCTCTGACCTGAGGCCATCCAAACACGCGAGACGTGCCTCCTTGAGCGAGGCTTGAGATGAATTTGCCCGACCACCAACGAAATCGCGCCAATTGTTGGCCACGTCTTTGAAAATGTTCATGCCGAGAGCAGCTTCGGACGCGACGATCGATATGACGCTATCTACTTCACGGTTGGGCACGTCAATCGAAGTCGTCATGATGATCGACTCCTTTTTGGCGTCTCCGTCGATTTTCGCGACCGCTTCTTCACAGTCAACGCAGTGGCCGTCCTTCCCGCCCAGATAATAGTCTGTCCCGCATCGTTTGCACTTGGGCATATCCATCCTTCTCGGCTCGCCATTGGCGGGCTTTTTCACGTTAGGACACCGACTTGGCCGGCAACAACAGTGATGATCTGATTATCTCAATCAGCACCGATCTTGCAACCGTAAAGCGTGCGCTAAATCGGCTGGTATCGGACGTAGGCGCGGCATCCAACGGCATTGAGAAACGTTTTGCCGCTACCGGCAAGTCGATCAACAACTCGCTCACCACCTCGATGCAGGATCGCATCAACAGCATGGTCGGCATCGGTACGACGGCAGCAAAAGAATGGAACGGGGTTCTCGCTGATCAGCAGAAAGAGCTTGATCGCCTCCGCGCCAAATACAGCCCGTTGTTCGCAACAATTTCGAATTATAAGAACGTGGTCGCCGAAATTCGGCAGGCCCATGCCGCCGGCGCAATTTCTGCCAACGAGATGGCGTCTGCGATTCAGAGAGAGCGACAGGCGGCACTTGCGTCGACCGCGGCCATTAAGGGTCGCAACGCCGCACTAAAGGCTACGGTCACTACAAGTAGCGGCAACAGCTTCAATACCGCAAACATTGCCGCCCAGTTCCAGGACATCGGCGTTACCGCAGCGATGGGGATGTCTCCCATCCAGATCGCCCTGCAGCAGGGCACCCAGCTTTCGGCCGTCCTGCAGCAGATAAAAGATAGCGGGCAGGGTGTCGGCCAAGGTCTTGCGGCTGCTTTCGCGTCGGTGATCTCTCCGTTGTCGCTGGTAACGATTGGCGTCATCGCCGCAGGCACGGCGGCATTTCAGTACTTTTCGACGATTATGAGCGAAGGCGATAAGTCCGCCGAAGTGCTCAAACAGCAGGCTGCGCTGATTGCTGCGGTCGCCGAACGCTGGGGCGATGCCGTTCCCGCTTTGCGCGACTACGCCGACCAACTGAAACGAGCGCAGGACAATGCCGATCTCACCAAGGGCGCCGACATTGTAAATACCAATACGCTCGCTGACGTCCGCCAAGAGGTCGAAAGTACGCGCGCCACCATTGCCGATCTGGTTTCGCAACTTCAGTCTGCAGGTGAAGAAGCTGACGTTATCAAGAACCTCCAGTCAGCATTCAATGACTTCGCGAAGGCTGCCGAAGAAGGCAAGGCACAGACTGAAGATGTCGACCGAGTGCAGGCCGCTCTAAGCGCGGCGATCAACAGCACTGGTATTCCTGCACTCGCTGAGTTCGCCAAATACTTCTCCACACTGTCGGCGGCAGCGCTGACTGCAGCGGATAGCGTCCAAAAGGTCAATGAGGTCACCTCTGTTGCGACCTCCAAGATCAATGATCCGAGGACGTGGCGCGGAGCAGGCCAGCAGGATTCCCAATTTGGCGCTGACGCCACAATCCAAGGAACGCAGTTTCCCCTACCGGACAACGGCCCCACACCAGAACGCCGACCGTCAGATCTGGACACTGACAAAAACAGAGGTTTCGGTGCGCCGAAGCGAGCAAGGGCTCCAAAGAAGACGGCATCTGACCGCTTCGCGGAAGACCTTCAGGCTGTCCGAGATAGGACTGAGGCGTTGCGCCAGGAAATGAACCTTATTGGCTTGTCCAACGAGGCTCAAGTTAAGCGCCGTACAGCGCTAGACCTGGAGCAAAAGGCGCTGGCAGACCTTCGCGAAGAGGCGCGCAAGAAGGGCGAAAAAGACCTCGAGAGCATCACGCTTTCGCCCGACAAGATTGCCGCAATCGAGCAGGAGTCTGCTGCATATGCTCGGCAATCTGAGGCGCTTAGGAAAGCGCAAGAGGAACAGCAGAAGCTGAATGAGTGGAACAACGTTGCGAGAGACGCAACGCGCGGCTTTATCGATGATTTAATCCATGGCGAGAGTGCCGCGGATGCATTTGCTGGCGCGCTCAGCCGCATTGCAGATGCGCTTCTGGACGATGTGCTCAATAGCATCTTCAAGGTCAACAACGCTGCTGGTGGCGGCGGTGGCGGGCTTCTGGGCGGACTGCTGAGCTTGTTCGGCGGTGGCTCACAGTGGGCTGGCATTCAATCAGGGGCGATCTCGGGAGGCCTATTCTCCGAGGGCGGCTTTACTGGTCCGGGCGGCAAATATCAGCCTGCCGGCATCGTTCACAAAGGCGAAGTCGTGTGGTCGCAAGCTGACGTGGCGCGGGCCGGTGGAGTAGGGGCAGTTGAAGCGCTCCGCAAAGGCTACGCCAACGGCGGCCCGGTCGGGATTTCGGTCCCGAGTGTGCCGAGTTTGCGATCCATGTCCGCGCAGTCGGCGGGTGTCGTCGTCAACTTCAATCCTGTCGTAGACAATCGCGGCGCATCTGTTGAAGCCGTCGCAAGACAGGAAAAGGCGTTGGCCAAAATGCAAGGCGAACTGCAGAGCCGTGTTGAAGCGGCAGTTCGGTCGGCTCAGAAGCGAAACGTGAAGTTGGGGTAGAAAGGCCTCCCGATTGGGGAGGCCTTGGCAACCTGCTTTAGGCAGCTTTCTTTGCAGCCGACGTCTTATTGATTGACGTGACGGCGAGGTTAGTCAGCTTGTTGTTCGTAGCCTTTTCCTGGTCGAGGATTTCGCTCAGTATCTTGTGCGCTTCGTCGTGGCCGAGATCCTTGGCCCATTCGCGCAGCGAACCGTAGCGGGCGATCTCGTAGTGCTCTACTGCCTGGCACGCAGCAAGAAGGCCGGCGTCTAGCGCGGTACCTTCTGCCTCTTTCATGAGACTGTCGGCTTCCTTGATCAAGCCTTCAATCGCGTCGCACTTTTCACCGGAGGCTTTCTTGCCAATGGATTTAAAGACCTGATCGAGTTTTTTGATCTGGTCCTTTGTCTCCGCGAGATGATCCTCGGCGGCCTTCTTCAATTCGGCGCTTTGGGCGGCCTTCGCTACCTTCGGCAGCGCCTTCGTAATGGCGTTCTCTGCGTAGTAGACGTCCTGCAGCGTGTGCTCGAAAATGTCTGCAAGCGATTTCATGGGATTTCCTCCGGTTGTTGATTGCGCCGGGGGAAATGCGCGGTTGCGAGCTTTGTTCCTTTGCGGCCACCCAACGGCGGAGACACAATGACAATTTCATACCCGCTCCCAACTTCGTTTTTCGACGAGTTCCCAGGCTGGTCGACCGAGTTCAGCCTGCTCTGGCGGCAAGAACAGTCGCGCACTGTCGGCGGCCAAACGGTCGTCAAGGATATGGGTTCGCCACTCTGGCAGATGACAGCGCAATCGCGCTCGATGAAGCCGAACGAACTGGATTACTGGCGCGCGCGGCTCACGAGCTTGGAAAACGGGCTCAAGACGTTCCGCGCCTTTCCGAAATCTCGCTGTTTCCCGGTGGCGTATCCGAACGGCAGTTGGCCAACCGGCGGCGCATTCGCCGGGGTGGGGCAGGTGGCAACTATCGCCGCCAATCGCAAGGCAGTTTCGCTCTCGGGCTTGCCTGCTGGCTACAAGGTCACGGTCGGCGATTACATCCAGATCGGCGACAAAGACCTGCATATGGTGATGGAGCCTGTGACGGCCGGCGCAGGCGGCGTGACAACGCAGTTTGAGGTCCGCCCGCATCTGTGGCCGGGTGTGGTGGCCCCTGTCGCCGCTACGCTGGTCAAGCCGTCCTGCATCATGGCGATCGTGCCAGGCTCGATCTCGACGACTGCTGACACGGCGACGGGTCGCGGCACAGTCACGTTTCAGGCGATTGAAGCCCGCTAAGGGGTATCATGAGAAACATATCAGCAGAAAACCTTGCTGCGCTTGAGGTGCGGCAACTGGTGGCGCGCGACTTCCTCTGGTTTGTCGCGCGCGATCGGGCAACCGGTGCGCCTGTCACTGATGGCATGTGGTCGGATGTAGGCAACGTGTCGGCCACCATCGTCCATCCGGATACAGGCTTGCCAGTCACCCGTGATTGGTACGGCTCCGGCACGCTGGTGCAGATCGATGACATTCCGCTCGTCGCCAACCTTTCGGTGCAGAACGTCAGTATCCGCCTGTCGCAGGTGAGTGAACACGTCCAGACGCTGGTGCGGCAATACGATTGCCGTCAGGCCCGCGTCGAGATTTACCGAGGACTTTTCGACCCGGACAGTCGCCAGATGGTGGCGCCTGCGGAGTGCCGCTTCGTGGGGTTTGTCGACACCATCACGATCAACACACCTTCTGAGGATGAGGAGGGTAGCGTTACGATGGTTTGCGCGAGCCATACGCAGGAAATGACGCGATCCAACCCGTCGACGCGCAGTCATGCCATGCAGGTACTGCGACAGGCCGGAGATGCATTCTACACCGATGCTGACACGTCTTCGGAGTGGGAATTCTTCTGGGGCTCGGAAAAGGGCAAGGTCGCCACGCAGCCGAAGCGGAAAAAGTTTTTAGGAATCTTCTGATGGACGTCCGCTTCGCTACCGCTGAGGACCGCGACCGCGTTGTGGCGCTCCTGCGTGAGAGCCATGAAGCCGCCGGGTTTACGTTCCCATTTCAGGCAGCCTACGCCGATCGGCTGTTTCAGCAGCATCTGGCGTCGGACAAGGCCTGCGTTCTCGTCGCAGGCAAGCCCGCACAAGGCGTCCTGATGGCCTGTGCCTTTGAACATCCCTTTGGCGCTGGTCGAATTGCCAAGGAGACGGTCTGGTACGTCACGCCAGCGGCACGCGGTCGGGGCGCGATTCAGATGCTAGACGCATATGAGACGTGGGCGCGGTCGGTCGGATGCGTCTCGGCCGGAATGGCTTCGCTGGCAACTAATGACGTCTCCAGCCTTTACGAGCGGCGCGGCTACAGCGCTGTCGAAACTCATTTCATGAAGCCGCTCTAGCGGCATTCCTTCGGCGCCATCCGCGCCCCGCGCGCAACGCGCATCCCAAGGAAAATCGATGGCTATCTTTTCTGGCATCGCGGCTGCGATCGGCGGCGCGATTTCGGCTGTCTCTGGATTTATTGGCGGCCTTGGCGCAGTCGGTGCGTTCCTGCTGAAGACCGCCGTTGGCGTTGGCCTTAGCCTTCTCGCCCAGTCTCTTGCGGGCAAGCCGAAAGACCCGACGTTCTCGATTAACGGCACACTGCAAGGCGGCGGCGATGTTCCTCGCTCATTCATAATGGGCCGCACGGCTACCGCTGGCTCTCTCGTGTTCGTCAACACCTGGGGGCAGGACGGTGACACGCCGAACGCCTATCTGACGCAGGTCATTGCGCTGTCGGACTTGCCGGTGCGTGGCCTTGCTGAAGTCTGGGTCAATGGCGAGCTGGTGACGCTCGGCGGCCTGACTGATCGCGGCTATTCGGTCAACGAGTATCCGGACAGTCTCTGGGTCAAGTTCTACGACGGCACGCAGACGACGGCGGATAGCTTCCTGTTCACGTCCGTGTCGAACGGCAACAGGTGGTGGAACCCGGATCGTATAGGGCGCGGCGTTGCTTATGCCATCGTCACCGCTCGCGTCTCGAAGAACATGTTTTCGGGCGTGCCGTCCTTCAAGTTCGTGCTCGAAGGGCTGCGCCTCTACGATATCTCGCGTGACAGCACTCAAGGCGGTGTCGGTCCGCAGCGATTTGCAGATCCAGCGACATGGGGCGGGGACGGTGACTTCCTGCCTGCAGTGCAGATCTACAATCTGCTGCGCGGCATCACCTATAACGGCCAGTGGTTCTATGGTCTCCAGAACCTTTCCTCTTCACGCCTGCCTGCCGCGGCATGGATTGCGCAGATCGAGAAGCATCGCGCCGGCACATTGGAGTCGACCGGCTGGGTGAACACCTACCGCAGCGGCGGAGAAATACAGGTCGACGCACCTCTGACCTCCGCCGTCGAAGCGTTGCTGACGGCTTGCCAGGGCAGGATTTCGGAAGTCGGTGGCGTCTACTATCTCCACTCCGGTGCACCTGACGCTCCTGTTATCGCCTTCACGGACGACGATATCCTGTCGACGGAAGAGCAGGAGTTCACGCCGTTCCTCGGACTGGCTGACACCATCAACGGGGTTTCGGCAAACTATCCCTCGCCGGCAGATGGCTGGGTCGCCAAGACAGCCCCGCCGCTCTATCGAACTGACCTTGAAGCGATCGACGGCAACCGCCGACTGATGGCTGACGTCGACCTGAACTTCGTTCCCTATCCGGAACAGGTTCAGCGCTTGATGAAATCGGCGCTTGAGGAGGCTCGGCGCTTTCGCAGGCATACTATTGTGTTGCCGCCAAAGTTCTGGGCCTACGCCACGCCGGGAACGGTGTTCTCGTGGACGTCAGAACGCAACGGCTACATCGCCAAGCTGATGCGGATCGACGGCGTTGCTGATCGTGCGAACCTCGATGTGATGATCGACATCACTGAGGTGGATCCGGCCGATTACGACTGGAGCAGCGATACCGAGTTCAAGCCGCCGGTTGACGGCCAGCTTGGCGTCATTCGTCCAACGCCACAGCCTATTGTCGACTGGTTTGCGGAACCTGCCACTGTCAAGGATAGCTCCGGTGAAGATCGGCGACCGGCTATTCGGCTGACCTGGGATAACAGCGATGGGCGCCTCGATGACGTGATCGGCATCGAATACGAGGTGAGACTACAGGCGACGCTGGAGAAGGTCTCCGAAGGCCGAACCGACCAGCCGCAGGTTGGCTCGATGCTCATCTCGCAAAGCCTCCTTCCGGCTGAAAGCTACGTTGTCCGCGGTCGATACATTCCTGGCGGCGACAGGCCGGTGTTGTGGTCCGGGTTTATTCCCGTCATCACGCCGAATATCCTGCTTTCTGATAAGGATGTGTTCGTTGATGTCGACCTTACCGGCGTTGAAGAGGCCCTCGGCTGGCTGCGAAATAGCACGCGAACAGCGCAGGATGCCATCGACGGCCTCATCGCCGCCCAGATGGAGCTGGCAACGGTCGCGTACAAAGACACGCGGAAGCTTGCCAGAGAACTGTCTGTCGAGTTGGGCGCGGCCCGCGCTGAATATCGTGAGGATATCCAGCTTGCCGTGAATGAAACCATGGCTGTCGCGGGCAAGGTCGAAACGCTAACGGCAGCACTGGGCGGCAGTTCGGCGTTCGTCAATGTCGCATGGGCTGCCATCGCTGCTCCATCAGGATACGCAGCGCGGTATGGCGTGACGGCCGCTGCCAATGACGGCGCATATCGTGCCGCGTCGTTGCTGTTGGATGTTCCCGCTAACCCCGCACTGCCAACGCGCGTGATCGTTCAGGCCGGCCAATTTGTTGTAGCGAGCGACGATGGGGCAACTATCAAGCGGCCCTTCACGGTGCAGGATGGCGTCCTCTACGCGAATGACATCAGGGCTAACACCCTTTCTGCGTTCTCGGCCGTTCTTGGCAATGTCGATATTTCGAGCGCTTACATCGGCACGCTAACTGTCGGTACGTCGAATATCGATCCCGGAGCAATCACCGCGGCTGCGTCTGATGTTCTTCCAGGAAACGGGTCTGTCGATATTACGCTCACTCACGGCGCAGGTTCTCCCCGAGTTCAGGTGGAGGTGGTCGGGAAGGTGTATTCGGGCACATCCACCGATGGTGCTTATGTGACCTTCACGCTTCGAAACGTCACTGACGCCGTCGATGTTGAAACCTTCCTGGTGTTCTCGAAAACGACGCCACCAGCCGGTGCAGCGCGCCTCCTTGGCTCTACGACGTACCTGTTCAACCCGCCAAGCGGCCGCACTCAAACCACGTTCAGGCTGACCGCAACGCCGCAGGGGGCAACCCCTGTCAATTCCACAATCGTTGCTCAAGCATTCAAGAGGTAATCCATGGCCTCCGGCAATCAGATGCAGGTCGACGCTCTCGTCGCCTTGCAGGAAGCAGAAGTGCGCGAAGAATTTCTGAAGCAGCGGACCTTGCTGCTCGGTCAGCATCTCGTGATGCAGAAGCAGGAAAACAAAACCCTCCTCGACAAGATCAACGGCCTTGAAGCCGATCTGCGCCTTGCAAAAGGCGCGGGCGATCCAGTCGATAACGGTAACGGAGCATCCGAATAATGGCTAACACCACCTGGTACGGCGACGGCACGGCAACCGTCGCTGTCGGCTCTCGCACTGTCACCGGCACGGACACCGGCTGGCTGACGGAAGTTGCTGGCCTGACCCCGATCAAGGCCGGTGACAAGTTCGGAATTCATGTTGGCCGTCCGATCGTCATCGATCAGATCATCAGCGATACGGAACTGCTGCTTGCCGATGATTGGCCCGGTCCTGCGCAGACAGATGCGCCCTACAAGGTCGAGCTGACCTCGCCAACGATTGCGGCAGTCGAGGCTATGCGCCGGCTGCTGGCTTCGTTGTCGAATGGCAACCTCGACAGCCTGTCTGAAATCTCGGTCGGCACTGACGATATTCCGATTGGTATCGGCCCGGGCGTCTTCAGCACGATCAACAAGGCGGCTCTTGTTCAGGGTGTGCAGTATGATGCATGGGTGGCGAACCTTGCGGGAAGGGCGGCTTATAATGGCGCCGCTGCTGGTTTTTCTGTCCTTGTCATCGACATTGGAGATGGCCGGTCTGCGCTCTATTTCAAGAACTCGGCAACGTCGGGCGACTGGAGCGCGCCGTCATATGTGACCGGTCCTGTCGGCCCTGCTGGTGTCAACCAGAGAGGCAACTACAGCGCAGGCACGGCCTATGCGATCCGCGATATCGTGCAGTACGGCGGCTCTACGTGGATCGCCAAGGTAGCCACAACCGGTAATGCGCCGCCGACGCTTCCGACGACCGAGAACACGCAGTGGCTACTGTTCGCGCGCTCTGGCACGGCTGGCGTGGTTGACCGCGGCACATATAGCGGCGCTACGGCCTATGAGACGAACGACATTGTTCTCAATAACGGGTCGACGTGGATCGCACTTCAGCCGGCCACGGGCAATGCGCCTCCGACCCTGCCGACCGAGAGTAATGCCTATTGGCGGCTGCTGGCCCGCAAGGGGACGGATGGAACTGGTGTAGGTGATGTGGTCGGCCCAGAAAATGCCATCGCTGGCGATTTCGTTCAGTTTTCTGGCGATACCGGTAAAGAAATCGGTACGGCACAAATGGGCTCGCCCGCTCTTGTTGGTCGAGTTTCCGCCGGGGTAGGCCCGGTTGAGCGGTTGACGGTGGCTCAAGTTCGAGCCGCCATCGGCATCCGCGACATACTGACTGAAAACCGGAACTACTATGTCCGAACAGGGGGCAATAATGCAAATGCAGGCACTGAAAACACTGATGCTGGCGCTTGGGCCACGCTGCAATACGCGTATGATTTTATTGCAAACAAGCTCGACCTGAACGGTTTTGATGTAACTATCAACATGGCGGATGGTTACCACTCGGCGTCATTAACAGTCGCTAAAAGACTGCTTGGAAACAACCGTGTCTTTATACGCGGAAATGTGGCTAATCCAGCGAACTGTTTCCTTGAAGTGACGAACAACAATTGCATCGTAAATTCTTGTCCCGGCTTCACCGTGAACGTGGGCGGAGTTAGATTTTCGGCGCTTAACGTTGGGAGTTGCTTGTTTGCAAACGGCGGGGATATTCAGCTTGGCGCAAATTGTCTCTTTGCTGGTGCTCTTGGTGGTGATCATTTTATCGCCATCAATGGTGGCACGATTTCTATAACCGCAAATTATACGGTTGCCGGCGGCTGCGTAAACCACTGGCACGCCTACGGGTTTGGTCAGGTCATCTGCCAAAATGTAACGATCACTATTTCTGCGCCAATTGGCGTTACGAGATGGTGCGGGGTGGCGACAGGCCTCCTGACTTCCACCGGATGTACGTTTACAAACAAGGCAAATGTTGCAGGAGCAACGTATCTCGTTCACAGAAACGGATGCGTAATTGTCGAAGGTGCCGGGGCGAATTACTTCCCTGGCACTGTTGCGGGAACTGCTGCAACAGGCGGGCAGTATGTTTGAATTAAGCTGCTTTTTGATTGACCGGTAGCGCTATTTGGTATGGTGGCAGCAATCGCCTGAGGAAGCGGCGCGGTGTTCGCGCCGCGCCAAGATCCAAAAAAGGAGGGCGGTAAAGATCGCTGGTTTCCTTGATCTCACAACCCGATTAGCGGCGCATCCAGAATGCCCCGCCATCGATACCCGTATGAGACACAAGTGAATCAGTGAGAATTTCTGCTGCTTCGCCTGAAATGCTTAGATGGCAGACAGGGAGCTCGATTGACCCGCCGCCCATGCCGCCGTGGATATACGCCAGCAGCAGATACTGCTCGTTATAAAAGCGATCAGACCAGCTGGGCGGATAATCGTACGGAATGAATATATCATGAATTCCGAACAATATTCCTCGCGGCAGCGCTGGAAGTATTTCTGCAAAGAATACAGTCACATCGGACCCCTGAAAGCTCCGATGGCTGTTGTCTATGAAAAGGATATCATCAGGCCCTAATCTGGTAAAAATCGAAGGATCAACGTCCTCGCATTTCTGACGAATAACTTGGTCGCATAGCTTGTCGATATCTGCGCGAGGTTGAGGGTCTATCGAGACGATCTTTGTCCTCAGCCCGTGATCTTCTATGGCCTTGCGGACAAATTTAGTAGAATTGCCTGATCCGACTTCCATGTAGATCGACGGATTATTTTTAGCGATCAGGTAATAGAGGGACGCGCCATCCAGCCCTTCAAACCAGCCGTTTGTCCAATATGGTGTGATATCCTCTGGCGACCCATGGGTCGGGATCTTCTTTAGCCATTCTGAGAGGTCATTTATTCCAGCCAAGTGAGACTGATACAAGCTACGACCCTGATCAAGAATATCTATTAGCTTCTTGCCGGCACTGCCTTTATGCAGCTCACGGCGTTCGGGTTTGTAGGTGTAGTCGAACACAACATGACCATCCAGTACGGATGACTTTGGCGCTTTCAAAACGTCGGCCAAGTTGGTGACGTTATCAATTAGAGTCGTCATGCCGTCGTTCAGCGCGACTTGCCCGTGTTCGATTGAGCGCACTGAAGTCGACATTCCGCTGATTTTGGAAATACTGTCCACGTCGATCGTAGACATATTTCGGATCGCGCGTTTCAATTGTTTCAAGCTTGGCATGGCTCCTCCCCCAACACATGCGCCGGTCGCATCAACGCCCGGTTGATTTACTGTTGTCAAGGGTTATTGCTCAGCCTGCAGACCGGCGCAAGTCAGAATCTTCTAATTAACCCCCGAAGTTTGCGCACGACTTAGCGTTGATCAATTTTTGTGATCGAGCACGCTTTCCTCGGGCGCGATCCGAAAGCAAAACAAAAGAGGCCCGACGCTCCGCCAAGCGCCAAGCCTCCGTGCCTCGGCCTGTTATGAGCGCGGCGCTTCTCCATATCTGCAAGTTTCGGCTGTATCAATAGTAGCAAAAGACCCGCGCAGCGGGGGGATGCGTGCGCGGGTCTTTAGGCCATGGAATTGGGGACATGGCGCCGTCTAAACGCGCCGACAGACCGAACGTTCCCAGCCCTACCCCTCAAAAGGAAACCAAATGCCAATCACCAAAATCTCCACACAGGGGAGGGCTTTCGTGCGCCTGCATGAGGGCAATCCGCTCACCGCCTATCTCGATCCTGTCGGGGTGCCGACTATCGGGACCGGTTTCACGATGCGCAGCGATTCCGTGCGGCGCGAGCTGGCCAAGATTGGCATCACGAAGCTCGTGCCAGGCAAGACTAAGATCACGGCCGCACAGAGCGACGCGATACTCGATGCCGTGCTTGCCGCCGAATACGTGCCCGCTGTCGTTGCCGGTTCTCCCGTCGACCGCAAGCAGCACGAGCTCGACGCGGCCACTTCTGTCACCTTCAATCTCGGCGTCGGCGCCATGAACTGGACGTGGGCCGACTACTGGCGCAGAGGCCAGATCGGGAAGGCCGCCGCTCATCTTGCCGCCAACTACAACACCGCGAAAGGCAAGAAGCTGCCGGGCCTCGTGCGCCGACGCAAGGAGGAGGCCCTGCTATTTGAGAAGGGCATCTACACCGGCGAAGCGAGCGCGACTAAGGAGGCTACCGCCGAGCCGCCCGCCCAGCCTGATCCGGTTGTGAAGGAAGCGCAGGAGCTGCTGACGGCGGCTGGCCTCAATCCCGGCGCCATCGATGGCTGGATGGGCGAGAAGACAAAGGCCGCGGTGATCGCTTATCAGAAGGCGCATCCACATTTGATAGCTGATGGTATCATCGGTCCGGCCACGCTTGCACAGCTTCGGCGCGACGCATCTGCGGCAAGGGAAGCCGTCACGAAGGGTGTCGGCTCAGCTGCAAGCTCAGGCTTGCTCGCTTTTGTGGCTGGCCTTCCTTGGGGCTGGATCGTCGCCGGTGTTGCCGTGGCGGTCGTGGCCTATGTCGCCTATCGCAATCGAGATGTCATCGCTCGCCGGTGGAATAGCTGGCGCGGGAAGGAGGTGGTGGTTTGATCCTCTTGTGGGCAAAACTCAAAGGCTATCTAGCCGCAATCGGTACGGCGCTCGCGATCCTCGCGGGCGTCTTTTTGTATGGCCAGAGGGCAGGACGCTCCGCGGCAAAAGACGAACAGGCCGCGGCGAATGCCAAGGCCATCAAGAAGGCCGGGGATGTCGAAAATGAAATCAGGAATCTGGATGACGCTGGCGTTGATGACGCTCTTGGCAAGTGGATGCGCGACAAACGGTAGCTACTGCGACATCGCGCGTCCAGTACGGCCCTCTGTCGAGGACCAGATGACGTCAGAGACAAAGCGGCAAATCCTCACTGAAAACGAGAAGCTGCAGAAACTGTGCGGGGTGAAGCCATGACCGGCGCCGAGATCATGGGGGCCGTCGGCTTCTTCGTACTGGTCTTCGGCTTCATCTTCGGCCTGTGGAAGTACGTCGACGCCAAAATCGGCGCTGCCAAGACCGAGGCGTCTGCGGCGGCGTCAGCTGCATCGGCGATGGCATCTTTGGCGAGAGAGGAACTCGCAGCGCACCGTCTGCATGTCGCGGAAACCTACGTTTCCAAGTCGGGTCTTCGCGAGCAGACTGAGCAGATCATGGGCGCGATCGGCGCAGTCAAAGACGCTGTCGACAAGATGACACTGCGCGTCGACCGCATCGTGGAGAATCAGTCGAAGCCACGCGCGACGCGGTCTTCGTAAATCAACCCGCTTGCCGAGAGGTGGGCGGGTTTTTTATTTGTTTATGCGGATAATGCTCCCAGCAATGCCAGGTGGATTTCTCGGCCTTTGATCGAGAATACCCGAACCCGCCCCACTTTTTGCAGGCGGGATGCTCGCACCAGTGGTTTTCATGAATGCCGTCGCCGGCCTTATCGGTCTGGTCGCTCATGGATGGGTATCCCCGATAATCTCTACTGGTCCCCGCGACGTTTCAATCAGCGGCCAGCGAACCTTCCTCTTCCACTCGGTCAAGGCATCGTCGGGTGAGGTGCAAAACACCCACTCTATGAACGCGTCGGAAATCTTGGGGTGGTCATAGAGAAGGGCAGCAACGCTTTTTCGCTCGCTGAACAAAATCTCCATCCTCGCACCGGTCGGTATGTCGTCGTCATCGGCCCAAAGTTCCATGGCGACATATCCGGAATAAGCGGTGAGGTCCGATTCCCGATCCACCTCCGCGAGCAGTCGCGCGTCGATGTCCTCGTGGATGGCTTTCTGCACTCCAAAGAAGTCACCATCTTCCAGTAGCGCCTTGGGGTAGACACCGTGATTTTCCAGAATGTAAGGACGGATATGCATATTAGTCTCCTATCCGAATAGATCGGCTGTCTTGGTCTCATCTTCGACCGGTAGCAGCACTAGCCCATCATCAGGCAATGGCCGCTGAAGTTCCTTTGCTTCCTCCCATGGCGCGGTCAGCCACATCTCCACCTCATCCTTGTTTGTCAGGATGACCGGCATAGCCTTCGGGTGGATCGGTTTGACGACGCTGTTTGGCTCCGTCGTCAGGAATGCAAAAAGCTGGTGGTCTCCCTCGCGTGGGTTCTTCATCGATCCGCGAACTCCATGCCATTCCGTCCAGATGCCGGCGAAGAAGGCTAGGGGCGCTTCCTCATTCAGCGCAAACCAACGCTTCGTCTTACGAGGCTTGGTGTCTTCCCATTCGCAGAAGGTCGTCCACGGCACCACGCAACGGTTCTCTGGCCTCAGCCACCGGCGCCAATGCGGGGAGGTGACATTGCGGATGTTGGTCACGCCGGTATCTGGCTTGCCTTGTGTGACGAACTGCGGCGAGGGCATGCCCCACGTCAGCCCGACCAGCTCCCGGCCTTTCTCTCCATTGCGCACTACTGGCGCCGGACGGTCTGGATAGACTTCAACGTCTGGCTCCAGGTTAAGCCGCTCTTGCATAATCCCAGCGATGTCGCGGATAGATTCCTGATTGGTCTTCACGCGATACAGATTACACATACTCACCTCGGCAATTTTGCAATTGTGATGTAGGAGCCGCCCTTCTCGCCGCACTTCCGGCACTTCAGACGGGGCTGTAATTCCTTTAGGGGCGTGTTACCCTCGACCATCTTTAAGAGCTTCCACCGTGGTAACTCCGTAACATGCTTGCACGATCCACAACCTGCCACAACAACCTCCCAAGAGCGAAGATCGAACACTCGCACACCGGCAGACTCTTCTTCCTGCACCGCCTTCGCTGATCGTTCCTCGGAGGTCCAATAGTAGCTCATCCTGCATCGCGGCCCGAAGTCCTCCTTCGATTTCGGGCAGCCTATAAGCTTCTGTGCGATCATACGGAGAGGGCTTGGGGCCGGTGTCGCTGCAAATTCCGTTTTTACTGCGTTGCCATCAAATGATCGAAGAAGTTCACAGTCCTCGCAGATGACCCATATTCTCTTCCGATCAAGTTCCTTGTAATCGTATGCGTTATCGTTTGCTGTCATCCCGGTCTTCATTCGGTAGCCAGCCTCTCGTAAAACCTCTGCCCATCGCGGCGGTCGCCAGCGCAAGCTGCATCCGCAAATGCTGGATGTCCTCCATCAGGGTCTCTATCGCGGCACGGCTGTCGCCGTCGTGCCAGGCAATGATGTGGTCAACCGGGTCGGCTTCCGGCTCTCGCCTTTCTGGGCGCACAGGACTATCCTCTGGTGGTGTCTGCTAGTCGTTCAAGCTTCCAGCCGCATGCAGGCGGACTAGCAAAAAGCTTCGCTGCCCGTTGATCCAGCTTTGCTGCGGCGGCTATTTTAGCGTGGGCAAAGGTCGGCGCGCGCACTGTTACGATCCAGCGCCCAGCCTGAAATCTGTACTGTTTCATTGCTTGTGTTCGCATCTTGTGAGACATAATGTTCTTATTATGTTCTCATACTCTAAAGAGTCAATCGGGATTCTGAGGCGACCGTAAATCTTGACAAATTTGTAAAAACAGTATAGCTTGATTGTCGGCCTCACCAGCCGCTCGGCAACCAACCGAGACCACCACATCGGCGCACGGTCGCCAGAAAGAGGGGATAATCATGCTCAGACGATTCCTGCGTGCCGCGTCGCGGCGTACGCCAACAGCATTCCTGGTTGCCTTATTCCTCGTCATTGCCGCGACCTCTGCGGCCGCCTACGCGCTCCTTCCTCCGCCAACATCTGCCGCAACCGAAACGGCAACCGTTAAAATCCAGCTTGAAAACGGCCACGGCTCCGGCGTTCATATCGGCGATGGCTTCATAGTCACTGCTGCGCACGTCGTCGGCGACGCGAAGGAAGTCCAGTTGAAGGAGAAGGGTGGCGCTCTTCGCAAAGCCGATGTCCTCTGGGTCAACAAAGCCAATGACATTGCACTGCTGCGCACGTCGTCGGACGGCCTCGGCGTCGCGAAACTGGCCTGCCACGCTGTGAAGGTGGGCGATCCTATCGTTGCTTACGGCAATCCCCTGAAAATCGAGTTCGTTGCCGCATACGGCAAGATCGCCGGCGAGCCACGCGAAACAGGTCCGTGGAAATCGGTCTATGTGACAGACATCACAACTGTGATGGGCCACTCAGGCGGCGGAACCTTTGCAGAGAACGGCGATCTGATTGGCATCACAGTCGGGGTTATGGCCGCACCGATTGGCTTCTCAGGCTCGCTGGTTGGCTATGGCTATGTTGTGCCTTCGACTGAGGTTTGTGAGTTACTGGCGCGCCGCCCCGCATAGGGCTTCAGACAAAGGATAGGGAACATGACAGAGAAACTCGGAAAATTTGACCACCATCCAGACCCGGCAATCGATTTCTGCGTCGAGGTCGAAACGATTGAGAACGAAGTTTTCAACCACAGCATCGGCTTCATGAACGGCACGCCGTCGCGCGAACAGGTTCGCCAGCGGATTACCAGCGCCATGGATTTCCGCGTCGGCGGTGATCTGCAAGCGGTCGCGGCAAAGCAGACGCTCCGAAAGCTCGACGCGCAGTTCGTCGCCTGACCCCCACCAAGTAACCACAGCACAGCGGAAGAAGCAGATGAGCAACGTCGTGTCTCTTAAAAAGCTAGACCTTTTGGCCGAACGCGGATGGAACAAGCCCGAAAGCTCCGAGTGCGTGATTGGGTTCAATCGCCCTCTGACGCAAGAGGAATGGCAATTCTTTTACGAGACCGCACAGCGAACAGCTTTCCTGATGCGTGGTCTTAAGGGCGCACCAGAGCAGCAGGCTTCAGGTCCACGGCCTTGCGGCATAGCCGATCCATCAACTCGCGACTGTCCAAACATGAAGGAAGTCGGCGGCGGCATGGATGGCGAGCGCTACCGCTGTGACGTCTGCGGCAAATCATACTTCCTCGATTACGACGAGATGAAGTGACCCCCACCAACCCACCGGCTTTGTCAGAGTGACATCAGGCCGCCCACCAAGCGGCCTTCACCACCACATCGAGGAGACTGCATGCCTCTACCCATAGAAGAACTACGTCGAAGAGCCGACGCCTACAGAGAGCACGGCACGCTCGTGAAGGCTGCCGCCGCGCTTGGCATCGGCAAGTCCGCTCTTGCCGAGAGCATCAAACGCGCTGCCGAAGCTGGCCTTCTGGGCACAGAGCCTGTCCTTCCTGGCTTTCGCATAAGCCGTATCAGCAACACGCCGAGCGGCACATATATCCAGCAGACGCAGGAGCGCGGCGAGCGTTTCGAAGTCCCGACCGGTCACGTCGTCAAAGGTGTGTCCGCGCTCGTCGATGCTGAGGGACGCGTTATCCAGCAGTGGCAGAAGACGGCGGTGGAACACTCACCAGTCGATATCGCCGCCGTCCTCAAAGAGGCATTCCGTGATGTTCAGCCCGCCGAACCTATCGCCGCGCCGACGCACGTCTATGACGATCTGCTGACGCTGACGCCATTGGCCGACTGGCATATCGGACTCTTCTCATGGCATCGCGAGACAGACACGAATTGGGATTTAAAGATTGCGGAGCATGTCATTGGCTCAGCAATTGAAGACCTGATTGCGCGCACTCCGCCATCCGCCAATGCGATTGTCTTGGGTGGCGGTGACTTGCTCCACTCTGACAACAACGAGAACAAGACTGCACGCTCGGGCAACGTTCTGCAGGTCGACGGCAGGTATCAAAAGGTGCTGATGACCGCATGCCGGCTTGTCGTTCGATCGATCGACGCCAGCCTTAAGCGGCATGGGCACGTCACCGTCCGCATCTTGCCAGGCAATCACGATGAGCACGCGTCTGTTGCAGTCGCATACTTCCTGCTCGCCTGGTATCGCAATGAGCCGAGAGTGACTGTCGACGTAGACCCGTCGCTGTTCTTCTGGTTCCGTTTCGGCAAGGTGATGATCGGCGCCACGCATGGCCACACGGTCAAGCTCAAGGACATGGCGAGCATCATGGCACACCGCCGTGCCGAAGACTGGGGCGCAACTCGCCACCGCTTCGTCCATGGCTTTCACATCCACCACTCGAGCAAGTTCGCTTCTGAGGGCGGCGGGGTGATTTCGGAATCTCACCAGACGCCGACGCCGCAGGATGCGTGGCACTTTGGCTCGGGCTTCCTGTCTGGCCGGTCTATGCAGTCGATCAGCTACCACAAGGAATATGGCGAAGTTTCGCGCGTTCGCGTTGCGATGATGGATGCCGCCAATGATAATGAGTCGGCGAGGGCAGTGGCGTGACGCCCTAGCGAACATGCCAGTATCCGCCAGCGCCCAGCGCGATGAACGGTGCAAGCCTGTAGGTTACGGCAATGATCGTTAGCAGCAACATTCCGAGAGTGTTGTTCGCTTCACCTTCGGTTTTACCGTGCCTGAACTTAAGGAAGGTCTTCATTTGGTGCTCCAGTGAAAGATTCGCTGGCACCACAATGGCAATAAGGACTCCCTACGGGCCGAAGGTCAATTGCCAATGGGGGATAACCACCGAAACAACCGGCAAATTCGGGTTTTTTTTAGCATTTATACAGCGACTTCCCCAGCAATCCCCAACCAGCCGCCAGCCACCAACTGGCGGTCAACCACCGCCACTGAGGAGACAAGAATGAGTGACAACGTCGTGACTTTAAAAATCGCTGCGGAGGTGGAATTCCACCACGCCGCAGCGATCAACCTGTTTGCAGCCGACTGCCACGCAGCAAGCCGTAGAGCAGGCTGGTACACTGACCTCGCCACAGGCAGGGCGCTGGACCGCAACGTGCCTGAGATGCTTTGCCTGATTCACAGCGAGATCAGCGAAGCGATGGAGGGCTATCGCAAGTCCAGGCCCGGTAAAGTGCTGATGGACGACAAGCTGCCGCACCGACCTATGGCTGAGGTGGAGCTGGCCGACGCCATGATCCGGATCGGCGATCTGGCGGCATTCCTCGGCTATGACCTCGGCGGCGCCGTCGTCGAGAAGATGGCATTCAACGCCAACCGCCCTGACCACAAAATCGAAAACCGGCTTATGGCTGGTGGGAAGGCGTTTTGATGCCATACGCTGCAGTGATAGACGCTAGAGAGATCGCAGATAAAAAGATCGCCACCTTTAAGGCTGCAGTGGCGCTGCGCGAAGAGCGCACAAGGTGTACCCCAGTTGCCGCCAACGACAACCGTCCTCAGTCCCAGGACAACGGACAATACATCGGCCTAACCCGCAACACACCAGCCGAGCCACCCCGCACCGGCGATTTCATGCAAACGTTCACCGGCCGCAAATACTGGCCGATGTCTCCGAGACCGCACGAAGTCCACATCGAAGACATCGCGCATTCGCTCGGCCTGCAATGCCGATACGCTGGTCACTGCATCAAGTTCTACAGCGTCGCCGAACATTCTGTCCTGATTGCCCGTCATCTTGCAGCCAAGCACGCGCCGGAGGTGGCTTTGGCTGGCCTTCTCCACGATGCCCCTGAAGCATACTGCGTGGACATTCCGCGACCGCTCAAGCCGTACCTTATCAACTACCGGGCGATTGAGCAGGACAACTGGCTGGCTATCGCGGCGCGATTTCAGTTGGACCGGGAGCTGCCGCGCGAAGTGCATGACGCTGACAACCGAATCATTGCGGACGAGCTGGTCAACCTGCGTGAAATGCCGTGGCATGCGCGGTACGCCGGCAAAGAGCTGGGCGTGAAGATGCGGTACTGGTCACCGGAGGAAGCGGAGTTGGAATTCCTGGCGACGTTTGATGCGCTTATGGCGGGGAGGGCTGCGTGACCGACCTTATCGAGCGGCTAAGAAAACGACTCGCCGAGGACGAGGCATGTGCCGCAAACAACGATGCTGTGGCCGACGCCTTGAAGCCGCAGATGGACCTATTCAACGCCGGGCAGGGCAACCACAACACCTTCGCGGTTCGCATGTTCCTCGACCACCACAACGGGGCTAAGCGCGATCGGCAGTATGCCGCTGACCTACGTGAGGCAATCAAAATCATCGGAGCGTTGGCACCATGACCATCAAACCCGGCGACGAAGTAATCTGCATCGACGACACTACCCTTCCAGAGCAATACCTCGGCATTCGTGCCGGGGAGACCTACACAGCAACTTGGGTCGGCATGTGCCGCTCGTATCTCGGCGGTGACTACGCTGGCATCAGGCTGGCGGGCGTGAACCGTGGCGTGTGTCCGCAGTTCGGCGATGAGGATCCACCGTTCGCGCTGCGCCGGTTCAGGCCGGTGGTGAAGCCGAAAGTCGAGGAAGAGAAGAAGATCGAGGAAACGTTATGACCAACATTCTGGACAAGCTCGACGAACTCGCTGAAAAGAACCGCGCTGCCTATGCTTCAGCTTTGGTGGATTTCCGTGCGTCTTTTACTCTCGGCGAGACCCTGACATCCAAAGACACAGGCTGCCTCACAGCCGTACCGGCGAATGATAACGTTCCTATCGAGCTGCGCGCACTCGGCGCGGCAATCGGAAAGGCGAGCACATCTATCTTGCCGCCCGTCATTGCGCTCACCGGCCTTGCCGGCAGCGGTAAGAGCACGGCCAGCAAGTACCTGGTCGAGAAGCACGGCTACCAACTGGTGAAGTTCGCAGGCCCGTTGAAAGACATGCTGCGGGCGATCGGTCTGAGCGAAGGTCACATCGAGGGCGCTCACAAAGAGACCGACCTTGCAATGCTATCTGGATACACGCCAAGGCATGCCATGCAGACGCTCGGCACTGAGTGGGGACGCAAGTGCATGGGAGAGGACTTCTGGACCAATCTCTGGCGCTCACGCGTAGACGGCGTGCTTGCCTTTGGCGGCCGTGTTGTCGTCGATGACTGCCGTTTCCCGAATGAAGCGGATGAGGTGCGCAAGCTGGGTGGTGTGGTTTGGCGACTTGTCGGTCGTGGTGGCATCGCGGGCAGCCACGAGAGCGAGGCGGGGTGTGGTCGCCCGGATATCGAGATTCACAACATTGGTGATATTGTCGATCTTCATCGCCAGTTGGGTATCTTCTTGGATTGGCGCATGGAGGATGCGGCGTGAGAGGTATTCCAGATGACATCACTGCGGTAGCGGCATCGATCTGCGCCAACGCGGGAATAACAGACAGCCATGCTCGCAAGGTATTTGCGGCAGCCATCCTCGCCGAGCGTGAACGATGCGCCGATGTTGCCCGCCGCTATTTGGAGGACATTTCCGGCTGCAACTTGAATGAAGATGAGCCAGAAAAGATCGCGGCTGCCATCATGGATCCGAAATGGGAACCGCCGCCGCTATAACACAAAAACCCCGCCACTAACCACGGCGGGGTTTTTTGTTTGATTCGCGATGTCGCAAACAGGATTCATGCCAAAAACCGTCTCTCATTATATATACACGTCGGTACGGTAATTATGGTCCGTTTTTAGGTAGTGTGAACGAAATAAGCACATATGGAAAACGCCTATGGTCTAAATATGGGATGTTTTTTGGCGTAAATCGTTGTTTGTTCACGTCACAAGCCGCATTTTCACGTATCGAAGAAAATAGGAGAACAAACGAATAGACATGAAAAAAAGCCCTTGCAGGACAAGGGCTTTGCGGTTAGTAACCCCTCTACCGGAGAGGTGGCCGAGTGGTCGAAGGCGCTCCCCTGCTAAGGGAGTATACGTCAAAAGCGTATCGTGGGTTCGAATCCCATCCTCTCCGCCACAACCCTTGTTTTCATTGCATAATTTTGATTTTTTCGCCGCTTGCCATAACTTGGCCGGCGAGTTTTCCGTTGTGGATATGTCGTCCAGATAGCGAAAACCCGCCAGTTGGTGATTCTGGCGGGCATCGTAGGCGCGTGGTGACGTGGAAATCAGATAGCGCTCGCGGCCTGCACAAGCATCATTCCAATCAATAGGCCGCCTAATACCGTCGCCGCTCCCATCATTGTCCACATGCTTGACTTAACCGTTGCGCCGTTCGGGTGCTCGTCGGCAACCATCAATATCATCATCAAGATTGAGGCTGCGACAACCAGCGCTATTGTCACGCATAGGATCGCTGAAATCATGAAGGTCTCCTCGGTCGATTGATTACCACCCCCGGCCCGCGCAGTGGTGGAGCGCGTGGTGCAGCTGGTGAGGCCTCTTAGGCCGGGGGTATCGGCAACTGGAATAAAAGACCGCGCGCAACCCGAAGGCGCGCTGCGGCAAATTGGCCAGCCCGAATGCAAGGCTGGCACAGGGAACTAGTGGTGTGCGGATGCTAACTGAAGTCGATCGAGGAGGCGCTCGTCAACGCGCAGTTCTGCCTCCCGAAATGCTATCAGGTCGTGCAGCGCTCGCTCGACGGCTGGGCGCTCGGCTAACATTACCCCGTCTTTGCTGGACACGAGGTCCGCGGCGAACCGAAGCTTGCGAGCAATGTCCTCCTCGCTTTTGATCGGGGCATTGATAATCGCGTCACACAGCAGCCCTGCAGCGTCGACGATGGCGTCACTAACTTCGTCAGGCAATTCACCGTGCCGGCTCCAGACGGTATCAAGTTCTGCGTATAGCGAAGTCATCCTTCGCAGGAATGATCTTTCGGAAGCTTCTCGGGCAGCGCCGGTCATCGTGCTTCTCCCTCGATCATCACTCCAGTCGCGACCTGCGGCAAATAATCGGGGCAAACCGTCATGACGCGCAAGCGCCCCTGATATAGATCTATGCCGGGAAAGTGGGGATTGTGCTTGGCCGTGTAACTGTCGCGACCGATCAATACGGTCGAGCCTTCAGGGTAGGTTTGCTGCCACGTCATGACGGCTCTCCGTCGATCGTGACGCCATGAAAGATTTCAGGATCGATAACCTTACCAACGACCGTTAAACAATCGCGCATGGTTCCGCCGTGAGGGCTTCTATAGCTCTGGCCGAAAGCAGATCTTGTTCCGTAAGGGCGAGGGTAGTCGTCTTCAGTAGAGACCAGCTCAATACCGATGCTGCCATCATGGCGCAGGACGACAGCCCGTTCGTTCTTCATGTTTGTGAACGTGCTGACATCCACCAAAACGCGCTCACCATCAATCTCCATGGCGCAGCGGTTCTGGCCTTGGGATGGTCTGTAGTAGTGTGCCGCCTGGGGAGCGGCGGCAATATCATGCTCAAGGAAGGTTGGTCGTCTTCTTCCGACAAGCGCGCGCGGCAACTGCTCTCTGGCATTGCTCCGCGCAGGTTCGTGTCTTCTGCTGGCATGCGTCATTTCAACGTTCTCCTCGGTTGCTGCGAAGCGATTGTTTCGCTATAACACGATACAAAATACATCGAGTTGGTCGTAAGTCAACACAAAAATGATAGAGTTATACAAAATGTCTATTACGGCGTCACAATGCCGGGCAGCGCGTGCCCTAATTAACTGGTCGCAAGATGACTTATCCAAGGCGTCAGCAGTGGGCCGAGCCACGCTGGCAAACTTCGAAAGTGAAAAATCCACGCCGTACGACAGGACTTTGCGCGATATCCAGTCGGCCCTTGAAGATGCCGGCGTCATGTTCATCGCTACCGGAGATACTGCCCAAGGCTACGGGGTGACCATTAAGCCTTGACCATCTTGGCAGGCTAAACCATCTTGCTCCCATAGGTCTGGGGGGCAAGAATGAAATTGCTGTTGGCGCTCGCGGTAGTGTTTATCGCATCAATAGGCGTATGGCTGGGTGGCGTTAGGATTATTGTTGTTCAGCCGATCGGCGCGCTTCCCGAAGGCACAACAATAGTGGTTGCTGGCCTGGCCAACGTTCGATTGATTGATAGCCCAGATGCCATGTGCAACAGGCAACAAGGCGGAGTAAGCCTTCTTTGTCGAGCTGCAGCCCTCGGCGCGATAGCTGAGAATGGTAAAATCCTGCTGCGACTACCCTATAGCGAAACACTGTTTCGGTTCACCGGCGGCCCGTTTCGAGATAATTAGTCATTGGTGGCCGGACAGCTAGGCTCTCGCTCCACATAAAAGAACCTAACGCGAACAAACTGGCAGTATCCCGCGGTAGTTGCCAAAGCTTTGTGGATTGTGATTCCATTGCACGTTGCCGGCCTGATTCCTGTATTATTATTCCGGCTCACGCGTATCCATAATCACGGCTGGCTTTGGCGGGATAATATTGAGCTTAAATGAAGATGAATGGCACCTTCTTGCAATAGGAGCATTCGATAGGCCGGTGCGTATATGTGGGCTGAACCCTACGCTTTCGGTTTTGATCGGCGTGTCCACTGTTTCGATCTGGATCAGTCCCGATTATGTAAAGAAGATCAGATTTAAGCACCGGACGGCCGAAATGGCGTTTGCCCACATTCCCACCATTCTGGAATATGGGGAAGCATACACCGACCGAGAGCCGAACTGCATCCAGTTCTTCTCCCAGATCGAGAACCGGCTTTATCGGCTGGTTCTCAAAGGAGTTCAGTTGAAAAATGAAATATGGGTGAGCACGTTTCACCCCGTCCACGCGAGTGAGTATCGACGGCGCGCGAAAAGGGCTCGCCGGATAAAGTAAACCCCGCCGGAGCGGGGTCTTTGTACGCCTGGGCGCCAAACACCCAGAAATGCTCTACACCCTTGCGGGGAGGACGGCCTTGGCTAATTACCGCGTCTCGCGTACACTTCGAATATGGTCAACTTGACGGCGCCGTCAATATCAACAATCGGTTGACTTAGTCCGTTTTTCGTGATACAGCTTAGCAGCTTCTTCGCTGGAAGAGATGCTGTTAACGGTCAAAAATCCGCAAAAAAATCTAGTCACGTTGGCGCGTTCTATTGCCTAGGACAGTCATCCGCTTGCGGATGGGGTGTTGCGGCAGAATCACTGCTGCGCCTACCTTTCAGCGAGGCGCTTTACCGGTGGAGTGGGGCGACGCTTTAGGCAATCCCGCTTTCCCGAACTGCACGAGCGTAGTTGTCAAAGTAAGTCTCATAGACTTCAATTTTTGGCTGATGCATTTCAACGCGCCACCTTTTAGAGAGGCCGTCACGTCGTCCACGCCATGGTGCTTGCCGCCAACCAAAGCCAGTAAGATCGAGCTCACTATAGTCGTGACATACAAATATTCCCCGGAAGAAACCAAAGTTTCCTTTGTGGTCGTCACCAAAGAAGGCCGGAATGAACTGGGGCCAGAAGTGGCGAGGAATCGGTTTTGTTTTCCCCATCAGCAAGAGATCCTGGTCTGGGCAATAAGCAACGCAAGGCGCCAGCCATTTGCTTAGACTGCCGTCCTTGCAAATGGTCCAGTTGTTCCATTCCCGTGCGTTTGAGCCATCGCTGTTCAGTGGCATTTTCAGCACATAATCCGGCCAATCCGACGAAGCGAAAACTCGCCTAGAAAATCCACGCCCTAAGGGCGTGGAGAAGATTTGCGAGATCAATCGGTCATCAACAAGTTTCTGAAGCTCTGCCGTCACAGCTTCACGTTTCGCTTCTGCGCGGACCTGACACCCGCATTTCAGCTGCCCCAAGGCTCATTCTTCCTTTTTGCCGCCCTCGATCACGGAGAGAGTCGGCGTCACACTTGGGGCGCCCATTAGGCCGCGTGTGGCCTTTATTGCAGCCTCAAGATACACGGTCGTTCTTTCATCAGATGGCAGCTCGTTGCGGTAGGAGCTTATTGCCGTTTCCAGAAACTCATCGAATATCACGCCCTGATCAGGCAATGTTTCGCGCAAAATCGATGCGATAAGATGCGTCGCGTTTCTGAGGGCGAACATTTCTCCCTCAACCGTCAAAAGTCGTCTGTTGTATTCGTCAATCATAGTTTCACGTTCCTTTTCCGAGCGTCTCTAACTGCCGCTTCCACTCTAAGCGGTATTTCTGCTTTGTCCTTGGCCATTTGCGCACGAAGCTGTGCGATCTCGGGGCCGGTGCCCTGCACGTTATAAACGGGAGAGAAATTCACGTTAACCGCGCCGCCCACACCGCCACCAGCGATGGATTTCATATCCGGTATGGATGGCACGCGCAGCGCCGGCACCGAAGGCATCGTGCCGACGTAGCCGCCGTTGGCGTAGCCTTTTAGATTGCGGCGCATTGCTTCCAGTGCGGCAGGACCGCCCGCAGCTTTGACCGCAGCCTTGTCGAAGACATACTCACCTTTATGCACGAGCCCGGCAGGCTGGTACTTGCCGCCGTCGCCGGTGTATCCGCCTTCAGAATAAAGGCCGCCAGGAGCCGAAGGAAAGCTGCTCTTGCCACCACTAAACAGGCCGCTGAACAGACTGAACAGGCCGCCTCCACCGCCGCCGGCGTTGTTGATCTTGAAGATGTTGTTCAAGACGTCGTTGATAAGGGCGTTGCCAATCTTCTTCAGGCTGTCGGCCAAAATGTCTGCCGCACTGGCGCCCTCGATGAAGCCGTCAATCATGCCTCGCGTAACATCCTTGGCGGTTTCCATCGCCTCTTCAGCGCGCTGGCGGATCTCATCCTGCTTTTCGGAAAGCCGCTCGGACTCGACGACAGCGTTCGCGTAGCCTGCTGCTAGATCCTCGATACTGGCCGTAAGTTCAGGCGTGATCTTTACGCCCGCCTCTTGGGCAGCGGTTAGGAGTTCCTGTTTGGCGCGGGCGAACTCGATGGAATGCCCGTAGTCATTGAGGAGGGGATTAAGACCAGCCTGCGCTGCCGTCTCAGCGTTCAGAGCCGCGGTTCGCTTCGTGATCTGCTCAACCTCGCGGGCATACTCATCAGCACGCTTCCTGCTGGATTTGCCGTCTTTGTCGGCTGTGACCTGGTACTGCTTGTCCGTGATGTCGATCGGCGTGAATTTCTTGCCGTTGACGGTTTTGGTCTCTCCGCCGCCTCCCACAATAGAGGGCGCACTGGTGGGATATTTCAGCGGCTTGTCATTCAGCACGTCTTGAATGATGCTGGACGCGGTTCTGGTCTGCGCTTCTTGTAGGGCCTTGATCTGCCCCTCAAGCTGCCTGATTTCAGCCTGGCCGAGAACGTTGGCCGGATTGGCCTTGATCTCAGCAATCTGCTTTTCGAGGTCTAGCCGCTTCTGGGTGTTGTCGACGAGCTTGTCGCTGGCTTTAACGGTTGAATTGACTGTCAGCGCGCCACCGAGAACTGATAGCTTGCCATCGCCATCGCTGTCTAACGCGCTAATAGCACCTTGACCAATGTTCTGAAGGCCGCTCGCCTTTCCTACCCATTCGGCGAAGTCCTGAGCTGCTTTCGCACCAGCGTTCAGCTTCTCGATAACGTACTGAATATCGGAAGCCAGGCCATCCATGTCGACGCTGTTGACGAAGTTCGCCATGTTGTCGATGGCCGAGCCGAACGTGTTTGCTGCCTGCGTGGATTCGTTGAACCTGCGGACAGAGTTCGTCAGGGCCGTGCGAAGGTTCTCAAGACGCTGGTCAACCGTCAGGACGGCACCGGCAACCTTTTGTTCAAGCACTGGTGCGCCAGCATTGATACCGTCGAAGAACGCCTTTGAGGAAAGCTTGCCTTCGAGCATGATCTGCCGAAGTTTCGCCACTGAGCCCTCGGCCTGCTTGATACCAGCGGCAGCGGCCTGCAGGATAGTAGGCGCACCTTCGAGGATCGAATTGAATTCCTCAGCGCGAACTACGCCGGCGCCTAGGGCCTGCGAAAGCTGCAATAGCGCGCCGGATGCTTCTTGGCTGGACTGGCCAGACGCGCGCAGCGCAAGTGCAACGTTGCTGGACAGGCTGATAATCTCGTCCGACGAGACGCCCAGCTCTTTTTGCACCAATGACACGCGGCCGTAGAGCTGCACCAACGTTTCTAGCGGCGCGGCATTCTTCTGCGCCGCCGTGAAAAGCTTCTGATACACGCCTTCAAGTTCTTCGCCGGCGAGGCCCGCTACCTTCAGGGAGTTGGTGATGCGCGTTCCGCTGTCCGATAGCTGGCGAAAGCCTTGGGCACCACCGATAAGGGCGAAGGCTTTCGCCGCACTGGCGGCGATCCCCGAATAGGTCGAATTCAGGCGGGCCTGCATTCTGGCAGAAGTGGTTTCGATCCGCTTGAAATTGCGCTCGGCATTGCGCGTGGCGCCAGCAATTTTCTTCTCGAAATCCGCAACGCGGGCCTCGAGCATGACGGCAAGTCGTTCATACTCAATTGCCATTCTTTTTGCTCCTTATCGCCTTCGACATCGCGCGCTTGATTTTCTGGCCAGCCTTTTTCTTTGCTGTGCGAAAACCCGAAAAAAAGAATGGGTGCGCGGGTATGGCGGGTATCTCTGCGCCTTCGAACTGGCCGCCGGCGATATGCGCGCGGGTGCCAAACTCGATGAGGTGCGCGTACCTGACCTTGGAATTACCCGCCGTGATCATGGCGGCGTTCTCTGGAACGACCATAGATCGTCCAGGCAGACTATAGGGCGGAGTTGACTGCCCGCCGCCGGTGACTTCGATGCTGTCCCGCAAATCGCCATCGTCTTTCGGGGCTAAAGCCCTGATCACTTCCGCCACATCATCGGCAGCGGAAGTGATTGACGGCTGCGTCTGCTCGCGCACGGCCTTGGGTATCTTTTCGAGACGGCGCTTTAGGCGGTCCCAGCCTTGGACTTTAGCCATCGACGTCGCCGGCGCTTTCGGCTGGCTTTCCTTCATCCGGATCGGCCACACCCTTGCCGTGGTAGAGTGCGTCCACCAGATTGATCACCAGACCGAAGTTCTCCGCGGCCGGACGTTCTTCAACGTAGGTGCGCACCAGCCTCAGCGCCTCTTTCGGTGCCGTGCCTCCGCCAATCAAACCCAAGCGTACCAGCTCGCGCGTGTCGTTCAGGCCGACGATGCCAGTGCGCATTGCTTGGAGCAGAGTGGCATAGAGCGATCGGTCCGTGGTTTTTTCCCATTCGCTCGCCAAGTCCCAGGTCAGTGCGAATTTGTAAGTGCCGTCGGCGAAGTCTTCTTCGATGATGGCAAAGGGCTGTGCTGTGGTCATTTTGATTTTCCTTGTGGATTTTAGGCGGGTTGCATCGACGCGACTCAGGATTGAGCGCTTCATGGGAGGATGAAAAAATCGGTCGCCGCTGCTGTTGGGTTTCTTGTTGGATTGCTGCTGTTCGCTGTCGGGCGCGAGATCGCGCTAGATGAGCGATCATGGCCGGTTATGATTGGCGATGCGATGAGCAAAGTAGGCCGCTTGGGTTGGATCGATACAACCCTTGTCACCGGTCTGGCGGCAGTGGCGGCTGCCTATGTCAGCGTTAGGGCGGTGAGAGATCAGATTGAGCAGGAGCGGTCGCTAGAAGACGAGAGGCGGCTCGCAAAATTGCAGGCAGCTCGTTCCGTTTTGTCGCTTTCCTTGAGCAATTTATGTGACTACTCGACCACGTGCGCCCAGCTGACCCACGGTCTGCTTCTCCGATGCGGTGAAGATCGATTGCCACAAGACGTTGTGCTTCCCGTGTACCCTTCAGTTCCAGACACGCCGGTTGCTGTATTGAAGGAGATGGTTGAGTTGAGCGATCATGCCGCAGGTATGGTTTTCGCAAAACTCGCGTCGAAGCTTCAGGTTCAGAGCGCGAGGTTGCGCGGCACAGCGCGAGATAAAGCTGGCGGGCAATCGCCGTCCAAAAGCACGATGGAATCTCACCTAATAGATGCCCTAGAGGTTTATGCCCGCTGTTCCTGTCTTTTTGACTACGCAAGGTTCGAGGCAGAACTGGTCCCTGAAACGTTGCCTCCAGGCGTGCTCTCTGCTGCGATACACAATGTTGGCATATACAGCCGACTCTACCAAGAAATTGCGGAGCGTTGTAACCTGTACGAGGAGCTCGCGCAGCAACGCATGAAAATCTAGCAGGGAACCAGGCTGCACCAATTTGCGTTCGTCACCGACGAAATGCAGGAGGGATGCAATGGAAGAACGGGTTGAGGGCCTGCCGCTGGCAGAGATTACGGCGCAGCTGGCCGCATTGGCAGAACAGGCGAGGGCGCTTTGCAAAGACCTGGAAACGGTCCCTGACGAGGATGAGGAAAGCCCAAGCGAAAACTAGGGGTAATATGCACGCGAATGACCCCGGCCGGTCCCTGAAAAAGGCGACTTTCAGAGTTTCGATAAGCCCCGTATCAGGCGAAAAAATCCAATGTTTTCTCACGCGCGCGCTTGCGCACGCGCGAGGCAAAAATCTGTGTTTGCATTAAAAGTGCCTTCCCGCGCCGCTCCGTGGCTGAGCGAACGGTCACTTCAATTCCACCCCCTAGCCTAGCTCGATGGGGTATCCGTCCACACCGCAAGCGAAAACCTTGCGCCCTCGTTCCATTGCCTGCTTGGCACTGTCATGATGATGGCGACAAAGGCTTTGAAGATTGTCGGGGTCGAAGAATAGGTCTTCGTTTCCCTCATGCTTCGTGATGTGGTCGACGACCTCGGCGGCGGTCACCTCTTCGGTTGCGAGGCAAAACCGACACAGGGGCTCTTGCATCAACTGCCGTTCTCGTAGGTCGAGCCAGCGCTTGCGCTTATAGAGGTGTTGCCAATCGGCACTCTTAGCGCGGTTGTTACTGCGCCACATACCTGCCACCTAAAGGTACGCTGCCTCGCCCCACGTCGTAACCTCGCGGACGTTCACCGCTTTGGTGCGGCCATCCATGCCGGTCACGCGGTCGTAGTCGAAGCGCTGTCCAATACGTGGTGCCTCAGTATCTGGCATTGCGGTGATGTGTACGAAGTCACCGGCGCTACCGCGCGCTCCGTCTTCTTGGATGAAACCGAAACCGCGATCGGTCATCCACTTGATGATCTTGCCTGATGGCATTGGTTAGTCCTTATATGTGGAAAGGGTGGCCTGCCGCCGGGGCTCAGCAGCAGGCCGTTGGTAGCGTGGCCACTCACACCCACGCTACCTAGGTAGATGGCGCTTAGGCTTCGAAGCCACCGGTGACCAGAGACTCAGGACGATAGACCGCAAGGGCAAGACGCTCCTCGATCCGGGCCGTCGCCATATTGAGCTCAAAGTCTTTGTCGTTCTCTGTGCTGAGTTCGAACGTGACCTGCTGCCGATCGAAGATCTGCGCAGCCGTAGCCAGTGCGCCAACGAGGAACTGGCCTGCTGGCATCGCCGTGGTATCAACGATGGGCAGGCGCCAGATGCGGCCCTGTCCGCCCTCTACTGGGTCGACGATGATGTAGTTACCACCAGCATCCTTGGTGAGCTCAAGCTCGGCCAAGTCGTCCGGGTTCATGACAATGCCAGTCGCGGTGTACTCCGCGCGGCGAACCTGCTGGATGGCTCTGCGAATGGTGTCAACGCGAGTATCGCCTGTCTGGCGCAGGCTGTCGTCGAATTCGGTCGCCTGCGGGATAAGGCCAAGGATATTCTGGCCAGTGCCGCTACCAAAGAGCAGCTGCTGCTCCTCGACCAGCTTCAAGCCGGTTGTGCCGCGCAGATCCAGATAGGAGACCAACCCGACGACGTCATCAAGCATCTGCTTGGAGAGTTTGAAGAGGTGCGCAATGGTCCGAACCGATGCAGTCTTGAGGTCGAAGGTGATGTCCGAGTAGGGCTTCTGCGTAGTCTCGGCGACAGGTGCCGCGTTGTTGGTGAAGCCAGTTTCCTGCACGAATTCGATAGAGCCCGCAGTGGTCTTGCCTGGCGCAATGAGGTCGCGGACGGTGAGAACGCGCTGGGCGGGAGTGACAATGCCCGGGCGTCGATCGGCGGGGACCAGAGACGTGCCCTGAGAGCGACCAGTGCCGACGGTGGTGTTGCCAGAGGTAATGGCGGCAGATTCGACATAAGCGCGGCCGCGATTGGCGCCGCCATTGAGCTCCTTGAACGCAGGCGTGTTGACCAGAGCAGTTGCCAGGCTTTCGCCGGTGGCGAAGTTGTCGTTGGCGTGGCCGTCCATACGGGCGAAGCTCTTTTCAAGTCCGGAAATTCTCTCAGACAGGTCGGTTGTGGCGGTGTTGAAAGCAGAACCAAGCTGCTCGATTTTGGTAGCGATATTGTCAGTCATTCAGGTGTCCTTTTCGACATAGGAGAACGCGCCGAGGTAGGCCAGCATGTGCGGCAGATACGTTCGTGCGGGTTTGTCTGTGTTGGCGGCATTCCATGTGTCGATTTCGACGACGTGCCGCTTTGCTTGCCGGTATAGATCGCGATGCGCAGCGATCTGTTCGGCTGTTCGGTGCTTATGGGTGGTTGCTTCGAATACAGCGGCAACGGGGTTGGCTAAGACTTCGGCCTTCCTCGTTGCTACATCCTCTCGAATTTCTGCGAGCAGGCGCGTAACTTCAGACGTCATTGCGCAGCCCGCCATTCTCTCGCCAGCGCTTCGAATGCGGGGCCCGCAACAAGGGCCTGCTTCACAGCACCGGTTGCCTGCGTTGCGCCGAAAACGGCGTGAACGCCGTGGCCGCCGACGTCCGCAAGGATGTCAACGCCGGGGTTTTCCAGATCGTTTCGCAGCACAATGCTCTTGATGACCGGGGCAAAAGGGTTTGTCCGTCCGCCATCGAACGCAGCGGCAATGGCCTCGACGAGCGACATGCAGAGCGTTGGTGAATGGATACTGGCAAACTTATCGACGCTTTCGCCTACGGTGCCGAGCCCGTTGTCAGCAAGGACGGCGATAAGCAGCCGCGCCATTTGGTCAGCGGAAAGTGGCGGGTAGGTACGTCCCACGGCCTTAGGTAGGACACCGGCGTCAGATGCGCGCTGGGCCAGTGAAGTGACGCGACCGAGGCCGATGCCAAGTGTTTTGGATAGGGCAAGACATGCCGCGGCTTTGCGCACGGTCGCCTCCTTTCATTTTTTGAAATGAATTTTCCGGGTGTTTAAAAAAAATCAGGCCAAGCTCGCACACCCGCCGGAGCGGGGTGCGTTGGCCGGATCACTGACGACGGGGACGGCGTCAGGATTTCAAAGTGCCGGTTCATCCGCGGTCACGATGATGGGAAAAGAAAAAGGCCGCCGAAGCGACCTTTGAAGGATCATATTATAAGCGAAACGACGTCACTCAATTTGTAACACGTGGTCCGAAATTAGTTTGCTCGATCTGAGATTTCGCCCAATCCATCGTGGCCCGAAGAAGAGCGGCGCCCTTCTTGTCTCTGTATCTGCCCTTGGCGCCGAACGCATTTCCAATGCCTGAAACTGTTTCGCCGGCCAGCAAGAGCTCAATGACATAATCGATATCTGAAGGCGGTACATCGAAGTTTGGATCGTCTACCCGAAGTGGCGAGCCTTTAGACTTGCCTGGCCTAGGTGTCCCTAGTCCCGATTCAGCTCCTATGAATATCGCGCCTTCGACTACTGCATCGGCGCAAGCGCCAAACGCCCGGAAGTTGTCGGATAGCTCATCGACATCGTTCTGCGGCAGAATGTCGAGACGGGTAAATCCGCAGGGCTTGACGGGCTGAGGATCTGCAGATCCTAGGGGCGGTATCACGGCAGGCAAATCCAGGTGCGCGCCGAGGTTCGTCTTAGGCTTGACCTGGCCGCGAGCCGTGCCGTTTCGCCGAGTATCAAGGCCACCCTGCTGAGGTTCGTTGTCGTTGGCGGCAATCATCGACATAGGCAGCCGCTGCCGCGCAATGAGCCACATGCAAGCCGCCCCGTACTGATCTTTCTTTGCGGCCCAACTAAACGCAGGGCGCCCGCCCCGGTAAACAGGAGTTCGGCCCCTCGGTCCGCTGTTGTCGTTGGCAGCGAGGAGTTTGTTTGCAAATCGTTCGGCGTCATTGCGAGCCGAAAGCGTGCGCAGACTGGTTGGCAAACTCAATGGTTCGTAACCTTGCAAAAGAGGGCATGTCATTGGGTGGAGGCGCCGGAAATCAGCGAACTAAACCTTAGACCGATTTTACAAATTTGTCAAGATTTTCTTGACTTTGCGAAGGAATTGTTGCAGCCGCTAGAGCGGCGCTACGCTCATTCCTGTGGATAGTGAGTGTCGACCAAGCGCGAATTAGTAATCACATGCTACTATAAGTTACTAAATTGGGCGGCGGTTTGATGAAATTTCCTGTTTTATTTGAAAGTGCAGATAAGGCGTCGAATGCAAGCCAAAGAAAATTCCTTTGGCTAATCAGGCTCGAATATTTCTTGCTGTTTCTAGCTGCAATCTTTTCCCTAGGGTTGAGCGACGCGCGGTTGTATTACATCGGCTATGCCGGGGTCTTGATGGCATCGATGGCATTGATGGCTTACAGATCGCTCAAGAAGCCCGAGAAGACCTGGTATCGCGCAAGAGCGCTAGCGGAATCGGTGAAAACGCTGACTTGGCGTTTCGCGATGCGCGCAGAGCCATTCGACGACGACAGAAGCGCGGACGCCCGAAGAGACTTTCGCGCACTGATTTGGGATGTCCTCAATTCGAACCGGGAAATGAGCGAAGCTCTGGGAGGGCTAAAAGCGACCGGCGACCAGTTGCCCAACGAAATGCAGACGATACGAGAGTTTGCGCTAGAGGATCGAAAAGCCTTCTACCTCAAGAATAGAGTTTCAGACCAAAGAGCTTGGTACGAGAAAAAGGCAGCATCGAACAAGAAGGCAGCCCAAGTGTGGTTTTGGGTCTCCTGTGGGGCGTATGCAATGGGCCTGTTCTTTGTAGGCACCCGAATTGTGGATCCCTCTAACGTGGGGTGGCCTACAGAGCCGCTGGTAGTCGTGGCCTCGGCCATCGTGGGATGGACGCAGATTAAGAAGTTCAACGAGCTGGCAGCTGCCTACAGCCTCACAGCTCAAGAAATCGGATTAACCGAGAGTTTAATTGCCGATGCCCGCACCAACGCTGCCTTTTCGGCTGCCGTAAACGAGGCGGAATTGGCGTTTTCACGCGAGCACACTCAATGGTCTGCTCGACAGCACCATGGGGGTTAGTGTGTCATATTCTTATCCAACGTACGTCGTTTTCGACGGCGATAACGATGCCTGGGCCTATCAATTCATGAAGGGCTGGAACGCGCTCCCGAACGTCGACTTCACCTTTTTCAACGCCCATGACCTCGACAACATGACCAGTCGAGCCCAAAACGAGGAGTACGTGAAAAAAAACCTAAGGGCTCGGATGGAGCAGTCAGGTGCTGTCCTAGTGCTAATTGGGGACAGCACAAAAAATCTGTACCGCTTTGTCCGGTGGGAGATGGAATTGGCTCTTTCAATGGATCTGCCGATCATTGCCGCAAACTTGAATGATAGCAGAGAGCAGGACTCATTATGCCCCCCGATCATCCGCGACAAATGCGTCGTCCATGTCCCATTTAAGCTGAAGCCAATAAAGCACGCTATGACCAGTTGGCCACCGCAGTTTAGACAACTGTCTGCCGCCGATCGGGCTCAAGGATGGCGTTGTTATAACGACGATTTGTACAAAAGTTGGGGCCTCTGAAACTGTCAAGGACGTCGAGCTAGGGTCGACACCCCCTTCAACTAATGCACTTTCTGCATGGATTCAGTAGTCCGGGAATGCCGGACTACTTGCTGGCCTCTTTCGCGGACTCGCACCCCTGACACCTCCATGAATGCTTTGCGCCAGTGAACCGCTTTCCGCATTCATTGCACATGCATATGTAGTGACCTGGGGCAAAGCCCTTGGTGTTTGTCGTTGGCAGCACGGAGGCCGGCGCTTTCGTCGGCCAGCCTCCGGAGCTCATGTACCAGTTCGGACTTTTCTTCATGGAAGCGAAACGGGTCGCGGTGGCTCGGCGCCAACCGCTCGAGACGGTTGGCTATGGCATTGATGCGGGCGAAATATTTCATGCGGCCTCCAAGGGAAGGAAGTCGTCGCTTGCCGTAAGAACCAGCGTCTTGCCTACCACGTCGCCCGGCGCGTTGATCTGGTCTATGCCTAGGGCGGTTGCCAGCATTTCTAGCTTTTTCATGCCGCGTTCCTGCATTGCTTGATCTTCGTCGCTTTGAACGCAGATGGCGTATGGCTCTGTTAGGCCGTCGTCGGTCTCCATATCCAGCCGAAGCCAGTCCGAGCCGTCGTCTTCGTCGTGCTCAATGTGGCTCGATACAATGGTCATCACGCGATCTTCAGACGCACAGGCCGGGGCGGCCGACAGGCCCGACCCCGTGCCCGTTGCGGATGTATTTACTTTGTCTCTGGCTGTAGCCGAGACAAGTAAATGAGTTTGCTCCTGCGGCTGTAGGACACTAACAGATTTAGCGTCCTGTGACCGTAGGACGATCTCGTCCTGTGGCTGTAGGACGCTTGATTTTGTTTCGTCCTGTGACGGCAGGACGCTAGTAGCGTCCGGGGACTGTAGGACGCTAAAGTTCGGGTGATATTCGGAGGGCCGTTTGCCGGAACCCATGACACGGGTGAAATAACCCCAGGCAACAAGATCCTCTGTTGCGCTTGCGACGCTGCCCCTTGTCAGGCCGGTGGCTTGCTGCAGGAAGCTAACACTGGCGCGCGCGTTGCCATGCTTTTGGTAATAGCGCTTGAGAATGTGGCGCGCGGTCTTGATGTGGATGAGCCGCACGCGCTCATCGTCAATGATAGCCCCAAGGAGCTCGATACGGTCGACGGGACCGCCAGCGTGATCAGGCTTGCTCATATTTCGCCATCCGTGCATCATGTGCTGCCCGCCATTCATCGCCACGCTCGACGACAGGAACGTACATCGCGCGGCCGTCCTCAGTTCGCCCGATCTCCTTGATGAAACCGGCATCGATCGCACCCTTGATGGTGTTCCACATGGTTTTGCGGCCGACGCCGTAGCGCGCAGCCAGGGCATTGGTGCGCAGGACGGCAAACCCATGTTCTCGCCACTGGTCGACGACAAGACCGGGAATGCGAAAACCGTTCTTTGTCTTGAGCACATACGCGCCAGCGGTCATGTAGTCGGTTAGACGCTCGATATCGTCATCGTTGAGCGATCGGTGGTCCATCTCAATCCTTTCAGGAGAGTGCACGAATGCGTTCCCGCCGACGGATGCCGACGGGTTGTTGGTTGTGGACTGGCGATTCGATTACTTGCGGTTATTCACGGCTTTGGGTGGATGCCTTCAGCATTTTCGAAAGCTCGACGCAGGTAGAGAGCAACGTTGCGAGCTGTTCCTCCTCCATACCCAAGGCTGAAGACGGCCTTCTCATCGGCATCCAGAATACACTTGGCTAAATATCTTACGTTCGCGCAGACAGACTCAGATGTCTTTCCACTGTTGGTGACATCACTGAAGACAACGTTGTCGACGATCAATTTATCTACATCCGGCATGGTCTCTCCTTCGCCGGCAGCGCCGGACGGTGCATGTGGTGGTAGTTGGTGAGGGGGGATTAGGCGACGCCGTGCGTCAGCTTGAACTCGGACATGGCCGCGTCAAAATGGTGCGCGGCCTCTTTCTCGTAAGCAACTGCCTCAAAAGCAATTATGGCCAGCTGAATGGTCGCCAGCTCTTTGAGACTTGAGGCAAGTTCTCCTGCCTCAGCAGCCCGCACGACTAGATCTCTGCGCTTGCCCCTCAATGCCCCAAGGTAATCATGAACGGAATTCATGCGGCCGCCCTCGCACCAATAGCGGTTTCAATCCAGGCATCAACCTCGGCGCGGACGTAGGCGATGCGCTTCAAGCCAATCTGCACGGGCTGGGGGAATCGGTTTTCTTTAGACATGCGGGCAAGCAGCACGCGCGACATGGTCGTTGCGGCGGCCGCTTCTTTCGGCGTCATCAGACGCGGCTTGTTGTCATTCGCTGGAATGGTCATGGTGTCTCCTCGAAGCCAAGACAAAGTCATGGCGTGAAATGGAACGAAGATTTTTGAAGAGATTCGGCTGCCGGCCATTGCCGGGGAGGTTGCTGGCGCAGGGCGCCAATCAGCCGGCTTTGCCGGCGCTGCGTCTTGGCGGGCACCACCCCGCCGAATGCCGCAACCACCACAATTGCGACGCTCATTTAATAGACTGTTTTTACAAATTTGTCAAGATTTTGAAACTGTTGAAACCTTGCTTTCGCAGTACTCGGTCCAGTCCTCCATCATGGCGCGACGCTTCGCAAGCGCGTCACTCCGGCGGTATGCTTGCTCAACGACATCACCCACGGCGTGGGCAAGGGCAGCTTCCGCAACTTCGCGGGGGTAGCCAGTCGTATCACCTGCCCAGTCACGGAATGATGAGCGCAGGCCATGCAGGGTGATTGTTTTGTCCTCCGACGCAGCGCGCAGGCTTTTCACCATCGCCGTGTCTGATATTGCGGCGCCTTCCTTGCCTCCCTCAAACACCAACTCACCGGTCGCCACCTGTTTGCGCGCCTCAAGGATCGCCAGCATTCGGCCAGTGAGCGGGACGCGGTGCTCGCGGCCAGCCTTCATACGCTCGGCCGGCACAATCCAAACTGCCTGGTCGAAATCAATCTCAGACCAGACGGCGCCACGGACTTCGCCAGAACGCGAAGCGGTGAGGGCGGTAAATTCAACGGCTCGAGCAGAAACGGCGTCGCTCGCCCGAAGCTTCGCCATGATGGCGGGTATGTCCTTATATGCTGCCGCTGCGTGGTGGCCGCGTGTCAGTTTGCTGCGTGCGGGCAGGAGCTCTTTCAGGCCACCGCGCCAACTGGCCGGGTTATCACCGGTGAATAGCCCGCGTGCCCGCGCGTGATCCATTACCGCTGCGATTCGCATTCTAGTTCGATCTGCGGTTTCAGGAATGGTAGTCCAGATAGGCTTCAGGGCGTCAACCACGTCGTCGCGGGTAATGTCGCCAACCGCCTTCTTGTGAAGCGGCTTTGCGTATTCGTCGAGCGTCATTCGCCACTGAGCCTTGTGCTTCTCATTCTTGAAGCTGGCTTCCTTCACCGCGATGACGTCTTCCATGACGTCGGCGAATGTCTTGCGCGTTGCCAGATCCTCGCCGCGCGCCAGCCGTGCGCGAACTTCATCCGCCTTTTCGCGAGCCAAGGCCAGCGGCACCGGTGCGGTGCCTTGACCATATCCCCCAAGGCCTATCTCGACGCGTTTGCCTGCGCGTTTGTATATAAAGACCCATTGGCGGCTGCCGCCGGCGCGCACGCGAAGGAATAGGCCGTCGCCGTCGCCGTAAATGCCCGGCTTTGTGAGCGTCTTTATCTTGGTCTCTGAAAGCTTATTGCGCGCCATGCTTCGCCCGTTGTCATAACTTTATGCATGAAATTATGGTAAATACGGCCATTGTCAACGAAATCATGTCAATAATTTCAATAGCTTACAAAGCGCGGCGGACATCCTCTCCGCCACTTCGGCGCAAGACCGGAAAATTCCAGCCCCATCGTTCCCAGTACCAAGCCGCCGCCGCAGCGCTTTGGCGACGGTCTTCGCATGTCGCTTGTTCTCCCGTCTGTTTCGAATTGACACGCGCGACAAATCGGCTGCTGCCGATATTGACGGGCAATCGTCAAACGCGACCTCACGTCATCAAATCAGTTCTCGCGGCTAACCGGAGGGATGGCGGCGTATGGGTATCGTAACCGACATGCGGCGAGTCTTTCGAATCGTTATGCGGGGAATCGGGCGGCAAACGGCATGGTTTTTCCCTCGTTTCTTCATGCGCGCTGCGAAGGAGTGTCAGGTACGGGGGGTAGGAAGCAAAAGTTTCCATCATCCTTTCCCGGCGAGGCAAGGCTTCCCCGAAAAAGCCGGTAGTTTAGAAAGACCTTGTTAACCTCGCTAACTAACGGATTTTCAAGCAATTTCTTAACGCATGGTAAAGCCGCCTGCGGGCCGGCTGTGCACTGTGTGTTGTTTCCGCAACAAACCGAAATGAAGCATATACGTAAATGCTATTTATCGGATGTTGGCGATTGCAAGCGGCGAAACCTTTTGTATTTTCACCACCAGAAGCGAGGCGGTGGATCGTTTGGCTTCTAAGAACACGGGAATGGGGCAGGGAATGCTGTCCTTCAGCGAAAGTACCCAGACCCACTTAAAAACTTTGACTGGAGGTCAACCATGAACATCAAGAGCCTTCTGATCGGCTCCGCTGCGGCTCTCGCAGCAGTATCCGGCGCTCACGCTGCCGACGCTATCGTCGCTGCTGAGCCTGAGCCCCTGGAATACGTTCGCGTTTGCGACGCTTTCGGCACCGGCTTCTTCTACATCCCCGGCACCGAAACCTGCCTGAAGTTCGACGGTTACATCCGTTTCCAGACCGACTTCGGCCGCAACAAGTCCGGCACGTCTGACTGGGATTCGTTCACCCGCGCCCAGTTCAACATCGACACCCGCACCGACACCGAACTCGGCGCTCTGCGCGGCTATATCGGCTTCCGCGGCCAGGCCGACAACGACAGCAACCGTGGCGTTGTTGTTGACCAGGCTTTCATCGAACTCGGCGGCCTGAAGGTCGGTTACTACTACAACTGGTGGGATGACGGTCTCTCCGGCGAAGTTGACGTTCTCAGCTCTAACCAGACCCGTCTGAACGCTATCCGTTACACGTACGACGCTGGCTCGTTCTACGTTGGCGTTGCAGCTGAAGAACTCGAAGCTGCTCGCGGCGGTTCCAACATCTCTGACGACTTCGTAAAGGGCGGTTTCTTTGAAGGCGCTAACAACGTTGGCGTATCCGCTATCGTTGGCGCGAAGTTCGGCGGCGTAAGCGCTAACCTGCTCGGTGGCTACGACACCGACGCTGAAGAAGGTGCAATCCGCGCTATCGTCACGGCTGACATCGGTCCGGGCACGCTTGGCCTCTCCGGCGTTTGGGCTTCTGGCGCGAACCGCTACTACGAAGAGTCCGAGTGGGCGGTTGCTGCTGAATACGCCATCAAGGCAACTGACAAGCTGACCATCACCCCCGGCTTCCAGTACTTCAACACGATCGACCTCGGCTTCGATAACGACTGGGTTGGCGATCGCGATGCATGGCGCGCTGGTGTAGCTGTTGGCTACAAGATCACCGACGGCCTTTCCTCGCTCGTTTCGGTTAACTACCAGGACGTCGACGGCGTCGATGGTGTTAACGGCGGTGGCGACAGCTGGGTTGGTTTCGTTCGCCTTCAGCGCACGTTCTAATCTGATCTGACATTGTCAGTGATGGAAAGCCCGGCTCTCGAGCCGGGCTTTTTTGTTTGAATGGTATCGTGATAGGGCGGACATCGCGGCGGGTGGCGAGATCGTGGCGGCGTTCCGATTTTCCGCAGCTTTGTCCTCAGAGCAGACCGCTACGCATTCCCATCGATTCGCTCGGTATCGGGAGCCTTGAGTCGTTTAAGGAATCCGAAGCTGCGGGTTTTTGCTTTTCGGTCAGTTTTTTCTTGCAGAAGTAGGGTCCTCTGCACATTGCAATCGTCTTTTGAACAATTTCCGGTGGCCTGATCGTGTCCAGATTCAGGTGATCTCGTGGGTTTTCTCACGGCGGATTTTTCGAGCCTCTTGTTAAGTTATTGAAAAGCATAAGTTATTAATGATTTTTTAACGAATGGGGTCCCGTCGGTTAGAATTGTAGCTATTTCGCAACAATGAAAAACTAAGGACACCTTACTGTCTTCCTTCTGTCATGATTACGATTGCCTGAGCGACCGGTTTTGGCTCTAATCATCTCCATAAGCGGCACGCATTTCTGAAGTGCTTTCCCACCCGCTGCTTAGAAGATTAAGCGTTTGACTGGAGGTCAACCATGAACATCAAGAGCCTTCTCATCGGCTCCGCTGCGGCTCTCGCAGCAGTATCCGGCGCACAGGCCGCTGACGCTATCGTCGCTGCCGAGCCCGAGCCCCTGGAATACGTTCGCGTTTGCGACGCTTTCGGCACCGGCTTCTTCTACATCCCCGGCACCGAAACCTGCCTGAAGTTCGACGGTTACATCCGTTTCCAGACCGACTTCGGTCGCAATCAGTCCGGTACGTCTGACTGGAACTCGTTCACGCGCGCCCAGTTCAACATCGACACCCGCACCGACACCGAACTCGGCGCTCTGCGCGGCTACATCGGTCTGCGTGGTCAGGCTAACAACGACAGCGACCGTGGCGTCAACGTCGACCAGGCTTTCATCGAACTCGGCGGCCTGAAGGTCGGTTACATGTACACCTGGTGGGATGACGATCTCTCCGGCGAAACCGATATCCTGTCTTCGAACACCACTCGTGGCAACGCTCTGCGTTACACCTACGACGCTGGTTCGTTCTACGCAGGTATCAGCGTTGAAGAGCTCGACTCCGTACGTGACGGCACGTCCAACCTCGGCGTTGCCAAGGGCGGCGCCTTCGAAGGCCCGAACAACGTTGGCGTCAGTGGTATCATCGGCGCCAAGTTCGGTGCGATCACCGCCAACCTGCTCGGCTCCTACGACACGGACCAGGAAAACGGCGCAATCCGCGCTATCCTGTATGCTGACATCGGCCCGGGCACCTTCGGTCTCTCTGGCGTTTGGGCTTCCGGCGCAAACTACTACTACGAAGAGTCCGAGTGGGCAGTTGCTGCTGAATACGCCATCAAGGCAACTGACAAGCTGACCATTACGCCTGCTGCTCAGTACCTTGGCACGATCGACATCGCTCCGGACGGCGACTTCACCGGCGACAACGATGCATGGCGCGCTGGCCTGACGGTT
The DNA here is from genome assembly GCF_002008205.1 of Agrobacterium sp. YIC 4121. Classification (NCBI taxonomy): domain Bacteria; kingdom Pseudomonadati; phylum Pseudomonadota; class Alphaproteobacteria; order Hyphomicrobiales; family Rhizobiaceae; genus Agrobacterium; species Agrobacterium sp. YIC 4121. The sequence continues at coordinate 388,642 of NZ_MRDI01000027.1, read as the reverse complement.
GATTACAAGATCACCCAGGGTCTGGATGCCAAGGTTACCGCCAACTACCAGGACGTCGATGGACCGACTGGCGACAGCTGGACCGGTTTCGTTCGCCTTCAGCGCACGTTCTAATCTGATCTGACATTGTCAGTGATGGAAACCCCGGCAGAAATGCCGGGGTTTTTCTTTTGGAAGGCTAGATGAGACTACAGGTCGTCGGACACCGCGTCGGCTGCATCGGCCAGCCGGCCTCTCGCTTATCGGCAAATCTGCCCAAGCCGTCGACCTTATCCCCGGGACTTGCCCCAGTGATCCAATCACGTCGCATGAAATCTAAATGTTGGAGATGCTCGGGACAGGCTCGAGCATAACGGAAGAGAACTTCAGGCTTTTCAGCGGTCTCGAGCGCTGGCCGGCAGGCGCTTGATTGCTCCGCTCGTCACCTGAGGAAGCCGGCTTTACCCCGCGCGCCCATGGCGCAGATCATCGACGATATCGGCCTGTTGCCCGAGCCGGGTCTTGTAGACCTGATAATTCTCCATCACCCGCTGCACATAATTGCGCGTTTCGGGGAAGGGGATGCGTTCGATCCAGTCTACCACCTCATCGATGGGCTTGCCGCGCGGATCTCCGTAGCGGGCAATCCATTCCGGCACGCGTTTTGGACCGGCATTGTAGGCGATGAAGGTGAGGATATAGGAACCACCAAAACTGTCGATCTGTTCGCCGAGATAATGCGCGCCGAGCGTGGCGTTATAGCCCGCGTCGTTTGTCAACATTGCCGGCGTAAACGGCAGCCCGTGGCGTCCGGCCACGCCTTTGGCTGTTCCGGGCAACAATTGCAGCAGGCCCCGGGCGTTCGCGGGTGAAACGGCTGCGGGGTTGAAGGCGCTCTCTTGCCGGGCGATGGCATAGGCCAGCGCCTTGCCGGAGCCGGCAATATTGGCGCTGGCGGGAATGACGCCGAGCGGATAGGCGAGTGCGGCCGCATCGATGCCGCGGCTGAAGGCCGTTTTGCCGATCTGCAGCGAAACCTGATGATTGCCGTTGCCCTCCGCCCGCGCCGCCAGAATGGCAAGCTCGCCGGGACTGTCGAGCTGTTCCGCCAGCGAGCGGTAAAGGCTGTCGGCCCGCCAGCCGTAACCGGCTGCTTCCAGCCGGTCGATGGCGCGCACGGCTTCGCGGCCGGCGAAACGTTCGCGGTCGCCGCTGCTGGGGCTTGGATAGGTGACATTCAGTGTCTTGGCGCCGATTCGCGCGGCGGCAAGCTGGCCATAGAACGTGCCGGGATGAGCGGCGGCTTTGGTGAAAAAGTCGCGGGCTTCCCCCGGTCCGCCCGCTTCCGCCGCCCGCCCGAGCCAATAATAGGCGCGCGACGCCGAAAGCGGCCGGTTCGAAGTCTGAAGCAGCGTGTTGAAGTGGCGCGAAGCCGTGGCCGGATCGCGCAGCGCTCTTAACGCATACCAGCCGGCATGGAATTCCGCATCGGCGGTATCGACGGCAGAGGTGGCCGAATGATTGGCGACGATGCGATAGGCCTCGGCAAAATCGCCGAGATCGGCGACGCCGCGCGCAATGATGCGCCGCTCGTTCCACCATTCGCCCGGATTGACGAGCTTGGCCGTTTCCTTCGGGGCCTGCCTCAAAAGCACGGCGGCTTCGGAATATTTCTGCTGGTTGCGCAGGTTTTCCACCCGCGCGAAAAGATAGGCGGGGTCGCTGCGCCAGGAGGCGTCGACTTTGCCGAGCAGCGCAGTCGCAGTAGCGGATCGCTGCAACACGGCCGCCCAGGCATTGTAAAGCGACTGCGCTTTGCCGAGATCGCCGAAACGCTTCGCCTGGCTGATGCGGCTGCGATACATCAGATAATCCATGCGCGCCTTGTGGTCGGCGGGGGTCAGATAGGTGGGAAACTCGGCAAGCACACGGTCTTCCATGTCCTTGTCCATGCCTTCGCTCACCCAGAGGTGGCGAATGAGACGCTGCGATTCCGCACCCTTGCCGGAGGAGGCGAGCGCCTTGGCGAGCACCACGCTGCCTTCCGCGGTTTCCGGCCGGCTATTGCCGAAGGCGGCAAGCACCTGCGATGCCGGCGGATCTTCGCGGTAAAGCGCTTTTTCGGAATTGGCGCGCAGGGTGGCGGCACCCGGCCAGCCGGAGAGCTCGCGCTGGGCGGCGGCGATTTCGGCCGAAGCGACGTCCTTCTGGCCGGAAACGGCGATTGCCCAGGTAAGGATATGGCGGTCGAGGCTGCCGGTCGGCATGGTGTTGCGCAACGCAATCGCCCGGGCAGCATCGCGGCTGGAAAGCGCGTCGAGGCCGGCCTTCAACTGGCTTGTATCGTCGGGGCGGTCGAGGCGCGGTATGGCGCCGGTGATCTCGGGCGAGGCCGGCATGAAAGCCGGAACGGTCGGCGCATTCGGCTTGACATAGGGAAGCGGTGCCGCACCTTCCGGCAGCGGCCCGGCCAATGCGTTCCAAACGGTTGCGGCAAGACCCGCCGCCATCAATCCCCAGACTGTCTTTTTCATGCCGTTCTTCATCGTGTAACGGAGTTGCCGACTTTCTTCCAGAGCACGTCCTGTTAGACGGAATCGTTCGACATGCTCTGGCTCTTTGTTTTTCCGCATTTTCCGGACGTAAAACCGCTACGCACTTTTACTGGAAATGCTCTAATATCATTTCATTGCAGCGGGATTGCCGAAAACGGTCTGATGTCCCACCCGGAAATCTTGGGATTTCAGGCTTAATGAAATGTTAATCGCCGCCCTGCAATTCAATCAACTTTTATTCACCGTCCCGCGAGCGGCGTCTCATTTCGACGCCTGCTTTTTTTGCTTGCCGATTGCGGCCCGGAGACTGTCACACTTCCGACAATTTCGGACAAAATACCCTGCCTTTGCGCTTGTCGGCGCCAAGGGCTGGCACTAATGTGTGCCGGTTTTAACCATCGAATGCGGCCGAAGCATGAACCGGCTCGGCGCCAGGAGCTTTGCATGTTCAAGGGATCAATTCCCGCCCTCATTACCCCGTTCACGGACAATGGCGCCGTGGACGAACAGGCATTTGCCGCCCATGTGGAATGGCAGATAGCCGAAGGCAGCAACGGACTTGTGCCCGTGGGCACGACGGGGGAATCTCCGACCCTCTCCCACGACGAACACAAACGTGTCGTCGAGCTGTGCATTGAGGTAGCGGCGAAACGGGTTCCGGTCATTGCGGGTGCTGGCTCCAACAATACCGATGAGGCGATCGAGCTTGCGCTGCACGCGCAGGAAGCCGGCGCGGATGCGCTCTTGGTGGTCACCCCCTATTACAACAAGCCGACCCAGAAGGGTCTGTTCGCGCATTTTTCCGCTGTTGCCGAAGCGGTGAAGCTGCCTATCGTCATCTACAATATCCCGCCGCGCTCGGTGGTGGATATGTCGCCGGAAACCATGGGTGCACTGGTCAAGGCGCACAGGAACATTGTCGGCGTCAAGGATGCGACGGGCAAGATCGACCGCGTTTCCGAACAGCGCATTTCCTGCGGCAAGGATTTCATCCAGCTCTCGGGCGAGGATGGCACGGCGCTCGGTTTCAACGCCCATGGCGGCGTCGGCTGCATTTCCGTCACCGCCAATGTCGCACCGCGCCTCTGTTCGGAGTTCCAGGCGGCGATGCTCGCCGGCGATTATGCCAAGGCGCTGGATTATCAGGATCGCCTGATGCCCCTGCACAAGGCGATCTTCATGGAGCCCGGTGTTTGCGGCACCAAATATGCGCTGTCGAAGACGCGCGGCGGCAACCGCCGGGTCCGTTCGCCCTTGATGAGCACGCTGGAACCGGCAACGGAAGCAGCCATCGATGCAGCGCTGAAGCACGCCGGCCTGATGAACTGAGACAGGACTGAAAGCGTTTAAGGCGCGCCATGAACCGCTTCGCAACAGCAGCCGTTCGGCGCGCCTTTTCTTTTCGCGGCGACAACATTAAATAGGGGTTCGAAAACCGCTCTCGGCGGTAAGCCGAAGGCGCAATAAGAAAAACAAGGGATTGAAATATCATGGCCCCCAAAGGCAGCCAGCGCGTGGTGAACAAGATCGTTGCGGAAAACCGCAAGGCTCGTTTCAACTACGAAATCATCGACACCTATGAGGCAGGGCTCGTGCTGACCGGCACCGAGGTCAAGTCGCTGCGTGAAGGCAAGGCGAATATCGCCGAATCCTACGCATCGGACGAGGGTGATGAAATCTGGCTCATCAATTCCCACCTGCCGGAATATCTGCAGGCCAACCGCTTCAATCACGAGCCGCGCCGCCGCCGCAAGCTGCTTTTGAGCAAGCGCGAGATCAACCGTCTGCGCGCCGGCATCAACCGTGAAGGCATGACGCTGGTGCCCTTGAAGATTTATTTCAACGACAGGGGCCGCGCGAAGCTGGAACTGGCGCTCGCCAAGGGCAAGAAGCTGCACGACAAGCGCGAGACGGAGAAGGAACGCGACTGGAACCGGCAGAAATCGCGGTTGCTGAAGGGTGGGGCGGCTTAAGTCTCGGTGAGTTTTGCGCATAAGGCGTGCCGCCTTTCGCAGCATACTCCTTCGTCATGCCGGACTTGATCCGGCATCCAGTCACAGCGCGTCTGCGCTGTGGAACGATTCGTTTCAGCCCAAGGACTTGGGCTGGCTGGATCCCGGCTCAAGGCCGGGATGACGGGAGTGTGTTGTTGCCCGTCACGCCGCCCGGTACGTCCGTTCCACATGCGCCTTCGTCGTCGAAACGCTGAACCGGCTGACAAGCGCCGCCAGATTGGCGCTGACATCGCTCAGATTATGCGTCGCCGCATTCGTCTCTTCCACCATGGCCGCATTCTTCTGGGTCAGATTGTCCATGCTGTTGATGGCGGCATTGATTTCCTGAATGCCGACGGACTGTTCCTGCGCCGCCTTGGTCAGCGAGGCGATATGCTCCTGAATATGATCCACCTTGTTGCCGATCGTATTCAAGGATTCGCCCGTCTTGTTGACCAACGAAACACCCTGCATCACGTCTTCGGAGGACTTGGCGATCAGCGTCTTGATTTCCTTGGCGGCGGTGGCGGAGCGCTGTGCGAGTTCACGCACTTCCTGGGCGACGACGGCGAAACCCTTGCCGGCCTCGCCGGCGCGCGCGGCCTCCACACCGGCATTCAGCGCCAGAAGGTTGGTTTGGAAAGAAATCTCGTCGATGACGGAGATGATCTGGGTGATCTTCTGCGATGAGTCCTCGATGGCCCCCATTGCTTTCACCGCTTCCGTCACAACATCGCGTGAGCGCGCGGCTTCAATGGCCGAGCTTTCGACAATGGCCTTGGCTTCTTCTGAACGCTGCGCCGACAATTTGGAAATGGTGGTGATTTCCTCGACGGCGGCGGCGGTTTCCTCCAGGGCGGCGGCCTGCTGCTCCGTGCGGCGGGCCATGTCGTCGGTCGCGGATGTCAGCTCGCGCGTATTGCCGGAAATCTTGTTCGCCTCTTCGACGATCTGCGCAAATGCGCCGGAGAGATTGCCGACTGCGGTATTGAAATTGTCGATCAGCCCTTCGAATTGCGGTGCGGTATTTTCGCCGATGCTGGAGGTGAGATCGCCATTTGCCAGCTTGTTCAGCGCATTGTTGAGCAGTTCAAGAACGTGATCTTGCTCCTTCTTCATTTGCGCTTGCTCGGCCTCCACCTTTTGCCGTTCTGTGGCAAGCACGTCGAGATAGACGGAGATGGAGTAGTCCATGTCGAGAAGGGCGGCCTTGATGGTGGCGGACAGGGCTTCCTTCACCTTTTTGGCCTTCTTTTCCATGAAAAAGCCCTTCAACTCGGACTCGATCACCGCCTTGACGATGCCGTCGAGCATCAGGGCATAACCGCCGATGTACCATCTCGGCTCCAGCCCCAGTCTCGCATGGGTACGGCCAATGGCGGTCACGGCGTCGGTATAATCCGCATTGAAGGTGCCGGAGGCGATCCTCTCCCAGTGTTTGAGCTGCATGCTCTTGGCGTGGTGGATATGGGCCTCGCTGGAGAAAAACTTTGCCGTCTCCGGCACCGAGCGAACCTTCGTATAAAAACGATCGAGAGACGCATCGAGAGAGCCGGTGATAACACCTTTCATCTCGGAGAGATTTTTCCGTTGCTCGTGACCAAGTCCCAGAAAATTCAGTCTTTCGTCGAGTTGTCGGTCGGTTTTTGCTTGGCCATGCATGTCTAAACATCCTGATTTGGCACCGAAATCATATCGTTGGCGCCGTTACATCTTTTAGACACCTCTAAAATTAACCAAGTTATAATTTTGACTTATCGAATTTGATGTTTGTTAATTCTAGAAAGAATTTTTACCGCGCCGGCATCCCGCCAAACAAAAACGCGCCCGTCTGTTGGACGGACGCGTTGATGATGTCTTCGCAGCAAAAGCTGGATCAGACCGTCTCAGGACCCTCGGCGTGCCGGGCAGGGCGTTCGTTCGGGTCGCGCCCGATCTCGGCCTTCAGCGTCATCAGATCGATGAAGTGATCGGCCTGGCGGCGCAGGTCGTCGGCGATCATGGCGGGCTGCGTGGCCATGGTGGAAACCACGGAAACCTTGCGGCCCTTGCGCTGCAGCGCGTCTACCAGCGTGGTGAAATCGCCATCGCCGGAGAAGAGCACCAGATGATCGACCGTCTCGGACTGTTCCATGGCATCGACTGCCAGTTCGATATCCATGTTGCCCTTGATCTTGCGGCGGCCGAGAGCGTCGGTGAATTCCTTCGCCGGCTTCGTCACGACCTTGTAGCCGTTATAATCCAGCCAGTCGATCAGCGGGCGGATCGAGGAATATTCCTGATCCTCGATGAGCGCGGTGTAATAATAGGCGCGCAGCAGGTATCCACGCTTTTGAAACGCCTTCAGGAGCTTGCGGTAGTCGATATCGAATCCCAGGCTTTTCGATGCTGCATAAAGATTGGCTCCGTCTATGAAGAGCGCAATTTTCTCCCGTGGATCGAACATTCCATCCCATTCCTTTTTTTGGAAAGGCCATTATCTGGCTTTTATATCCGGTCGATAACGCAAAAAAACATGTCGTATCAACGAGCTTTGCGTATCGCCGTTGCGTTTTAAGTAAGCTACCTTCCCCCTTATTCCAAGACAATTCTTCTAGACATTTTGTTCATCAGACGCCAAAGGTGGGCAATAAGGTGCCAAAAGACGCCAAAGACAGGAAAAACTTGAATTCCGCGGCCAATGGCTGTATCGGAAGCTGGAAAGCATCGTCGCGAGAAATCTTGAATGTTTTTCGCAAGGCACGAAGCGCAGATTCAATAGGTTAGAGCAACCCTTGTGCACCCCGAACACCGCACGGCGCTCTGATCCACGACATTACGACCCGCAAAGGACAGGCAATGGCCCGCGTCACAGTTGAAGATTGCATTGATAAAGTAGACAACCGTTTCGAGCTGGTGCTTCTCGCCAGCCACCGTGCGCGCCAGATTTCTCAAGGGTCTTCCATCACGGTTGACCGCGACAACGACAAGAACCCGGTTGTGGCGCTGCGCGAAATCGCCGACGAGACGCTGTCTCCCGACGATCTGAAGGAAGACCTGATCCACTCGCTGCAGAAGCACGTGGAAGTGGACGAGCCCGAGCCCGATCCGGTCACGCTCGCCGCCGCCGCTGCCGACAGCGAAGAAGACGATCAGCCGGAAACCGTTACTTTCGACCAGATGTCGGAAGAAGAACTGCTGGCCGGTATCGAAGGCCTTGTGCCGCCGGAAAAAAATGACGACTATTGATAGGATTTTATGATGCCTTTGGCAGGCGGCGGTTACCGTCTGTCAATAGTTGCCGTCATAATCTGATCCCTATTGATGCAGCATTGTGCGCCGACCCTCAGGTTGGCGCGCTTTCTTTTTGTGGAATATCGCATGATGCGGCAATACGAACTCGTCGAGCGGGTTCAAAAATATAAACCGGATGCGAATGAGGCCCTGCTGAACAAGGCCTATGTTTACGCCATGCAGAAACACGGCCAGCAGAAGCGGGCCAATGGCGACCCCTATATTTCGCATCCGCTGGAAGTTGCCGCGATCCTCACCGAAATGCATCTCGACGAATCGACCATCGCGGTGGCGTTGCTGCACGATACGATCGAGGACACCACCGCCACCCGCGCCGAAATCGACGAGTTGTTCGGCGAAGATATCGGCCGGCTGGTGGAGGGGCTGACCAAGCTCAAGAAGCTCGACCTCGTCACCCGCAAGGCCAAGCAGGCGGAAAACCTGCGCAAGCTGCTGCTCGCCATTTCCGACGACGTGCGCGTTCTTCTGGTGAAGCTCGCAGACCGTCTGCACAATATGCGCACCATGGAATATATGCCGGCCGACAAGCGCAGCCGCATTTCCGAAGAAACCATGGAAATCTATGCGCCGCTCGCCGGCCGCATGGGCATGCAGGATATGCGCGACGAGCTGGAGGACCTGTCCTTCCGATATCTCAACCCGGAAGCCTATGGCACGGTGACGAACCGCCTGCAGGAACTGGAAACGCGCAATGAGGGGCTGATCAAAAAGATCGAGGACGAGCTGCGCGAGCTTCTCGTGGCGAATGGTCTGGTCGGCGCCAATGTCAAAGGGCGGCAGAAGAAACCCTATTCGGTGTTCCGCAAGATGCAGTCGAAGTCGCTTTCATTCGAGCAGCTTTCCGATGTCTACGGTTTCCGCATTCTGGTGGATGACATTCCATCCTGCTACCGGGCGCTGGGTGTCGTGCATACCCGCTGGCGCGTCGTGCCGGGCCGCTTCAAGGATTATATCTCGACACCCAAGCAGAACGATTATCGCTCCATCCACACCACCATCGTCGGCCCGTCGCGCCAGCGTATCGAGCTGCAGATCCGCACCAAGCGCATGCACGAGATCGCCGAATTCGGTATCGCCGCCCATGCGCTTTACAAGGATGGCGAAAACGGGGAGGGCGATCTGCTCTCGCCAGAATCGAACGCCTATTCCTGGCTGCGCCACACCATCGAATCGCTGGCCGAAGGCGACAGCCCGGAAGAATTCCTCGAGCACACCAAGCTCGAGCTTTTCCAGGACCAGGTGTTCTGCTTTACGCCGAAGGGCAAGCTGATTGCCCTGCCGCGCGGCGCAACCCCCATCGATTTCGCCTATGCGGTGCACACCAATATCGGTGACACCACGGTTGGCGCCAAGATCAACGGCCGGATCATGCCGCTCGTCACTCGCCTGAATAACGGCGACGAGGTGGAGATTATCCGCTCCGGCGTGCAGGTGCCGCCTGCCGCATGGGAAGAGGTGGTGGTGACGGGCAAGGCCCGCTCGGCCATCCGCCGCGCCACCCGCATGGCCATCCGCAAGCAATATTCCGGCCTCGGATACCGAATTCTCGAGCGCACCTTCGAGCGTGCCGGCAAGGCCTTCTCGCGGGAAGCGCTGAAACCCGTGCTGCATCGCCTAGCGCAGAAGGATGTCGAGGATGCCATCGCCGCCGTTGGCCGTGGCGAGGTTTCCTCGCTCGATGTCCTGCGCGCGGTATTCCCGGATTATCAGGACGAGCGCGTGACGGTGAAGATGACCGGCGACGATGGCTGGTTCAACATGCGCAGCGCTTCCGGCATGGTCTTCAAGATTCCCGGCAAGTCGCGCTCCGTTCTGGAAGATGACGGTGCTGCCGAAATGCTGGATGGGCCAGACCCGCTGCCCATCCGTGGTCTCTCCGGCAATGTCGACGTGCATTTCGGTGCTGCCGGCGCCGTTCCGGGTGACCGCATCGTCGGCATCATGGAAAAAGGCAAGGGCATCACCATCTATCCGATTCAGGCGCCGGCGCTGCAACGCTTCGACGACGAGCCGGAGCGCTGGATCGATGTGCGCTGGGATCTCGACGAGGCGAACAAGTCGCGCTTCATGGCGCGGGTGATGATCAATGCGCTGAACGAGCCGGGCACGCTCGCCTCGGTGGCTCAGTCCATCGCGACGCTCGACGTCAATATTCGCGGCCTCAACATGGTCCGCATCGGCACGGATTTCTCCGAGTTGGCGCTGGATGTCGAAGTCTGGGATCTCAGGCAGCTGAACCAGCTTCTGTCGCAGCTCAAGGATCTCGATTGCGTCTCGACCGTGACGCGTGCCTTCGATTGAGGCATTTTTGATCCTTTGCAAATACTAAAAGGCCGCTGTTATGCATTAAGCGCATGGCAGCGGCCTTTTCCTGTCTCTGGTGGTGGAGGCGGTTTGAGACTATTTTCATCTCAGAAATTGAAGAGAAGGAAACGCGGCGTGCCGGTGGATGAACACCGATGAGAAACGCCAGTTCCAAACCGAAAGGACCGAAAATCATGTTTACTCCGCTTCGCAAGATCGCCCGCGCCGTTCGTGGCAAGACCACCCAGGAACGCGAATTCGAATATCTCAGCGGCTCGGTATCGAATGTCGACCTGGAATTCCGCCAGCGCGAAATCGACCGCGGCCTGTTCCGCCGGTAATGCACTCAGCGCATGGCAGCCCATCGCCATGCGTATGAGACTCGGAGGGTGCGCGGCCGTTGTTGGCGCGCTCGCCCCTGTATCCTGCAAAACTATGTTCAAGCAGTTGTCCCAAACTGGTTGACAAATACGTCGCGAAAAATCCCGGTTCAGTCCCCTGTCACAATAGACGACACTAAATTGGGACTGATATCGAAGGCTCGATATTCACTTTATTCGTGACATCCCGCGTCCGTCATGCCGGACTTGATCCGGCATCCAGCCAGCCCAAGTCCTTGGGCTGGAAAGAGTCTTCTCGCCGCGCAGACGCACGTCGGCTGGATTCCGGCCCAAGGCCGGAATGACGGACGCGGAGAATACACCTGCAAAAGAAATCCCTGCGTCATCTATGATGCTCTTGGCGCGGCCCGGGCGATGAAATAGACTGCCGCCATGCCGTTTCGCCGCCGTGAACCCGTTGGTTTTTCAGAGAAGATTCGCGACCTCTTCTGGCCGCGTACGGGTTTTTCCCGTTCGTTGCGCTATATGAAGCTGCGCCTTCTGCGGCTTTCCGCCTCTCCGCATTCGGTTGCCGCCGGTGTCGCTCTCGGTGTCGGCGTGGCGTGGACGCCGTTTCTCGGCGTTCATATAATCATCGCCATGGCGCTCGGTTTTCTCATGCGCGTTAATCTCGTGGCGGCGGCGCTCGGCACCACCTTCGCCAATCCGCTGACATTTCCCTTCATCTGGGCATCCACCTGGGAACTGGGGCACTTCATCCTCGGCCGGCAGAAGACGGAAAGCGCTGCGCATGTGGATTTCGTGGCGCTGTTCAGCCATCTTGAGTTCCGGCAGATATGGACGCCGGTGCTGGAACCCATGACCATCGGCGCGCTGCTTCCTGCCGTTATCAGCGCAATCATCGCCTATATCGCCGTCTATGGTCTCATCAGCGGTTTCCAGCGCCGCAAGATGGAAAACCTCGCGCATCGCGCCGCCAACAAGAATGCTTCTCTGGAGATGTTGAAATGATCATTGGATTGGGTAGCGACCTGATCGATATTCGCCGCGTTGAAAAGTCGATCGAACGTTTCGGCGAGCGCTTCACCCATCGCTGTTTCACCGATATCGAGCGCGCGAAATCCGATGGCCGCAAGAACCGCGCCGCTTCCTATGCCAAGCGTTTCGCCGCCAAGGAAGCCTGTTCCAAGGCGCTGGGAACAGGCCTTGCGAACGGCGTTTTCTGGAAGGATATGGGCGTCGTCAATCTGCCGGGCGGCAAGCCGACCATGGTTTTGACCAATGGGGCAGGGGAAAGGCTGGCGGCGCTGCTGCCCGCCGGCCACCGCGCCAATATTCACCTGACGATCACGGACGATTTTCCTTACGCTCAGGCATTTGTGATTATCGAGGCGCTTCCCTTGAACGGGTAAGACCCGGTGAGGCCGCATTGGCGTCCTATTTGCGGACGTGTCACAGAAGCGCTTCCCTTCGGGCTGGAAAGGTTCTAGAGAAGTCGCAGAAATATGAAAGCGTTGCCGGCTGCGTAAAAACCGCTTGCCCGCCGCATATGCGATAAAACAACGGCCCGGCCGCCTTCGTGAAACCGAAGAAGCCGGGAAACAATCAGGCAGGTCTTTAAGTGTCGGAAAAAGCTGAAAAGAAGCAGAACGCCCTCTGGGAGAACGTCAAGGTCATCATTCAGGCGCTGCTGCTGGCCATGGTCATCCGCACCGTGCTGTTTCAGCCCTTCACGATCCCGTCCGGCTCGATGATGCCGACGCTTCTGGTTGGCGACTATCTGTTCGTCAACAAGTTCTCCTACGGCTATTCGAAATATTCGCTGCCTTTCTCGCCGAACCTGTTTTCGGGCCGCATTCTGGAATTCAGCAAGCCCAAGCGCGGCGATGTCGTGGTCTTCCGCCTGCCGCCCAATCCTGAAGTCGATTATATCAAGCGCCTCGTCGGCCTGCCGGGTGATCGCATCCAGGTGACGAACGGCGTGCTGTTCATCAACGGCCAGCCGGTTCCAAAGCAGCCCGACGGCACCTTCACATCAGATTATCGCGCCGATCCAGGCGCCAATGTACCTGTCTTCCGCGAAACGCTCGACAATGGCGTCACCTACGACACGCTCGACCAGTCGCCTGATTCGCGTGGCGACAACACCCGCGAATTCGTGGTGCCGGAAGGCCATTATTTCATGATGGGCGACAATCGCGACAATTCGCTCGACAGCCGTTTCGACGTTGGTTTCGTACCGGAAGAAAACCTGATCGGCCGCGCCAGCGTCATCTTCTTCTCGCTGGGCAATGACACGCCGTTCAGCCGCATTTGGGAATGGCCGGCCAACATGCGTTGGGACCGCCTCTTCAAGGTTGTGGAATGAGCAAGACCAAGCCGCTTTCGGCGGACGAGATTTCCCGTCTGGAAGCGTTGATCGGATATGAATTTAAGGAAAAGGCCCGGCTCGACCGGGCCTTGACCCATGCCAGTGCCCGCTCGGCGGCGGCCGGCAATTACGAGCGGCTGGAATTTCTAGGCGACCGTGTTCTCGGTCTCTGCGTTGCCGAATTGCTGTTCTCCACCTTCCGCAACGCCACCGAAGGCGAGCTTTCGGTGCGTCTGAACCAGCTCGTCAGCGCCGAATCCTGCGCCGCGATCGGTGACGAGATGGGCCTGCATAATTTCATTCGCACGGGCTCGGATGTGAAGAAACTGACCGGCAAGGCGATGCTGAACGTGCGCGCCGATGTCGTCGAAAGCCTGATCGCCACCATCTACCTGGATGGCGGGCTGGAAGCATCGCGCAAATTCATTCTGAAATACTGGCAGGGCCGCGCAACCAGCGTGGATGCCGGTCGGCGCGACGCCAAGACCGAGTTGCAGGAATGGGCGCATGCCAGATTTGCGGTGACGCCCTCTTACCGGGTTGACGATCGCTCGGGACCGGATCACGATCCCCGCTTTACGGTAACTGTCGAAATTCCCGGCGTGAAGCCGGAAACCGGTGTCGAGCGCTCCAAGCGCGCGGCCGAGCAGGTGGCGGCAACAAGATTGCTGGAACGCGAAGGCGTCTGGCAGAAGACCTCCACCCGGAACTGAGCGCCCGGCGAACCGGATGCTGAACATCGAGCGCATGACGGGCCCTTTGGCCGCATGTTGAATACCTCTGACCTTGAATGGATATCATGACCGATCACGAAAACCCCGCCACGACTGGCGAAGATGCAGCCCTTCCGACCCGCTCCGGCTTCGTGGCCCTCATCGGCCCCACAAATGCCGGCAAGTCGACGCTGGTGAACCGTCTGGTGGGCGCCAAGGTTTCGATCGTCAGCCACAAGGTGCAGACGACGCGCGCCGTGATGCGCGGCATCGCCATTCACGACAATGCCCAGATCGTTTTCATGGACACGCCCGGCATCTTCAAGCCGCGCCGCCGGCTGGACCGCGCCATGGTCACCTCCGCCTGGGGCGGCGCGAAGGATGCCGATCTCATCCTGCTGCTGATCGACAGCGAACGTGGCCTGAAGGGCGATGCGGAAACCATCCTCGAAGGTCTGAAGGATGTCCCGCAGAAGAAGATCCTCTGCCTCAACAAGATCGACCAGGTGAAGCGCGAAGACCTTCTGAAACTCGCCGCCGCCGCCAACGAGACGGTCGCCTTCGACCGTACCTTCATGATCTCGGCGACCAACGGTTCGGGCTGCGACGACCTGATGAACTATCTGGCCGCCGAACTGCCGGAAGGCCCGTGGTATTATCCGGAAGACCAGATTTCCGATCTGCCGATGCGCCAGCTCGCTGCCGAAATCACCCGCGAAAAACTGTTCCTGCGCCTGCATCAGGAGCTTCCTTACGCCTCGCATGTCGAGACCGAAAAGTGGGAAGAACGCAAGGACGGCTCCGTGCGCATCGAGCAGGTGATCTATGTCGAGCGCGACAGCCAGAAAAAGATTGCGCTCGGCAAGAACGGCGATGCGATCAAGGCCATCTCCACCGCCTCGCGCAAGGAGCTGTCGGAAATCCTAGAGCAGCCGGTGCATCTCTTCCTGTTCGTCAAGGTGCGCGAGAACTGGGGCGACGACCCCGAGCGCTTCCGTGAAATGGGACTGGAGTTCCCGCGGGGGTAACGCGCAGGCACGATATGCGCGGCGCGAAACCACACCCGCTTCCGTCATCCGGCCTTGAGCCGGAATCCAGCCAGCCCAAGTCCTTGGGCTGAAAAGAGGGCCTCTCGCCGCGCCGACGCGCGTCGACTGGATTCCGGCTCAAGGCCGGAATGACGGGCGGGAAATGTCGCGAACCAACGCGAACGTCGAGATTGCCCAAGCCCTTCGCTTTTGTGTGTTCGAGACGGGGCGCGACGCAATCGTGGAACGAACTGAATATCTTCACTCACCATCGGGAACCGAATACCTTCGGGCGGGTTGTTCCAAAACAATTGGGCGCAACCTTTTTCGATGATGGATATTCATGTCGCCAAAAAAACCGAACGGAATTTCCACCACCCCGTGCCAGCAATGTCCCCTGCGCGACCTGCCGCATTTCCGGGATTTTTCCTCTTCCGAACTGGATTTCGTCTCGCGTTTCAAGACGGGGGAACTTGCGGTGGAAAGCGGCTCCGTCATCCTGATGGAAGGCTCGCACAGCGCCCATCTTTACACCGTTCTGCAGGGCTGGGCTTTCCGTTACAAGACGCTTGAGGACGGCCGGCGGCAAATCCTCAACTATGTCATGCCCGGCGATCTCGTCGGTCTTCAGGGCACGGTGATGGGGGAAATGCAGCATTCGGTGGAGGCGCTTTCGCCGGTGACGCTCTGCGTCTTCGAGCGCTCCCGCCTCAACAATCTCTTCACCGATCACCCGACGCTTGCCTATGACCTCACCTGGATCGCGGCGAGCGAGGAACGCATGCTGGACAACCATCTCCTCAGTATCGGCCGCCGCACCGCGCTGGAACGCGCCGCCTATCTGATCGCGTTTCTTTATCGCAAGGCGAAAGCGGTCAACCTCATCCCCGGCGAAACACCGATCCCGGTCACCCAGCAACACGTTGCCGATACGCTCGGCCTGTCCATCGTTCACACCAACAAGACCTTGAGAAAGCTCGTCGATCGCGGTCTCATCCGCTGGACGGACAAGGGCTGTCTGGTGCTGGACGATGCCGGCTTGACCAACGTGGCGGGATGGGAAAGCGATGAAAAGCGGCAGAGGCCCTTCATCTGATCTTCCTTTGACATGTCTTTTTTAAATGACGGCGCAGCCGCAATTTGCGACTCCTGTCGTGTTATCTGACGGGAGAATCATGTCGGAGACCGCAGCTTCGAGCCGTGCGGTCCTCTTTTTGGGAAGAAGAAAACATATGGTGCCACAACGGGTTATCATCGTTGAGGATGAATATCTGGTGGCGCTCGATGTCGAAGCGGTTCTCCAGTCCATGGGGGTGGAATCCGTCGCCATCGCCACCACGCTTGCGCAGGCGAGGCAGGCTGTCGAAGAGAACGGCGCCGATTGCGTGCTTCTCGATGTCAGCCTCACCGACGGGAAGAGCTACGATTTCGCGCGCGGGCTGCGCGATGCGGGCATTCCCTTCGGTTTCGTCAGCGGTTATGGTGACACGACGGGTTTTCCGGAAGATCTCACGCACGCGCCGTTGCTCGGCAAACCCTTCGGGGAAAACGAAATTATCGATTTCGTTCTCAACCTCGTCGGCGTGGTTGACGGTGCCGTAAAAGAATAACGTTTTGCCGCCAGATCGGGTATGATCGGGCCTGAATCGAAATCCTGAATCGAAATTCGGACGCGTTTCATGCAGTGGCAGGAAGAGGCAATCATTCTCGGCGTCAAACGCCATGGCGAGACGAGTGTCATCGCCGAGGTGATGACCCCTTCGCGTGGCCGCCATCTGGGGCTGGTGCGTTCCGGCCGTTCCCGCAGCATGCAGCCTGTGCTACAGGCGGGCAACCGGGTGGATGTCATCTGGCGGGCGCGCCTTCACGATCATCTGGGTGAATTCCGCATCGAGCCGCTGCAATTGCGCGCCGCGCAGCTGATGGAAACGGCGACCGCCGTTTATGGCGTGCAGGCCATGGGCGCTCTGCTCAGGCTTCTGCCGGAGCGCGATCCGCACCCGCATCTCTATCAGGCGCTGGATATCATTCTCGACAATCTGCATGACCCCGTCGATGCCGGGGAATTGTTCGTGCGCTTCGAACTGGCGGTGCTGAACGAACTCGGTTTCGGGCTCGATCTCACCGAATGCGCGGCGACGGGGCTGCGCACCGACCTCATCTATGTATCGCCGAAAACGGGCAGGGCGGTTTGCCGCACGGCAGGTGCGCCCTATGCGGAGCGGATGCTGTCGCTTCCGGCTTTCTTGAGCGAAGGCCAGTCGAAGGCCGCCGATCCTGACAGCCTCGCGGCTGCTTTCCGCCTCACCGCTCATTTCCTCAACCGGCATGTCTACGATCCGCGTGGTCTCAACGAAAACGCCGCCCGCGACGGTTTCGTGCAGGCGGCGCTGAAGGCGCTTGAGCGTAGGGCGACGGAGGGCAGGGCGATGCCGCCCGCCCTCGATAAGGCCGTCTGACTAGGCCATTGCAGGCCTCGGAGCCGGTCGCTCCTGAATGGGCCAATGCACGATGGCCGCGAAAATCCCCATGCCGACGCCCAGCCACCAGACGAGATCATAAGAACCCAGCCTGTCGTAAAGGAAGCCGCCAAGCCAGACGCCGAGGAACGAGCCGATCTGGTGCGACAGGAACACGACGCCGCCGAGCATGCCGAGATGGCGCGTGCCGAACATGATCGCCACCAGCGCATTGGTCGGTGGCACGGTGGAAAGCCAGAGGATGCCCATGACAGCGGCAAAAATGATGACCGAAAGCGGCGATTGCGGCAGGAGCAGGAAAGCGGTGACGGCAACCGAGCGGGCGATATAGATATAGGCCAGCAGATAGGGTTTCGAATAACGCTGGGCGATGACGCCGGCGGCAAGCGATCCGATGATGTTGAAGAAGCCGATCAGCGCCATGGCGATGACGGCGTAGCGCGGTTCGATGCCGATATCGCCGAGATAGGCCGGGAAATGCGCGGTGATGAAGGCCACCTGAAAACCGCAGACGAAAAAGCCCGTGGTCAAAAGCAGGTAGCTTTTATGGCCGAGCGCTTCTTTCAGCGCTTCGCCCGCCGTCTGCTGGAACTGCGCCTGCGACTGGCTGCCGGAAGAGGAATTGCCACGCATTGGAAAAGCGAGCAGCGGCACGAGCATCATCATCGCGGCAAGCCAGACGAGGCTGTCCGACCAGCCATAGGTGGAAATCAGGCCCTGGCTGATCGGCGCGAACAGGAACATGCCTGCCGAACCCGCCGCGGTGCCGATGCCGAAGGCGAGCGAACGCTGCTGCGGCGTGACATGGCGCGCAAAGGCCGAAAGGATGACGCTGAAGGAGCCGGCGGCAATGCCGAGCCCGACGAGAACGCCGCCGCCGAAATGCAGCCAGAAGGGCGAGGTGCCGAAGGACATGCAGATGAGGCCGGCGGCATAAAGCAGGCCGGAAAGCACCAGCACGCGGCCAGTGCCGTATTTATCGGCGATGGCGCCGAAGAAGGGCTGGCCGAGCCCCCAGAAGAGGTTCTGCAGGGCCATGGCGAGACCGAAGGTGGAACGGTCCCAGCCGGTATCGGCGAGCATCGGCAGCTGGAAAAAGCCCATGGCGGAACGGGGGCCGAAGGTCATGACCGCGATCAGCGACCCGGCGGCGATAATCAGCCAGGGCATGGTCTGGCGTGTGGCTTGCGACATGAATATTCCCCCATCGCGGCGCCGCGTCCCAAAAAATAGGGACATGGCTTGCCGCAGATTCCGCTACGATGGGATGAATATTATCTTTTGTCAGCCGGTCCCACTAGCGACTTTTCTTGACGGCCACTATTCATGGGATTGATAAGACGCTGTCAGCGCATCTTGCCTATCAGAGCCTCGTTTTTGCCGAGAATATCCTCAACGCTCTGCTGCCGCTGCTGAATATCGCCCAGGAGCGAGTCTGATTTGTCTATCGACGAGCTCAGATTCTTCTGGATTTGAAGCCAATTTATCTTTGGCGTAAAGGAATTATCCGACCCGGCGGCAGGCGTGCTGGCAAATGTTTGCACCACGGTGTTGAGTGCCGCCAGCCCCTGTTTCACTTCCTCGATGGCTTGCGTTTGCTTAGCGACGGTCGTCGCCAGTTCAATATTGGCCTTCTGGCTATTGGTCAAAATCTCCAATCCGTCCCTATTGACCTTCATGCTGGTGATGAAGGGCAGAGCGGTAAAAACGGCGCCGACAAGAGCAAGCAGGAGCCCATGTGTTTTGCCAACGGAAAAGAAGCACAGAAGCAAACCCGACACGCACATCAATATGCCTATCGTTGCTACGACGGATATATGATTATTTGAAATGACATTGAAAAAATCGACCATGGAACATCTCCTGAAAATAAACCCATGATTGATTTTTGTTATTCGAAAATCAACTTAAAACTACGGCCTCCGACTAACGCCGCTTGATCGCCCAGCCTTCCGGCCTTTCCTCGATCACCTTCGCCACATCACCGACGGACAGCCTGCCTTCGCCCCGCGGCGTCACGTTCCAGCCGAACAGCGGGCCGGGCACGCGCCGGTCGCCGGACATGCGGATGCGGCCCATGGCTTTCATGGGGGAGGGCACATCGCGGGAGCCGGTCGTCTGGTCCTGCGTGGTCATGATGCAGCGGGCGCAGGGTTTGACGAGATCGAAGCGAATGCCGCCGATCTCGATGGCCGCCCAGCGGTCCTCGGCCCATGGCTCGTCCGTATCAAGCACGATATTGGGCCGGAAGCGTTCCATGCCGACCGCGTCCTCGCCATTGGCGCGCATATTGTCGTTCAGCGCGGCAAGCGAGGCGGTGGTGGTGACGAGGATCTGGTAACCGTCCGCAAAGGTGACGGGCGTTTCGTTGCCGGTCCATTCCAGGCTTGCAATGCGTTTCGAGGCGTCGTCGAAGAACACCAGCTTCACCTCGCGCTCCAGCCATGCCGAGAGCGCCTCGTTGGTCTCGCGATCGGCGATATTGGCGCTGACGATCGATTTCCACACCGCTACATCCATGCGCTCTCCGGAAGGTCTTGCGAGAACCTCGCCATTCGCTTCCCGCGAAAGCACCATGCCGCCATCCTTGTGCCGGGCCAGAACCGTGGCAATTGCCGGCAATTCGCGCTGGGTGATGAAATGGCCGTTGGGGTCGATGAGCATGGCGCGGCGGTCGCCCGGCAGGCCTTCTGCCGAAACAGTGCTTTCGGAGAGGGGAATGCCGCGCGCGCTTTTCAGAGGATAGATGTTTAGCTCGGTCACACGCATCTCGGGTCTCCTCAAATTTCGTCGAGAAACAGGTCCAGCACCTGTTTCAGCCGCTCATGGCGGGCCTTGGCCATCTGCCGGCCCGTCTCGGTGCGAAAGCCGTCGGCCAGCTTGAACAGCTTGGTTTCGAAATGGTCGATGGCAAAGGCGCGGTCGTCAAGCGGCCGCTCCTTCGCCAGCGGGTCGACCGGGTCGTAAAGAGCCGAACCCATTCGTCCGGCAATATAAAAGCAGCGCGCCGCCCCCACCATACCGATGGCGTCCAGCCGGTCGGCGTCCTGAAGGATTTTTGCCTCCAGCGTCTGCGGCTCGATATTGGCCGAAAAGCTGTGGGTGGTGATGGCATGGGCGGCGGCGTCGATTTCCTGCCTTTGCCAGCCGAGCGCCTCGAGAACACCTGCGGCTTTTTCCGCCGCGAGCCGTGAGGCCTGCGCGCGGAGCGGCGAGTTCTTCTCCACCGCCACGCAATCATGCAACAGCACGCTGGCGGCCAGCACGGTGCCATCGCCGCCTTCGCCCGCATGGATACGCATGGCGTTGCGGAAGACGCGGTGAATATGGGCAAGATCATGCGAGCCGTCGCCCGTACCGGCGGCGTGCGGTATCAAATCCTGCGCAAGCGCCGCATAGGGCGCGAAAGCCTCGGCCGCGATCATGCCTGCGGCTTCCGGGTGAGGATTTTCTGGTAGAACAGGCCGATGCCGATCAGCACCGCGCCGAGACCGATGAAGGACAGGGCCCTGAGCACACCTTCTAGATTGCTCATGTCGATCAGGAAGGCCTTGGCAACCGAGATCAGCACGAAGGCGGCCGATGCAAGACGCAGGCTGCGGGCATTGAAGCGTGAGCCGAGCACGAGAAGCAAGACGCCGATCAGCAACCAGACCACCGAATAGCTATAGGTCTCGCCCTGCAGGAAGCCCTTCCAGTCGGCAATGTTCTCGCCCTGCCAGAAACGGCGCACCGAAAGCGTGGCCCAGGCAAAGCCGAGTGCCGCACCTGCCACCGCCAGCATGCTGACATAGGGCGGCGGACGTTTTCCGCGCGCATAATAGGCCAGGCCGCCATAGGCGAGCGCCGGCAACAGGTAGCCGATCAGCAGCAGGTTGAGGAACGGAATGCTGCCGGTATTTTCGCCGGTGAAATAGGGGTTGAGCGTGAAGAAATGCATCGTCAGCACATTGATGACGGCAATCACGCCGGCAATCATCGAGCCGTAGCGGAAGACGGGGCTGGGGCTCTTCAGGTCCAGCGTCATCAAGACGCCCGAGAAGCCGATGGTCAGCAGCGTGTAGATCGACTGTTCGCCAAGCGTCGGCACGCTGTCATCCAGCGTGCCGCCATTCATCGCGTGGCGGATGAGGATGGCGACGGCGAGAAGGCCCATGACGCTGGCAATTGCCTGCAGGAAGTTCTTCGCCCTGACCCCCGGCCAGTCGCGCAGCAGCCATGCCGAAGCGACAGCCAGCAGTGCGGGAATGCTGTAACCCGGCAGAAGCGCGTTGAAGACCGGCGTGGTGCCGAGGTTCTGCGGCCCGACAATGGTGGGTTCCCAGGCGATGCGGCCGAGAACGGCAACGCTCGCCACGGCCATCACCCAGGGCAGCACATCCCAGTTGCGGTAACGTGTCGCGAGCACATAAACGAAACCGATGACGGAGAGCAGCACGGTCGTCGCAAGCCCCTCAGTCAGCGTGTGCAGGCAAAGCGTAAAGGCGGCGAAGGAGCCGAGCACGAGGATGTTCAGCGGCTTGCGATAGGCCTCGTTGTTCTGCCGGTGCAGCCACTCGGCGCCCGCGAGCAACACCAGCCCAAGGCCGAGGCCATAGGCGGCGTGCAGCCAGTCACGGCCGAGATTGCCGTATTCGACAAAGCTTGAGGTGGCGAGCCAGACGGGGAAAAGTGCTGCGATACCGGCCCAGAGCTGGGCGAAAGCCGCATCGTCAGCGCCTTTGCGTTTCAGGAAAGAGAAGGCGCAGAGCACGAAGACAGCCCCGAGGCCGAGCGCCATGGCGATTTCCGCCGTGTAGCCGACCGATACGGGCGGAAGGGACACGGACGTATCGTTGATAAGGCCGATGAAGTCGATGCCCTGCCGCGACATCAGCGACACGGCAGCCTGCGCACCGAGCGCTGCGATAATGGCGGGCCATACCGCATAGTGGCGGGCGGCGCCAAGGGCCGCAAGGGCGGCGATGAGCGCTGAAACGATGAGTGCCGGATGGGTGTCGATACCGCCATCGGCAAAGAGGAAACCGATGGCCGGCAGGATCACGGCCATCGACACGGTGAGATTGAGGGCGAGCGACGGGCGCAGCAGAAGGCGCATGCCGCGGATGGCGCGCCGCTCGGGAGCGGCGGTTTCGCCGGTCTCGGCAGGCTGCGTGTCGAATGTCTTGCCCGGCCAGAGGAATATGGTTCCCGCCAGCATGACGAGCAGGGCAAGCGTTGGCGGTTCGGCGCTGATCGTTTCGGAAAATCCGATATAGCCGAGCGCCCAGAGGCCGAGGCCGGCATTGGCGAGAGAGGGAACCACGGTCCAGCCCTGCCTGCGCGCCGCGGCCGCTGTTGCCAGCCAGGAGATGGTGAGGAACAGGAAGAGCGCCCAGATATTCGGCGTTTCGGTAGAAATCAGCGCTGGCGTCAGCATCGAACCGAGAAGGCCGAGACCGGCCAGCGCTTGCCCGTGCAGCAGCGAAAGCCCGATGGTGGCGAAGGCGACGAGCCCGAGCAGGCCAAAAGCCATGCCGGGGCCGATATAGCCGTAAATGCCATAGGCGGCGTA
The DNA here is from genome assembly GCF_002008205.1 of Agrobacterium sp. YIC 4121. Lineage (NCBI taxonomy): Bacteria > Pseudomonadati > Pseudomonadota > Alphaproteobacteria > Hyphomicrobiales > Rhizobiaceae > Agrobacterium > Agrobacterium sp. YIC 4121. Next base: position 366,029 of record NZ_MRDI01000027.1, on the reverse strand, counting down.
GACGACGCCGAACAGCGTCAAGGCGCCGGCCGCCGTCAGCACGCCCGGGATCATGGCGTTGGAATAGGTGGCGGCGATGCCCGGCACCGCCTTGCGGCGGACAGCCTCGCCGGCAACGCCGAGAACGAGGCCGAAAATGGCGGCGAGCGACAGCCTGACCGCCGGGCTGAGCAGCCCCGATTCGATCGAATATTTGACGAGGAAAATACCGCCGAGCGCCAGCGCCAGCCCGCCTGCCCAGACGGCCCAGCGCGCGCCGAGCAGGCTTTCGAAGCTTTCCTTCGTCGCCGGAGCGGATGCCGTATCGCTCGCAGGAGCGGAAGGTGCTTCCTCGCTGACGGGGTCTTCCGCCTGCGCGATGGCGGCGGCTTCCTGGGGTTCGGAGGCGTCTTCCGCAGTCGCCCTGCTTTTCTCTTCCGCCTCGAAATCCGGTTTTGCCGTGGTTTCCGCGCTCTCCGCCTGCGCCGCCGCAGGAGACGTCACGCCCGCAGCCATCAGCCGCTTGAGACTGAGAACTTCCCGTTCCAGCGACTTGATTCGACTTGAGTTGCGGATGCTCGCGACCAGCGTGTAGATGAAGGCCGCGACGAGGGCGAGGATAAACAGCGGGATTTCCAAACGGACTCTCCAATTACGAAGCTGTTTTTAAAGCCCTTTTGGTGAATTTATGCAAGGCCCGGTTGATGAATGGCTGGGTGGCGAGTGGGTGGCACACGCCCTCCCGCCGTGTCAGGAAACATCCGCCAGCCAGCGCCGCGCCGCTTCGATATCGGCAACCCCGAGCTCATGCCCGTCCTCAACCGTTTTCATCTCAGCTCTTGCTCCGCTCGCCGCCAGCCGGCCCTGCAATTCGTGAGCCTTGTCGAGATATTTGTCCCGTTCTCCCGCCACAAGCAGGACATTGCGGCCGGAAAGATCAGCCTGCGGCCATGTTTCCAGAACCGGCATCGGGCGATAGAGCAGGGCGTCTCCGGCAAGTTCCGGATAAAGTGCTGCAAAGGCCGCGTAGAAATTTGCGCCATTGGAATGGCCGATAAACTTCAGTTTCGAACGGTCGAGACCATAGGACCGTATCGCCCCCTGCACGAAGGCGGCGAAGGCTTCCGCTTCCGAGACGATATCCTTCTGGTCGAAGCTGAAATCGGGATTGCGGCGGAACCAGCGGGCGATGTCTTCCTCCGTGCTGCGGCCGCGAACGCCGAGAAGCGTTGCGCGCGGCGCTGCCCGGTGCGCCAGCGGCATCAGGCTGGTTTCGCTGCCACCGGAACCGTGCAGCAGGATGATGGTGCTGCCATCCGGCTCCTCGGGCGTGTAGAAACGGTGCACGAAAGGCAGGTCGCGATAGACGATGCGCTCTTCGCCCGGCATCGCAAATTGCGGCAGGGCGACACGCACATCCGCCTCATCCTTCATGAAGAGCGGCGGGATGAACAGTTTTTCCCCGAGCGATTCCAACGGTTCGTCCACCGTCATGCCCGGCCCGTCGGTCGCCATTTCGATCAGCACGCCGCCCGGTTCGCGGACATAGAGCGAGTGGAAATATTTGCGGTCATGGGCATTGGTGGTGCTGGAATTCAGAGATTTCAGCCCCGTGTGAACCTCGTTCAGCTCGTCCATGTCCTTCGCGCGGAAGGCGATGTGATCGACGGTGCCGGTGCCCGGCGCGCTCGACCAGAAGCCGGTTGCGTCGCGCACATCGATAATGTCGCCGCTTTCGGAAACGAGCCGGCGGATTGCGCCTGCCTGGCTTTCCTGCCGGTAACCGAAATGTTTCTCCAGAAACGCCACGGTTTCTTCCGGCACTTCGCTCAGCACCGTCGCGCCATAGATTCGGCGAATGGCGTCCTCCGCGGAAATATCGTCCGTCACATGCGGCGTGGCATCGGCAAAGGCATGCGTGCCGACCAGCTTGACGATCAGGCCGTCGGGATCCTTCAGCCGGATGACCGGAGCGCCGAACTCATCGGAGGGGCCTTCCGCCCGGATGCCGAATTTCAGCGCCCGCGTCAGCCAGAAGCCGATGGCGGCGGGATCGATGGCCACGGAAATCTCCAGCGTCTGGCCATAACCGACACGGCCCTGGCCGCCATCTTCCCAGACGAGAAAGGTGAGAAGCGAGCCGGGCGAGGCGATATCGTCGCCATAAAGCAGGTGCAGCTGCATGGCATCTTCGAAACCGGCCGTGCGCTTGGCCAGCCTCAGGCCCAGAAAGCCGGCGTAGAAATCCACATTCGCCTGCACCTTCCGGGTAATCATGGTGATGTGGTGTATGCCCAGTGCAGAATTCATCTTGCCGTCCCGCTGTTTCGCCTGCTGTTCGTGGCCCTATTTGTCGCACGCTGCCCCTGATCCGCAACCCCGGCAAATGAGAACGCTGTGTTCTCTGCGTGAACGATCCCGCTTTCGCTTCGTTGCATGCGCGATGGGCAAAATGCCGGCTTTTTGCCTGCCTTGTGCGCGTTTGTGCATATAAAATAAGCATACAAAATAACGGCTATTTTGTATGCAATTTTATCTTGCCTTGAGGGCTGGAATTGGGTCTTATGCAACCAATCCAACAAAACCATCAGGGGGAATAGATGATTTTAACGCGCAGGTTGTTGACCAGAGCTCTGACCATTGCCGCCATCGGTGTAACCGCTGGTTTTTCGCTGCCGGTCGTCGAGGCGCGGGCCGAAACGCCGGTGAAATTCACGCTCGACTGGAAGTTCGAAGGCCCCGCCGCCGGTTTCCTGCTGGCGCTCGACAAGGGTTACTTCAAGGCTGAAGGCCTCGATGTCACCATCGACAGCGGCAACGGCTCGGTGGAAGCCATTCCGCGCGTGGCGACCGGCGCCTACCAGATGGGTTTCGGCGACATCAACTCGGTGATGAAGTTCCTCGACGAAGATCCGAGCCAGAAGATCAAGGCCGTTTATATGGTCTATGAACGCCCGACTTTTGCCGTGGTGGGCCGCAAGTCGCTCGGTGTCACGGGCGATCCGAAGTCGCTGGAAGGCAAGAAGCTTGGCGCGCCGCCGCCGGATGGCGCCTTTGCGCAATGGCCCGCCTTCAAGCAGGTGGCGGGTCTCGATGACAGCAAGATCAAGATCGAATCGATCGGTTTTCCGGTGCGGGAACCCATGCTCGCCAAGGGCGATGTCGACGCCGTTTTCGGCTTTGCCTTTTCGGTGATCCTCAACCTCAAGAAACAGGGCATCGCCGATGACGATATCTCGACCATCCTGATGGCCGAGCACGGCTTGAATCTCTATGGCAATGCGGTGCTGGTAAACACTGATTTCGCAGAGAAAAACCCGGAAGCGGTAAAGGGTTTCCTGAAGGCGCTGGCCAAGGGCTTCGCCGATTCCGTCAAGAACCCCGAAGAGGGTGTGGCGGCCGTGCTCAAGCGTAACGAGACGCTCGACAGCGCCATCGAGCTTGAACGTCTCAACATGGCCAATAGCATGAATATCAGGACGCCCTATGTGGTGGAAAACGGCATGGGCGGCGTCGATCCGGCCCGGCTCGCGGCCTCGCTGGAAACGCTCAAGGTGTCCATGGGCCTGAAGGGCAACGTCAAGGCGGAGCAGGTGTTCGACGCGACCTACCTGCCGTCCAAGGAAGAGCGCATGCTTCCCTGACGCGGAAGAAAGAACGGGCGGGTGCCGCGAGTCTCTTCTCCCCGCCGGGGAGAAGTCCGCGGCAGCGGGATGAGGGGGCGATCTCTCCGTATATCTCTACCGTTGCCCCCTCATCCGACCCTTCGGGCCACCTTCTCCCCCTTGGGGAGAAGAAACAAGCGGCAACGCCGCGGGATTAAACAGCCCGATCAGCAACTTAAAACGGGAACAGCAATGTCACATCTCGTGGAAATAGACAGCGTCGACATGCGCTATGGCGGCTCCGCCGGCACGCTGGCCGTATCCGGCCTGAACCTGACGGTCGACAAGGGTGAATTCGCCGCCGTGGTCGGACCCTCCGGCTGCGGCAAGTCGACCCTGATGAAGCTGGTGACGGGACTGCATATTCCGCAGAAGGGCAATGTCATCGTTGCCGGGCGGCAGGTCACGGAGCCGGTTTCCATTGTCGGCATGGCGTTTCAGAACCCGACGATGCTGCCCTGGCGCACCACGCTTGAGAACATCCTGCTGCCGCTGGAGATCGTCGAGAAACATCGCCGGCGCCTGCGCGCCCACAAGGCGGAATATGTCGCGAAAGCCGAGCGTCTCCTGGAAATCGTCGGTCTGAAGGGTTTTGGTTCGAAGTATCCGTGGCAGCTTTCCGGCGGCATGCAGCAGCGCGCCAATCTTTGCCGGGCCTTGATCCACGAACCGGAACTGCTGATGCTGGACGAGCCTTTCGGCGCGCTCGATGCCTTCACCCGCGAGGAATTGTGGTGCGTGATCCGCGACCTGCACGCCGCGCAGCGCGTCACCATCATCCTCGTGACCCATGATCTGCGCGAGGCGACATTTCTGGCCGACAAGATTTTCGTGATGAGCGCAAGGCCGGGCCGGGTGCTGGCGGAACACCGTGTGCCGTTTGCCCGCCCGCGCCAGCTCGATATCATGTATGACAAGGGTTTCAACGACATGGTGCAGGCACTGCATGGCGAGATCGCGCAGGCGAGGGTGGCGGCATGAGCGCGATCATGGAAGGCACCGTTGCGGCCGAGCCGCGCAAGCCGCTGATTGCCCGCGTCAACTGGGTGAAAGCCGCCCCATGGCTTTATACGCTGGCGCTTTTCCTGCTGTGGGAACTGTTGGTCTACGCGCTGAAAATGCCGCCCACCATTCTGCCGTCACCGGTAAGGGTCGGACAGGCCATCGTGCAATATTGGTCGCCGATCTGGAAGAATTCGCTGCAGACGCTTTATACCACGACGCTGGGTTTCGCCATTGCGGTGGCCGCCGGTCTCGCCATCGGCCTTTTCATCGGCTGGTCCAAAACCATCTATGCCGGGCTCTATCCGCTGATGATCGGCTTCAACGCCATCCCGAAAGTGGCGCTGGTGCCGATCCTCGTCATCTGGTTCGGCATCGGCACGGTCCCTGCCGTGTTGACCGCCTTCCTGATCTCTTTCTTCCCCATCGTCGTCAACGTCGCGACCGGGCTTGCCACCATAGAGCCGGAAACGGAGGATGTGCTGCGGGCGCTTGGCGCAAAGAAGATGGACATCATGCTGAAGGTCGGCATTCCGCGCTCCATGCCCTATTTCTTCGGCTCGCTGAAAATCGCCATTACGCTCGCCTTCGTCGGCTCGGTCGTGTCGGAAACCGTTGCCTCCAATTACGGCCTCGGCAACATGATGAGTTCGGCGCAGAGCCAGTTCAATGTGCCGCTCGTCTTTGCCGGCCTCTTGATGCTCGCGGTGGAAGGCATCGTCATGTATGCGATCATGGCCTGGCTTGAAAAGCGCATGACCGGCTGGGCGCATCGCTCCACCATGGGGCAATAAGGAATGCAGCACGGGCATGAAGAATATGCCCGTGCCGGAATGTCGTGCGAAGTTAATGCGCCGCCATTTCTTCCACAATATCGCCGCCGTCCATCAGGAACGGGTAATAGGTCGGCCAATTGGTCACTTCGTCCAGCAATGCCTTGCGGTCGTTGCCCCAGTACAGATGGTAATGGCCCGCCTTGACCGGGGCGATGGAGTGATCGCTGAACTGGATGAATTGCGGTGCGGCCTCATCTCCGCCGGTTTTCTTGAAGATGTAGCGGACACCGCGATTGCCCTTCTTGTAGGTCAGGATTTCATGGCCATCGCTGACATAGGTGCCTTCAGCGGGCTTGCCGTCCTTATAAAACGCCACGCTGTCGCTCTTGATGACGATGCGGTTCACATCGGTCTTGTAGCCGACTTCGTAATAAGCGCGGTATTCGGCGGCGGTCTTATCGCCGTGGGCCGCCTTTTCCGCCATGACGGAATCGAGTGAGCCATTCAGCAGGTAGGGATAGACCGACTGCCAGTCGCCTTCCCAGTCGGAAAGCGTGCGCGTCTTCACCTGCGCATTCTCGAAATACCCCTTGTAAATCTGCTTTTCAGCCTCGGTCATCTGGTGGCCGTGATCGTGCCCATGGTCGTGGCTGTGGGCTGCGGATTTGTCGCCACCGGCAGCCATTGCAGCGGTCGCCGCCAGCAGCATGGAACCAAGTGCGACTGCGCCGGTGACGCGGGTGAGTATCTTCTCCATTGTTTCGGCCCTCTCATATCGACAAAGATAGTTACGTAATAACATTACGTAACGACCTATAGAGGCCGTATTCACGGGATGCAAGTGTGCGCTCCAAGGTGACGCAACGAAAAAGCGCGATGGCTGTTGCAGCCACCGCGCTTGAAAAAAGGGGAGACGTGAGGTCTCAGGCGGGCTGGGCGCTCACTTCCGCCTTGCGCTCGTCGAAGGCAAGTTTCATGGCTTTCGTCACATCGCGGGTCGTCGCGAAATAAGTGTCGCTGCGCACCCAGTAGCGCAATTTGACGGTGGCGCTGTCGGCGCTGACCGAATCGACGAAGGTGACGGGGGCCGGGTCCAGCAAAACCCGGCTCTCCGAACGCACGACTTTCATCAGCATATCCTGTGCGGCCGCCAGATCCTCGTCATTCTTGACCGTCAGGCTCAGTTCGTGACGGCGCGAGGGAAAGCGGCTGTAATTGGTGATCGGCACGTTCCAGAGCGTGGAGTTGGGCGCGAGACGGTAAAGTCCGTCGCTGGTCTTCAGCTCGGTCGCAAACAGCCCGATCTCGATCACCGTGCCGCTGACTGTGCTGGTCTCGATATATTCGCCGACGCGGAAGGGGCGCAGCACCAGAAGCATGATGCCGGCGGCAATATTCTGCAGCGTGCCCTGCAACGCAAGGCCGATGGCCAGACCGGCGGCGCCAAGGGCGGCCAGAATGGAGGCCGTCTGCACCCCGAACTGGCCAAGCACCATGACCAGCACCAGAATGAGAACCACATAGCGGATGGCGCCGGCGAAGAAACCGGCGAGTGTCGCATCGAAACCGCGAATGCGCGACAGGCCCTGAAATGCCCAGCGTTGCAGGAAGGTGGCGGCCAGCCAGCCGATGATCAGCAGCAGAAGCGCACCGACTACCGAGAAGGAATATTGCACCGCAAGCGCGCTTGCCTGCTGCAACGCCGCCTGCGATGCGACGATGATATCCGTTGCCTGTTGTTCCATGAATTATCCTGTGATTTTCATTGTTCTTCAGGGTTGGTAACGACTGGACGCCGTGAGGGTTCCGCCAAAACCACCTCAGTTGCCAAGCGGCAGCACGAAGGGCACGTTACCATCCGTATCCGCGCCCCTGCCGATTTTTTTGATCGCCGCCACCAGCCGGCCATCGCGCCCGAGCAGACGGTCGCCGATGGCGATGATGCGGGCATTGGGCGTGGCATAGGGCGAGACGGCGCGCAGGCGCAGCGCAAGTTCGATCTCATCCTGGTCCGGATAAAGGCTGAGCGCGGCGATGACGGCGGCGGCGGGTGAGCGGGAAACGCCCATCCAGCAATGGATGAGCAGTGGTGCTGACTGGTCCCATTCGCGGGCGAAATCGATCAGCTTCAGCACATGTGCATCGTCAGGCGCGATGAGATCGGCGGTGCCCTTGAATGCGATGTCGTTCATGGCGAGCGTCAGATGCCGGCCTGCGGCAATGACGGCGGGACGGTGAAAGGACTGCTCTTTGGCGATCAGCGTCACCATTTCGCGGGCCTTGTGTTTGACGGCCATCTCTGCGATCCGCGACAGCGGCGATACGACAATGGCCGTCATGTCGCACTCCCCGTCTTGACGGCACGCATCGCCTCGATGGCCTCGAAACGTTCGATGAACAGCTTTTGCGCTTCGGTTGAGGGCAGGGGCGTCATGTCGAACATGTCGCGGGTAATGCCGCGCGGCAGGCCGAAGAATTTCTGCGCCTCGGCGGTGGAAAAACCGGCAAGCTCCGTCGCCTCGAAAAAAGCGGCGACCGTATCGGCCTTCTTGATGCGGTCCTTCAATTCGCGCGATGCATGCGGCGGCAGGCCGAAACGCAGATGCACGGCCGCTTCCAGCCGTTTTTCCACGGTCTTGTAACCGCCGCCGACCACGGATTTGAACGGCGAGATCATGTCGCCGATGACATATTCCGGCGCATCGTGCAGAAGCGCCATCTGCATGTCGTCAGGCGTCGCGCCTGTGCACATGCGGCAGAAGATGGTCTCGACGATGAGGCAATGCTGGGCGACGGAAAAGGCGTGGTCGCCGCGCGTCTGGCCGTTCCAGCGGGCAACGCGGGCAAGACCATGGGCGATATCGGCGATTTCCACATCGAGCGGCGAAGGATCGAGCAGATCGAGCCGCCGGCCGGACAGCATGCGCTGCCAGGCGCGCGGGCTTTTTGCAGGCGCCACTCTCAGTCCTCCGCCCGCGCTGCCGGATCGGCGGCCGGGAAGGAAAGGCCGCTCCAGGCGGGCAGGGCCACGGTCACGGGAACAGTCTCCGCCAGAAGCGGCGTGCCGGATGCGAGCGCATCGGCAATGCGGTCGATCCGAACGATGGCAAGCGCCCTGTTGCCGCAAACGGTTCCGAGCGTGCCGACCGGTTTTCCATCGGCGGTAATCTCCGTCCCGCTGGTGGGAAGCGCGCCTTCGGCCGAAACGGTGACGACGCGGCGTCTTGCCGTACCGCGATGTTTCATGCGCGAGACGACTTCCTGGCCGACAAAGCAGCCCTTCTTGAAGGAAACGCCGTCATTCACATCCATCAGCACATCATGGGGAAAGGCATCCTGCAACGCATAGTCCCGGCCGGATTGGGCAATCCCATGCTCGACACGGAGCGCATCATAGGCCGCGATGTCGCCGGATGCGGATGCGCCCGGCATACGGTAAAGATCGATGCCGCCCTTGCCGAAACGACCATCCCGAATGCCTGCCGTCGGCGCAGTCTCGTTCCAGAAAACACTCACGCCTTCGACAGTCTCGGCTTTGAGATCGACCGGTGCACGCAGCTTGTACATGGTCAGGCGGCGCAGCAGCGCGTCCTGTTCGGCGACGCCCGTCTCGATCAGATAATCGCCGCCATCGCGCCAGATCAGGAAATCGAACAGGATCTTGCCCTGCGGCGTCAGAAGGGCTGCGGCCCGTGCTTCGCCTTCCGGCAGGTTTTCAACGTCTGCGGTGATGAGGTTGTTCAGAAATTCCTCGGCGCCGCTGCCGGAAACCCGGATCAGGCGGCGGTCGGCAAGAAGGGCGGAAGGCATGGCGTCACCGTTCGGTTCGTCGAGACTCTATGATCTCCGGCAAAAAGCAGATGCGCTTTGCCGGAATGCTCATTCCGCACAGTTAGGATTTTTGCCAGAGAACGGCAAGCACCGCGATGCGATCAATCGCCGGCGGTGAAGAACTTCCACTTGCCATCGGGCGAAATGCCGACCCGGTAGAAGCTGTAATTGCCATATTCCTGCATGTCCGCCAGATCGCCCGCGGTGATGATGCGCAGAAGCTCCACCTTTTCCGGCGCAGTAAGCGTATTCAGCGGCTTTCCGGCGAAATAGGGGAAAACATAGGCTTCGTCAGGCGTGCCAGCATCGATATGGGCATAACCGGTCGACAGCAGGTCGATGATGATCGCCAGCACTTCCAGCCCGTCAGGATCGCCGGAATAGCTTTTCAGCGCCGCAATCGGGTCTTCGCCGTCATTGCCGTCGATGCGGAATTCTTTCTGGCCGGCGGCGATGAAGGGCCGCAGCTTTTCGATATCGCCGGAGGCGGCAGCTTCGATGATCTGCTGGCGCAGCTTGCGCACGGGTTCCGGCGCCTTGGAAATGTCGTGCTCGATCACAACGGACATTTCCGGCGTGTTGTCGGGCTTGGAGGATTGCTGGTTCGCCTGGTTGGCGGAACGGTCCACCAGAGGGTCGGGCAGGGGAATGCCTTCCGAATCGCCTTCGATCTCGTCCGGCTCTGCGGGCTGGGCCTGCTGCGGCTCACCGCCATTCTCAGCCTTCGGCTCGCTTTCGGTGTTCTGCGCCGGCTTCAGCTCGGAAAGGGCAAAGGCGCGGCCTGGCATGCCAATCGGGCCGGCGGTCAGGGCAAGCAGGATGGACAGCAGGGCGGAAGAGCGCAAAAGCCCCTTGCTCAGGCAAGACATGATAGACCCCGGCTTTACTGTATTACCCGCTGCGGCGAAAATTCGCCCTGAAGCATGCGCTGGCGCAGCGATTCCAGCATTGCTTCAGCGCCGGCCTCGCCATGGATACGGATGGTTTCGCGCATGGCCAGAGCGATGGCGGCATCGGCGATGATCTCCGGCTCGATGCCGTCGGCCATGCCGTCAGCCCATGCCTCGTTCTGGTGTTCCAGAGCGACCTGCATCTTTTCATGCACGATCATATCGTCGATTTCGTTACGGCTTGTCTGCATCTTTCATCCTCGACAGGGCGGGCAAGTCCTTACCACCCTGTTAACAACACTAGCAGCCTTTTATCAAAACGGCACGGCCTGCGGCGAAAAGAGGTTAATAATCCTCTAATTTCCGAACCGGGACGCGATTTCCTGCGCGAGTGTTGCCCCTTCGTTACGGTAGTTCTCTTCTGCCATGATGGCGGCGCGTGTGCAACTGGTGTGGATGGCCGCAAAGGAGCGGTATCCACGGTTGAATGCAGCCGTCATGCGCTGACGTCGTTCAGGTTCGTTGGCCGTGTCTGCAGCCAGAAGATCGCTCATCGATCTGCGCCAGTCCTCCGGTCCGGAAGAAGGGCACAGGGTTCTGAGATATTGCACCGCGCCCAGTATCTCCGACAGCCGTGCGAGCTTGTCGTCATAAGGAGCGGGCTTGGGCGGCGCGGCTTCCGCCGGACGCACCTCGGAACCGGGTTTTGAAGGCTGCGCATAAGCGATGCCCTGCCCGGCGGTGGCAAGCATTGTCAGAAAAAGAGACAGGAAGATGGTTGGCCGTATCAAAATTCTATTCTGCCCCACACATACTCGTGAACTATTGGCTCGTGAACTGTTGGCTCGCGACCATCCGGCGGGCGGATCGGCCCTAGATAATAGCGATTCTGGCTGGCTGGCAATCATGCAAGCAGGCGCTCGGCGCATTCGACGACGCTTTCCGGCGCCGGCAGAAGGCGGATTTCCGCCAATGTGTACCAGCCCGCATCCGCCGCATCGTCACCGACAGTCACGAGCGGATCGGCATCGGTTTCCACGGTGAAGACCGACAGGAAATAATGGCTCGTCAGCACCCCTTCGGCGTCGCGGGAGGGAAGATCGTATGTCGCGAAAAGCTGCGGCTTGCGCGCCACGATGCCGGTTTCCTCGTGCAATTCGCGCAGCGCCGTTTCGGCCGGCGTTTCGCCGTCTTCGCCGCGACCACCCGGAAAGGCGAACATGTCCTTCGAAGGCGGGTTGATGCGGCGCACGAGAAGCAGCCGGTCGCCGTTCCTGACGATGGCGGAGGAGGCGGGGCGGGGCTTGATACGGAGAGTCATGAATGGTTTCGCTTGTTTCGGCCGTTGCCGGCCTGTCTATAGTGGTACATGGCTCGGAAAAATTGATTCCGGTTTCCGTGCCGATGCTTATAGTCCGGAACTGGCGCGATTGTGCATGTTAAAGACGGTGGAATGAAGGTCTATCTTATCTATGTCCTGGCGGCTCTTGCCGAAATTGCCGGCTGCTTTTCCTTCTGGGCCTGGCTGAAACTCGGCAAGACCGGGTGGATATTGCTGCCCGGCATGGTGGCGCTGGCTGCTTTCGCGTGGCTTCTGACGTTGGTGCCGACAGAGGCGGCGGGCAGGGCCTATGCCGCCTATGGCGGGATTTACATTGCCGCTTCGCTCTTCTGGCTCTGGAGCGTGGAAGGCCATGCGCCGGACCGGTGGGATATTGCCGGCGGCGTCGTCTGCCTTGCCGGCACCGCCATCATCCTGTTCGGGCCAAGGGGTTGAGGAGAAATGCATGTGCGGACGTTTCGTGCTGAAGGCGACGCCGGAGGAGATCGCCGATTATCTCGATCTGATCGGCCTTGAGGATTTTCCCGCCCGTTTCAACATCGCGCCGACGCAGCCCATTCTGGTCGTGATGGAGGGCGAGCGACCGGAGCGCGGCAGCAACCTGCCCAATCGCCGGGCCGTGCTGGTCCGCTGGGGTTTTCTACCCGGCTGGGTGAAGGATCCGAAGGATTTTCCGCTGCTCATCAATGCGCGGTCGGAAACCGCCATCGGCAAGGCCTCCTTCCGCGCCGCCATGCGCCATCGCCGCGTCCTCGTTCCCGCCACCGGCTTTTACGAATGGCGACGCCCGCCGAAGGAGGAGGGCGGCAAACCACAGCCCTATTTCATCCGCCCCAAAAGCGGCGGCATCGTCGCCTTCGCCGGTCTCATGGAAACCTGGTCTTCCGCCGATGGCTCGGAGGTCGATACCGGCGCGATCCTCACCACCGCCGCCAATGCCGCGATCGGCCGCATTCACGACCGCATGCCTGTTGTCATCGCGCCCGAGGATTTCAGCCGGTGGCTGGATTGCAAGACCCAGGAGCCGCGCGAGGTCGCCGATCTGATGCGGCCGGTTCAGGATGATTTTTTCGAGATGATCCCGGTATCGGACAAGGTCAACAAGGTCGCCAATGTCGGTGCGGATCTGATCGAGCCGGTGCCGGAAAGCGCGCCGCTGGCGAAGATCAAGCCGGCAAAGGACGAAGGGCAGATGTCATTGTTTTGAAGAATGGTCTGCGCATTTGCGCATAATCGTTTGAGCTGGAAGTCGCCGCATATTTCTTCTCCCCGCCGGGGAGAAGATGGCCCGAAGGGTCAGATGAGGGGGCTACGGAACAGAGATGCGGAGAGCTTGCCCCCTCATCCCGCTGCCGCGACCTTCTCCCCGGCGGGGAGAAGAAACAAGCGGCACGCGCTCGATCCCACGCAAGACTATCTTGTTCAGAAAACTCAGCCGTTCCGCCCGATCTTCTGCAGGCCTTCCTGGATCATGATGTCGGAATAAACGCGGTTGCGGCCATTCGCCTTGGCGAGATAGAGCAGCTGGTCCGCTGCATTCAGCTGGTTGTCGAAGGGTTCGCCCTTTTCGATCTCCACGACGCCGAGCGAAATCGTCAGGGCGAGGCTGCTACCGCTCAGCTGCCGGCCGTTCTTTTCCACCTGTCCGCGCAGCTCCTCGCAGAACTGATAGGCGGCGTGCGCATCCAGCCCGCGCAGGAACACGGCAAACTCCTCGCCGCCCAGACGGGCGGGAATGTGGCGTTGCTCGTCACACATGTCATGCAGCAGTTCGGCCAGCTTTTTCAGCGCCCTGTCGCCGGCATCGTGGCCCAGCGTGTCGTTGATCTTCTTGAAATGGTCGATGTCGAGAATGGCAATGGCGCCGCTCTCGTCATTGCCATTGATGACATCCATCAGCGCCCGCGTGCGCTCGAAGAAGGAGCGGCGGTTCGGCAGGCCGGTGAGATGGTCGCGTTCGGCCAGTTCGCGCAGGCGTTTGAGCTGCTTCAACGTCTCGATATTGTTATCGATACGGCACTGCAATTCTTCCGGCACGAAGGGGCGGTAGACGAAATCCGAGGCGCCAGCCTTCAGGAAGCTTGCCGAAAGCAACCGGTCTGTGGAGGACGATATGCCGATCACCCGCAAATCTTCGGATGAGCGGCTGTCGCAGATGCGGCGCGTCAACTCATAACCGTCCATGTCAGGCATATGATAATCGGTGATGACGAGCTGGATCGTCGGGTTCTGCGACAGGATTTCCAGCGCCTGCTTGCCGGAGTGGGCCTCGCTGACCCTGAAATTTTGCCGCTCCAGAATTTCCACGAGGCCGGACCGTGCCGCGCGCACATCATCGACCACAAGAACGGAGAATAGCTTGTTGTTCAAAATCCGCTGGACGGTTCTTACCACCGCATCGACGGTGCGATGACCGTCCTTGACGATGTAATCGATGATCTTCTTTTCGGCGTAGCGCTTGCGCGCCTCCTCATCCACCGTGGCGGTGAAAACGATGGCCGGCACCTTGCGCTCGGATAGAAGTGCGAGAATCTCGCCCTTCGGCGCATCGGGCAGGTTGAGACCCGTCAGCGCCAGCGTGAAATTATGGGCCTGCATGAGGGTATCGGCTGCGGCCATGCTGTCGCAATGGACGACCTCGGCTTCCGTTTCTTCCGAAAGCCGCGTCTTCAGCAGCATGGAAAGAGCAACGGAATCTTCAATCAGAAGGATTTTATCCTGCATGGCCGTCCCAAGCCCCCCTGGCCTGTCTTCACAATCTTTCCTCAACGCCGAATATTCGTCATCCGCGTGTCTGCGGATTCGAAAGCCGGCTTATGCATTGTTGTGGAAAAAAATGCGGAATAGAAAAGTTCTTTTGTATTCACTAATCTATACGTCGGTGTTCGTATAGCCTTCTTGTGGAAGGCGAGATTTTTACTACACTTTCGTTGCAGCTTCGTTACAGAAGGTCGCGGATTTTATGAAAGACTGACGCTCTGCAGTTTAGCGGCAGTGCTTGAAACAAAAACGGCGCCCGGAAAAGGCGCCGCGTGATTGTCGATTTTCCGTTGGGAACGTTCCGTTTTCCGGACAGTCCGCAAAATTCGAAAAATCAAAAAACCGAATATTTTCAGGCGGTTTTGGCGGCAGGTTTACGCTTCAGCATCAGGGCTGCGGCCGCAACGGCCTTCAGTCCGAGCGGGCGGTAGTGGCTGTTGAGGTCGGGCTTCGCCTGCGGCTGCGCCTTCGTCTCGTTCGTCATTTCTCTCTCTCCACAATTCACGCCAATCGCCGTTGCGATGCGTGTGAGCCACTTCTTTCGCGGCTAATCTTGACGGATTCGAGGCGAAGAAAAACGAAGCCGGCTTTTCAGGCTGCGACATTTTGCGTCACATCCTGCGCCGGCTTGTGCGAGAAAAAATAAACCTGCGGTTTTAAATACCGCGATCGAGGCCGTTGCCGCCATTGGCATCGTCATGCCCGTCTTCCTCGATGGTCAGCGTGCCGTAGCGGCGATGCCAGAGGCGGGCGCTGATGGGAATGAAGACGAGATAGGCGGCAACCGTCAGAACCAGTACTTCCCAGGTGAAGCTCATGAGCATCGCTACATAAAGCACGACGACGAGGATCATCGGCAGCACCAGATCGCGGCGAATGCGGCTGGTGCCGGATTTGCCCGACCAGACCGGCAGGCGGCTGATGAGGAGGTAACCGATCAGCACGGTATAGGCGGCGGCGACATAGGCGAAGGGCTTGTCCGGCTCGACGCCGAGGAAGCCGAGATAAACCGGCAGCAGCACCAGCATGGCGCCCATCGGGGCGGGAACGCCCACGAAGAACTCATTCTGCCAGGGCGCCTTCACCGGCCGCTCGATCATGACGTTGAAGCGCGCAAGACGCAGGCCGGCGGCAATGACGTAAATGAGGGCGGCGATCCAGCCGATAGAGCGTGCCTGATCGAGAAGGTAGGCATAGACCACCAGCGCAGGGGCGACACCGAAATTGACGATATCGGCCAGAGAATCCATCTGCTCGCCGAATTTGGACGTCGCTTTCATCATGCGGGCGATGCGCCCGTCTATGCCGTCGAGGAAGGCGGCCAGCAGCACCATGCCGACGGCCAGCTCGAACCGCCCCTCGATGGCGAGACGCACGCCGCTCAGCCCCGCACAGATGGCCAGAACGGTGATGAGATTGGGAACGACGAGGCGAAAGGGAATTTCCCTCAGCCGCGGTCCACGGCCGCTATCGCTGCGGCCCTCGGGTTTGCCGTTCTGTTGCGGCTCGGCGATCGGCGTTTCCATGCGCATGCCCTTCCTGTTTCCGTCAGCCGCGGCGGCTGACGACCGGACCCTTGGCGGAGCCGAATTCGGCGAGCACGGTTTCACCGGCAATCGCCGTCTGGCCGACCGATACACGCGGCTCGAAACCTGCGGGAAGGAAGATATCGAGGCGCGAACCGAAACGGATAAGACCGAAACGCTCACCGGCATCGACTGGTTCATTCGGCTTTACCCAGCAGACGATGCGGCGTGCAACCATGCCGGCGATCTGCACCACGCCGACCTTGCCGTGCGATGTCTCGATGACGAGGCCGTTGCGCTCATTGTCTTCGGAAGCCTTGTCCACTTCGGCATTGAGGAAGAGGCCGGGACGGTAGGCGACATTGACGATACGGCCGCGTACCGGCGAACGGTTCACATGGCAGTTGAACACGTTCATGAACACCGAGATGCGCACCAGCGGCTCCTTGCCGAGTTCCAGCTCCAGCGGCGGAACGACGCTCTGCACGGCGGAAACCTTGCCATCGGCCGGGCTGATGATGAGGTCGTCATCCTGCGGCGTGACGCGCTCGGGATCGCGGAAGAAATAGGCGCACCAGGCCGTCAGCACCAGACCGACCCAGAACAGCGGTTCGGCGATCCAGCCGAGCACCAGCGATGCGACGAAGAAGGCCGCCACAAAGACATAACCTTCCTTGTGGATCGGTACGATGGTGTTGCGAATGGTGTCGAACAGATTCATGAGATTCCTTGCTCCGGTTTCCGTCTGTCGCGTCTATATGGTCGCGATACGACACGATCCAAACGGCAATGCGACAAATTTTGCCTAGCTGGTTACAGCCAAAAAGGCCGCCCGGCAATGGTGGGGTGCGCCCGTTGGCCCTGTTACCCCGGGGTACAGCCATCAATGGGCGGGTTCCCCGCGGTCGATGACACCCAGATCGTCGGTTTCACGCACATGGCGCAGCATTTCCTCCGCGCGGATCGCCTCGCGCTGGCGGCTCCACATCGAGGCGTAGAGGCCGTTCTGCCTCATCAGAGAGCTGTGCGTGCCGCGTTCGGCGATCTGCCCGTCCTTCAATACGATGATCTCATCCGCGCCGATGACGGTGGAAAGGCGGTGGGCGATAACCAGCGTCGTGCGGTTCTTCGAGACGATGTCGAGCGCGCTCTGGATTTCCTGTTCCGTATGCGTATCAAGCGCCGAAGTCGCCTCGTCGAGAATGAGGATCGGCGGCGCCTTGAGGATCGTGCGGGCAATCGCCACGCGCTGTTTTTCCCCGCCGGAAAGCTTCAGGCCGCGTTCGCCGACCATGGTGGCATAACCCTCCGGCAGCTTGCCGATGAAGGCGCTGATCTGCGCCGCATCCGCGGCCGCCCTCAGTTCCTCGTCGGTGGCTGAGGGACGGCCATAACGGATGTTGTAGGCGAGCGTGTCGTTAAAAAGCACCGTGTCCTGCGGCACCATGCCGATCACCGAGCGCAGGCTCTTCTGCGTCACATCGCGAATATCCTGCCCGTCGACGGTGACGGAGCCTTCCTGAATATCGTAGAAACGATAAAGCAGCCGCGAGATCGTCGATTTTCCCGCACCCGAAGGGCCGACGATGGCCACCGTCTTGCCGGCCGGCACGTCGAAGGAAACGCCCTTTAGGATCGGTCTTTCGGGGTCATAGGCGAAATGCACGTCGCGGAAGGAAATCGCGCCGGGTCCGGCTGCGAGCGGTTTCGCATCCGGCCTGTCGGTGACTTCCGCCTCCACCTCCAGAAGATCGAACATCTGTTCGATGTCGGTCAGGCCCTGGCGGATTTCGCGATAGACGAAACCGATGAAATTGAGCGGCACAGAAAGCTGCAACAACAGCGCATTGACGAAGACGAAATCGCCGATGGTCTGTTCGCCGCGCTGCACGGCAAGCGCCGACATTACCATCATGACGGTGGAGCCGATGCCGAAGATCACGCCCTGGCCGAAGTTCAGCCAGCCGAGCGAGGTCCAGATCGAGATCGCCGATTTTTCGTAACGCTCCATGGCGACGTCGAAACGCCGCGCCTCCATCTCCTCATTGCCGAAATATTTGACGGTTTCGAAATTCAGAAGCGAGTCGATCGCCTTGGTATTGGCGTCTGTGTCGCTGTCGTTCATGGCGCGGCGAATGCCGATACGCCAGTTGCTGGCCCGCACGGTGAACCAGATATAGGCCCAGACCGTGATGACCGTGACGAGCACATAGGAAAAACCGTAGGAGGCCCAGAAAATGATCGCCGTCAGCAGGAATTCGATAAAGGTCGGCGCGGTGTTGAGAATGGTAAAGCGGACAATGGTTTCGATGCCCTTGGTGCCACGCTCGATGACCCGCGACAGTCCGCCGGTCTTGCGCTCCAGATGGAACCGCAAAGAAAGCCGGTGCATGTGCACGAAGGTCCTGTAAGCGAGCTGACGCACCGCATGCTGGCCGACGCTGGCGAAAAGCGAATCGCGCAGCTGGTTGAGCCCGACCTGGATCAGCCGCGTCAGATTATAGGCGATAACCAGCGCGACGGCGCCGAGCAGGAAGGCGGGAACAAGCCCGGCCATATCCAGCCGGCCGTTCAGCGCATCGGTCGCCCATTTGAAGAAATAGGGAACGGAGATCAGCACCAGCTTGGCGACGACCAGGTACACGGTGGCCCAGATCACCCGCATCTTCAGGTCCCACCGCCCTTCCGGCCACATATAGGGCCAGAGATTGATCAGCGTCTGGGTGGGATTGCTGGAATCCGCCGAAATGGTTTTTTTCTTCGTGGCCATCATTCGCTCCGGTCACTGCCGGAAGCCGACAGCAGGGCGGCGGCTTTGGTCAAGCCGCCGCGCGTGTCACAGATAGGGTCGTTGCGGGTTCACCGCAACGCTCCAAATGCTCAGGAGCCGCTCTTCAGCCGCTTGCGGTGAAGTTCTTCCGCATTCGGCAGCGCCTCTTTCGGCACGCCGAAAATCTGGCCGGGCTCGATCAGATCGGGGTTTTTGATCTGATCTTCGTTGGCAAGGTAGATCGTGGTGTAACGCACGCCCTGACCATAAACGCGACGGGAAATCTGCCACAGCGTATCGCCACGGCGGATGATGACGCTGTTCTGGCTCTCGGCTAGCGGCGCCTGCTCGAAGGTCTGCGTGCCGGCGGGCGCCTGTGGCGCGGGAGCAGCAGGTGCCGTGATGTGGAGTTCGGCAAGGCGGCTTGCTAGCGAGGCAATACCCTTGCCGATTGCCGCCACATCGTTCGGCCATGCTTCAACCGATGTCAGCAACTGACGCGCTTTGGCGGTAATATCGCCCGCAAAAGCGGTGAAGGCGGGTTCGGTCGCGGCTGCGGTGCGGAATTCCGAAAGCGACTTGAGACCGATGACGACGGCGGAGCGGCCGGCAATGGCCTGATCGAGCGCCGGCGTAGGCTGATCCTTGTAAAGATTGGAAAGAATGCCGAAGGCCTTGGCGACATCGGTGCGCAGCTTTTCGAAAGCGGCGCGGTCGCTTGCCGTGCTCTGGTTTTCGGCCGGCGCTGCGGTCGCGGTCGCTGACGACGAAGCGGACGGCGTCTGCATGGCGACGGTTGCCTGGTCGGTCTGCGGCCGCTCGAAGGGAACGCGCACACGCACCTTCGCGGTGCCGTCGGCATTCAGTTCCTCGACGGTGATGATATGGCTGCCGACGCTAAGATCGACATCACCTTCGACGACGAAATGGCCGGAGGCTTCCGTGATGCTCTTGCCGATTTCCCTGTCATCGACCAGCGCACGCACCGTTGAACCGGCAGGTGCGGAGCCCGCGACGAAAATCTTCGATCCCTCGAACTCGACGGCAGTGACCTGGACGCTCGACGTCAGCGGGGCCGCAGCGGACGGGGCCGCAGTACCGGCGAGCGGTGCGGGAGCGGTGTTGGCGCTGGGCTGAGGTGTTGCCGCGGGCTGTTGCGACGGCGCGGCTTGCGGCTGAAGCGCCGGCGGAGCCGCCTCCGGCATGGCCAGCACGCGGCTTGCCTTGCCGGGCTTGGAAACCATGGCCAGAAGCTCTCCCGCCTTGCCGTCAGGCACGGAAACCGTGGCCACTTCTTCGGATTGCGTCGCCTTGCCGCTGGCATCGGTCGAACGCAGCACCAGCTCGTGATCGCCCGGGGGAAGCGGATTGTCGAAAACGGCGGCGAAATCGCCGGTGCCGTCGATGGTCGTCTGGGCGACCACCTTGCCGTTGCTCAAGATTTCGAGCTTTGCGCCGGGCTGTGCCTTGCCGGCAATCACGGCCGAACCGTCCGGCTCGACACGCAGCACGTCGAAAGTCGGCGTGGCGGCAGACGATTGTGCCGCATCGGCGGGTGCTGCGGCCGGCTTTGCCGGTTCGGGCGCGCCATCGTCGGTGCCGGCGAAAACGCCTGCCAGACGGCGCACCTGTGCTGCCGCCGCCGCCGCATTGTCGGGCAGGCCGCGCAGGAACGCCGTGGTGCGTTCGGCGGCCGTGCGGGCGGTGGTGATGAGGCGCGACGTCGTTTCGTCCAGCGACTCTGGAATTTCGATATTCGTCAGTTCCTTGAGCGAGGTCTCGACCTTCTTGCGCGCCGCCGCGAAATCGGCGTCGGAGGGAACCTTGCTATCGGCGAAAAGCGTCGTCAGATCCTTGATCGACTGGGTAGCGGAAGCCGCCCGCCGCCCGACCTTGTCGGCGATATTGGCGGTTTCCTCGGCCGCGTCGGAGAGAATGTCGCCCGCCTTGTCTGCGCCCATTTCAACGCTGTTCTTCACGGCGTTGCCGGCCTCGTTGATGGCGTCGCCGATCGGTTTGCCGTCGTTTGAAATCCGCGGCAGGACGAAAAAGATCATGAGCAGGGACGCAACGCCCAGCACGATCAGCGCCAGCAAACCGGCCTTATTGTTTTTCATCCTGGAATCTCCGGGTATTTCAAGCTTTTCACACGAGTTGAGATTGCTAGCGTCTTACCTTGCGCCAGACAAGCGGCGAGTGGCCAAAAGGCCATATTTGCAAGGGATTTCCCAAATTTTCTTGACGTGCCGCATCGCACATAGTTCCTTCCCTTCATGACGGACAAAAATACAGCGATTCGATCCATCTGCGTTTATTGCGGCTCCCAGCCCGGACGTGATCCGGCCCATATGGAAGCGGGCCGCGCGCTTGGGAAATCCATTGCCGAAAACGGCATTCGCCTCGTCTATGGCGGCGGCACCAAGGGCATCATGGGCGCAGTTGCCAGCGGCGTTCTTTCCAATGGCGGCGAAGTGACCGGCATCATACCGGAATTTCTGGTCGATATGGAGGCGACGCGCCATTCTCTCGGACAATTGAACGAGCTTGTCATCACCAAGGACATGCATGAGCGCAAACATATGATGTTCGAGCGCTCCGATGCCTTCGTGACATTGCCGGGCGGTGTCGGCACGCTGGAGGAGATCGTCGAGATCATGACCTGGGCGCAGCTCGGCCGCCATGCCAAGCCGATGGTCTTCGCCAATATCAACGGTTTCTGGAACCCGATGCTGGAACTGGTGCAGCACATGCGCGACCAGGGTTTTATCCACCGCGCGCATCTTCTCAACCCGCTCGTCATCGACGAGGTGAAGGATATCGTGCCCGCCATCATCGACCGGGCGCTGGCGCAGCAGAAGCCGGAAGGCGATCCTTCGGTGATTTCCCGTCTTTAACGACGATGCGAATCCGCGATTGCTGGCGAATTATTGAGATCCCTTTTCCCAATGAGGGGAGAGGTGACCACGATAACGCAGCCTACCGCTTGAGCCGCAGCAGGCTGGAGCCGGTATAGATCGCCAGCGCCACCCAGATCATCGCAAAGGCGGCCATGCGCACCATGTCGAACGGCTCCTTGAAGACGAAGATGGCGATGAGGAAGATCATCGTCGGCGCGATATATTGCATGATGCCAATGGTCGACAGCCGCAGCAGTTTCGCGCCATTGCCATAGAGGATGAGCGGCACGGCCGTGATGAGCCCGCTTGTCGCCAGAAGCCAGGTATCGGCGGAATTGCCGCCCATGAAATGCGCCTGTCCGTTGAAGGCAAGCCAGATCATCACCAGCACGGCGGGGATGGACAGAAGCATGACTTCCAGCAGGAAGCCCTGCGTCGCGCCAATCGGCAAAGTCTTGCGGAAAAAGGCGTAAAAACCCCAGGACACGGTGAGCGCGATGGACACCCAGGGCAGGCTGCCCGCATGCCAGGTGAGGATGGCCACCGCCAGCGCCACGAGGCCGATGGCGGCGATCTGCGCCGGATAGAGCTTTTCCTTGAGGAGAACCGCACCGAGGAAAATACTGAACAGCGGATTGATGAAGTAGCCAAGCGCGGCATCGAGCGCGCGGCCTGCGCCGATCGCCCAGATATAGACGCCCCAGTTGATGCTGATGAGGATGGCCGTCAGGCTGGCCATTGCCAGCATCTTGGGGGTTCTGAGCGCGGTTCTGATTTCCGCCGTGCGTCCGAGCGCAATCAGCACGACCGCCGCAATCGGCACCGACCAGACGACGCGATGGACGATGACCTCGATCGGCGAAATATGCGCAACCGCCTTCATGTAAAAGGGAAGAAACCCCCAGAGCAGATAAGCGGAAAGCGCGAAAGCAAAACCGCGCGCGCTGTCGCCGCCCTCCTGGGCCGGGAGCGATTTGTCGAGTGCCATGGGGAGTACCGCCAATTGTTCGGATAGCGTTTTATAACGGATCGCCACAGTGGCGGCCAATTCATTTCCGTGAAGGGTTCATGAGAAAAACTGCATGGAACAGGTGCGTGCCTGTTCTTCCGCTGTCATCGGGGCGACCCCACATATTTCTTTATCCTGTGTCCCCCGAATTGGGGAGGAATGCGCCGCCCTGTTATGCGACTTGTGCCGTCATTGCAGGATGGAAAGATAAAACTCATGGGCGAGTTCGATATTGCCGCAAAAGTTTTCGGCGTTGCCGGTTATGTACTCGTCGCGGCGTTTTTTGCTTGTCAGACGCTGAGGGAACAGCTACGCCGAAGCGGAAAAGTGACTTTGGCCGGACTGCTGGGTTTTATCCTGTGTCTCCTGTGGCCGCTGGCCGTTCTTCTCGTGCTCGCCGCCATCCATTGCCGGTCTTTTGGAACGGCGCGTTCCGGCAGAAGCAGGTCCGTCATTGTTCGATGGTTCTGATGCTCGCAATAGCGGCTATGAAATCCGCCTGACGAGACATTCCCGTTTTTGACAGGATCGCTTTCACATGCGATCTGACGGTTTCCCTGCCGACGGAAAGATGGTCGGCCACGGCGGCGACATCGCTTCCCGTCGCCAGTTCGCGCGCCACCTTCGCCTCGGCTGGCGTCAGATCGAACAGGCCCCTGATGATGTCGGCGGAAGGCAGGCGCTGGCGGTCGACAGGCGTAATGATCATGAACAACGCCGCATTGGTGAAAATATCGCGCGCGCCGCCTTCCACGGGCACGACATGGACGACGGCCGCAGGATGATCCTCCACCCTAGGCAAGGGAAGCGATCCGCTTGCACCGCTGTGAGCGACCCGGCTTCGTTCGAGCAACCGGGCTAAAAAACTGTTGGCAGGGGCATGCTGGAACCGAATTCGGTCGAAAGCCGCTGTCACTATACGCGGTGACATCCGTTCCAGCAGGTCGTTGACGGCAAGCGCCACGCCATCGGCCCGAAGAACGGCGGCGGGAAGACCGGCGATCTGCAAGGCCTCGGTTGCGGCCCGGACGCGCTCGAATTCCAGTCTGCTGGACATCATCGCCGCCCGCGCGAGATGCGGCCGAAGGCTGTCCAGATAGAGGATGGCGGAAGTGGTGACAGGCCCTGTCGCCGCTTTTTTCTCCACCGCGAAAATCATGCGGTCGCCGCTGGGGGCGGTAATGAAGGTGGATGTTCCGAAGCCATAACCGAGCGGCTGCATCACCTGCGTAAAGATTGGCTGGGAATTGTAGTCTTCGGCGGTGAAATAATCCGCCTCGTTGATGAAACCCTCGTGCTCGATGGTCAGCAGCCTGGCAGCGCGCGAATTGCGGCCGAGCCAGCCCTCGTTCACCATTTTCTGAGTGAGGTCGGCAAGCGAGTCCGAAGCGAGGGACCGCGCAGCCGTTTTGCCGGTGTTGAAGAGCGCTGTGCCATGGCCACCGGCGCCGTTCGCCATGACATCCAGCACCTCTCGCCACCGTTCCGGCACGAAGGCTGCTTCGTAAATCAGGTCGAGCGTCTTGAGGATGTCGTTCACAAAATGCCCCCTAATGCGTCATTCGTTCCAGCCGCAAACCAGCGATTGCACGATCTTTGCCAAGATCTGGTAAACCGAAGGGCAGGTGCAGCGGATTATTTTTCCGCAAAGCCGTCGTTGGCGCGGATCAGTTGGTCAAGAATGCCTGGCTCGCTCATCGCGTGTCCGGCCGCCTCGATGATGTGGAAATCCGCCTTCGGCCAGGCCTTGGCCAGCTGCCAGGCATATTTCAGCGGGCAGGGCATGTCATAACGCCCATGCACGATGACGCCGGGAATATCTTTCAGTTTGCCGGCGTCGCGCAGCAATTGCCCTTCCTCCAGCCAGCCGCCATTGACGAAGAAGTGGTTTTCGATGCGGGCGAAAGCGATGGCGTATTTATCCTCGCCAAAATCCTCGACCCGGTCGGGATCGCTGACGAGCGAGATGGTCGCCCCTTCCCACTGGCTCCATGCCTTGGCGCATTCGAGTTTCTTTGCCTCGTCGGTGCCGGTGAGATAGCGGTTATAGGCCTGCATCATCTCGCCGCGTTCGGCTTGCGGGATGGGCGCGATGAATTTTTCCCACCGATCCGGATACATTTCGGAAACGCCGAACTGGTAGTACCAGTCCAGTTCCGGTCTGGTAACGGTGTAGATGCCGCGCAAAACCAGTTCGCTGACGCGGTTCGGATGGGTCTCGGCATAGGCGAGCGCCAGCGTCGAGCCCCAGGAACCGCCGAAAACCAGCCATTTTTCGAAGCCGCAGAGTTCGCGCAGCCTTTCGATATCGGCAACGAGATGCCATGTGGTGTTGGCTTCAAGTTCGGCATGCGGCGTGGAGCGGCCGCAGCCGCGCTGATCGAACAGGATGACGTCGTAAAGGGCGGGATCGAAAACGCGGCGATGCGTGGGGTTCACCCCGCCGCCGGGGCCGCCATGCAGGAAAACCGCCGGTTTTCCACCGCGCGTGCCCACCCGTTCCCAATAAATCGTGTGGCCGTCCCCGACATCGAACATGCCGGTCTCGAAGGGTTCGATCTCGGGGTAAAGGCCGCGCAATTCTTCGGTCATGGGTCATCGTCCTTCGCTGGCCATTCGGCCGTATCATGGTCCGGGTGCTGGTAATTTTTCACCCGAGGGGGAGGGCTATCCGTTGCAGGTTCCGGCTCGACCGGCAAGCCATCGAGTGAGCTGAACCAGTGCATTTTACCGGCGAGATTGGATTGCGCCTCGGGCCTCACCCGCTGGGGTTCGTCCAGCGAACCGAGGGTGATGTTGATGTAATCGGCGCCCGGCATGTCATAGAATAGCGGCGTGCCGCATCTGCCGCAGAAACCGCGACGCACGTGATCGGAAGACTGGAACCACGCTGCTTCGCCACGGGTCATTTCAAATTGCGTAAGCGCAGCTGCGGCAAGCGGCATGAAATAATTGCCCGATGCCTTCTGGCACATGCGGCAATGGCACAGATGCGGATAACGAAGACCGCCTTCTATCCGATAACGCACTGCGCCGCACTGGCATCCGCCGCTGAAACCCTCGGCCCCGCTCATGCGCGCTCGTCTTCCGGCGGCCAGACCTGCGTGTCGTGATCCGGGTGCTGATAGGAGGTGATCTCCGCCTCGTCCACGCCCTGTTCCACGGCCGGTTTGCCGAACAGCTGCTCGATCCAGGGCATGCGCTTGTGGAAATTGACCTGCACCTGCGGCTCGATCCGCTCGGGCTCATCGAAAGCGCCGATGGCGATCTCCACGCCGCCGGGATAATGATAGGTCAACGGCGTGCCGCATTTGTTGCAAAAACCGCGATGGATTTTTCCCGAAGATCGGAAGAGGGACGGCTGGCCGCGTGTCCAGGTCAAATGAGCCTGATCGGCGCTGACCAGCGCGCCGAAAAAATTGCCGAAATGTTTCTGGCACATGCGGCAATGGCAGATGGAGGCCCGGCCGAGCTTGCCCGCATGGAAACGCACGGCGCCGCACTGGCAACCGCCGGAAAATCCCGCTTCGCTCATCATCTGTTCTCCGGTGGCCAATTTTCGGTGTCGTGGTCGGGGTGCTGGTAGGAAACGAGATCGGCGAGGTAATCCACCTGCGTCAGGTCGTCCTCTGTGGCAACCGCAGGCAGCGTGTGAAGCGTGTCGACGAAATCGATCTTGCGTTCCACGCCCCACTGAATGGTCGGCGGCAACGCGGCGGGATCGTCAAAGGCCCCGGCCGCCACCGCCACACCGTCAGGCGCTTCATAAGTCAGCGGAGTTCCGCATTCAGGGCAGAAACCGCGCTTGACGACGCTGGAGGACTGGAAGCGTTTCGGCTCTCCCCGCGTCCATTCGAATTCCACGCCGCGCACCGAAACCAGCGGCGCGTAATAGGCCCCGAAAGCCTTCTGGCACATGCGGCAATGGCATATGGAACTGTCTTTCAGTTCACCGGAGGCGCGAAAACGGATCGCGCCGCACTGGCATCCGCCGGTATATGTCGTCATGGTCGGTCCTCCTTCACCGTTCGGATAATGTGGAGACAGACATTGTCGATGTCTCTGAGGATATCCTCGTTCCAGAAACGGAGGACTGTCCAGCCGTCTTCCTGAAGCCGCGCAGTTCTTGCCTGATCGTAGCGCAGTGCCGCTTCAGATGTGTGTTGAGAACCGTCTACCTCAACAATCAGACGATGATCCGAACAGGCGAAATCAACGATAAAGCCGGCAATCGGCATTTGTCTGCGAAAACTTAGTCTTTCAAGGCGATGAGCGCGAATGGCATTCCAGAGCTTCAGCTCGGCATCCGTCATGACTTTACGCATCTGCTTCGCATATTGGCGATGCATCGGATCTACGTCTGCATGCGGCATGATTTGGCTCGCTGTTTAGTGCCTCAACTTAGATTGGTTGAGGTAACTCAAAACCGCAAGCGGATTGTGGTGACCGTCGGCCCCCCTCTGCCCTGCCGGGCATCTCCCCCACAGGTGGGGAGATCAATCGCGGTGACCGCTCGCCCAACTCTGACGCTGCGGATGGAGCGGGGAGTGTGCTTCTAGCCGATCTCCCCACCTGTGGGGGAGATGCCCGGCAGGGCAGAGGGGGGTAAACCGCAAGCCGCAGCAGCAAATTACCGCTTCAACTCCCACGTCGTCGTCCGTTCCCCGGTCTCCTTGTCCTTCCCATCCTTCAGCTGAATACCCTTCTCGGAAAGCTCGTCACGCAAACGATCCGCTTCCGCAAAGTTCTTCGCCTTCAACATTTCCAGACGCAATTCCACCAGCGCATCGACGGCCGAAACGATGGCCTCGTCCATTTCCGCCTTCTTCGGCAGCACACCGAGCAGGGCAGCACTGGCCGCAAAGGCAGGCAGCCTGGATGGATCGGTGTTGGCAGCATGCGCCAGCGCATGCAGCGCCTGCACGGCGGCAACCGTGTTGAGATCGTCGGCAAGCGCTTCGAGCACGGTTTCATCCGGTGCAGCATTGGAGGCTTCCGCTGCTGGCCATTTGGCGAGCAGGCGTTCGGCCTCTTCCAGACGCTTCACCGAAAAATCGATTGGCTCGCGATAATGCGTCATCAGCATGGCAAGGCGCAGAACCTCGCCGGGCCATTTCCGGCCGCCGAATTTCTCCCTGTGCAGCAATTCGTAGATCGTCACGAAGTTGCCTTCGGACTTCGACATCTTGCGGCCTTCCACCTGCACGAAGCCGTTATGCATCCACACATTGGCCATGACATGCGTGCCGTTGGCGCAGCGCGATTGGGCGATTTCGTTCTCATGGTGCGGGAAGATGAGGTCGAGCCCGCCGCCATGAATATCGAAGACCTCGCCGAGGTAGCGACCGGCCATGGCCGAGCATTCGATATGCCAGCCCGGACGGCCACGGCCCCAGGGGCTTTCCCAGCCGGGCTCATTATCCGAGGACAGCTTCCACAGCACGAAATCGCCGGGGGTTTTCTTGTGGGCTTCCACCGCCACGCGCGCGCCGGCTTGCTGCTCGTCCAGCGGCCGCTTGGAAAGCTGGCCATAATCCGCCATCGAGCGGGTATCGAACAGCACCTCTCCGCCAGCCGTATAGGCATGGCCGCGGGCGATCAGCTTCTCGATGAGGTCGATCATTTCCGCGATGTAGTCGGTGGCGCGCGGTTCGACGGTCGGCGGAAGGCAGCCGAGCGTGGCCACATCCTCATGGAACTGGTCGGCGGTCTTTTTTGTCACCGCGTGGATGGCGTCGTTCAGCGGCAGATGCGGATAGTCGCGCAACGCCCGCGCGTTGATCTTGTCATCAAGATCGGTGATGTTGCGGGCATAGGTCACATGGTCTTCGCCAAAGACGTGGCGCAGCAGCCGGTAGAGAACATCGAAAACGATGACCGGGCGCGCATTGCCGATATGGGCAAAATCATAGACCGTCGGGCCGCAGACATACATGCGCACATTGTCAGCGTCGATCGGTGCAAATTCCGCTTTTTCGCGTGTGAGTGTATTGTGAAATTTCAGGCGCAAGGACATGCGGCAGTTCCCTAAAGGCAGAATATTATCCTGGCCGGAACGTTTATCTTTCTTGACCTTGCGGGAGACGAAAACGATCTGGCCGGTGGCGAACCAGCAAAAAAAATCTCAGCAGGAGGTGCAGATCATCGTTCTCATATCTTGCTTTATGGCGCGGCGGTGCGGCCCGGTCAAGAGCAACCGTGGCGGCCATATCGCCGCTCCGAGCGGAAAATATTCACTCTGGCTGACGGTAATCCACGAATTTTCCTTCGCGCACGACGAAGAGTTTACCGGTCTCTTTGAGATCGGGCGAGGCGAGCGGAAGAATGGCTGCGGCCACCTCAGATGGATGCGGCACGGTGGCCGGGTCTTCGCCGGGCATGGCCTGCGCGCGCATCGCCGTGCGCGTGGCGCCTGGATTGATGCTGTTGACGCGAAGCGCGCTCTTCTGCGTTTCCGCCGCCCAGGTGCGGGCCAGCGCTTCGACTGCCGCCTTGGAGGTGGAATAGACGCCCCAGAAGGGGCGACAGCTATGGGCGGCGCCCGAAGACAGGATCAGCGCGCGGCCGGCATCCGACTTCAGAAGCAGCGGCTCGACCGAGCGGATCAGCCGCCAGGTGGCGGTGACGTTGATGTTCATGACCCTTTCGAAGACTTTCGCCTCGATATGGCCAACCGGCGAGATGACGCCGAGAACGCCGGCATTGGCGACGAGAATATCGAGCTTGCCCCAGCGCTCGAAGATATTCGCGCCCAGCGCATCGATGGCTTTCATGTCGGAGAGATCGAAGGGAACCAGCGTCGCCGTGCCGCCGACGGCCTTTATGGCGTCGTCCAACTCCTCAAGGCCGCCCACCGTGCGGGCGCAGGCGATGACATGCGCGCCGGCCTTGGCCAGCTCCAGCGCCGTGAAATAGCCGATGCCGCGCGATGCGCCGGTAACGAGAGCGATGCGGCCCTTGAGATCGATAGTCCCCTTCAGATCGGTAGTCATTGTCTCCCCCGAATTGATTGCGCTTCCTTCTACGAAGCGCCGCTGGCTTTCCGCAAGCGATCATATCGTCGCATGCGAGGGCCTTAACAAAAGGCAAGAAAAAAGCGGCCACCGGAAGCCCGATTGCCGCTTTGTGTGAGGCGTATCAGCCGTTGCTGGCCAGCATGGAAATCTTGCTGCCCATCGCCTCGCCGTTCTGGTCGAGAAGGCGGGTCGGGTAATCGCCGGTGAAATAATGGTCCGTGAACTGCGGACGGGCGGGGTTGCGGTTTTCGCCGCCAACGGCGCGGTAAAGTCCGTCGATGGACAGGAAGGCCAGTGAATCGGCGCCGATATATTTCGCCATCGCCTCGACATCGGCATATTGGTTGGCGAGCAGCTTGTCTGCGTCCGGCGTGTCGATGCCGTAGAAATCCGGATGGAAGATCATCGGGCTGGCAACGCGGATATGAACTTCCTTGGCGCCCGCCTCGCGGATCATCTGCACGATCTTCACCGAGGTCGTGCCGCGCACGATGGAATCATCCACCAGCACCACGCGCTTGCCTTCGATCATCGCCCGGTTGGCGGAATGCTTGAGCTTGACGCCGAAAGCGCGGATCTGCTGCGTCGGCTCGATGAAGGTACGGCCGACATAATGGTTGCGGATGATGCCGTATTCGAAAGGAATACCGCTTTCCTGCGCAAAACCGAGTGCTGCCGGCGTGCCGCCATCGGGAACCGGGACCACCACATCGGCTTCCAGCGGCGCTTCCTTGGCAAGGTTCATGCCCATGTTCTTGCGCGTCGTATAGACGTTGCGGCCGCCGACGACGGA
Source organism: Agrobacterium sp. YIC 4121 (assembly GCF_002008205.1). Taxonomy (NCBI): domain Bacteria; kingdom Pseudomonadati; phylum Pseudomonadota; class Alphaproteobacteria; order Hyphomicrobiales; family Rhizobiaceae; genus Agrobacterium; species Agrobacterium sp. YIC 4121. The sequence continues at coordinate 335,773 of NZ_MRDI01000027.1, read as the reverse complement.
ATCGGGGCGGGCGAAATAGACATATTCGAACAGGCAGAGACGCTCAGGCTGCGGCTTCGAAGGCTTGCGCGCATCGATGGTGATCGAACCGTCCGGCTGGATTTCGCAGATGATGACTTCGCCGTTCTCCACGTCACGAACGAACTTCGCGCCAATGATATCGAGAGCGCAGGTTTCCGAGCAGAAGATCGGCTTGCCATCCAGCTCGCCCATGACCAGCGGGCGGATGCCGATCGGGTCACGCGCGGCGATCAGCTTGGTGCGCGTCATCGCCAGCATCGAATAACCGCCTTCCATCTGGCGGATGGCGTCGATGAAACGATCGGCGGTGGAGGAGTGGCGCGAGCGGGCGATGAGGTGAAGGACGACTTCGGTATCCGACGTCGACTGACAGATGGCGCCGGTGGCGATGATCTGGCGGCGAAGCGTCAGGCCGTTGGTGAAATTGCCGTTATGGGCAATGGAAATGCCGCCTTCTTCCAGTTCGGCAAATAGCGGCTGCACGTTGCGCATCGCAACTTCGCCCGTCGTCGAATAACGGGTGTGGCCAATGGCGATGGAGCCGGGCAGGCGGGCAAGGGTTGCCGGATCGGTATAATGATCGCCGACGAGGCCCATATGGCGTTCCTGATGGAAGCGCTTGCCATCGAAGGAGACGATGCCGGCTGCTTCCTGGCCACGATGCTGAAGCGCATGCAGGCCGAGAGCGGTTAGCGCCGAGGCGTCGGCATGGCCGAGAATGCCGAACACGCCGCATTCTTCATGCAGCGTGTCGCCATCGATCTCTTCCTTGAAAGTGGCCCCAGGGAACGGGGAATGCGAAAGCGGCTCAATCATCCGGCTTGCCCTTGCTCTCTACCGAGAAAAAAAGAAAGACCTCTCCGGTGAGTATTTCCCCCGGTCGGTCCGTCTGTGTCGTGCTTGATATTTAGCACAAATAGCGCGCCTTGCATGCATTGCAAGGCGCGACACTGTGTCAATTATTCGTTGCCGGCGGATTTGTTGCCGGCACATCTTCCGCAGGCGCCTGAGTGGCTGCCGGCTCCTGTGGTTTTCCGAGGATGCGGGCGCGGATCTGCGGTTCGATATCGTCAGGCAGAACCGCCTCCAGCTTGCCCACCAGCCCGTCGAGGAAGGGCTTGGACTTCGCCTGCGTCACCCATTCCGGCTGCGTCTTCACATCCACCAGCCAGTTCCAGAAGGCGACTGCGACGACAAGCAGCAGAATGCCGCGCGCCGCGCCGAACAGGAAACCGAGCGTGCGATCCAAAGCGCCGATGCGGCTGTCGATGATGAAATCGGCAATGCGCGAGGTGATGAAGGAAATCACGATCAGCGAGACGAGGAAGACCACGCCCGCCGAACCGGCAATGGCGATCTTGTCGTCATCGGTATAGTTGCGCGCATAGGGCAGCAGGACCGGATAGAGATAATAGGCAGCGGCGACCGAACCGCCCCAGCTCGCAATCGACAGAATCTCGCGTGAAAAACCGCGCACCATTGCAAGAAGGGCGGAGAAAAGAACAACGGCGATGACGATGCCGTCGAAAATTGTAATGGGCATATACCAACTCCGGAGGTGCGACGCCTTGTCAGACGCTGCCTTGCCAATTTTGCGATCCTCTTACACCACTGTTTCCCTTGGCGAAAGGATCAATATTCGTCGTCCTCAACCTGTTTGAACCGGTTGCCGGAGCCGGCGATGCGGGCCACGAGGTCCGGAAGGCTTTCGATTTCCGTCCAGCGTCCCTTGCCGCCTTTCGGCAATTCAGCCGAAGCAGAAGGCAGAAGTGCGGCGGAAAAGCCAAGTTTTTCAGCTTCTTTCAATCGCTGGCCCGTATGCGAAACCGGCCGAACCGCGCCCGACAGGCTGATTTCGCCGAAATAAACACAATCGGCGGGCAGGGCAAGACCGGCAAGCGATGAAACCAGCGCCGAGGCAATCGCCATATCGGCGGCCGGTTCGGAAATGCGGTAGCCGCCGGCGACATTCAGATAGACATCATGCTGGCCGAGCTTCACGCCGCAATGGGCCTCTAGCACAGCCAGAATCATGGCAAGCCGTGAACTGTCCCAGCCGACCACGGCGCGACGCGGCGTACCCAGCGAAGTGGCAGCGACTAGTGCCTGCACCTCGACAAGCACGGGCCGCGTGCCCTCGATGCCGGCAAAAACCGCAGCACCCGGCGACTTTTCGTTGCGTTCGCCGAGAAACAGTTCGGAGGGGTTGGAGACTTCCCGGAGGCCGCGATCCGACATTTCGAACACACCGATTTCATCGGTCGGCCCGAAGCGATTCTTGACGGTGCGCAGGATGCGATGATGATGTCCGCGGTCGCCTTCGAAATAAAGCACGGCATCGACCATGTGCTCGACCACGCGTGGGCCGGCGATCTGGCCTTCCTTGGTCACATGGCCGACGAGCACCATGGTCGCGCCGGTCTGCTTGGCGAAACGGATCATCGCCTGCACGCCGGTGCGCACCTGCGTCACCGTGCCGGGGGCGGAATCGGCCGTATCGCTCCAAAGCGTCTGAATGGAATCGATGATGACGAGATCAGGCCGCTTGCCTTCGGAAATCGTCGCCAGAATATCCTCGACATTTGTTTCCGCCGCCAGCAGCACATCGGTTTCCGCAGCCCCGAGACGCTGCGCGCGCAGACGCACCTGTGCCACCGCCTCTTCGCCCGAGACATAGATGATGCGGTGTCCGCGCCGCGAAAGAGCCGCTGCGGCCTGCATCAGCAACGTCGATTTGCCGATACCCGGATCGCCGCCGATCAGAACCGCCGAACCGCGCACGAAACCGCCGCCGGTCGCCCGGTCGAGTTCGCTGATGCCGGTCGGAATGCGCGGCGCTTCCTCGATCTCGCCGGAAAGCGAGGTGAGGGTGACAGCCCGACCCTTCTTGGGTGTCTTGCCCGGCCCGGAGCCGATGCCACCCATCGGATCCTCTTCGACGATGGTGTTCCACTCGCCGCAGCCTTCGCATTTTCCCGCCCAGCGGGTGTGAACCGTGCCGCAGTTCTGGCACACAAATTGGGTCTTGGCTTTGGCCATGTTATGTCAGTTTGCTTCTTGTTTGAAATGGTCGGCGGAAATGTCTTGGTGGCCGTGAAGCACGCGCAGCACATACATTTTATTATCATCGACAATGAAATAGATGCATCGCTCACGATAAGGGAAGGCCCGCAAATTCGGCGCGAAACTTCGAGGTACGCCCGTTATCCCATATCGCGCCAGCGAGATCATTTTGCCGTTGATGTCGTCTAGAAAGCGTCTGGCAGCAACGGGATTGAATTGGGCAATGTAATTATGATCGGCCAGAAGATCGTTCAGCGCCTGTGCGGTGACCACTAGACGCCTTCGCTTCATTCTGCTCCTCCGCCAGCTTCATAATGTGTGCAGTAAAATCATCTGCACTGGAGAACTCCATAACCCGTCCAGCCTCCACATCATCAAGCCCTTCCTGAATCAGTCGTTGAAGCTCTACAAGCTTGCCTTCCTTGCTGCCCAGCAAACGCAGACCCGCTGAGACGACCGAATCCGCGTCCTTAAAGACGCCCGCCGCCACCTGCTCCTCGATGAACTTCTCGTCCTGCTCGCTCAAATGGATTTCGGGCATTTCGATCTCCTTTTGTTCTCTTCTAGCACAGGTCGCCGCAGCTTTCCAAGGGCTAAAGGCGCGGCTCAGTCGTCGGCCATCAGATATTGCCGCTCGTAACGCAGGCCAAGTCCCGTCAGCATCTCGTAACCGATGGTGCCGGCCGCCCGCGCGGTCTCGTCGACCGGCACGTTCGGGCCGAAAAGCTCGATATAGTCGCCGGCACGGATGGCATTGGCCGGAACATCCGTCACGTCGAAGATGGTGAGGTCCATGGTCACGCGGCCGGCGACCGGAATCCTGTGGCCGTTGACGACGCCATAGGCGCCGCCATGGCCCATTTCGCGCAGCGGAATGCCGGAACCGGAAAGCGAACGCTGATATCCATCCGCATAACCGACGGAAGCGATGGCAAGGCGGCTTGCGCGCTTCAGCAGAAAGGTGCCGCCATAACTCACGGTCTGGCCTTCGCCCGCTTCGCGAATCTGAATGATCCGCGCTTCGGCTGTGGCGACGGGACGCATCGGGTTCGCCATGCCGTCGACCGCTTCGCCGCCATAAAGGGCGATGCCGGGGCGGGTAAGGTCGAAATGATACTCCGAGCCGAGGAAGATACCGGCGGAAGCCGAGAGGCTTGATTCGATGCCTTCGAAAGCGGCGCTAACCTTTCGGAATGATTCGAGTTGGACCCTGTTCATCGGCGATGAGGGCGTGTCGGCGCAGGCGAGATGCGACAGCACCAGAACCGGGTCGAAACTCGCCGGCCGTGTCACGTCGTCGGCCAGAAACAGCGCGTCGTCGAGCGGCAGCCCGAGCCGGTTGAAGCCGGTATCCACATGCAGCGCGCAGGGGTGATCGCCCCGCTCCGCAACCGTCGCCATCCAGAAGGAGAGCTGTTCTTCGGAGGCGAGAACCGGCACGAGATCGTTGTCGAAGACCTGCCGTTCCTGCCCCTGCCATATGCCTGACAGCACGAAGATGCGCGCTTCCGGGGCATAGGAACGCAGGGTCGCGCCCTCTGCCACCGTCGCCACGAAGAAATCGCGCGCACCGGCGTGGTAAAGCGTCGCTCCGCAATCCTCGATACCGAGACCGTAGGCATCGGCCTTGACCACCGCCGCCGTCCGCGCCCTGCCGGAACGCTTCTTCATGTCCCGCCAATTATCGGCGAGCGCGCCGAGATCGACGGTCAGCCTCAGCGGTGCGTGCTCGAAAATGTCGGTTTCGTTTTCGGGAAAGCTGTCTTCGAAGTCGTCTGTCATGCCATGCGTCCGGTTGATCTTGAACCGGTTTGGACCCTAGCACTTTTGTTCAAGACGGTAAGGATGGAATGTTTTAAACTCACGCTATGCACAATGTTTCGCAGGAACAGGCCATAGATGTCATGCCGATTGCGACGACGGAGACCACCCGTTTCTGGCGCGACAGGCGTTTTGGCGGCATGGAGTGCCTGAGCGCGACTTTTCTGACGCATGAATATTCGCCGCATGCGCATGATACCTTCTCGATCGGCGCGATCGAAAGCGGTTCGCAGATTTCCACCATTCAGGGCACCACCGAACAGACGGGGCCGGGGCATCTTTATCTCATCAACCCGGATGAGGTTCACGATGGCGCACCGGGCGGCGGCGGTTATCGCTATCGGATGATCTATCCCGATATCGGCTTGCTGCGCGATATTATCGAGGATGTGACGGGCAGGGCCTTTCACGGCACGCCCTCCTTTCCGAGATTTTTGCCCCGCGATCCGAAGATGGCGGCGGCTTTCCAGATGGCGCATCGGCGGCTGGAGGAGAAATCCGGCGCTCTGGAGGCGGATGAGGGCATGTTCTCGGTTCTCGCCGCCCTGTTCGGCAGGCACGGCAGCGCCATTATCCTGCCCGTCGAAACACGCGAGAAAACGGCGGTTTATACCGCCCGCGATTATCTTTCCGACAATTACGAGACCGATATCGGCCTAGAGGAACTGGCCTCCATCGCCGGTCTCAGCCGTGCGCACCTCATTCGCGCTTTCAGGAAAGAGTTTCACATTACCCCCCATGCCTATTTGACGGATGTGCGCATCCGCAGGGCGCGCCGGCTTCTGCGCGCCGGCGAGATGCCGGCCGAGGTGGCGGCGATGTGCGGTTTTGCCGACCAGGCGCATTTCACCCGACATTTCAAGGCCCGCACCGGTGTCACACCGGGGCAGTTTCGGGTAGCCTGAGTTCAAACCCCGCATTTCCGTTCGGAAATGCGACAAAAAAAGCGGCGCTTCAGCAGAAAACCGCCTGACATCACTTTCGTTCAAGACCGAACAATGTCGCAAGCGTAATCCCTCTCTTTCGAAAGGGAGAATGCGATGTCGATATCGGGAAAAGGCACGGAATTCAGCGCGGGATTGCGGGCAGCCGCGCCGTTGCTGGTCGCCATGGTGCCCATCGGCGTGGTGTTCGGTGCGGTCGCCATCGGCAAGGGTCTGTCACCGCTCGAAGCCTCGCTAATGTCGCTGCTGGTCTTTGCCGGCGGTTCGCAATTCGTGGCGATGGATCTATGGACGCATCCGGCAAGCTGGAGCGCACTCGGCTTTGCGGCGCTGCTGGTCAATCTGCGCCATGTGCTGATGAGCGCCTCTATAGCCGGCAAGCTGGATGATTTCAGGGGCTGGCGCAAATATGCCGCCATGCTGGTGCTGACGGATGAATCCTGGGCATTGTCGGAATTCCGTGTCATTGCCGGCCGGTTGACGGCGGGTTTCTTCACTGGTGCAGCGCTCTCCATCTATCTCGTCTGGAACCTCGCAACCCTTGCCGGCGCGCTGCTCGGTGCGGTGGTGGGGGACATGTCGGTCATCGGTCTGGATTTCGCCTTTCCCGCCGTCTTCATCGTGCTGCTCATGGGGTTCTGGAAGGGCAGGGAAACCGGCTTCGTGCTTCTGGCAAGCGCCGCTGCCGCCTGTCTCACCCACGCGCTGGTTCCCGGCGCCTGGTATATCGCCGCCGGCGCGCTGGCGGGTCTGGCCGTCGCCGCCTTCGGCCACGAGGAACAGGCGGAGCAGCCAGCATGACACTCGATCCGAATACGCTGCTGACAATCCTTGCCATGATGGCGTCAACCGTCGCCACGCGCCTTGGCGGCCTGTTGCTGGTCACTCATTTTACACTGACACCACGCCTGAAAAAGGCGCTCGGCGTGGTGCCGCCCGCCGTCCTGATGGCCGTGGTGACACCGACGGCGCTCGCCAGCGGGCCGGCGGAAACCATCGCCTGCGCAATCACCGCCATCGCGGCGCTGCGCCTCAGCCTTCTGCCGGCCGCAACGCTCGGTGTTGCCGCCGTGGCGCTGCTGCGCGGAATCGGATTGTAAAAAAATCCTGCCAAAGTCCTGAAAAGATTCCGGACTCTGCGTTCGAAATGCAACGGGCGCAGCGAGGGCAAAAATACATCACCCTCGCTGTGCTCCAGATCAATGTTCTTCGTACTGGCTGAAGCTCGGATCGGCCAGATCCGTAAAGCGGGTAAATTCGGACTGGAAGGCGAGCTTCACCGTGCCGGTCGGTCCGTGACGCTGCTTGGCGATGATGACGTCGGCCGTGCCTTTGACCTTGTCAAACAGCGCTTCCCATTCGGCATATTTGGGATCGGAAATATCGCGCGGCTCCATGTTCTTGACGTAATATTCCTCGCGGAACACGAAAAGCACCACGTCGGCGTCCTGCTCGATGGAGCCGGATTCACGAAGGTCGGAAAGCTGCGGGCGTTTGTCTTCGCGGCTTTCCACCGCACGGGAGAGCTGTGAAAGCGCGATGATCGGAACGTTGAGTTCCTTGCCGAGCGCTTTCAGACCCGTGGTGATCTGGGTGATTTCCTGCACACGGTTTTCGCCGCTCTTGCCGGAGCCGGTCATCAGCTGAACGTAGTCGACCACCAGAACATCGAGGCCGCGCTGGCGCTTCAGGCGGCGGGCGCGGGCGGAAAGCTGGGCAATCGAGATACCACCGGTCTGGTCGATGTAAAGCGGCACCTTCTGCATCATCTGGGAGCAGGCGACAAGCTTTTCGAAGTCAGCCTCGGTAATGTCACCGCGGCGGATTTTCGAGGAGGAGACTTCGGTCTGCTCGGAAATGATACGGGTGGCGAGCTGTTCGGACGACATTTCGAGCGAGTAGAAGCCGACGACGCCGCCGTTCTTCGCCTTGTACGACCCGTCCGGCTGCACTTCCTGCTCGTAAGATGCGGCGATATTGTAGGCGATGTTGGTCGCAAGCGAGGTCTTGCCCATACCCGGACGACCGGCAAGCACGATAAGGTCGGAACGCTGCAACCCGCCCATGCGGGCGTCGAGCGAATGAATGCCGGTGGAAATGCCGGAGAGATTGCCGTCGCGTTCGAAGGCGGCGCCCGCCATGTCGATCGCCAGCGCCACGGCGTCGTTGAAGGACTGGAAACCGCCATCGTAACGGCCGGTTTCCGCCAGCTCGAACAGGCGGCGTTCGGTGTCTTCGATCTGCGCCTGCGGCGGCATGTCGAGCGGCGCGTCATAGGCGATGTTGACGACATCCTCGCCGATCTGGATCAGCGCGCGGCGCAGCGCCAGATCATAGATCGCGCGGCCGTAATCTTCCGCATTGATGATGGAGACGGCTTCCGCCGCAAGGCGCGCGAGGTACTGCGCCACCGTCAGATCGCCGATCTTGTCGTCGGCGGGCAGGAAGGTCTTGATCGTCACCGGATTGGCGGTCTTGCCCATGCGGATGATATCGCCCGCCACCTCGAAAATCTTGCGGTGCAGCGGTTCGTAAAGGTGCACGGGCTTCAGAAAGTCCGACACGCGGTAATAGGCGTCGTTATTGACGAGGATGGCGCCGAGCAGCGCCTGTTCGGCCTCGATGTTGTTCGGCGCTTCGCGGTAATGCGGTTCCGCCGGTTGCGCGGGGGTGATCTTTCTCACAGCGTCGTTCATGGTTTGCGCGATCTCCCTTTGCCTTTGTCCTTGAACCTCGGGTTTGGCTTTCTGGGGCATGGCAGTCAATGATAATGTTGCAACACTCTATGGCAGGCTGACGTCCGCTCTGCGAAGCTCGATCACTTCTTCAGTTGTCCCCAGCAATCCACAGGCGGGTTGGGGACAAGGCGCCGGATCCTGCCGGCAAGGTGATTCGCTGCCATGAGTTTATCGCATGGCAGACCCGGCGTGAAAGAAACTTGAAAATCGTCAGTCTTACGAATAAATAGGCAGAAAATAAGTAGTGTGCTAATTATAAGGCTTGCTGACATGTCCCGCGAGACCGACAAGGAACAGCTTCTGGATGAAGTCTCCGCTTTTACCCGCAAACTGCGCGCGTTTTTCGATGCGCGGGTGGGGGAGAGCGGGCTGACGCTTGCACGGGCGCGAGCGCTTTTTGCACTCTCGCGTCGTGGACCGCTGACGCAGACCGAGCTTGCCGAGGAAATGGAAATCGAAACGCCGACGCTGGTGCGGGTGCTCGATGGCATGGAGAAACAGAACCTCATCGAACGCCGTTCCGATGAGAACGACCGCCGCGCTAAACGCATCCACATGACGGCGGAAGGGGAGAAAACCTCCGAGACGGTGCAGGCGATGGCGAAGTCGCTGCGCTCCGAGATTGCCGCCGATATTTCTTCGCAGGAACTGGCCATGGCGCTCGATGTCATGCGCCGGCTTTCGGCCAATCTGCAACATCTGGCGGCGGGGAGGGCGCAGTCGTGAGTACCCCGGTGCCACAAACCGCAGATGAGGCCGCTGCCCGAAATGCTGAGGCGGTCTCCAAACCCGCCGACCTTCCGGAAGAGGCTGTGACGCCGATGAGTGCTTCGGGCGCGGCTGAAACAGTGACAGAGCCTGCCGCCGCCGCACCTCAGCCGGCCGAGCGGCCGCTATGGCTGCGGCTGTGTTTCATCTTCGCGGGCCTGTCGTTCTTCATTACCCAGGGTCTGGGCATGAACCTCGTCATGGCCAATATCTACCAGTTGCAGGGCGAGTTTTCCGCCACCGTGGCCGAGGTCGCCTGGCTCTCCGCCGCCTATATGGCGCCCTATGCCACCTTTTCCATCGCGCTGTTTAAGGTCCGGGCGCAATATGGCCTGCGGCCTTTCGCCGAAGTTTCGATTATCGTGTTTGTCGTCGCTTCCTGTCTCAACCTGTTCGTGACAGACCTGCATTCGGCAATCGTTATCCGTTTTGTCAGTGGCATGGCCGCCGCACCGATCTCGTCGCTCGGCTTTCTCTATATTCTGGAGGCCTTTCCGCCTGCGCGGAAATTCTCGCTCGGTTTCAGCATAGCGCTGACCGGCACGTTGCTGTCGGCGCCGCTCGCGCGCATCGTCTCGCCATCCCTCTTGGAAATCGACGGCTGGAATGCGCTCTATTCCATGGAAGTGGGATTCGCGCTGATCGCTTTCGCCATGATCTATGTGCTGAAAGTCACGCCGCCGCCGCGCGCGAAAGTTATCGAGCGCATGGATATTCTGAGCTATCTTCTGTTTGCAGGTGGTCTCGGCTGTCTGGCGGTCATGCTCACGCTCGGCCGGTTCTACTGGTGGTTCGAAACCTGGTGGCTGGGCGTCCTTCTGGCAACGTCGATCACACTTCTGACCCTCATGGCTTTCATCGAATTGCCGCGCAAGAACCCGCTGCTCGACCTGCGCTGGATTTTCTCGAAAACCAACCTGCACATTATTGCGGTCCTGCTCGTCTACCGCGCGGTTTCCTCCGAGCAATCGTCAACGGCGGTCAGCTTTTACCAGCAGCTCGGCCTGTTGAACGAACAGACGACGACACTTTACGCACTTGTGCTGTTGGCGACCGTTCTCGGCGGTGCGGCCTGTGCGTGGCTGATGCTCACGAAATACGTCGATACCGCCCACGTGATTGCGCTGGCGCTGATCGCCGCCGGTTCGTTCATGGATAGCCAGTCCAACAATCTGACGAGGCCGGGTGAGATGTATCTCAGCCAGATGATGATTGCCTTTGGCGCGGCCATGTTCCTGCCGCCCGTCATGGCAAAGGGTTTTGCCGCCGCACTGGCCCGGGGTGCGCCCTATCTGGTGAATTTCATCACCATCTTCCTGTTTACCCAGATCACCGGATCGATGCTGATGACCGGCCTGCTCGGCAGTTTCGTGACGCTGCGGGAGAAATTCCACTCCAATATTCTGGTGGAAAATATCCTGCTCACCAATCCGATGGTCGCCCAGCGCGTCTCGCAGCTTTCCGGCGCTTACAGCCATGTCATCACCGATCCGGCATTGCTGAAGGCCGAGGGGCTGTCGCTGCTTGGCCAGCAGGTCAGCAAGGAGGCCTATGTGCTTGCCTATAATGATACGTTCCTGCTGATCTCCGTCGTCTCTGCGCTGGCGCTGGCCGCGCTTTTGATCCACCTTGCATGGCTGCGCATCCGTCCTTTCCTTTTCCGGGAAGAAATCGATGCCGCACCGGCACCACAGTCTTGACCATTCCAAGAGTGACAAAATGCTGAAGAAGTTTTTTACCCCCGTTTCCATTCTCGTGCTGCTCGGCGGTCTCGCCGGCGTGGCGCTGGTGCTTTACGCCTGGCGGCTGCCGCCGTTCCTTTCCACCGTCGAAATGACCGACAACGCCTTCGTGCGCGGTTATGTCACGACGATGAGCCCGCAGGTGAGCGGCTATGTGGTGGACGTGCCGGTGAAGGATTATCAGGAGGTCAGCCAAGGCGCGCTGCTGGCGAAGATCGACGACCGCATCTACCGCCAGAAGCAGGCGCAGGCGGAAGCAACGCTCGATACGCAGAAGGCGGCTCTCGATAATTCCCGCCAGCAGGAAAATGCGGCCAATGCCAATATTCTTTCCAGCCAGGCGGCCGTCGACAGCGCGCAGGCCTCGCTGAAACAGGCGCAGCTCGCATCCGACCGTCAGGATAACCTCATCAAGAGCGGTGCGGGAACCTCCAGCCTTCAGGAAGAGGCCCATGCCGCACTCGAAAAGGCGCGGGCGTCGCTTTCGCAGGCCAAGGCGGCGCTTGAAGTTTCGCGGCAGGATCTGCAAACCATCATCGTCAACCGCAGCTCGCTGCAGGCGGCCGTCGCCAATGCTGAAGCGGCCGTCGAGCTTGCCCGGATCGACCTTGCCAATACCGAAATCCACGCGCCTGTGGATGGCAGGCTCGGCGAAGTCGGCGTCCGCACCGGCCAATATGTCACCGCCGGAACGCAACTGATGGCCGTCGTGCCGCATGATGTCTGGGTCATCGCCAATTTCAAGGAAACCCAGCTTGCGGGCATGCAGGTCGGCCAGCCGGTGACGATCGCCGTGGATGCGCTGCATCGCCGCAAGCTTACCGGCCATGTGGAACGGTTCTCGCCCGCCACCGGCTCAGAATTCGCCGTCATCAAGCCGGATAACGCGACGGGCAATTTCGTGAAGATCGCCCAGCGCCTCGGCGTGCGTATCGTGATCGATGCGGATCAGCCGCTGGCCGCGGATCTGTCGCCCGGCATGTCGGTGGTGGTGCATGTGGATAAGAGCAAGGCGCCTGAGGGAGCGGAGACGGCGGAGAAGTAGTAGGAAAGTTTGGTGGCTGCGGCTTCACCCCCCTCTGTCCTGCCGGACATCTCCCCCTCAAGGGGGGAGATCGGCAAGAGGCACTGCCACCACTTCATTCGCAAACGTTGAGATGGAAGAGACCTCGCCGCAGATCGATCTCCCCCCTTGAGGGGGAGATGCCCGGCAGGGCAGAGGGGGGTAAACTTCCCTGCAAACTCTCAGCGCGCAAACAAAAAACCCCGGATGTTTCCATCCGGGGTTTTCCTTTGACCGTTAAGCCAAATCTTATTCGTCGTCGCCGTCGCGATCGGCTTCCGGATCGAAGAAGTCTTCCGGACGCAGCGCGTCTTCGTCAACGCCGTAGATGGCGTCAGCGGAGGTGAGGCTTTCGCCCTTGGCCTGACGCTCTGCTTCTTCAGCCGAACGGGCAACGTTCAGCTCAACCTGAAGCTCGACTTCGGCATGCAGGTGAAGGGTAACGTTGTGCAGGCCGATGGTCTTGATCGGCGTGTTCAGTTCAACCTGGTTACGGCCGATGTTGAAGCCTTCTGCGCCGAGGATTTCAACGACGTCGCGAGCGGCGACAGAGCCGTAGAGCTGGCCGGTTTCGCCAGCCGAACGGACGACGATGAAGGACTTGCCTTCCAGGGCCTCGGCAACCTTCTGGGCTTCCGACTTGCGCTCGAGGTTACGGGCTTCGAGCGTTGCGCGCTCGGTTTCGAAACGTGCCTTGTTGGCAGCGTTGGCGCGCAGCGCCTTGCCCTGCGGCAGCAGGAAGTTACGGGCGTAGCCGTCGCGAACCTTTACGGTTTCGCCCATCTGGCCGAGCTTGTTGATGCGTTCGAGAAGAATGACGTCCATCTTCTTGATCCTTTCTATGGTTTGGTTTCGTTCGTATTGTCGGTTTTCCGCGTCGGAGTAAGAGAGATCGTGCTGCGCACGTCGCTCAGGCCGAACACGAGAATGATGAACAGCGGAAAGACAAAGACCGCCGAGAGATATGCGAGAATGAGAACCGGCAGCCGCCAGTCCTTGCCGCGGGCGCGCTTGTGCAGCGAGGCGTAACCCGCCATCAGAAAGCCCGCGCCGAAGGTGCCGCAGATGACCGCGCCGACCATGGCCGCGACGCCGCCGAGGAACATGGCGACAATGCCGGCCAGAAAAATGAAGATGGCGTTGCGGTGCATGCGCAGCGCGGAAGCGATATCCTCACGCGGGCGAAGGCCCTTGCCGAAGGAGCCGACCACCCGGGTCGCGAAATAATAGGCCGCAAACAGAAGGATGACCCACAGGCCGCCCTGCACGATCGGCAGCATCAGCACCAGCAGCGATTTCGTCTGGGCGAGCGCCTCGGCATTGGGTTCGAACAGCGGTTCGCGGTTCTGCACCGAGGTCATCATGATATCGACCATGCGGGCGACCAGATCGGGGCCGTAACCGATCATCCAGCCGAGAATGACGACAGCGATGGAGACCAGAAAGCACAGGTGCAGGACGATGCCGGAGAGCGGATACCAGGCGAGAAGATCGTCCGGGCCGCCGAGTTCGGAGGCCGGGCGTGCCAGATTGGCGAGATGCGAAAGCCAGCCCGCCGGGATCAGCGTGAAGATAGCAATGGTCAGCGCAAACAGCGGCGACATGACGAGAGCGCCGATGATGGCCGTGGTGATGATCGCGACGATGGCGGCGCGATTGCCCCAGCCCATGCCTGCGATCAGGATCGGCATGGCGGAACCGGCATAGAGCAGGAAGGAAAAGGACGACTGTGCCGTTGCGCCAAGCGTCAAAAACGCGGCGCATATGCCGGCGAGAACGCCGGTTATCAGCACTGTCTGGTTCAACTTTTGCACTTCGCTGTCCTGCTGAAACGAAAGCAGTTAGAGGATCGCTCCCTGGAGCCTCATCCCCAACATGGGTTTTATGGTATCGATCCGCGCCCAACGCGGAAGGATGAGGACCCTCTGGTTTGGGACCAGAGGGTCTTCGTTTAGTGTATTACGCTACGACGTAGGGCAGCAGGCCGAGGAAACGGGCGCGCTTGATCGCCTGGGCGAGTTCGCGCTGCTTCTTCTGGGAAACGGCCGTGATGCGGGACGGAACGATCTTGCCGCGCTCGGAAATGTAGCGCTGCAGCAGACGTACGTCCTTGTAGTCGATCTTCGGAGCGTTTGCGCCGGAGAAGGGGCACGTCTTGCGACGGCGGTGGAAAGGGCGGCGTGCCTGGGAAGAGGATGCGTCAGCCATTGGTCAAAACTCCTTCTTATGCACGGTCTTCGCGCGGACGGCGCGGACGGTCTTCGCGGTCGCCGAAGCCACCTTCGCGCGGCGCGCGCGGGCCACGATCTTCACGCGGGCCACGGTCCGGACGGTCGCCATCGCGGCGCGGACGGTCATCACGGTCGCGCTTCTGCATCATTGCGGACGGGCCTTCTTCGTGGGCTTCGACGGCGATGGTCATGTAGCGAAGAACGTCTTCGTTGATGCGCATCTGGCGCTCGACTTCATGAATGGCGGCCGCCGGAGCGTCGATGTCCATGAGAGCGTAGTGAGCCTTGCGGTTCTTCTTGATGCGGTAGGTGAGGGACTTCAGACCCCAGTTCTCGATGCGTCCGACTTTGCCGCCGAACGATTCGATAACGCCCTTGTACTGCTCGACAAGTGCGTCGACCTGCTGGGCAGAAATATCCTGCCGGGCAAGGAAGATGTGTTCGTAAAGAGCCATTTAAGCTTTGCCTTTCTTGCGTTTCGTCCTTCACCCGGCAACGGCGCTAAGCCTCAACGACTGCTCTTGGGTAAGGCGGTAAGGCCTTAAAGCAAGAAAAGCGTTGTTCGAGACGGTCGAGAGCGGAGACACGGGAGGCCGGAAAAACCTTATGGTTCCTGCTGTTCCGTTACCGGAACCAGCCCTCCGTTCAGCCACCAGCCAATTGGACCGGGTGTTGTGAACAGCGCGCTTATACGGATTTTTGCCCGGAATGCAAGGGCCTTTGCCCACAGGGGGAAGTTTGAGACTGGAAAGCCGCGCGGCAGCGAAGGATTTGCCGTGCGGCCTGCATCGTTTCTATCACGCGTATGCGCCGTCTGATTCGATCGGATCGTTCCCAAGCCGTTGTCGCGTCGTGTTTGTGCGAACGATTTCGGCGACCCGGTTGAATACCGTTGCTTCCCTGTGCTCACTCACCATTGACGATACAACGAACTGTTTGAACTGTTTCGATGTTTCCGGCCAGCGCAGCATGACGATGAAAAGTGCTGAACTCATGGCTGTTTCAATATCATCCATGACGTCCGGCCGTTCTATACGCAGTTTGGAGACGGCGTCTTCGAAACCGCTGCTCTTGGTAGACCGAGGCTTGGTGGTCAGAAGTGCGCACATTTTTATCGCGAGCTCGCGATCATTCAGCGCATTCGTGACAGAAATCATCGAACGCTTTATTTTTTCGGGTACGGCCTCGTGGGCAATAATTCTGTCCATCGCGTCGTAATGCGAGAGCATTGCCTTACGTGTTTCCTGAAGATCGCGGAGCCGTTCCCTATGCTGGGCGATCCGGCGCTTGTAACTCCACGCAACCAGAATCCCCACAAGGAAAGCGGCGAGGGGCGCTACAGTCATTTGTAAATCGAACATTGTTGCCACCTCCTATCTTCTTGCCCTTGGTACGGAAGAGGCGATCTGCCCCTGCGGTTTCATTTTCTTCCCATATGCTTTCGCAAGGCTTGCAGCTCTGGTCACTTCAAGTTTGTCCAGATCGTGCTTGGCCATCGCAACAGCATGTTTCTCACTTCGCTCCTGCCTTACAATATACATGATATAAAGCGCCATGGGCATACCGCAAGCAAGCCACTCGTTCACTTTCATGTAGACCAGAGCGATAGCCACTGTGGAAAGACCGAAAAGCAGAAGCGCTTCGGAGTTTTTACCAAGACCTTTAACAATCCGGCCGAATAAACCAGAGAATGGTAACATAGATGTGAAATATTTCTTTATTAAATTACTGATCTTAATTTGAGTAAACGATATATTGTATTGTCGCGAAAAAGTCTATGGCGTCATTAGGCAAGCGCCCCAAAAGAAGCGCTTGCGATAGTCCATAGGCTCGATATTAGATCGCCATCGGATATTGCCGATGGATCGCGGCAATACCCGTCAGCACCTCGTCCGACAATGTTACATCCGCAGCCGCAATATCCACCTTCAACTGTTCCATCGTCGTCGCGCCGATGATGGCCGAGGCCATGAAGGGGCGGGTGAGGCAGAAGGCGATGGCGAGCTTTGCCGGATCGATTCCATGCTGCGCGGCAAGCTCCAGATAGGCCTTGACGGGCGCTTCCTGAAGCGGCTGCAGGCGGCCGCCGAGGTCTCTGTTGATGGTGCCGCGCGATCCCGCCGGGCGCGCGCCGTTCTG
Source organism: Agrobacterium sp. YIC 4121 (assembly GCF_002008205.1). Taxonomy (NCBI): domain Bacteria; kingdom Pseudomonadati; phylum Pseudomonadota; class Alphaproteobacteria; order Hyphomicrobiales; family Rhizobiaceae; genus Agrobacterium; species Agrobacterium sp. YIC 4121. The sequence continues at coordinate 319,243 of NZ_MRDI01000027.1, read as the reverse complement.
GTATTTACCGGTGAGCAGACCTGCCGCCAGCGGCGAATAGGCGAGCAGGCCGACGTCCTCGTGATGGGCGACTTCCGCCATGTCGAGATCGAAGCTGCGGTAGAGCAGGTTATATTCATTCTGAATGGTGGCGACGCGCGGCAGGCCGTTGGCCTCGGCAATGTCGATATATTTCTGCGTGCCCCAGGCGCTCTCGTTGGAAAGGCCGATGGCGCGGATCTTGCCGGCCTTCACCAGTTCGCCGAGCGTTTCAAGCTTTTCGGTGATTTCGGCAAGCGTGCGCTGCTTTTCCTGGCCGGAGGCGTCGAAGCTCCAGACGCCGCGGAAATGATAGGTGCCGCGGTTCGGCCAGTGAATCTGGTAGAGGTCGATGTAATCGGTCTTCAGGCGCTTGAGGCTGGTATCCACCGCCTCGCGGATGGCGGCGGCGTCGATATCGCGGCCGCCGCGAATATAATCGCGTCCCGAACCGGCGACCTTGGTGGCGAGCACGACCTGATCTCGCTTGCCGGTCTTTTCGAACCATGTGCCGATGTAATCTTCCGTCCTGCCCTGGGTCTCGGCGGAAACGGGGGTGGTGGGGTAAAGTTCTGCCGTATCGAAGAAATTGACACCGTTTTCGACGGCGTAATCCATCTGCGCATGCGCGTCGGCTTCGGAGTTCTGCGTGCCCCACGTCATCGTGCCGAGGCAGATTTCAGACACGGAAATATCCGTGCGGCCCAATAGTCTCTGTTTCATGGAAATGTCCCGGTGCTTGGCCAGATAGTTTGGAAGGTGGTGTGAAAGTAATGGGGAATTGCCGCAGTGCAAGAAAAAATATGATGAAAGATAAGGGGAAAACAGGACGGCAAAACCCCTGACATAGGCCTGCGATGGGGCTTCAAGCCTTGACTTCGCTGGCGGGAATGTGAATGGAAGTCCGAAAGAATAAAGGCAAGGCCAGACAAGAAGGACGACATCCCATGGGTATTGCATTCACATTTCCCGGACAGGGAAGCCAGGCCGTCGGCATGGGCAAGGAGCTGGCGGATACCTATCCGGAAGCGCGCGCCGTGTTTCAGGAAGTCGACGAGGCGCTCGACCAGAAGCTTTCCGATATCATGTGGAACGGCCCGGAAGAGACGCTGACGCTGACCGCCAACGCCCAGCCGGCGCTTATGGCGGTGTCCATGGCGGTCATGCGGGTTCTCGAAGCGCGCGGCTTCAAACTGTCCGATACGGTTTCTTATGTCGCGGGCCACTCGCTCGGCGAATATTCAGCGCTCTGTGCCGCCGGCACCTTTTCGGTTGCCGATACTGCCCGTCTTCTGCGCATCCGCGGCAACGCCATGCAGGCCGCCGTGCCGGTGGGCGAGGGCGCCATGGCGGCGATCATCGGGCTTGAGCATGACGCTGTTTCGGCAATTTGCGAAGAGGCGGCCATTCTCGGCATCTGCCAGATCGCCAATGACAATGGCGGCGGTCAGCTCGTCATCTCCGGCGGCAAGGCCGCCGTCGAGAAGGCTGCGGCGATCGCTTCCGAAAAGGGCGCCAAGCGCGCCATCATGCTGCCGGTTTCCGCACCCTTCCACTCCGCGCTGATGGCGCCGGCGGCGGAAGCCATGCGCGAGGCGCTGGCGGCCGTCGAAAAGCACAACCCGGTCGTGCCGGTCATCGCCAATGTGCGCGCCGCCCCCGTTTCCGATGCCAATGAGATCGCCGCCCTGCTGGTCGAGCAGGTGACGGGTCAGGTGCGCTGGCGCGAGACGGTGGAATGGTTCGCCGCCAACAATGTCACGCAGCTTTACGAGATCGGCTCCGGCAAGGTGCTGACGGGCCTTGCCCGCCGCATCGACAAGACGGTGAACGGCGTTGCCGTCAACGGTGCTGCCGATATCGACCAGCTTCTTGCCACCCTCATCGGCTGACACGGGATACTCCGGCTGCCGCATTCATCGCGCGCAACTGCGCTGAACATTTTCAGTCCGAAGCTCTAAAGAAGGAATAGGACATGTTTGATCTGACAGGCCGCAAGGCTCTCGTAACCGGCGCGACCGGCGGCATCGGCGAAGAAATCGCCCGCCTTTTGCACAGCCAGGGCGCAACTGTGGGCCTGCACGGTACCCGCGTTGAAAAGCTCGAAGCGCTGGCGGCGGAACTTGGCGAGCGCGTCAAGATTTTCCCGGCCAACCTTGCCGACCGCGCCGAAGTAAAGGCGCTCGGCGAAAAGGCCGAAGCCGAACTGGAAGGCGTCGATATCCTCGTCAACAATGCCGGTATCACCAAGGACGGCCTCTTCGTGCGCATGAGCGACGAGGACTGGGACAACGTCATCGAAGTGAACCTGACGGCGATGTTCCGCCTGACGCGCGAGCTGACGCATCCGATGATGCGCCGCCGTTTCGGCCGCATCATCAACATCACCTCCATCGTCGGCGTTACCGGCAATCCCGGTCAGGCCAACTACTGCGCCTCCAAGGCCGGCATGATCGGTTTTTCGAAGTCGTTGGCCCAGGAAATCGCCACCCGCAACGTCACCGTCAACTGCGTGGCTCCGGGCTTTATCGAAAGCGCGATGACCGGCAAGCTGAACGACAAGCAGAAAGACGCCATCATGGGCGCCATTCCCATGAAACGCATGGGAACCGGTGCTGAGGTCGCCTCGGCCGTTCTTTACCTTGCCTCCAACGAGGCGGGCTACATGACCGGCCAGACCCTGCACGTCAACGGCGGCATGGCGATGATCTGACGGCACTTGTGACCGTCATAAAAGGATTGCGGCGCTGTTTAAGCACCTTCTTGGGTAGCTGGCGCCGCAAGGCCCCGCCGGCTGGTTTTCGGCGAAATTGCCTGTCATACGCTGTGCTTAGCGCGTTTTCAGGCTTTTCGACCGATTGAAACCATGTTAAGCGGGCCAAGACTGTGAACAGTCGTCCCGGAGAGACAGGAAGCCGTTGCGATTTTGCGTGACGATGTCTAGCTTGGACCGGGTTGAACGGGTTTGCCAGCAGTGCCGGATTTGAACGGCGCATGAGGGCTTCTAACAGGGCAGGGTGCCGCAAGGCATTCCCTTCAAAATAAAGGTCGAGGAAACCGACATGAGCGATATCGCAGAACGCGTAAAGAAAATTGTAATTGATCATCTTGGCGTTGACGCCGACAAGGTTGTCGAAGGCGCCAGCTTCATTGACGATCTGGGCGCTGATTCGCTCGACACCGTTGAACTGGTCATGGCTTTCGAAGAAGAATTCGGCGTTGAAATCCCCGACGACGCAGCTGACTCGATCCTGACCGTCGGCGACGCCGTAAAGTTCATCGAGAAGGCCCAGGCCTGATCGACCTTGATGGGGGAGGTGCAATATCCTCCCGTCCTTGGCCCGGCTCGTCCGGGCCAATGTTTTATAGGCAGACGGTAACATGCCCGCGGGTGGTGCGTGTTCCGGGCAATGCATGGGGTCAAGGGCCGGAAACGGCTTCCACAACCGTCATGCTGAGATTTGAAATACTGCAGCATCCGATGAACATCTCCTGATGTCCGGCGTTGCATGAAGACCGATGATTTGGATAAGGGCGGAGCATTGGCGATGAGGCGTGTCGTTATCACCGGTACCGGCATGGTATCTCCTCTTGGATGTGGGACGGAAGTGACCTGGGAGCGGCTGCTGGCCGGCCAGAACGGCGCCCGTCTCGTGACTGAATTCGAAGTCGAAGACCTTCCGGCAAAGATCGCCTGCCGTATTCCCGTGGGCGATGGTTCCAACGGCACCTTCAATGCCGACGACTGGATGGAACCCAAGGAACAGCGCAAGATCGATCCTTTCATCCTGTACGGCATGGCTGCCGCCGACATGGCGCTTGCCGACGCGGACTGGCATCCGGAAACGGACGAGGACCAGATCGCCACCGGCGTTCTGATCGGCTCCGGCATCGGCGGCCTGGAGGGCATTGTCGAGGCGGGCTATACGCTGCGCGACAAGGGCCCTCGGCGCATTTCTCCATTCTTCATTCCCGGCCGCCTGATCAACCTCGTATCCGGTCAGGTTTCCATCCGCCACAAGCTGCGCGGACCGAACCATGCGGTGGTGACGGCCTGCTCGACCGGCGCGCACGCCATTGGCGACGCCGCCCGTCTGATCGCGCTCGGCGATGCCGACGTCATGGTCGCCGGTGGCGCCGAATCGCCGGTCTGCCGCATCGCGCTTGCCGGCTTCGCCGCCTGCAAGGCGCTCTCCACCCAGCACAATGACAATCCGGAAAAGGCCTCGCGTCCCTATGATCGCGACCGTGACGGTTTCGTCATGGGTGAAGGTGCGGGCATCGTCGTTCTGGAAGAGCTGGAACATGCCAAGGCGCGCGGTGCGAAGATTTATGCGGAAGTCGTTGGTTACGGCCTTTCGGGCGATGCCTATCACATCACCGCACCGTCCGAGGACGGTGAAGGCGCCTATCGGTGCATGTCGATGGCGCTGAAGCGTGCAGGTCTCACGCCTGACGATATCGACTACATCAACGCCCATGGCACCTCGACCATGGCCGATACGATCGAGCTTGGCGCGGTCGAGCGGCTTGTCGGCGAATCGGCCTCGAAGATTTCCATGTCTTCCACCAAGTCGGCCACCGGCCATCTTCTCGGTGCGGCAGGCGCTATCGAGGCAATCTTCGCGACGCTTGCGATCCGCGATAACATCGTTCCGCCGACGCTGAACCTCGACAATCCCGATGTGGAGACGAAGATCGATCTCGTGCCGCACAAGGCGCGCAAGCGGCAGGTCGATGTGGCGCTCTCGAACTCCTTCGGCTTCGGCGGCACCAACGCCTCCCTCGTGCTGCGTCGTTACGAAGCATAATTGCGGCGGCGGCTCTGCCGCCGCTGGCGCCCTCCCACCGGGTGCTAACAAAGGACGTTCTTTCCTTTGAAGAACGCATTGCGGCTTGCGAAAGCCATTCCGGTTTTCGCGCCGATATTGTAGTCGTTTATGGGAAGCGTTTGCCGGTTCGGGGTAATTTCCGGCCGCAAGCTGCTTCCTCCATCGGCTTTGTCCGAAACGATGTTCGTGAAGCGGAATAGCAAGGCTTCACGATATCTCTATGTGGTGCAGGAAGACATTCCGAACCTGTTTTTGCCGCATTACCTGCGCAAAAAGCGCTGACAACGCCGAACTGAAAAGGACCGACGGTGAGCGACACGAACCAGAACAGCCAGGGACAATACGGACAGAACGGCGCGGGCGAAGGCAATCGTGGCCCGATCATTCCGAAATCCCCGACGGAAGCCCTGCGGCCGGAAAAAGTGCCGGCTCCGCCCAAGCGCTCCCGCAAGGCCCATGGCCAGCTTGTGATCTTTCTGAATTTTCTGATGACGCTCGCGGTTGCCGTCTGTGTGCTGGCCATTGCCGCTTTCTATTACATGATCGATGCGTTTCAGGAGCCCGGTCCGCTTCAGACGAACACGCATTTCACGGTGCGCAACGGCGCCGGTATTATCGAGATCGCCAATAATCTCGAGCGTAACGAGGTCATCTCCAACGCCCGTGTCTTCCGCCTGATGACCGGCAGCTACCTGCAAAAGGACCAGACGCTGAAGGCCGGCGAATATGAGATCAAGGCCGGCGCATCGATGAAGGACATCATGATGCTGCTGGAGTCCGGCAAGTCGATCCTTTATTCCGTGTCGCTGCCGGAAGGCCTGACCGTGAAGCAGATGTTCGCGCGCCTTGGAGCGGATGAAGTGCTGGACGGCGAACTGCCCTCGGCCCTGCCGCCGGAAGGCAGCCTGCGCCCCGATACCTACCGCTTCACCCGCGGCACCAAGCGCGAAGAAATCATCAATCAGATGAGCGCGGCGCAGGACAAGCTGATCAATATGATCTGGGAACGGCGCGATCCGGACCTTCCGATCAAGACCATCGAGGAATTCGTGACGCTCGCCTCGATTGTCGAGAAGGAAACCGGCAAGGATGATGAGCGCGCCCATGTCGCTTCCGTGTTCTACAACCGTCTGAAGAAGGGCATGCGCCTGCAATCCGACCCGACGATCATCTACGGCCTGTTCGGTGGCGATGGCAAACCGTCGGACCGTCCGATCTACCAGTCGGACCTGCAGAAGCAGACGCCGTTCAACACCTATGTCATCAAGGGCCTGCCGCCGTCGCCCATCGCCAATCCGGGTCGGGCGGCGCTTGAGGCCGTGGCCAATCCATGGCGCACGGATGACCTTTATTTCGTTGCCGATGGCACCGGCGGCCATGTGTTTGCAAAGACGCTTGAAGAACATAACGCCAATGTGCGCCGCTGGCGCAAGATAGAGGCCGAAAAGGCGGCCTCCGGCGCCAATCCCGAGGTTGTCGTGGATGGCCAGCCGGGCGGGGCCGAGGCGGAAAAGCCGGCCAACAATTGAAAATCCTGACCGGGCCCTGCGATCCGCACGGGCCCGGTTTTGCACAGCATGACGGGGGGCTTCCAGATATGACATTGCAATCGATGACCGGCTTCGCACGCAGCGAAGGAACCTCCGGCCGTTACCGCTGGGCGTGGGAATTGCGCTCGGTGAACGGCAAGGGGCTCGATGTGCGCCTGCGTCTGCCGACCGGTCTTGAAGCGCTGGAAACGGCCCTGCGCGAAATCGCAGGCGAGCATCTTTCCCGCGGCAATATCCAGGCGGGCCTGACGCTGGCGATTGCGGAAAACCGGCTGGAGGCGGTGATCAACCGCGATGCTCTGGCGGCGGTTCTGGCGCTGAAGAAGGAGCTTGGCGACGTCGTGGAAGATAAGCCGCTGAGCTTCGACACGCTGCTTACGCTGCGCGGGCTCGTCGATTTTCGCGAGGCGGAAGATGACGCGGAGGCGCAGGCCGCACGCAACGGCGATGTTCTTGCCGGCTTCGCCGCCGCCGTCGAGAAGCTGAAGGATATGCGCGAACGGGAAGGGGCGTCGCTGTTTGCGATCCTGTCCGGTCATGTCAACCGGATCGAGCAGCTCGCGGACATCATTGAAGGCGATCCTTCCCGCCAACCGGAACAGATCGCGGCACGGCTCGCCCAGCAGATCGCCCTCATCGGCGACGGCTTGCATGGTCTCGACCGTGACCGGCTGCATGCCGAGGCGGCGCTGCTCGCCACCAAGGCGGATCTGCGCGAAGAGATCGACCGGCTGCACGCCCATGTTCAGGCGTCGCGGGAGCTTTTGGCCAATGGCGGACCGGTAGGACGCAAGCTCGATTTTCTTGCACAGGAATTTAACCGCGAGTCGAATACAATCTGTTCCAAATCGAACGCCAGTGCGGTAACCGCAGCAGGCATAGAGCTGAAAGTGGTGATCGACCAGTTCCGCGAGCAGGTCCAAAATCTGGAGTAGACCCCATGGTCCCGGTGAATAATTCTCCCGTCACGATTGCCCGCAGAGGGTTGATGCTGGTGATTTCTTCGCCATCGGGCGCGGGCAAATCGACGATTGCGCGCAACCTGCTCGACAAGGACAAGAATATCGGCCTGTCCGTCAGCGTCACGACGCGCCCGCGCCGCCAGAGCGAGATTGACGGCATCCACTACCATTTCATTTCCACGCGTGAATTCGAGCGCCTGCGGGATAGCGATGCGCTGCTGGAATGGGCAGAGGTTCACGGCAATTTTTACGGCACGCCGCGTGGGCCGGTGGAAGACGCCATGGCTGCTGGCCGCGACATGCTGTTCGATATCGACTGGCAGGGCGCCGAGCAGCTTCAGGACAAGATGAAGGCGGACGTCGTTTCGATCTTCATCCTGCCGCCGACCATGACCGAACTTCAATCGCGCCTGCATCGCCGCGCCGAAGACACCGAAGAGGTCATCAAGACCCGGCTCCTCAATTCCCGTGCCGAGATCGAACACTGGCGCGACTACGACTATGTCATCCTCAATGACGACCTGCAGGCCGCCTTCGAGGCCGTCGAAGCCATCGTGAAGGCCGAACGCGTCCGCCGCGACCGCCGCCACGGCATGTTCGATTTCGTGCGGGGGTTGCTCGAGGAAGAGCCGAAGCTCTGATGGAAGGCAGCGTCTGGCTACCGGCCCCAAAATCTTGAAATCGAAGCGGTTAGGCGTTATGTATATCCCAATAGGATATACGAGGCTCTGACAATGGCTACGTCAACGGTTTTTATAAGCAATCGCAGTCAAGCTGTAAGGCTACCGAAGGCCGTGGCTTTTCCTGATGACGTGCATAAGGTCGATGTTCTGAAGATCGGTCTTGCGCGTGTTATAGTGCCGCAGGGAAAGCGCTGGGACGACCTTTTTCTGACCGGCCCTCGTGCAACGGATGATTTTCTTTCCGTTCGCGAAGAGCCTGCATTGGATGAGCGCGAGCCCTTCTGATGCTCACATATATGCTCGATACCAATATATGCATCTATGTGATGAAGACTTATCCTCCGGAGCTGCGGGAGAAATTCAACGCCCTGGCAGATCAACTGTGTATTTCGAGCATCACACTTGGCGAGCTTTATTATGGTGCTGAAAAATCAGTCCGGCGTCAGGAAAACATCAACGCCATTGAAAATTTTACCGCGCGTTTGGACGTTCTGCCCTTCGCCGACAAAGGCGCCGCACATTACGGCCAGATCAGGGCCGAACTTGCCAAGGCTGGAACCCCGTGCGGCGTTCATGATATGCAGATTGGTGGTCATGCCCGTAGCGAGGGGCTGATCGTCGTAACCAATAATATGCGCGAGTTTGTCCGGATGCCTGGTTTGCGAGTTGAAAACTGGGTTTAGTCCTCGGCCTCGCCCTGCTCCAAAACGTTCGGCTAACCGATGGAAGAGGCTGCTGTTCTCTGGGCGATAGGTTCATTTGCCGCCCATTGGCGAGATAGCCGCTCGTCTGCGGAATCTTCAGCCCAGCCGTGGCCTGTCTCAACTGTCTGCAGAACAACATCCGCACCGGCCGATGCCAGTTGGTTGGCCAAATGCGGCGCGTCGGTGGGGTGACGCCTTTCGTCGTAGGCGCCGGCGAGCAGGAGTATGGGGTATCCTGAGAGGTTTGGGAGAGCCTGATCCGTTCTTGGAGAAAGCGGGCGAAGCAGAATGGCTCCCCTCGACAAATTCCGATTCAAGCATATGGTTTCAGTCGCTATGATCGCGCCGTTCGAATATCCAACGACAAGGGGTCTCTGCCCGGTCTCATGAAATACAAAGTCGATGAACTGGCAGAGGCTGGTCGCTCGATGTTTGAGGTCGTCAATATCAAGCTGTCTGTCTGGTTTTCTGCGAAAAAATGCGAAGCCATTTTCCCAGGGAACAGCGCCTCTCGGCGCGTATAAGACACCGTTAGGAAAGACGGTGCGGCCAAAAGAAATGAGATCGTCTTCCGTTCGTCCCGATCCATGCAGCAAGACAACCGCGCAGTCGGGCGTTTCAGCGGGAATGTCGAGCTTGTAATGAAAACCGGCACTCTCCACGCACTTCTTCCTTTATTCGCAGCCTCCACGAACCCGTGTCCCGCTACTCGGAATGGCACATTCCACGACGGATTTACAGGCAGTTCGCCAAAGTGACGAATTCCTCCACCGACAGCGTTTCCGCTCGCCGCGTGGGATCGATCCCCGCTTTTTCCAGAAGCGTTTCGCCGCCAAGGCTTTTCACGCTCTGGCGCAGCATCTTGCGACGCTGGCCGAAGGCGGCTTCCGTCACCTTTTCAAGCTTGGCGACATCGCAGGGCAGCGGCTTGTCCTTCGGCAGCAGGTGGACGACCGTGGAGGTTACCTTCGGCGGCGGGCTGAAGGCCTGTGGCGGAACGTCGAAGGCCATTTCGGAAACCGTTCGCCAGCCGGCGAGAACCCCCAGACGGCCATAATGGTTGTCGCCTTCTTCGGCCACGATGCGCTGGCCGACTTCCTTCTGGAACATCAGCGTCATGGAGAGCCAGAAGGGCGGCCATTGTTTCGGCAGCAGCCAGTTGACCAGCAATTGCGTGCCGACATTGTAGGGCAGGTTGGCGATGATCCGCACCGGTTCGCCGGCGGGAACCAGAGCCTCGAAATCGGTTTTGAGGGCGTCGCCCTCGATGACCTCGAGCCGTCCGGGATAATGGGCTTCGATTTCCGCCAGCGCCGGCAGGCAGCGGCTGTCGCGTTCGACGGCGATGACCTTTTTTGCCCCGAGCGACAGAATGGCGCGGGTGAGGCCGCCGGGACCGGGGCCGACCTCTATCACCGTCACGCCGTCTAGCGGTCCTGCTGTCCTTGCGATCTTCTGGGTGAGGTTGAGGTCGAACAGGAAGTTCTGGCCGAGCGACTTCTTCGCGTCGAGCCCGTGGCGCTGGATGACATCGCGCAGCGGCGGCAGTCCGTCGATGGCCGCCATTATGCGTTGGCCCGGCTGCGGAGGGAAATCTCCGCCGCCATCTTCAGCGCCGCCACGAGGCTCGCCTCATTGGCTATGCCCTGGCCGGCAATGCCGAAGGCGGTGCCATGGTCGGGCGAGGTGCGGATGAAGGGCAGGCCGAGCGTGACATTGACGGAATCGTCGAAGCCGAGCGCCTTGGCCGGAATGAGCGCCTGATCGTGATACATGCACACCGCCACGTCATAACGCTTGCGGGCAGCATCGTGGAACATGGTGTCGGCGGGAAGGGGGCCGAAGGCATCGATCCCGTCCTTCCGCAACCGCATGGTCGCCGGGTGAACGATATCGCGATCCTCGGTGCCGAGTGCGCCATCTTCACCCGCATGCGGGTTGAGGCCGGCAACCGCCAGACGCGGCGCCTCAATGCCGAATTTCTGCCGGAGATCGGCATCGATGATCCGGCAGGTCGTGACGATCAACTCTTCGGTGAGAGCGGCCGGCACGTCTTTCACGGGGATATGGATCGTCACCGGGACGACACGGACCTTGGGGCCGGCAATCATCATCACCGGGATGATGTGCTCGCCGGTCTGGCGCAGGGCAAGATCGGCGAGAAATTCCGTATGGCCGGGGAAGCCGAAACCCGCGTCGTATAGCACCGATTTCGCGATCGGATTGGTGACGACGGCCGCAGCCTTGCCCTCGACCGTGAGGGAAACGGCGGTCTCGATGGCCTTGATCGTCGCGTGCGCCGCTCCGACATGCGGCTGACCCGCCTGCACTTCGAAGCCGACAGGAAGGGGGAGGATGGGGAACGCCTGTTCGAACAGGGCGACGGCGCTTTCCGCATCGCAGGTCTCGATATTGACCGGTACGCCGATCAGCGCCGCACGGCTCGCCACCACATCGGGATCGCCGATGAAGATGAAGGGCGGCACGCCGTTCTCCCGGCGCTTAGCCCAGGCGGTGATGGCGATGTCGGGGCCGATACCGGCTGGATCTCCCTGTGTCAGGGCAAGCGGCAGGGATGCATATGTCACGGAAAGACCCGGCTCTCGTATCAATATCAGGTGTTGACGATCTGCGCCTTCTTGCGCAGCTCATCCATATATTTCTTTTCGTTCGGGTTTTCGCCGTCCTTGGCCTTCATCAGGTCTTCGGACTTGAACACCATTTCCGCCGCATAGTCGTCGGAAACTTGGCGCTGCTTGCAGATGGCCAGATATTCGACGCCCTTTTCGGTGACGCGGGTGCCGGTGGTGCCGCCTTCCTTGGTCTTCTCCACCAGCGCCTTCCAGTCTTCCGGCAGCTCCGGCGCCAGAATGCGGCCAAGGTCCTTGATCGCCACATCACGCATGGTCGCGGCGAAGCTCATGGCCTGGTCGCAGCCGGGGTAACGCTTGCGCGAGGCTTCAGCCTCGGCCTTGCGCTTGCCGGTAATGGCGTTGCGTTTCGATTCCGGGATAACGAAGATGACCTGCTGCAGGAAATATTCCGTGGTGACGGGCTTGTCGCCGCGTTCCTTCAGTCGGGTAACGAGATCCTGCGTCGACATCTTGCCACGTGCGCCATAACGGGCGTTGACAAGGCGCGGCCAGCTCATCTGAACGGCGATGAAGGCCTTGAAATGATCGGCTCCGACACCCGCCTGCGCAAGCACCTTCGTCAATTGCTGCGGGGTCATCTTGTTGTTGCCGGCAAAGCGTGCGAAGGCCGCATCGACATCGTCGGTGCTGACCGACATCTTAACGCGGCCGATTTCCTCGCGCTTCAACGCTTCGTCGACAAGCTGCTCACGCGCCTTTTCGTTGAGATTGCCGGACTGGCGCTGCAACTTGAGGAAGGCGACGCGCTTGGCAATATCGTCATTGGTGATGGGGGTCTTGTTGACGACGATCTTGACGGTGCTATCGGCGAAGGCCTGGCCGGCATAGGGCACAACGGCCATGGGAACGGCGAATATCGCAAAGGCGAAAGCAGCGCCACGCAAAGCCGTCTTTCCGAAATTCATCATATCCTTCTCCCTTTCGTCGGGCAGGGTGCTGTTGCCCTGTCCCGCCAATCTGTTTTGCCTGATGAGGGGAATATTGAACTCTCCCGCTTTTCAGACCTGCAACTGTGCATCGCACCGCGAATTTGCCACGTATATATCATCGCGATCCGCAAGACGGCAATGTGTCGGTTTGTTGAAAGAAAACCCGATAGGTTCCATGCGCGGCCGACATTGGCGTGTTGTTGCGGCGAAACCGTGGCTTTACTGGCCAAATGGTAAAAAGGCAGGTCACGATGCTGCGTAACCTGCCTCTAAACTCAGTAGTTGTTTGGCTTCCAGCCAATATCCATGTCGTTCCAGTCCTCATTGGCTGAACCGACGCTGATATCGCCGAGCGTACGGAAGGCCAGACGGGCATTGATCGACCAGTCATTGGCGGCCTGACGGCTGGAATTGATATTGCCTTCGTCGGAATAGCTGACCGTCAGGATCGTGCACTCATCCTGATAGGCAATGCCGATGCGGCGTTCGGCGGCAAACTTCCCGTTCAGATCGTAATTGATCGAACCGAACAGCGACCAGTTGTCGTCCATGCGCAGCGAACCGGACGCCTGGATGATATCGCGGTCTTCATTATAGCCGTATTTCGGCTGTGCCTTGACCTGCGTATAGCTGAGCTTGCCGGTAAGGCGACGGTCCGAATAGCTGATACCGGTTTCCGAGCGGTTGATGTCGAAATCGTCCTTGTCGAGACGCAGGCTCGACGACAGCGAAAGTCCGATCGGCGCATCGAAAGCGGCCATGGCGACGTAATCCGAACGGTCGGATTCGAGGCCCGAATTGGCGCCTGCATTGACGAGATCGTAGGAGGCGAAGGAATTGTCGCCCGCCAGATGGAAGGACTGGCCGGCAATGGCGCGAACGCCGTAGCCATTGTCGAACGTACCGTTATAGCGGAAGCCGATATTGGCGCGCGTGCCGCCCTCGATCCGGTCGAAACCGGAGAATTTGTCGCGTTCGAACAGGTTGGTCGCGTCGAAGACGAATGCCTGTGCATCCTCGTTCGGAAGGCGGCCGGCATATTGTTCGTTCGGGCGCACGAAAATCTGTGCGATTGGCTCAATCACGTGGCTGCTGTTGAGCGCCGTGAACAGCCAGGGATAACGCACTTCCAGACCACCGGTGACCATGCCGCGGAAAGCCGCGCCGTCATGCATCATGCCCTCATAGGCATAGGAGGTCCCACCCGAGGTGAAGGCTGCGGGAGACATGTCCGTCCAGAGCGCGTCGCCGCGCGCGGCAAGGATCGGCGTGATCTGCAGGCCGCTGTCCATCGTGAAGGTGCGCTTCCACTCGGCTTCGGTGGAAAGGCGCGTATAGTCACCCTCAAGCCCGCTGAAACGCGGATAACCGCCGAGCGCGTAAGCATCCTGCCGCAGGCGCGTGATGCTCGTCAGGTTGGTGGTCAGCGAAAGTTCGCCGCCATAAACCGGATCCGGCACGAAATAACGGTAGTCGACAACCGGGTGGACGATTGCCTGTTTGCGTTCCTTGGCCTCGGTATTGTCCGTATCCTGAACGTTGAAATAATAACCGCGGGCTTCGAAGCTGTTACGCTCGCTCGCACCGTTCAGATAAATCTGGTTGGTCTGAACGTCGTTTTTATAACCCTTCAGCCCGTAGGTGCGCGAAAAGTTATTGTCGGTCTGCACCATGGCATCCCAGCCGAACGCCCAGCGCGGGTTGATCGAGAAATCACCCTTGCTTGCGATCATGCCGCGATTGTCGTTGAGGGCGTCGCTGGTGCCGGCCGTGAAGGTTTCGGACTTCTGCTGGCTGATGCCCGCAATCGTGACCGTGTGCATGCCGGTTTCGAAGCGCTGGCGCAGTTCCGCCTGCAGCAGCAGACCCTGCGTCGTGTAATAGGTCGGCGTGACGGTCACGTCCGAGGTGTCGGACAGAACGTGGAAATAGGGGACACCGATACCGAAACCGAGATTGTCGGTAATGCTCATCTGCGGGAACAGGAAGCCGGATTTACGCTTCACCGTATTGTCCGGAACCGTAAGGAACGGCAGATAGGCGATCGAATGGCCGAAAAGCTGCAGGCGGGCCTTTTCCAAGCGCACCGTATGGGTCTTGCCGTCCTGAACGACGCGCTCGGCCTTGACCTGCCATAGCGGCGCCTTTTCGGGCCGCTCGGCGCAGGGCAGACACGCGGTGTAGACACCGTTGTTGAGCACCATCAGGTCGCCTTCGAGACGCTCGGCGCTTTCACCGGCAATACGGGTATTGTCCGTGGTCTCGACGCGCAGCGCATTGACGAAGCCCTGACCGAAATCGTCGGTCACGTCCATCTCGTCGGCATAGATCTTGTTGCCACCCGGCTCGATCAGTTCGATGTTGCCATGGGCGATCACGCGGCCGGTCTGCTGGTTATATTCCACTTGCTGGGCCACCATGCGGTAGCCCGAATATTTCATGCGAACCACGCCCTTCGCGATCACACGCTGGGAATCGCGATTATAGGTCAGTTCATTTGCTGTAAGCAGGAGTTTCGAATCGTCTTGGCTTGCCGACGCAAGCAAACCATCCTGGCCGATAGCGACCGGGCTGGATGCTAAATACGCGCACACAGCGGCACCTGTCAGAAGGGCCGTCCAAAGCCGCCTGATATTCCCGCGGTCATATACCGCCACTAGCCGTCCTCCTGATGAAGCAGAATGGTTGCCCCCAAAGCCAACGCCACGATGACTGGAACCCAGACCGCGACGGTGGGAGGGACAACGCCACCACTCCCGAATGCCCTTACGAGCACGGTTACTACATAAAGCACGAAGCCGGAAACGATTCCACCCAGAATCACGGAGCGCGATTGGGCGAAGCGGCTGAACTTTAATGAAACGGTCGCGGCGATCAAGGTCATCGCGACCAGAAGCAGGGGCGTCGATAGCAGGAAATGATACTGCGTCTCAAGCGCCTTCGAAGATAGTCCAAAGGACTTTGCAACTTCGATCTTGTGAGAAAGGTCAAAGAAAGCAACGGTTTCCGTCTGCGTCATGCGCTCCTGGACGAATTCCCGTCTCAGATTGGTACTGATCCGCGTGCTTTCTTGCCGAACTGGCACATGCCCGGCGCGCGTTTCCGAAACGCCGTTAAGAAGCCAGTAACCATCTTCCAATTTAGCCGACTTCGCATCCTTACGGGAGACGATGTTTCCGTCCTTGTCGATGTCGATCAGAACAACGTCGAGAAGCAGCGTTCCATTGTCCTCGAAGCTCTTGGCGCCGATGATCGTATCCTGGCCGCCGCTTGCCTGGCGCATCCACGGAATGATCTCCTGCTGGCGGCCGCCGCCCGCTTCGTTGCGCAGGCCGGCTTCCATCGCCAGCGATTTGTTCTGGCCCCATGCCGCGATGGGGTTGAGGATGGTGACCGACAGGATGCCGATGAAAACCGCGCCGAGCACGAAGGGAAGGATGAACTGCCAGGCGGAAATGCCGGCGGCGCGCGTCACCACCAGTTCGTAACGCCGGTTGAGCGAGATCAGCGTCGTCATGCCGACGAAAAGCGCGATGAAGGGCACGGTCTGTTGCAGGATCAGCGGCAGGCGAAGCGCCGTCAGGCCAAGGGCGGCCGGAACGGAATAGCCGGGCAGGCCGGACATGCGCCGTGCCGTTTCGCTGAAGTCGGCGAGGTAAATGATCGAGGATACACCGAGCAGGAACCAGATGGCGGTGATCAGATATCGCTTCAGGAAATACCGGGAGAGCGTGTTGAAAATCATGCGTTGCCGCTCCCAGAGCTTTTCGCCATCCGGCTAGAGAAGAGACGGCGCAGACGACCCATCGCATCGGCGATGATTTTCGGCATTTTCGGCTTGCGACCGGTCAGCAGAATGAAGGCGGCGGCCCCGCCGCTAAGGCCCGGAACGGCATAGACCAGCGGAATGAAGGCCGCGCTCTGCTTGATCTGATTGGTGACGTAAAAACCAAGCCACCGCAGCATGAAGGCCGTCACCAGTGCGGCGACCATCGGATGCAGGCGCGCTTCGCGGTGCGAACGGGCATCGGCGGCGATGACCAGCGAAATCAGCGCGAAGGAGAAGGCGAACATCCAGTCCGACAGGCGCTTGTGCAGCTCGCTGCGGAAGGCTTCCGGTGAGCGCTTGTAGCTCGCATTGTTCTCGTCGGGCGAGAGAAGGAAACCGAGGCTGGCATCGCCCGGAGAGAGCGACGGCTCGGAATCCTGCTTTTCCGACATGGTCGAAAGGTCGAAGGCGTAGGACAGGAACTTGACGATCGAGACCTTGCCGTCCGGCGTCTTCTGCTGCACTTCGCCGTCGCGCATGGTCAGCGACGTGCCGCTTTCATCGATCATGCCTTCCTTGGCATAATAGATGAGGTCGAAATTCGGATCGCGGCGGTCGGCGACGAACAGGCCCTTGAGGATACGGCCCTGTCGCTGGGCGATCTGCACGTAAAGACCGTCCTGAATGGTGCGGAAAGTCTTTTCTTCAATCACCGAGGACAGAAGGTCGGCATAGGCGGCGGCCACCATCTGCCGGGCGGAGCTGCGGGCGGGCGGCTCGATGAAATTGGTGATGGTGAAGGAAAGCGCGCTCAGAATGGCGGCCAGAATGAGAACCGGGCGATACATGATCGAACGGGGCGATCCGGCCGCATCGATGATGGCAAGCTCGGAATCGTTGTTCATCGTCGTGAAGATCTGGGTGATGCCGATCACCAGCGCGAAAGGCAGGACGACCGGGATCAGCGTCGGCAGGATCATCGTCGCGAGCGCCATGAAGGAACCCATCGACTGGCCGGTATCGGTGACGAGATTGATTCTCTGGAGAACCTGGATGGTCCAGATGATGGCCAGCACCGGCAGCAGCGCGACCAGAAACATCTGCGTTGTCCGCCGCAGGATATAGTTCTCGAGAAGCTTCATACGGCCCTGTTCGACATTGTTTTTCCGTGCGATCGCTCGCCGAGTTTCCGCCTATCTAATCGCATCGTTTGCAATTGGCTATTCCGGCGTGCTCACAAATATGTTTTGCGCGATGATTTTTCCATCGCCTGTGTCTTTTTGTGGAACAAGCTGTCGGTTTCATGACGCGATTTCGCATTCCACAAAAATGCCTTTCCTTTAACGACTGTAGGCCTTTAAAGAATGCGGGGTTGCGCCCGGGGCCGAAAAGGCCATGATCATGCGCATCGTGCAAGTCGTAGAAGAAGAGCAGGAAAACATGTCCGCCAAATTCGATATTTCTTTCGCCAATTCCGCCGCGCTTGAAAACGCGCTCGCCGTTGTGCTGCAGGCTTCGGGCGAGGCGCAGGCCGTCGCCGGCGCCTCCGAGGCCGATCCGGGCGGTGTGATCGAAAGGGCGGCGAAGATTTCGGGCTTTTCCGCAAAATCTATGACGACGCTCGACGTGATCGCGCCGCAGGGTTCCGCCGCCGACAGGCTGCTCGTCATCGGCCTCGGCAAGCCCTCGAAACTGGTCGCCCATGACTGGCTGCGCGCCGGCGGCACCGCCGCCGCCAGTTTCAAGAAGGCGGACAGGGTCGTCATCTATCTCGATGCGCCGGGCGTAGAGGTCGGTGCGCAGGCGGCTGCGGATTTCGCGCTTGGCCTGCTGCTGCGCGCCTATAGCTTCGATGCTTACAAGACCAAGAAAAAGTCCGACGAAGAGAAGACGCCGAAGAAGGTGGAGATCGTCATCGTCACGGCCGCCCATCAGGAAGCGGAAAAGGCTTTTGCCGTCTCCGAGGCCGTTGCGGGCGGTGTTACCCTGGCGCGCGATCTCGTCAACCTGCCGCCGAACGCTCTCGGTCCCGTCGAATTTGCCGAAAAGGCGGAGGAACTGCGCAAGCTCGGCGTCGAGGTGGAAGTCCTCAGCGAGAAGGAGCTGAAGAAGCTCGGCATGAATGCGCTTCTCGGTGTGGCGCAGGGATCGGCGCGCCCGCCCAGACTTGCGGTGATGCAGTGGAACGGCGGCAACAAGAAGGATGAGCCGATTGCCTTCGTCGGCAAGGGTGTCGTTTTCGATACCGGCGGCATTTCGCTGAAGCCCGGCCTCAATATGGAGGATATGAAGGGCGACATGGGCGGGGCGGCGGCCGTGACCGGCCTGATGCATGCGCTGGCCGCCCGCAAGGCCAAGGCGAATGTGATCGGCGTCATCGGCCTTGTGGAAAACATGCCTGACGGCAATGCCCAGCGTCCAGGCGATATCGTCACCTCCATGTCCGGCCAGACCATCGAGATCATCAACACCGATGCCGAAGGCCGGCTGGTTCTGGCCGATGCGCTCTGGTACACCAAGGATCGCTTCAACCCGAAATTCATGGTGAACCTCGCCACGCTGACGGGCGCGATCACGGTGGCGCTCGGCAATCTTCAGGCCGGTCTTTTCTCCAATGACGACGAGCTTGCAGCGCGCCTCACGCAGGCGGGCGATGTGACGGCCGAAAAACTGTGGCGCATGCCGCTCGGCAAGGATTACGACAAGATCATCGATTCCAAATTCGCCGACATGAAGAACAGCTCGGGCCGTCTGGCGGGTTCCGTCACGGCCGCGCAGTTCCTCAAGCGTTTCGTGGGTGAAACCTCCTGGGCGCATCTCGATATCGCCGGCACCGCCATGGGTTCGCCGCTGACCGAGATCAACCAGTCATGGGGATCGGGCTACGGCGTCAGGCTGCTGAACGAACTCGTTCGTGCCTACTACGAAGATTGAAGCGAGCGGAGCGGCACGTCTGCGGATGACTGAAATTCTGTTCTACCATCTGACGGAATCGAAGCTGGAGGATGCGTTGCCGCCCTTGCTTGAGAAATCGCTGGAACGCGGCTGGAAGGTCGCGATCCAGACGGTGGGCGAGGAGCGCCGTGATTTCCTCGATACGCATCTGTGGACCTTTCGTGACGACAGTTTCCTGCCGCACGCCACCGATACTTCGCCCGCACCGCAAAACCAGCCGATTCTCCTGACGGCGTCCGACGAGAACGCCAACGCGGCAAGTGTCCGCTTTCTCGTCGATGGCGCCGAGCCGCCGGCGGTTGAGGCCTATGAACGTATCGTGTTCATGTTCGACGGATATGATGCCTACCAGCTCGAAATGGCGCGGAATCACTGGAAAAGACTGAAAACAGAGGGGCATTCCCTGACCTACTGGCAGCAGTCACCTGAAGGCCGCTGGCAGAAGAAGGCCTGATCGCACCCCCGATTGTGCATCCCGACGATTGGTTCCATACGCAAACAGACCGGCAAAAATTCGCACGTGGCGTCAATTGCGGGTTTTTGCATTATGCGCTCGAAGGAATCCTGCGGGAATGGGCTTTCGCTTCGAGCGAGGCGGCTGGTTTGACCTGCTCTGCCTCGGGCGGCTTCCTGTGACGCAACAGCAGAAGGACATGAGTATGGGACAGGCGATATCGCGACCGGCGGGAGAAACCGAGCGCCTGGTCGCGGTGCGGTCGATCATGTCTTTCAAGAATGCCGAGATGCCGGAGCTGAGAGTGCTGTCGCAACTGGGGCAGGGGGTTTTTGGCGTGGCGCGTGCGGCGGTCAGTATTATCGATGAGGATTGGCTTCATATCGCCGAGCAGGCGGGAATGCAGCTGTCGGAATGCCCGCGCGATCTGTCGATCTGCAACCGCGTCATCGCCAAGCAGGATGTGGTGGTGATTCCCGATCTCACCGAGCATCCGCATTTCCGCTTCATGCCCTATGTGAAAGAGGGGCCGGAGCTGCGTTCCTATGCGGGTGCGCCGATCGAACTTGAGCCTGGTCTTGTTGTTGGCGCCTTTTGCCTGGTCGATACGGTGCCGAGAAATTTTTCCCGCATCGAAATCGAAAATCTCAGACATTTCGCGTTGCTGGCGGCTGCATTGCTGCGGCTTCAGAAAGCCAATTTCACCATGAGTCTGGCCGAACGGGAATTGCGCGATGCGGCGATGACCGATCCGCTGACCGGGTTTTACAATCGCAAGGCGCTGGAGGCGATTGTCGACGGCCAGCTCGGCGCGGCCCTGCGTGCAAACGAGGCCTTCGGTGTGCTCTATCTTGATCTGGACGGTTTCAAGACCATCAACGACACGTTCGGCCATCCTGCCGGTGACCGCGTTCTGACCGCTGCCGCCGGACGTATCCGCAAGGCAATCCGCAAGGAGGATATCGTCGTGCGCATGGGCGGCGATGAATTCGCGATTTTTATACCGCGGCCCCGCAGCCCAGATGTCATGAGCGGAATGGCGGACCGGCTTCTGGCCGCTTTCCGAAACCCCTTCGACGTGGACGGGCAGGACGTGGACGCCCGTCTTAGCATTGGCGGCGCGCTTGCTCCGCAGGCGGGTGCCGACCGGGCAACGCTGCTATCCAGCGTCGACGAAGCGTTGTATCAGGCCAAAAAATCAGGGCGCGACCGTTTCGTCAGCCGCGCCCTTTGAGGCATTGTCCTTCGGGAAGCGTTTCGGCTTCTCAGTCGTAGAAGGAATCCACGAATTTGTGGCGGCCGAGCAGGAAGGCGTCGGCCACGTGGGTCAGCGGCGCGAGATCGACATCGGAACGGCCAGCCTTGATGATTTCCGAGAAACGCTCGTAAAGGGCAGGATATTCCCGCTCCGGCTGGGAGAGTTTTTCTTCGCCATTGATGGCAAGCTTTGCGCCGCCTTCAGAAAGCACCATCCGTCCCGCTGCCGTCTCGGCAACGATATCCCAGCTCTGCTTGCCGGTCTGGCGCCAGTCGAATTCGGCATGGACGGGCGTTTTCGCCACATCGGAAAAATGCAGATCGGCAGCGATCGGGGCGTCGCGGTTTTCCGGGAACTCAAGCGTCGCCTTGGTCAGGAACAGCGCGCGCGGCAGGATATGGGTGATGATCGAAAGCGCATTGATGCCGGGATCGAACACGCCAAGACCGCCCGCCTGCCAGATCCAGGCCTGGTTCGGGTGCCAGTGGCGCACATCCTCTTTCCAGATGACATGCACGCTGTCGATTTTGGTGGAAGCCAGAAACGCCTTCGCAGCCTCGACCGCCGGGGCATAACGCGAATGCCAGCTTGCAAAGAGCGAAAGGCCCTTCGAATCCGCCAGCCGGACGAGATCCTGCACCTCCGAAAGGGTGGCGCCCGGCGGCTTTTCGAGGAAAACGTGCTTGCCGGCATTCAGCGCCGCGTAAGCCGCCTCGTAACGATATTGCGGCGGCATGCACAGCGATACCGCGTCGATAGCAGGCACGGCCTCCAGCATGGCCTCGATGGTGCCATAGGAAGCGACGCCGTCCACGGTGCCGTGGCGGCTTGCGGTGCAGATCAATTCAAAATCCGGATTGCCTGCAATGGCGGGAAGATGCTGGTCGCGAACGATTTTGCCGACGCCGACGATGGCAAGCTTGGTGGCTGACATGAAGTGGAACCCGTGTGTGAATGCTGTCTGAGATAAAGTGTGATTTTTACAGGTTTTTAGCAGAAACGCCCGAAGGAGCAAGGCGATCGTTTCGGCGCGAATGGTCTTTCCAGAAAGCGCGACGTCTCGACAGTATCCGACAGTGACTTCGCATTTCCACGCGACCTGAAATATATAAATTAATATTGCATTTTTATTGGAATTTTTCCTTTTTTCGGCTGTTGAAATGCGGATTTTGATGTATATCTTGGTATTAATATAATTTATTTATTCTAATATAGTTATTTCAAAGATCGGATTGTGGTGGTTTTGTTTAAATCTGACCGATTGTCTGGCTTCGTTCAGAAAGTCAACGAAAGCAACCACCAATTCAATACATATGGGCTGATTTTCGGCGTCGTCCTCTACAATCTCTACATATTGGTGGATCTCAGTCTGGTGCCCGAGATCATCTGGCTTGATCTGGTCGTCCGCCTGATTATTGTAACGCCGATTTTATTTCTTTATTTTCCGGTGCGATATTATGCGATCGGGCTGCGGCCGGATGCGGTCGCCCATGAGGTGCTTCACGGGCTGGGCTGCATGTTGGTCGTCGCATCGATCATGTTCATCTATGCCAATGCTCGGACGTCATCCGCGAGCGAATATTACATCGGTATCGTCACCGTCGTCATTTACATGAATACGATCCATCGCAAACCGTTTCCCCTCGCGGTCATGGGTACGGTCGGGTGCATGGTGGTATTCATTGTCGGCATGCGGTATGTCACGGTGACGAGCGAGGTCGCCAAGTTGCCCGCGATCATGTGTTCCGTTGGCATCAGCGCGGTTTCGCTGTTTGCGGCCTATCGTATCGAGCAGGTGGAGCGGCGTGATTATCTGGCGTCGCTGCGCGAAAAAATGTTGTTGCAACAAATTCAAAGCGCAAACCGGGTACTTCAGCAGCTCTCCAATACCGATCAGCTCACCGGTATCCGCAATCGCCGCAGCTTCGACGAGGCGGCGAGCGAGGCTTCTGCCGGCAGCGGCAGGCCGCGGGCTCTCATCCTTCTCGATGTCGACTATTTCAAAAACTATAATGATTCCGAAGGCCATATTGCCGGCGATGACTGCCTGCGCAGGATCGCCGGACGTCTTCGCAGCGCCCTGCGCAGGGACGATGGCGACAGAAGTTTCGTCGCGCGTTACGGGGGCGAGGAATTCGTCGTCCTGCTCGACGATTGCGTCACTTCCGCTGCACTGGCGATAGGGGAAAGACTGAGATTGGCTGTGATCGACGAGGCAATACCCCATCTTAACCGCCCCGACGGGCGGGAAATCGTCACCGTCAGCCTCGGGATCGCAGTCTCCGGTGACGGCGGGGAAGTTATCTACGACATGGTCAACCGGGCCGATACCGCGCTTTACGAGGCCAAGCGCCAGGGAAGAGACCGGCTGGTGCTGGCCTCCGGCCCTACGGAAGCGATTGCCGGGCCAACAGGACCTTATGACGCCGAAGCCGCAATGTCGGCATAGGCGGCTCAAGGCTGGGCGATATTTGATAAGTCCTGCATTGAGCGGGAGTTGTGAAGTCCATGAACCGGAATTCCGGTGCCGCAACACATGACGACAGGTAATGCAGATGATGGAATTGATCGCCGCACAAGCGGCAGCATCCGCTGCCGAACTTCCCTTCCTCCTGCTTCAGGCGGCAGCCGTTGTCGGCATGGTGTCCGTGCTGATTCTCCTCCGGCGAAACATCGCCCTCGAGGATCCCCGCTATAAGGTCTATTATGGCATCGTGTTCGGCGTGGCGGGGTTTCTGCTCGCGATGCTGGTTTCCGAATTCATCAAACTTCCCTCCAAGCCCTATATCCGCACGGAATTGCTGTTTCTTGCCGGGGTGCTGGGCTCATGGCAGGGCGGGTTGATCACCCTGGTTTTCGTGGCGGTCGGGCGATATGTCTTTGGCGGTCCCGCGCTGTTTCTTGCGGCCTTGCAGGACATGGTCGTCATTTCGGCCTGCGGCGTCGCCATGTATGGCTGGATGCGCAACCGGCGCCTCGCCGATATCGGAAATCGGGATATTCTTATCGTCTGTGCGGCCAGATTCATGACCGCACTGCTGGCCATCACAATTTCGTTCGCGCTGGGTTTAATCGATCACGCACTGTTCGTAAGCGCACTCGGGCGCCGGACAATAGGCGCCGCCTCCATTGGTTTGCCGATGATCGTGTGCCTGTTCATCCTCTTGCGCAGCGAAGCGCGGGCCCGGGAAGAGGCAAGGAAACGAGAGGAGGCAGCAAGAACGGATTCGTTGACTGGTCTGCCCAACACGCGGGCGCTTAAGGACCATATGGAAAAAGTCATGCGGCAGGAACCGGCGGTTCCGCACGCCCTTGTTCTGATCGAGATCGTCAATATAGCCGATGTCGCCGCCTGCGAGGGAGAAGACTGGAGCGATCTTTTCTGGCCCCGGCTGGCGCGGGAGATCTGCGACGGGGACTACGGCGTCCTTTGCGACATCAATGCGCCCTGTAGCTTCATGTTCGGCGATACGACACTTGCAGTCGTCATGCAGGGGATTTCGCTTGAAAAGTCCGAAAGCACGAAACTCATAATGCGTCTGCATGAGGGTTTGAGCACGTTTTGTCGCTCGGCGGAGGCAGGGCCGGTCCCGCATCTCAAAATCGGCGCGGCAAATCTGGACAAGCTTTCGCAACGGAACGTCGCCTCCTTCCTCAGGCACCTCAGCCTGGCGCTCAAGGGCAGCGATCATCCGGTGCAGATTTTCCCCTTCTCCTTTGCCGAGAAAGCGACACTGGACGAGGCGGTGCGGCAGATGCTGGTCAACTGGATCAAATCCGGCACGCCGCCCATTTGTTATCAGCCGAAATTCGAAATGCGCAATCGCCGCATGATCGGTGCCGAAGCGCTCCTGCGCGCGGTCGACGCGCGGGGGCAGGCGCTTTCGCCTTATTATGTGCTGGAAATCGCCGAACGCCATCGGCTGCTGGTGGAATTCGAATGGTCGACGATCGAGGCCGTCGTGCGCGATCTTCGCGACCTGCACGGCCTCGAGGCGGATTTTCATCTGGCGGTGAATATTTCCGCTTCGTCCTTTGCGAGCGCGCATTTCGCAGACCGGGTCGTGGCGCTGCTGCACGAAATGGCGGTGCCGGCGTATCGCCTTTCAATCGAAGTGACGGAGATGAGCAGGATACCGACCACCGATGTCGTACAGCAGAATTTCGATACGCTGATTGCCGAAGGCGTCCGGCTGGCGCTCGATGATTTCGGTACCGGTTATGCTGCCCTCACGTTGCTGGCGCGGTTCCCGTTCGAAGAGGTTAAGATCGATCACTGGATGACATCGAGGCTCGACCAGTCACGGTTCAGGGAGGCCATTGCGCTCGCCTTCGAGAGTGCGGAGCGTTACGGCGCAAAGCTGGTGACGGAAGGCATAGAAACCGAGGAACAGAGCCGGCTCCTGATGCAGATGGGCATTCGCTTCGGGCAGGGTTATCTTTATTCCCCCGCCGTACCGCTCGACCGCCTGCAACCGCGCAGGGCATGCGCCTAGAACATATCCAGTTTAACTGAAAGCGCAGTCGCGCATCACCCCGCCATTGCTTCTTCATATTCGCTCGAAAGCAGCAGCCATTGCTCCTCCGCATCCGAAAGCTTCGCGGCGGCCTCGCCGCGCTCCTTCACTTTCTGTGCGGCCTTGGCGGGCGCTTTTTCGTATAGGACGGGATCCGCCAGCTCGGCGTCGAGCGACTGAATCAGTTTCTCAAGCTTCGCCGTCAGGGATTCGATTTCGTTGATCTTTTTCTTGAGCGGTGCGAGCTGGGCGCGCTTTTCCGCGCTTGCCTTGCGTTGATCGGCTTTGGAGGCCTGATCGGCCACGGCGTCGGTCTTGTCTTCCTTTTTCTTACCGGAGGAAACGACGAGATCGCGATATTCCTCCATGTCGCCTTCGAAGGTCTTGACCGTTCCGTCAGCCACCAGCCACAGCCGGTCCACTGTCGCCTCGATGAGATGGCGGTCGTGCGAGATGAGGATGACCGCGCCGCTGTAATCGTTCAGCGCCTCGATCAGCGCACCGCGGCTGTCGATATCGAGATGGTTGGTCGGTTCGTCGAGGATGAGCAGGTTCGGCGCGTGGAAGGCCGCAAGTCCCATCAGAAGCCGTGCTTTTTCACCACCGGAAAGGTCCTTTGCCGCCGTCGCCATCTTTTCGGTTGCGAGACCCATCTGCGCCACGCGGGAGCGCACCTGTGCCTCTGGCGCCAGAGGCATCAGCTTGCGCACATGTTCGACCGGCGTTTCATCCGGCACGAGGTCATCGAGCTGGTGCTGCGCGAAGAAACCGATCTTCAGGCCAGGGGCGACGCGAAGATCGCCCGCCTGCGGCGCAAGGCGGCCGGAGATGAATTTCGCGAAGGTGGATTTGCCGTTGCCGTTGGAGCCGAGCAGCGCAATGCGGTCGTCATTGTCGATCCTGAGATTGAGCTGCTTCAGGATCGATTTGCCCGGCTCGTAACCCACAGCCCCGCCATTGATGGCGACGATGGGGGAGGCGGGCTGCTTTTCCGGCTCCGGGAAGGTGATCGGCTGGACGTGATCCTCGATCACGGCGGCGACGGTGCCCATGCGCTCCAGCGCCTTGATGCGGCTCTGCGCCTGCCGCGCCTTGGTGGCCTTGGCGCGGAAACGGTCGATGAAGCTTTGCAGGTGTTTGCGCGCGGCGTCATTTTTTGCCTTCGCCTTCATCTGCAATTCGTCGTTTTCGGCCTTCTGGCGCTCGAACTGATCGTAGCCGCCGCGATAGAAGGTCAGCTTCTTCTGGTCCAGATGCACGATGGAGTTGACGGCATTGTTGAGAAGATCGCGGTCGTGGCTGATGATGATGACGGTGTGCGGATAACGCCGGATATAATCCTCAAGCCAGAGCGTGCCTTCGAGGTCGAGATAGTTGGTCGGCTCGTCGAGCAGCAAAAGGTCGGGTTCTGCAAACAGCACGGAGGCAAGCGCCACGCGCATGCGCCAGCCGCCGGAGAAGGAGGAGGCCGGGCGAAGCTGCGCTTCGTGATCGAAACCGAGACCGGCAAGAATGCTGGAGGCGCGCGCTTCCGCCGAATGGGCGTCGATATCGACGAGCCGCATCTGGATTTCGGCGATACGGTGCGGATCGGTTGCGGTTTCCGCCTCGGCCAGAAGCGCGCTGCGCTCCTTGTCGGCCGAAAGCACGATGGAAATCAGCGATTCTTCGGTGCCTGGGGCTTCCTGCGCCACCTGGCCGATGCGCGCCTGTTTCGGGATTGTCACCGAACCGCTTTCCGCCGAGAAATCGCCGGTGATGACCCGGAACAGGGTGGATTTGCCGGCGCCATTGCGGCCAACAAGGCCCGCCTTCACACCGGCGGGAAGCGTCACGCTGGCATGGTCGAGAAGCAGACGCCCGGCGATACGGGCGGAAAGATCGGTAATCGTAATCATGGCGCCGTTTTGGCCGAACTGTCTGGCCAAGGCAAGAGCGCCCGCGCCACATCGGGCGAGATTAAACTGTCAATCGCCGAGCTGCGCCAGATAGCTGCTGCGGCTATGCTGCGCCACCTCCCGCGAATAACCGATGACACAGTTGCGCGTGCCGCAGCGTGCCGAAAGCAGAGCGAGTTCGGCATGGCTGAAAAATTCGGCGGGCGTTGCGGTTCCGTCCACCGCAGCGACGCCGATTGAAACGGTCAGATGTTCGCCGTCTCCTTCCTGCGTCACGAAACGCAGCGCCTCCACGCTTTGCCGCAACCGCTCGGCAATGGCCTCGGCCGTGTTCTGCGGCACGCCGGCAAACAGGAAGGCGAATTCATCGCCACCGATACGGGCGACGAAATCGTCCTTCTTGATGGTTTTGCGAAACAGGGCGGCGAGACGCCGTAATGCCTTGTTGCCGGCGGCGGAGCCATATTTGCCGTTGATTTCCCGGAAATGGTCGATATCCAGCAGCACCAGCGAGGTGGCGGATGCGGCCCGGTCCTTTGGAAAAAGAGCGCCAAGCTTTTCGAGAAAGGCCGCCCGGTTTGGCAGTGCCGTCAGCACGTCGCGCAGCGAGGCGGCCTGAAGCTCCCCCCGGTTTCTTTCAACCTCGCGGATTTTCACCAGCCCCATGGCGATGAAATGCCGAAGGCTCGTCTGTTCTTCGTGGATATCGCCCAGCAAATCGATGAAGCGCTCCGTTGCGGGCGGCTCGCCATCCTCATTCTGCGCAAGGCTGGCCAGAAAGGTTTCGGTGCGCTGAAGGCTCGCCTCCAGCCGCGCGGAAATCTGCGTCAGTGTATCGAAGGCCTCGCTTGCCATCTGTTCGGCTTCGATGCGCGAAAAGCCGGGCAGATTGTGCCGCTGGCCGATGATGTCGATTTCATGCTGCTGCGGCGCATTGCCAAGCGCGAGAATGTCACGGCCCATGGCCGGATTGTGTCCGGACAATATTTCATAGATCAATTCATAATTGCGCGGCAAAGGTGCAATGTTCATCTTGGCGATGAACTGCGTGATCTTGGTAACGACAAGAGCGCTTCTTGCCTGCTCGCGTTTTTTATCGCCCGCCGATGTCGTCACTGACAGCCCCAATAGCAATGGATTATTATGAATGGACCGGCGATAACCGATTGTTGAACGGCGTTATTCTTACAAGCGACGGTTTAAAATAGAATAAATCCACAAGGAATTTTGCCGTCCCGAAGCATGTATTCCGCGTTGCGGAAGGCGGGTGTGCCCCAAGCGTTCCTTGATCGATAATATGACAAATCCTGATTTGATTTCGGGCGACGACCGTTTTTATATCGCTCCATCGATGTTGCAGAAGAGGGGCAGCCCATGACGACTTCCAGAACGCTCTATTCGCTATGCGGAAGCGACACTTCCCGGCCATTTTCTCCCCATTGCTGGAAAACCGTGCTTTCGCTGGCGCATAAGGGGCTGGATTTCGAGGAGCGGCCTTTACCCTTCACGGTGATCCCGACAGTAGAGGACGGTTTTTCGAAGACCGTGCCGATCCTGCGCGATGGCGACGAGCTGATAAGCGACAGTTTCGAAATCGCGCTTTACCTGGACGAGGCTTACCCGGAGCGGCCGTCGCTGTTCAACGGCGAGGGCGGCAAGGCCATGGCCCGTTTCGTCGAAAGCTGGTCGCAGACGGTGCTTCACCCGGCCATCGTACGTATCGCCGTGCTCGATATCCACAATATGCTGGATGAGCCGGACCGCCGTTATTTCCGCGATAGCCGCACGAAAGCGCTCGGCCGTCCGCTCGAGGATGTGGTGGCGAACCGCGAGGCGGAAATCGCAGCCTTTCCGGCATTGCTTGCGCCGATCCGGCGTATGCTGAGCTTCCAGCCTTTCATCGGCGGCACATCGCCGCTCTTTGCGGATTACATCGTGTTCGGCGCGCTGCAATGGGCGCG
Source organism: Agrobacterium sp. YIC 4121 (assembly GCF_002008205.1). Classification (NCBI taxonomy): domain Bacteria; kingdom Pseudomonadati; phylum Pseudomonadota; class Alphaproteobacteria; order Hyphomicrobiales; family Rhizobiaceae; genus Agrobacterium; species Agrobacterium sp. YIC 4121. The sequence continues at coordinate 290,099 of NZ_MRDI01000027.1, read as the reverse complement.
GATCACCACCGGGGCGGATTTGTTCGCCGATAACGACCCCGTGCGGGACTGGTTCGAAGGCTGCCTCGATCTCTACGATGCGAGAGGCCGCAGTGTGACAGCGGCGTGAAATGTCTGGCATCATCGTCGCAATCTCGTCGATCCCCCTTGTTTTCGGGCCTTTGGGCGGGTAAAGACCGCCCACTTTCTCTGAAGGAAAAGGAAACGGACATATGGCGATTGAACGCACATTTTCGATGATCAAGCCGGACGCAACCAAGCGTAACCTGACGGGCGCGATCACCAAGGTATTTGAAGACAACGGCCTGCGCGTCGTCGCCTCCAAGCGCGTCTGGATGAGCAAGCGCGAAGCCGAAGGCTTCTACGCCGTTCACAAAGAGCGTCCCTTCTTCGGCGAACTCGTTGAAGGCATGACTTCCGGCCCGACCATCGTTCAGGTTCTGGAAGGCGAAAACGCCATCCTCAAGAACCGCGAAATCATGGGCGCCACCAACCCGGCCCAGGCCGCGGAAGGCACCATCCGCAAGACCTTCGCGCTCTCCATCGGCGAAAACTCCGTTCACGGTTCCGACGCTCCGGAAACCGCCGCACAGGAAATCGCCTACTGGTTCGCCGAAACCGAAATCGTCGGCTGATTCAAAATCTCAACGGCTTGAATCGCTGTTGCAGGCGATTGTGTGAAGCTGCTGAAAAGACTCGAAGAAACGGAGCCGAAAGGCTCCGTTTTTTTTGTTTTGGAGCGCTGCCTGCAAGACGGTGCGTTCTGCGGAGACCTCATTCCATACTCCGTCACCCCGGACTGGATCCGGGGTCCAGCGCGATCAAGTCCTTGATCGCAAAGACTCTTACGCCACGCAGACGCGCGGCTGCTGGATGCCGGGTCAAGCCCGGCATGACGGAAGTGAGGTTTGCCACCCCTACAGAGAACTGAGCCTAAGGCTGCAATTTTTTGTTAGGACGCCGGACACCCCTGAACGGGCCGCATATCCGTCGTGCCATCCGGTTTGAACACCTCCGGATTGGGCGTATAAAGCGGGCCGACCACCAGCGGCTTGGCGGGAAGAAGCGACTGGTCGGTGTCGGAGCGGATCGTGGTTTCGATGGTCTGGAGAATGTCGCCTTCCGGCCCCTTGATGCGGATGGTGACCTTGTAGGGCCGGTCCTGCTTCACGCATTCCACCGGTGGGCTCTGAACCGTGATCTTTTCGTCTTTCGGGAAAATCTTCTCGCGGCTGGTGAGGTCTGGACCGCCGCGCGGGTTTTCGAATGTCGCTTCCACCGTGCTGCCATCGCGAATGCGGGCGATGCGCTGAAGCGTCACCAGATAGGTGGCGATGGCGACGCGATAGTTGAAAACGAACATCCGGCCGGAAACCTTCGCCACTTCGCGCGGTTCTTCCCGCTGGCAGCCGGAAAGAGCGAGCATCCCCGCAATCGCCAGCAAGGGAAGGGCAATTCTCTTCATGACCGCACATCCTTCTTCCTGTGATAGTGCCGGCTGGCTTTCTGCCGGTTGCCGCACACCGCCATATCGCACCAGATACGGCTTCTGTTCTTGCTGCGGTCGATGAAAAGCCAGCCGCAATTGCCGCAGATCCGCAGCCGCTCCCGTGTCTCGCCGGCAAGTAGCGAGAGGGCGGAATGGGCGGTGGCGTTGCCGAGGCTTTCGGCAATCGGAAACGTCCGCAGTGCCGTGCCGCAGGCGAAGAGAAGTCCGGCCAGCCTGCCGTCGCCATCGTCGCCGCCGGTAATGGCGGCGCGGAAATAATCGTCGACGGCCTCGCGAAGATCGAGAAAAACCGCCTGCTTTTCCGCCTCGGGCGCGATGAGCGTGGGAAACCTGTCTCGTTCCGCACCGAGCCTTGTGGCCGCTTCGGCAAAGGCCGCGATCTGCGCCGGCACGGCAAAACGGTCGACTGATTTTGCCGCATCCGAGCGCAGGATCACGCTGTTGGCGACATCCAGCGCCAATGCGCCGCCTGCGAAACGATGTTCTGTCCAGCGAAAGGTCATGCCGCACATTATAACTGTCAAAATGAGTTTTAACAGTTATAATCATGGCGGGAGGACACGCTTGGCCTATTTCCTGCAACAATTGCTAAATGCCGTGCCGGTCGCCTCGCTTTATGCGGTTCTGGCCTTTGGTTATGCCATCGCCTTTTCGGTCACCAAACGCGCCGATGTCACCTATGGCGCCATATTCGCCTTTGCCGGCCAGACCTGCCTGTTATTTGCGGATTTCGGCTGGAACCGGCTGTGGCTGGTTCTGCCGGCAACATTGGCGCTCGGGGCAGGGGCGGGCCTGTTCGGCGGGCTGTGGGCGGCGGGTTTTGTCGGCCGGGCGGTGATGCGGCCGCTGGCGAAAGCCTCTCCCAATGCCGTGACCGTCGCCGCCGTCGGCGTGCTGATCGCGCTGACCGAAAGCGCGAGGCTGGCCGCCGACACAAGGCAATTATGGCTGCCGCCGCTTCTGTCTCAGCCGGTGCGCTTCTGGGCCGATGGCGGCTTTGCCGTGACCCTGACGCCGATGCAGATGCTGAACACGGCGGCCTTCTGCCTGCTCATTCTCGCAGGGTCGTTTTATCTTGGCCATTCTGCTTTCGGCAGGCGCTGGAAATCGGTCTCGGACGATGCTTTCGCCGCCGCATTATGCGGGGTGAATGCGGGCCGGATATTTCTCGTCTCGTATTGTGCAGCAGGCCTCGTCGCCGCCATCGCCGGCGTGCTGGCCACATTCTATTACGGCACCATGGATTTCGGCGCTGGTCTGGTCTTTGGCCTGAAGGTGGTGCTGATTTCGGCGGCGGGCGGTTATGCCAGTCCGCTCATCTGCGGCCTTGGGGCCGCCGCCGTCGGCTTTGCGGAAACTTTCTGGGTCGGTTACGGACCCGCCGCCTGGCGCGATGCGGTGGTTCTGGCGATGCTGGTCGGCTGGCTGATTGTCATGCGTAGCAGGGTGGAAGCGCCCTGAGTATGGCCCCTAGAGCGCTTTCGCGTTTCTTCGAATGGCGAAAGCGCTCCAACTCTTTGTTCCGTCGCATTTCCGGACGGAAAACCGGGCTCCACTTTTCCTGGAAATGCTCTATCGCCACTTGTCCTTGGCCGCGTCGTCGGTTGTTTTTGCCGCAACCCAGTCGCCCGCCGAGCCATCCTTGCCATGTTCCTTTTTCCAGAACGGGGCGGATGTCTTGAGATAATCCATCACGAAATTGGCGCCATCGAAGGCGGCCTGTCGATGCGATGAAGCTGCGATGACGAGCACGATGTTTTCGCCGGTGGCGATCTTGCCGTGGCGGTGGATGGCGGTGAGGCCGAGAAGGCCGAAACGCTCCATGGCAAGTCTGGCGATGCGGGTTATTTCCGCCTCCGCCATGCCGGGATAGTGTTCAAGCTCCAGCGCCGCAAGCGTGCCGCCATCATCCCGACAGAGCCCGGTGAAGGCCACGACCGCGCCGATGCTCCTGTCCCCTTCCGTCAGCCGGCGGGTTTCCTCCGCAGCGTCGAAATCCTCTGCCTGCACGCGGACCGTCGGCTGCATCCGCTCATCCCCCCGTCATCGGCGGGAAAATGCCGATCTCGCGCGCGCCGAGGATGCTTTCATCATGCTCGACATGCTCCTGATTGACGGCGACGCGGATCACATTGGGAAACTCGAAGGCAGCTTCGTAATTCTCGCCGCGCGTCGCAAGCCAGGCGATCAGCTCGCCGGCGGTGGTGACGGAGGAGGGGATGTCCAGCTCTTCTTCATCCGTGCCGATCTTCTCGCGAACCCAGGCGAAATAAACGATCCGTGTCATCAGTCTTCGTCCACGATGTGCTTCAGGCCGGCCTTGAAGTAATCATAGCCGGTATACATGGTCAGCGCCGCCGCGATCCACAGCAGGGTAATGCCCATTTCGGTCGTGTAGGGCAGAACCTTGTCGCCCGCAGGACCCGCGAGCAGGAAGGCGATGGCGACCATCTGGATGGTGGTCTTCCATTTGGCGATGCGGGTGACGGGAACGCTGACCTTCAGCGCCGCCAGATATTCGCGCAGGCCCGAGACCAGAATTTCGCGGCAGAGAATGGTGATGGCCGCCCAGAGCGACCAGCCGGCAATGGTGCCATCCGCCGCCATCAGAAGCAGGACGGAGGCGACCAGCAGCTTGTCAGCGATCGGGTCCAGCATGCGGCCGATATTCGACGTCTGGTTCCAGATACGCGCGAGATAACCATCGAGGAAATCGGTCAGCGAGGCGATGATGAATAGCCACAATGCCGTCCAGCGCGCGAAATCCGAGCTTTCCAGTTTCCCTTCGATGTAAAAGCACAAAACGATGACAGGAACCGCGAGGATGCGGCCATAGGTGAGGAGGTTGGGAATGCTGTATGCGCGCGAAGCCATGGGAAACCTGTCAGTCTAAGATTAGCTGCCTTGATGCCGCCGCCAGGGCATAGCGTCAACATGTATTATGTTTTTTTAGCAGTTCGCCACGACGGCGCGGCGTCAATCGCCGCCGCTCTCGTGGAAGTGATTGTAGATTTGCCGCGCAACCGTCTCCGAAATGCCGCTGACAGCCATCAGGTCGTTGAGGCCGGCGCGGGAAACCGCCTTGGCCGTGCCGAAATGCTGCAGCAGGGAGCGCTTGCGGCCCGGACCGATTCCCGAGATTTCGTCGAGCGGATTGCGCACCATTTCCTTCTTGCGCCGCGCCCGGTGAGAGCCGATGGCGAAGCGGTGCGCTTCGTCGCGCATGCGCTGAATGAAATAGAGCACGGGATCACGCGGCGGCAGCGAAAAATCGCTGCGCCCATCCGCAAAGAAGCGTTCGCGGCCCGCCTCGCGGTCCACGCCCTTGGCGACGCCGATGGCGGTCACACAGTCGCGAATGCCGAGTTCGTCGAGAATGGCCCGTACCGCCGTCATCTGGCCCTGGCCGCCATCGATCAGGATCACATCGGGCCAGGCGGGGAAGGGCATATCGGCGGCTTCCTCCGGCGTCGGCGTCTGCGTTTGCCCACGGTCGGGCTTTCCCTCTTCCTTCAACAGACGCGAGAAGCGACGGGTCATCACCTCGCGCATCATGCCGAAGTCGTCACCGGGGGTGATGTCGGTAGATTTGATGTTGAACTTGCGGTACTGGTTCTTCACGAAACCTTCCGGCCCCGCCACCACCATGCCGCCCACGGCATTGGTGCCCATGATATGGGAGTTATCGTAAATCTCGATCCGGCGCGGCACATAAGAAAGACCGAAGGTTTCCGCAAAACCCTTCAGCAGCCGCGCCTGAGACGAGGTTTCCGCCAGCTTGCGGCCATGCGCCTCTCGGGCATTGGCAAGCACATGGTCGGTGATGTCCTTCTTCTCGCCACGCTGCGGCACGCTGATTGTCACCTTGTGCCCGGCCTTTTCGCCGAGTGCTGCGGCCAGCAGCTCCTGCTCCTCCACCGTTTCGGAAAGCAGGATTTGCTTAGGCACCGGCTTGTCGTCATAAAACTGCGCCAGGAATGCATTGAGGATTTCCGAGCCGGGCAGCGAAGGGTCGGCCTTCGGGAAATAGGCGCGGTTGCCCCAGTTCTGCCCGGTGCGGAAAAAGAACACCTGAATGCAGGAGATGCCGCCTTCATGGTGGATGGCGAAGACATCCGCCTCCTCGATGCCGGCGGGGTTGATGCCCTGATGGCTCTGGACATGCGACAGTGCGGCCAGCCGGTCGCGATAGACGGCGGCGCGCTCGAAATCGAGGTCCTCGGCCGCCTCGTTCATCTGCCGCGCAATCGCGGTCTTGACGCTCTGGCTCTTGCCGGACAGGAAATCCTTGGCTTCCTTGACGAGTTCTTCATACCCCTGATCGCTGATCTCATGCGTGCAGGGGCCGGAACAGCGCTTGATCTGGTAAAGAAGACAGGGACGCGTGCGGGTTTCGAACACGCTGTCGGTGCAGGTGCGGATCAAAAAGGCGCGTTGCAGAGAATTGATGGTGCGGCCGACTGCGCCGGCCGACGCAAAGGGGCCGAAATAATCGCCCTTGCGCGCCCGCGCTCCACGGTGTTTGAAAATCGCCGGCGCGCGGTTGTCTGCGGTAATGAGAATATAGGGAAAAGACTTGTCGTCGCGCAAAAGCACATTAAAGCGCGGCCGCAAGCGCTTGATGAGATTCGCTTCCAGTAGAAGCGCCTCTGTTTCCGTGCGGGTGGTGACGAATTCCATATGGGCGGTCAGCCGCACCATCTGGGCAATGCGGTTGGAATGCACGCGGCCCTGCGCGTAATTGCCGACACGCTTCTTCAACGAGCGCGCCTTGCCGACGTAAAGCACGTCGCCCGCCTCGTTGAACATGCGATAGACGCCCGGCGCATTCGGCAGGTGTTTGACGAATTCGCCGATCAGATCCATGCCCTTCAGGCCGGATTCGTTTTTCCATCCCGCATTCCAGTCCATGCCGGCGACGTCGCGCGAAGCCTCGGCCGTTTCCGTCGCGGCAAGGCTTGCATCGTCATCTTCGTCGTCGGTGTCATCGAAGAGAATACCGCCATCAGGCAGCTTCTTTCCGTTCATTCATTTATCTCCGCCACGTCAGGGGTTTCCCAGCCAAGATGCTGGCCGCCGTCGAGCGCGATCATTTGTCCGGTGACCGACGGCGTGTCGTAAAGAAAGCGAATCGTCCGGCCGAACTCATCCGGTGCGGGACCACGCTTTAATATAAGGCCATCGATCTGCGCCTGAAAGTCCTCGGGCGCCTGTCTTTCGCTTTTGAAGGTGGGACCCGGCCCAATGGCGTTGACCCGCACACGCGGCGCAAAGCTTTGCGCCATCGTCCGCGTGGCCGTCCAGAGCGCCGATTTCGAAAGCGTATAGGAATAAAACCGTGGCGTGAGCGCAAGCACGCGCTGGTCGATGATATTGACGATCAGCCCGGATTTATCGGCAGGCAGTTGCTCGACAAAGGCGGCGGCGATGAGGGAGGGCGCCCGCACATGCACGGCGAAATGTGCGTCGAAGATCGCCGGATCGGGCTTGTCCGCCGAGTCGTCGAGAAAAACCGACGCATTGTTGATAACGACGCCGATAGGCCCCAGTGCTGACGCAGCCTGTTCGATGAGCCCCGAGGCAGGGCCGGATTGTGTCAGATCCGCCTGAACGGCTACGGCCTTGCCACCTTTCTGCCTTATTTCGTTAGCGAATTCCTCGGCGCTGGCCATGGATGCATTGGCATGGACGGCGATGGCGAAGCCATGGGCGGCCAGATCGGTGGCGATTGCCCGCCCCAGCCGCCGGGCGGCTCCCGTTATCAAGACTGTCTTTTGTATATTTTCTTTCACGGCTGACCTGCATTTGCTCATATCCGTCCTATTTGCTGGATATAAATGCAAATCGCAAGCTGTCCATCGGCCCCAAAAGAATTGGGCGATTTTTTATTCACAATGCAATTTCGGTTTAATTTGAATATAACTAAGTTTAAAGGCAATCTATTGCTGGTTAGGCTTCTGTTAGGGTTAATAAACCCCTTGTGGCAATTAGGCAACGTCTAATTCTAGTCACGTCGCCGCCCCAAACAATTCACATTTTGGCTCTTTGATCTCCGCATTCTCCTATCAAATTCAGTTTCCAGAGGGGCGATTAACCCGACGAGTTTACACCGCGTCTGAGAACAATGTTTTGAGTACAGAGCGGTCCTGAAAGGAGAATAGCATGCGTATTTTCGTAGCAACCCTTATGGCTTCGACCATGGCAGCCGCCGGCTTTTCGGCTGCTCACGCCGCTGACGCCGTAAACGAAGTGCCGCAGGCACCGGTTTCCTACGACCAGCCCGCGCCGGTCAAGGATTGGTCCGGTGCGTACCTCGGTGGTACGGTCAACTACGATTGGGGCCGTTTCAGCTCCAGCAACGACGGTCGTGACGCCAAGGGCGCTGGCGGCGGTCTCTACGGCGGTTACAACTGGCAGAACGGCCAGCTGGTTTACGGTGCGGAAGCAGACGTCAACCTCGGTGACGAGCGCGGTTCCGCCGGTACGGTCGCAGGTCGCGCCGTCGAAGGCAAGCAGGGCGTCAACGGCTCGCTGCGTGGCCGCGTCGGTTACGACATGAACCCGTTCCTGCTCTACGGTACGGCCGGTCTTGCTGTTTCCGACAACAAGGTTCGTGACGGCGTCAACAAGGACAGCGCCACGGCTCTCGGATACACGGTTGGTGCCGGTGTTGAAGCCATGGTTACAGACAACATCACCGCTCGTCTGGAATATCGCTACAGCGACTACCAGAAGAAGGACTACACGCTCGGCAACGACGCCTTTTCGCGTGGTTATGATGACCACTCCGTCAAGGCCGGTATCGGCGTCAAGTTCTGATCCCTCAAGGATCGCTATTGGAAAAGCCGGGGTTTTGCCCCGGCTTTTTTGTTTTTCGCTCTTAAGCGTCGGCATGAGTGCCCGGCCTTCCGGCCAGGCGTCCTTCTGCATCCCACTCAGGCGGCGGCCTTCATTTCCGCATAGGCTTCGAAACGCTTGCCGAAGGTTTCCGGCCAGCCGGCCAGCGCATCGCGCCCTTCGGCCCATTCGCCGGCGAAACGCAGGTCGAGATAACCGATCATCGCGGCAAGGGCGAAATGGCCGCCATGCAGCTTCTTGCCGGTTTTCGGCAGGTTGGTGTTGAGATAATCAAGCCCGCGGACCACCTTGCTCCACTGCTTGTCGATCCAGGGCTGGTGGATCTTTTCTTCCGGGCGGAAACGGCGCTCGTAAACGATGGCGAGCAGGCAATCCATGATGCCGTCGCACAGCGCTTCGAGAATTTCCACATCCGTGCGCTTGCCGTTCTTTTTCGGGTAGAGCTTGCCGCCCGAAAGACGGTCGAGATAATGCATGATCGCCACGCTGTCATAGACCGAGCCGCCTTCATCCAGAAGCAGGACCGGAATCTTGCCGAGCGGATTGTTGTCCATCAGCGTTGCGGGCTCGGCACTGGTGTCGACACGCACGGAGGTAATGTCGATGCCGAGATGGCGCGCGGCCATACGGACCTTGGCGGAGTAGGGGGAGGCGGGCGAGTAGAGCAGTTCCATGGTCGTGTCCTGTGGGTTGTCGTCTGGGGACTGGAATAGTCAATAAAGCTGCATAGCGGTTTTATGTCTGGAAAATGTGTAGAAGAGTGCAATCGAGAGCATTCGATGCGCTCTAGCGAATGGGGATGATTTCCGTGGCGTTGGCGCGGCAGCCCTTGCGGTCAAGCTCGGGGCAGTCGCGGAATGTCATGTCCCTGTTGAGGCAGATGCGCACTTCCTCAAGGCGCCTGCCGTCGCAGCTGATGGAGATGCCGCGTTTCGACAGGCCGGGATTGGCGTCGGTGAAGGCGGTTTCTATGGCGTCGGCGGAGAGAGTGGCGGCTTCGGCGCCGGAGGCGATCTTTCCCGGCAGCCGGATGGCTTCGAAGGCGGCCCGTGTCGCCGAGAAATAGTCCCTCTGCGACAGGCCGGAGCAGGAGCCGTGCTTGCGCCACTGGTGGCCGATCAGGCCCATGGACGGCATGATATCGAACATGGTGCGGCCGATCGCGTCCGGAACACGGTCGGGCTCACCGCTCTGGCAGAATTCAGGATAACCGTTTTCGTTCTGCGGCCACAGCCCGTGCACCACGAAACCGTAACGTCTGTCGCTGCCGCATTGCTGGCGGTTGCCCGAGCCTTCGGAACTGGCGCAGAATGCCGGTGACCAGGAGAGCGACAGCACGTAAAAATCGAATCCGCTTCCGCGGGACGCAGGGTTCTTGCCCGTCTCCTGTCGGGAAACGTCGCGCCCTGGAGCGTCCGGCCGGGAGTTGCCGACGGTCTGCGATTGGGATTGTGTCTGCCGGTTGCCGGCGGGGCTGGTCGGAGCCGGATTTTCCCGCGCGAACCACAATGCGCCGAGCGACAGAAGGCCCAGGGCGATGAAACCGGCATAACGCTTCATTCCGTGTACGTTCTCCGGAAAGTGGACGACCTCACATCGCCGGCGGGCGACGATCCGGTCTTACATCAACTTGTGAACGGGGCAAACCGCCAATCTTTGATGAAAAGGTTGAAAGCTTTGCCGCATAACGAATAAAGTTGAACGAATCTTCCGCAAAGACGGAACAGGGCTGGGGTGAGGCTGGAGGAAATAGGCGGGCATGACCGCATGAAATTCAAGAAATATATCTGGCCCGTCGTTGGCTTCGCGACGATCGGTTTTTCCGCCTGGTTGCTCTTTCACGAATTGCGCGGCCTGTCGCTCGATGATCTCTGGGACAGTCTGAAAGCCATTCGCGTGCGGGACTGGCTGTGTTCGGGCCTTGCTACCCTGCTGGCCTATGCCGCGCTCGCCGGTTACGACCGCATCGCGTTGCAGCATCTTGGCCGCAAAGTGAACTGGTTCTTCATCACGCTCACCTCTTTCACTACCTATGCGCTGTCCCACAATGTCGGGGCCTCGGTATTCTCCGGCGCCGTGGTGCGATATAGGGCCTATACGTCCAAGGGGCTGAGTGTGGCGGAAGTGGGCGTGCTTGTCGGCCTCTGCTCCTTCACTTTCCTCATCGGCACGATCATGCTCATCGGGCTGGTGCTGCTTTACGAGCCTGACATCACCGAACGGTTTACCGGCATTCTGCCCGTCGAAGCCTCCACCACCACAGGTGTGGTGCTGCTTCTTTTCGTCGGTCTTTATATTCTTGGCAGCCTGCTAAGGCTGAAGCCCCTGAAAATCGGTTCCTTCGTGCTGCCATACCCCGCGCCGAAGCTTGTTGCGCAGCAACTCGTCATCGGCCCGATCGAACTGATCGGCGCGGCGGGCATCATCTATTTTGCGCTGCCGGAAGCCGGAAATCCTGGTTATATGGTCATTCTCGGCATATTTCTGGTTTCCTTCTCGGCGGCGCTCATCTCGCACGCGCCGGGAGGTCTGGGGGTGCTGGAACTGGTCTTCGTCACCGGCCTGCCGGACATGAACCCGGCGGATGTCATCGCGGCGCTTCTGGTCTTCCGGCTGTTCTACCTCATCATTCCCTTCATCATGGCCCTGTTCGTGATCCTGTTCTTCGAACGGTCACAGCTGGCGCAGGCGCAGAGGCGGGAAGGGCTGAGATAGCCCTTTCAAATCTCTTCCGATTTTTCCTCGCCGCGCAGCCAGAAGGCGCGCTGCGAGGCGAACCTGTCCTGCGCCAGCATTGTCTTCAGGTAGGGCAGCAGCGTATGCAACTCGTCCTTTAGCGTATAAGGCGGATTGACGATGATGAGGCCGGAGCCGCTCAGGCCATCCAGCCGGTCGCTTCTGACGGAAAGCTCCGCGCACAGCATCTTCGGAATGTCGAAGGATTGCAGCCGCTCGTGGAAGTCCTTGATAGGAGCGCCTTTCTTCAAGGGATACCACAGGCAATAGGTGCCGGTGGAAAAACGCCGATAGGCCTTGTTCAAGCCATCGGCCAGACGCTGATATTCATTCTCAAGCTCGAAAGGCGGATCGACGAGGATCAGGCCACGCTTTTCCTTCGGCGGCAGATGCGCGCCGAGCGACAGCCAGCCATCCAGCTCGGTAACTCGCACCTGATAGTCCCCCTCGAAGAGGCGCGCGAGCGCCCGGCTGTCATCTGGGTGCAGTTCCATGGCCGAAAGCCGGTCCTGCGGGCGAAACAGCATGCGCGCTAGTTTCGGTGAGCCGGGATAGAATTTCACGCCACCTTCCGGATTGAGCTCCTTCACGGCGTCAAGATAAGGCTCCAGCAGTTCGGCGATGGGGGCGGGCAGATCGGCCTCCATCAGCTTGCCGATGCCGGTCTGCCATTCGCCGGTCTTCTGCGCCTCTTCCGAGGTCAGGTCGTAAAGCCCGATGCCGGCATGGGTGTCCAGCACGCGAAAGGCCTTGTCCTTGTTCTGCAGGTAACGCACGAGGCGGGCGAGAACGGCATGTTTGAGGACATCCGCGAAATTGCCGGCGTGATAGATGTGGCGGTAGTTCATGGATGTGTCTCGCTTGCCGTTTATCCGGATGAATGGTCAGGATGAATATTCTTGATGGACGTCACTTCGGCCTTTTTGCCGCATCGTTGATGCAATATACAAAAGACATGAACGTTGCGACCCCGATTTCCGCTGAAAAAGCCGCCCCGAAGTCCGAAGTCCGTATCGGACACACGGTCTGCCCGCATGACTGTCCGAGCGCCTGCGCGCTCGAGGTCGACATCAATGCGGATGGCCGCATCGGCCGCGTGCGCGGGGCTAACGCCAATACGTACACCGCCGGCGTGATCTGCGCCAAGGTGGCGCGTTACTCCGAGCGCATCTATCATCCCGGCCGTCTTCTCACCCCGAAGCGTCGCAAGGGTGCGAAGGGCGCGGGCGACTGGCAGGAAATCTCCTGGGAAGCGGCTCTGGACGAGGTGGCGGACGCTTTTGTCAAGGCCGAGGCGCGGCATGGTACTGAGGCCATCTGGCCCTATTTCTATGCCGGCACCATGGGGCAGGTGCAGCGCGATTCCATCGAGCGGCTGCGCCACGCCAAGAAATATTCCGGCTTTTTCGGCTCGATCTGCACCAACATGGCCTGGACCGGTTATGTGATGGGCACCGGCGCACTGCGCGGCCCGGATCCGCGCGAGATCGCCAAGGCCGATGTCGTCGTCATCTGGGGCACCAACGCGGTCGCCACACAGGTCAATGTCATGACCCATGCGGTGAAAGCCCGCAAGGAACGCGGTGCGAAGATCGTCGTCGTCGATATCTACGACAATCCGACTATGAAGCAGGCGGATATGCGCCTCGTCGTCCGCCCCGGCACGGATGCCGCACTTGCCTGCGCCGTCATGCACATCGCCTTCCGCGACGGTTACGCCGACCGTGATTATATGGCGCGCTTCGCCGACGATCCGGCCGGGCTCGAGGCGCATCTGAAGACGAAGACACCGCAATGGGCATCCGAAATCACCGGCCTTTCCGTCGACGAAATCGAGGATTTCGCAAGGCTGGTCGGCGCCACCAAGAAGACCTTCTTCCGGCTCGGATATGGTTTTGCCCGCCAGCGCAACGGCGCGGTCGCCATGCATGCGGCGCTTTCCATCGCCACGGTTCTCGGCTCCTGGCAATATGAGGGCGGCGGCGCGTTCCACAACAATGGCGATATCTTCCGGCTGAACAAAGCGGAGCTGATGGGCAGTTCTTACGCCGACCCTGAGGTGCGCCAGCTCGACCAGTCGCAGATCGGCCGGGTGCTGACAGGGGACGCCGAGGCGCTGCGCCACGGCGGTCCGGTGACGGCCTTGCTCATCCAGAACACCAATCCCGTCAATGTCGCCCCCGAGCAGCGGCTGGTGAAACAGGGTTTCCTGCGCGACGATCTCTTCGTCGCCGTGCATGAGCAGTTCATGACCGAAACGGCCGATGTGGCCGATATCGTGCTGCCCGCCACCATGTTCCTCGAACATGACGATATCTACCGCGCCGGCGGCCAGAACCACATTCTGCTGGGGCCCAAACTGGTGGAGCCGCCGGAAATGGTGCGCACCAATCTCTTCGTCATCGAGGAGCTGGCAAAACGCCTCGGCGTCGACCATATGCCGGGCTTCGGCCTTTCGGCCCGCGACCATGTCGACCGTATGCTCAAAGTCAGCGGCTGGGGCGATTTCGACACGCTGGCTGAAGAAAAGTGGATCGATGCGCAGCCGTCCTTCGAGGTGGCGCATTATCTCGAAGGATTCGGTTACGGCGATGGCAAATTCCGTTTCAGCCCCGAATGGGCGACTGGACCGTCTCCGAACAAGCCGCCGAAAAATATCGGTGTGATGGGGCCTGTTGCACAATTTCCGAAATTCCCGGATCAGGTCGACGTCATCGAAACCGTGGACGGTGACCATCCCTTCCGGCTGGCGACATCGCCGGCGCGCAACTTCCTGAACTCCACCTTCGCGGAAACGAAGACTTCCGTGCAGAAGGAAGGCCGTCCGGAATTGATGATCTGTCCCGAGGATGCGAGCGGCAACGGCATCGCCGATGGCGACATTGTCCGCATCGGCAATGCGCGCGGCGAAGTGCGCCTCCATGCGAAAATCGTGGAGGGTGCAAGACCGGGTGTGCTGATCGCCGAAGGGCTGTGGCCAAACAGGGCGCATCTGGATGGCGAAGGCATCAATGTGCTGACCGGCGCCGATGCCGTCGCCCCCTATGGCGGTGCGGCTTTTCACGACAACAAGGTGTGGCTCCGCCGCGATGACGAGGTCCGCGAGGCTTGATATTGCGCCGCAACACGGGCAGGCTGAAATTCCACGACAGGCAAGGACATATCCGGTGACACAGACGCAGGCGAAAAACATTCCGGCTGACACGGATGCGGGCAGAATCCGGCTGGTGGAAAAAGAAACCGTCTGGAAGGGCTTCGTGCATATGCAGAAGCTCGTTTTCGACCAGCGCATGCCGGATGGCAAAACCATCCGTATCGTCCGGGAAGTCCACGACCATGGCAGCGCCGCCGCCATTCTTCTTTATGACCCGAAGCGCGACAGCGTGGTGATGGTGCGCCAGTTCCGCCCCGCCGCCTTCGTGAACGGCGATCAAAGCTTCATGATCGAGGTACCGGCGGGGCTTCTCGACGACGACGACGCAGCCGTCGCCATCCGCCGTGAGGCAATGGAAGAATCCGGTTACGCTGTTGAGAAGGTCGAGTATCTCTTCGACATGTATGCAAGCCCCGGCACGCTGACGGAGAAAGTCAGCCTCTTCGTCGCCCGCATTGATCTTGACGTGCAGGCCGGCAGCGGCGGCGGACTGGAGGACGAAGGCGAGGATCTGGAGGTTCTGACCTACGGGCTGGACGAAGCCTTCGCGATGATCGCATCGGGTGAAATCACCGATTCCAAGACGATCATTCTGCTGCAATGGGCGATGTTGAATCGCGCCCGGCTTTGAGGGCAGGGTTATTCGAGCGCATCTGGTAAACTCGTAATTCGAGTGAAACTGTCGATACTAGAAGCGTCCTCTCACACCCATCCCCACGAAAATCGACTGCAAGTCACCGCCGCCGGCATTCTTTTCCGATGACAGGTTTCCGGCGCCTGCGCCGCTGTAATGTGTATCTCCGCGCCCGAGGCTGGTATAGTCATATGCGCCGTCGAGATAGATCGAGGCATTCTCGGTCAGGTCATAGGCGACGCCGGCCTTCACTCCGAACATGCCGGCGACGTCGAATTTGTCGGTGAAGCGCATGTCACGCAGCCAGTGATCGTCGGTCGCCTTGCCATAGACCATGGCGCCGCCTTCGAGGCCCAGATTGAGCGACCAGTTGCCGAACCTCTGGCCGCCCGTCAGGTTGCCGTAGAAAACCGGGATTTGCTGGCGATAGGTGATCCCCTTGAGGCCATCTTTGAATTTGCCGGAGAAATCGCGGCGGGAGAAAACGCTGTAAACGGCGTTGCCGCCATAAGCCGACCATTGAACATCCGTATAACGAAAACCGACGCCGGCGCTGAGATATTGCTGCGGATCGTCCAGCAACATGCGATTGAGTTCGAGGCTTCCCGAAAAATAATGGTCGAGCCGCGTGTCGTCATGCTGGGAACGGTGGCTCCAATTGTCCTTCGAGCTATCTCTGGAAAAAGGCCAAACCCAGTCATAGTCGGTCATGTAGCCGTCGCCCTCGAAGCCGACGCTGCCTTCCGCCTTCACGCGCCAGCCGGGCGCAAGTTCAAGCCCGAGCGAGCCGCGCAATGCCACGGCGTTTTTGGTTTCCCATTCGAGTTCGCTCAGCTTGCGCCCACCGATATGGACGGTTTCCGTCGCGCGGAGATTGAGAACGCCGGCATCAACTGAGGCTGTAATGCCACTTTGCTCAGCCGTGACAGGCAGGCTGGCGCCCGCCAGCAGAACAACTGAAAGCGGCAGGGAAAATCTCGACAATGGCATAATCGCTCCTGAATGACCGGAGGGCCCGAAATAAGGGCCGTTGCGGGCATTAAAGATGATTATGGTAAACGATCGGTTTATTTTCCAAAAAATACCATTATGAGTGTTTTTGTACTTTAGTTATAGCTTTATCAGGAGGTGGAGATCAGTTTGGAATACTCAGTTTTACTTTCGCCATCCGTGGAGACCGCCTTGCCATCTTCCATTCGAACCTTGCCTTCGGCAAGCCGC
This sequence comes from Agrobacterium sp. YIC 4121, assembly GCF_002008205.1. Classification (NCBI taxonomy): domain Bacteria; kingdom Pseudomonadati; phylum Pseudomonadota; class Alphaproteobacteria; order Hyphomicrobiales; family Rhizobiaceae; genus Agrobacterium; species Agrobacterium sp. YIC 4121. Next base: position 273,986 of record NZ_MRDI01000027.1, on the reverse strand, counting down.
TTCAGGGTAAGCGGGTAGAGCTGATGCTCGACTGTCAGGATCCGCGACGCCAGAGTTTCGGCCGTATCGCCGGAAATGACCGGCACCGCACCCTGCGCGATGGTCGGACCTTCATCCATGCCTTCGGTGACGAAATGCACGGTGCAGCCGGAAATCTTCATGCCGCTGTCAATGGCGCGCTGATGGGTGTTGAGGCCGGGGAAAAGCGGCAGCAGGGAAGGGTGGATATTGATGATGCGCCCTTCATAGGGAGCAATGAAATCCCCCGATATCAACCGCATGTAACCGGCGAGACAAATGATATCGGGCGCGATTTCGCCAAGTGCGGCCAGAATGGCGCCCTCATGCTCGGCCTTGCTGGCATAGGTCTTGCGCTCGAAGACCAGCGTGGGAATGCCCATGCCCCGTGCCTTTTCCAGCCCGCCCGCAGACGCCTTGTCCGAGATGACGCAGACGATTTCCGCCGGAAAATCCGCCGCCTGACAGGCCTTGGCCAGCGACACCATGTTGGAGCCGCTGCCGGAAATGAAAACGACGACGCGTTTGCGGCCGGACGGGAAGGCGGCGCTCATCATAGGCCGAGAGCGCCCTTATAGATGGTGCCATGCGCGCCTTCTTCGCGGGCGACCATGCGGCCGAGCGGGAAGACGGTCTCGCCTTCGGCGGTCAGAACCTCGGTGACCTTTTCGGCATTTTCAGCCGAAACGACGACGATCATGCCGACGCCGCAATTGAAGGTGCGCAGCATTTCCTTCGCTTCGACGCCGCCGGTTTTCGCCAGCCATGAGAAGACGGCGGGAACCTTGATCGCGTCGAGATCGATTTCGGCAGCGAGATGCTTGGGCAGAACGCGCGGAATATTCTCCGGGAAACCGCCGCCGGTAATATGCGCCAGGGCCTTCAGCGCGCCGGTCTCGCGGATCGCCTTCAAAAGCGGCTTCACATAGATGCGGGTCGGCGTCAGCAGCGCTTCGCCGAGCTTCTTGCCATCCGCGAAGGGGGCAGGCGCGCTCCAGTCGAGACCGGAGATCGACACGATCTTGCGCACCAGCGAAAAGCCGTTGGAGTGAACGCCGGAAGAGGAGAGGCCGAGAATGACGTCGCCTTCGGAAATATCGCCGGCCGGCAGAAGCTGGCCGCGTTCGGCCGCACCCACGGCAAAGCCCGCGAGATCGTAATCACCATCGGAATACATGCCGGGCATTTCAGCGGTTTCGCCGCCGATCAGCGCACAGCCGGATTCGCGGCAGCCGGCGGCAATGCCGGAAACGATGGCCGCACCCTGGTCCGGATCCAGCTTGCCGGTCGCGAAATAATCGAGGAAGAACAGCGGTTCTGCGCCCTGGACGACGAGATCGTTGACGCACATGGCGACGAGATCGATGCCGACGGTGTCGTGATAGTCAGCATCGATGGCGATCTTCAGCTTGGTGCCGACGCCGTCATTGGCGGCCACCAGAACCGGATCGGTGAAGCCTGCGGCTTTCAGATCGAACAGGCCGCCGAAGCCGCCGATTTCGCCATCCGCGCCGGGACGCCGCGTCGAGCGCACCGCCGGTTTGATCTTTTCGACCATCAGGTTGCCGGCGTCGATATCCACACCTGCATCACTATAGGTAAGACCGTTCTTGCCCGACTGGCTCATGGCTCTCGTCTCCGCTGGTTCCTTTGGCGTCGCCATTCGCACGGGACGGGGCCTGATGCAAGGGTTTGAGTGGCAAAAGCTCCGGTTTTTAACGGCTTTGGCGGGGCTGGCCGGATTGGGAGCTTACGATGGCTGCGGCGCGGCGCGACAGACGAGATTGAGCAGGCCGTCATTGGACGTATCGGAATTTTCCTCTATCGGCCGTCCGTTCTCGCCATAACGCGCGGCGATCTCAAAGCCCGCCGCTTCCAGCTGGCGGGTCTGGGCGGCAAGGTCGATGAAATAAAACAGGCCGCTCCAGCGATGCGCCTGATCCGCGAGAATGGCATATTCCGGCGTCCGCCGTGTCGAAGGTTGCAGTCGCAGATAGTTGATCCAGCTTTGCGGATGCAGCGAATTCACCACCTCGCGCGGGTGCCAGGAGCGGCGGTGCAGCGGCATGCCGCCGGCCCGCTTCCATCGCCGGTTATGAAAAGAAAAGATGAAGTACCCGCCCGGTGACAGAATGCTTCGCACGGCGTGGATGATGGCAAGCCGGTCCTCATGGTCGAAGGCGCTCAGAATCGCGAGCGCGCCCAGCACGCAATCGAAACGTTCCGCACCGAACTGGCCGATCGCCCGCACATCCATGTCGATAAACGTGGCGGCTGGAAAATTGCGCCGCGCCAGCGCAAGCATCGGCTGCGAACGGTCGATGCCGATATAGTCTCCCACCAGCGGCAGAAGCGGCTTCGTCGTTCGGCCGGTGCCGACGCCGAGGTCAAGCAGCCGCTTGCCCGCATAGGCATGGCGGAACTGGTCGAGAATGATGCGTTCGGCCGGGTAAAGCTGCTGGTTGTCATACCATTCGGCAACTTCGGGATTATCGAAGAGACCGGCATTATATTCCGCGATGCCATTGTCATTGGTGCTCTGCATCGTGCCCCCCGGCCGCCGGAGATGAAGGAGCGCCGCTGGCCCGCCCGGCAATATTTGATAGTTGTCTAATATTTACCGTCGGTCAACCTGCCGTTGCGAGGGGTTGGCCGGAAATGAGGGATTTTGCCGCTGTGCGGGCAGTCTCCTTCTGCCCACGCGCGAAAGCGCCGGTCTTGACCATGTGCATGTACGCATCCTATCTCCATCACGGGCGGTGACGGTGCGGCGATAAAGGATGAACGGATGCAACCCCATGTAAGCGGTACGAGCCTGCGCCGGCAGGTGTTTTTCTGGATCGGCGTGCTTGCCGTCTTTGTCCTTTTCCTGATGGTCTTCAGCTCCATTCTCCTGCCTTTCGTGGCGGGCATGGCGCTTGCCTATTTTCTCGATCCGGTTGCCGACTGGCTGGAACGGCGCGGCCTGAGCCGATTGATGGCGACCGTCGTCATCCTCGTCTCCTTTGTGCTGATCTTTGCGCTGTCGCTCATCATCATCATCCCGCTGATCGCCGCTCAGGCCTCGGAATTCATCACGCGCATCCCGCAATATATCTCGTCATTGCAGCAGCTGATTGCCGGCGCCGACACCAATCTCCTGCCGGATTGGGTCAGCAGCCAGATCGACGCCGTGAAGGAGAATTTTTCAAAGCTTTTGACCGAAGGTGCCGGTTTCATCGGCACGTTGCTGACGCAGATATGGAATTCCGGCAAATCGCTGGTCGATGTCATGTCGCTGCTGGTCGTTACGCCCGTGGTCGCCTTCTATCTGCTGCTCGACTGGGACCGGATGATCGACAAGGTCGATAGCTGGATACCGCGCGACTATGTCCATACCGTCCGGCAGATCGCCCGCGACATGGACAAGACCATTGCCGGTTTCGTGCGCGGGCAGGGGTCGCTCTGCATCATTCTCGGCGTTTATTATGCCGTCGGCCTGTCGCTGGTGGGTTTGAATTTCGGTCTGCTGATCGGCCTTTTCTCAGGCCTCATCAGCTTCATTCCCTATATCGGCTCCATGGTCGGCCTCATCCTTGCCGTCGGCGTCGCCATCGTGCAGTTCTGGCCGGATTACATCTATGTGTTTCTGACGCTCGTTGTGTTCTTTTCCGGTCAGTTCATAGAAGGCAACATCCTGCAGCCGAAACTTGTCGGCAAAAGCGTCGGCCTGCATCCGGTCTGGCTGATGTTCGCCCTTTTCGCCTTCGGTGCGCTTTTCGGTTTCGTCGGGCTTCTCGTCGCGGTGCCGGCTGCGGCGGCGGTCGGCGTGCTTGTCCGCTTCGCCTTGTCGCGGTATCTTGAAAGCGATCTTTACCACGGGCATGCCGCCAACCTTCCCTGGGACACAAACCCTGCCCTGGAAGAAGGGGAAGCGTCCTCCGGCAAGGTTGACTCTCAGAGCTGACGATGACTGACCAAATCAAAACCGACAACGCCCGGTCGAAGGCCGAGCAGCTGCCGCTCGCATTCTCGCACCAGTCCGCTTCCGGCAGGGATGATCTCCTCGTCTCCGCCTCGCTTGCGGCTGCCGTCAGCCTCATCGATGAATGGCCGAACTGGCGCTCGCCCGTCGTCGTGCTGGCCGGGCCGCCGGGTTCGGGAAAATCGCATCTCGCCAATATCTGGAAAAATATCAGCGACGCGCGCGACATTCACCCCCAGACGGGCTCGGATGCTGCGCGCGCGGCCGAAACGGGGCCTGTTCTTTTCGAGGACGCCGACCGGCGCGGTTTTAACGAAACGGAACTCTTCCATGTCATCAACAGCGTACGCCAGCACGGCACCACGCTTTTGATGACGAGCCGGCAATGGCCGGCCGCATGGCCCGTGACGCTGCCCGATCTGCGCTCGCGCCTCAAAGCCGTAACGGTGGTGGAAACCGGCGAGCCGGACGAGGGGCTTTTGGCGCAGGTGCTGGTGAAACTCTTCGCCGACAGGCAGCTTTACATGGATGACAAACTCATAGGTTACATCGTCAATAGAATGGAGCGTTCGCTCGATACGGCCCAGACGATCGTGGACCGTATCGACCGGCTGGCGCTTTCGCGTGGAACGAGAATTACACGTCCTCTGGTGGCGGAGGTCCTCAATGCGATGGACAACGCAGCGGCGGGCAGCGGACTGGACGTCGATTGACTGTCACAGTTCCGTCGTCAAACTGTTATACGGGCAAGAAGGACGATCGCGCGATGCAGCAGGATCACGGGACGGAAATCGGTCAGGGGATGGAACAGGGAATGGACGCTATCGCGCAGGAAGACTTCAACAAGGTTCAGCCGGTGACCGAAGGCGAGAGCCTGTGGGACAGCCCGGCGCGTTTCATCAACCGCGAATTCTCCTGGCTCCAGTTCAACCGCCGCGTTCTCGAAGAAACGCTGAACACGGATCATCCGCTGCTGGAGCGGCTGCGTTTCCTCTCCATCTCGGCCGCCAACCTCGATGAATTCTTCATGGTCCGCGTCGCCGGCCTGGAAGGGCAGGTGCGCCAGAAGATCACCGTCAAGACGCCGGACGGCAAGACACCGGCCGAGCAGCTCGAAGATATTCTGAAGGAAATCGACAATCTGCAGATGGAGCAGCAGGCATCGCTCGCCGTTCTGCAACAATATCTCGCCAAGGAAGAAATTTTCATCGTGCGGCCGGCCGCACTTTCGGATGCGGACCGCACCTGGCTGGAAACGGAGTTCGAGGAACGCATGTTCCCCGTTTTGACGCCGCTCTCCATCGACCCGGCGCACCCGTTCCCCTTCATTCCCAATCTCGGCTTTTCCATGGGCCTGCAGCTCGACAGCGTCAACGGCCGCGAGCCGATGACGGCGCTGTTGCGCCTGCCGCCCGCGCTCGACCGTTTCGTGCGCCTGCCTGACGAAAAGAACGCCATCCGCTACATCACCCTTGAAGATGTGGTCGGCCTGTTCATCCACCGGCTCTATCCCGGTTACACCGTGCGCGGTTCCGGTACGTTCCGCATCATCCGCGACAGCGATATCGAGGTGGAGGAAGAGGCGGAAGACCTGGTCCGTTTCTTCGAGAGCGCGCTGAAGCGCCGCCGCCGGGGTTCCGTTATCCGCATCGAGACTGACAGCGAAATGCCGCAGTCGCTGCGCCAGTTCGTCGTGCATGAGCTTGGCGTGCCTGATAATCGTGTTGCCGTTCTGCCCGGTCTTCTCGCGCTCAACACCATCTCCGAAATCGTCCGCGCGCCGCGCGACGACCTGAAATTCGAACCATACAACGCCCGTTTCCCCGAGCGCGTGCGCGAACATGCCGGCGATTGCCTCGCCGCCATCCGCGAAAAGGACATGGTGGTTCACCACCCCTATGAAAGCTTCGACGTGGTCGTGCAGTTCCTGCTGCAGGCCGCGCGCGATCCCGAAGTGCTCGCCATCAAGCAGACGCTCTACCGCACCTCCAATGACAGCCCGATCGTTCGTGCGCTGATCGATGCGGCCGAAGCCGGTAAATCCGTCACCGCGCTGGTCGAACTGAAGGCGCGTTTCGATGAAGAGGCGAATATCCGCTGGGCGCGCGATCTGGAGCGCGCCGGCGTGCAGGTCGTCTTCGGCTTCATCGAACTCAAGACCCACGCCAAGATGTCGATGGTTGTGCGCCGCGAGGACGGCAAGCTCAGAACCTATTGCCATCTCGGCACCGGCAACTATCACCCGATCACCGCCAAGATCTATACCGACCTGTCCTTCTTCACCTGCAACCCGAAGATCGCCCATGACATGGCGAATATCTTCAACTTCATCACGGGTTACGGCGAACCGGAAGAGGGCATGAAGCTGGCCGTTTCGCCCTATACGTTGCGCGCCCGCATCGTAAAGCACATCAACGAAGAGATCGAACATGCCAAGCGCGGCGCGCCGGCGGCGATCTGGATGAAGATGAATTCGCTGGTCGATCCTGAAATCATCGATACGCTCTACCGCGCCAGCGCGGCGGGCGTGGAGGTCGATCTCGTCGTGCGCGGCATCTGCTGCCTGCGCCCGCAGGTGCCCGGTCTGTCGGATAATATCCGCGTTAAATCCATCGTCGGCCGCTTCCTCGAACACAGCCGCATCTTCTGCTTTGGCAATGGTTTCGGCCTGCCGTCGGACAAGGCGCTGGTCTATATCGGCTCGGCCGACATGATGCCGCGCAACCTTGATCGGCGCGTGGAAACGCTGGTTCCGCTCACCAATCCCACCGTGCATGAGCAGGTTCTTTCACAGATTATGCTTGGCAATCTCATTGACAACCAGCAGAGCTACGAGATACTTGCGGACGGAACGTCGAGGCGCATCGAGGTGCGTAAAGGCGAAGAACCGTTCAACGCGCAGCACTATTTCATGACCAATCCCAGCCTTTCCGGACGTGGTGAAGCCTTGAAATCCAGTGCGCCCAAATTGATTGCCGGGTTGATTTCGTCCCGCAAGAAACAGGCTGAATGACTCGATCAGAAGCACAGGGGCGGCTGACCGGCCTTGCCCCCGTTTCCGTCATAGATATTGGTTCGAACTCCGTTCGTCTCGTCGTATATGAAGGTCTTTCCCGCGCGCCTGCGGTGCTGTTCAATGAAAAGGTCCTGTGTGGCCTCGGCAAGGGACTGGCGCTGACGGGCCGTATGCATGAGGAAGGCGTCAGCCGGGCGCTGATGGCGCTTCGGCGTTTCCATGTCCTTTCCGAGCAGGCGCAGGCGCAGAAGCTCTATGTGCTGGCGACGGCTGCGGCGCGTGAGGCGGAAAACGGCCCGGATTTCATCCGCGAGGCAGAAGCCATTCTCGGCTGCGAGATCGAGGTACTGTCAGGCGAAAAGGAAGCGCTTTATTCCGCCTATGGCGTGATCAGCGGTTTCCATGATCCAGACGGCATCGCCGGCGATTTGGGCGGCGGTTCGCTCGAGCTCATCGACATCAAGGGCAAGAGCTGCGGCGAGGGCATCACCCTGCCGCTCGGCGGCCTGCGGCTGTCGGAGCAGTCGGACGGCTCGCTGGAAAAAGCGGCGACGATTGCCAGAAAACACGTCAAATCCTTCGCCAAGCTTCTGGCGGCGGGTGAGGGGCGCACCTTTTACGCGGTGGGCGGCACCTGGCGAAACATCGCCAAGCTGCATATGGAGATATCGGGCTATCCGCTGCATATGATGCAGGGCTATGAATTGCCGCTGGAGGAAATGCTGAATTTTCTCGAGGAGGTCATCGTCTCCCGGGATAGCAAGGACCCGGCCTGGCAAGCGGTCTCCAAGAACCGCCGCTCGCTTCTGCCCTTCGGCGCCATCGCCATGCGCGAAGTTCTGAAAATGATGAAGCCGGCCAGAATCGCCTTTTCGGCGCAGGGCGTGCGCGAAGGTTATCTCTATTCGCTGCTGACGGAAGAGGAGCGGGATTCCGATCCGCTGCTGGTTGCCGCCGATGAACTTGCCATTCTGCGCGCCCGCTCGCCGGAACATGCGCGCGAACTGGCGGACTGGAGCGGCCGCACCTTCCCGGTCTTCGGCGTTGATGAGACCGAAGAGGAGAGCCGTTACCGGCAGGCGGCCTGCCTTCTCGCCGATATCAGCTGGCGCGCCCATCCCGATTATCGCGGATTGCAGGCGCTCAACATCATCGCCCATTCCTCCTTCGTGGCGATCACCCATCCCGGCCGCGCCTATATTGCACTCGCCAATTATTATCGCTTCGAAGGTCTGAACGACAACGGTACCACGCAGCCGCTCGCCGCCATGGCGGGTGACCGGTTGCAGGAGCTTGGTAAATTGCTCGGCGGCCTGCTGCGCGTCGTCTATCTCTTCTCGGCTTCAATGCCGGGCGTCGTCGACCACCTCAAATTCCGCAAATCCGGCAATCCCGATCTCGATCTGGAATTCGTCGTGCCGCACGATTATTGCGATTTCGCCGGCGAGCGGCTGGACGGGCGTTTGCAGCAACTGGCGAAGCTGACGGGCAAGCGGCTGGCATTCGTGTTCGAATAACGAACGGCGCGTTTCTGTTTCGCGACAGGACGGTTCTTGCGTCCGCTAGGACCAGCGCTCGCAAAAGGCTTCTATGTCGCTCGACTGAAAGTCGGAAAGCCGCGCCATGATCGTTTCGAATGGCCAATCCCACCATGCGATTGATGCAAGCTTTTCCGCGATGGGCCGCGAAAATCGTTCGCGAATGATTTTTGCGGGAACGCCGCCGACGATGGTGTAGGGCGGCACGTCTCTGGTGACGACCGCGCCGGCGGCTAGCACTGCCCCGTCTCCAACCGTGACACCCGGCAAGACGATAACGCCGTGACCGATCCAGACATCGTGACCGATGACGGCGCGGTCCTCCCTGCGCCGGTCGAAAAAGGCGTCATCGCGCACGGCATCCGCAGAATAATATTCAGGGCAATAGCTGAAACGGTGCATGGATGGCCGGTCCATCGGATGGTTCGGAGCGCCTATCCTGACCTCTGCGGCGATGGCGCAGAATTTTCCGATCGTTGCATCGCCCACCATGCAACGGGGGCCAAGATAGGAGTAATTGCCGAGCTCGGCATTGTGCAGGGAGGTGTCAGCCAGAATTTCGCAGCATTCGCCGATGCTTGAATCTCTTATGCTCGCCGTCGCATGGACGACGGTCTCCGCAATTTTCGGGCGCTTGATCTGTGCGGTCGAATCCATTCCAGCCTCCGGATTTGCGCCTGCTTAAACGGCGATGATGAAGGTGCTGTGACGTGAAATGGCGATAGGGGTCCGGCCGGGCTGGGCATCCTCTCTAAAACGCAGATCGCGCGCGATGCCGCGTGACGCGAAATCCTGTCTTCACTCGGAATGTATCACTTGCCGGGGACATCCGCCGCGGCAGGCGTTTTCTTCCAGTAGTGGTCGGATATGTTTTGCGCATTCCGAATGATGTGGCCGGCGATTTCGGGGTCTCCGCCCTCGAAGGTTTTCGGGTCCGCCCCGCATAACATCAGGAAGAGCTGCTGATGGGCGACAGCGGTAAAATAGTCGTGGGGCGGCGGCTGCATGTCTGAATCGACGGCCCGGAATGCATCAGCGACCTCTTTGCTGGCACGTTCGAGCGCTGCGTGAATGGTGGCCATCATCACTGCCCCCGTGCGCTCCAATATGGCCTGTACCTGCCGTTCCGCCGGTGTCAGGACCGGGCAACTTTCACTCATCGAATATCTCTCCTGCCGGTGCAACCATTCCACCTGGCGATATTATCGCAAGGATTGTGTCCGCTTTGCGGGAAAGATTGACATCGTGGTCTCGGAGCGTGACACCCTGGCTGGCCACCGTGCCGCGATGCGCTTTTGCTAACGGCTCAGCCGTGCCCGAGCGCCTTGCGGATGCAGGCGCTGAGATAGGCATATTGCAGCGGCGTTATCGTCGCCATGGCTTCCGTGCGGCTGGCAAGCCTGTCCTGATAGCCGACCGGAATATCGAACTGGCTGAAGGTGAAATCCCAGCGGGTGCCTTCGACGATATTGTAAAAATGGTCGGCACCGCTGACAGCGGTTTTGGCAAGCTCTCCGCCGAAAATATCCTGTACCACCAGCGCGGTGACGCTGCCTTGGCCCTTGGCGGGGTTTTCGCGCGACCAGAGGCCGCTCGTCTCGCCCGACCAGCTTTTCTTCAGGGCGTAATAAAGTCTTTCTGCGTGGTCCTGCATGAAACGTCTTCTTTTCCGCAAGCATGTTTCGGTCAAAGCATTTCCAGCGAAAGTGCGCTCGGTTTTGCGTCCGGAAATGCATAAAAACAGAGAGTTAGAGCAATGGAGGTGAACCGGTGCTCACCGAAATTGCTCTAGCTCTGGAAAATCGGAACGGAGCGCCATGCAGACATTTGTGTCTGCCGGGCGCTCCGTCCGGATCATTCGCAGCCGTCAAAGCAAGTGACAGCAGCCTTGGTCTTATTTCGCCTCGAGCAGGTCCTTTACCTCCAGCAGGACGAATTCGTTGTCGTCAGCCTTGTCCAGCGCACGGCCGGCCGAGAAGGGCAGGTTGTTGTCGTTGCCGATGACGATATGGGTGGCATCGACGCGGTCGACATTCTCGATGGTGACGAAAGGCATGTCGTAATAGCCGTTGCCGCCGCCCTGACGTTTCTTGTTGTCAGGATCGGAGATCTTCAGAAGATCGATATAGCCGATCTTGCGGGCGGCCTTGCCGACATTGGCGTCATTGAACTCGATCTTGTAGATGCGCTTGACCTTGGAAGGCACGGCAAAGCAGTTTGCTGCCGGCTTCTTCGGATCGGCGCAGGCCTTGTCGGCCGTGCCGGCGCCGTTGTCGCGCTCAATGACGAGCGCGGTGGTGTCATCCAGCATGTTGAAGTCGCCGATTGCCTCGCCGCCTTCCGCCAGCGGATAAAGCCAGCTGCGGCCGGTCCACGCCTTCTTGGCGGTGTCAAGTTCGATGATGCGCAGCGCGGTCGCGCCGTCATCGGTTTTTTCCACCTGGCCGTCGGCCATGTAGAGCGGGCCTTCCAGCAGGCCATAGAGCTTCGAGCCGTCCTTGGAGAGCGCCATGCCCTCATAACCGCCGGAGCGCTTCAGGTTGAAAGCGGGCATTTTCTGCGTGGGGTTGCCGGGCAGGGCAAGAGCCGGATGGTCGGGAGACTTCACCTCGATGTCGCCGGCCTTGGTAGAGATCACATCGGTCAGCTTGCCGTCGCGGGTGAATTTCAGAATGTAGGGGCCGAATTCTTCGCCGACCCAGAAACCGTCAGCGACAGGCTGAATGGATTCGACGTCGAAATCCGCGCCCGTCAGGTAACGCTTGCTCGAGCCTTCCAGAACGATGGGGAAGGGCGCCTTCATGTCGGGATCGGAGAGGAACACGGTTTCAAGCGCGTTGACCTTGCTGGCGTCCCAGTCGAACTTCAGATGGTGAAGCATCAGCATGGCGTCGCTGGAATTGAGCTTGGAACCGAAACCGTTGTCGGAAAGGCTCCAGAAGCTACCGTCCGGCATCGCCCGGATGCCGGAAAAGCCCTGCATCGGCTGGCCGTTGAACGGCATGGAAAGGCCGGTCAGGCGCACGCCGTCCTTGCCGGGCACGGTGCCGAGGCCCTCGGCGCGCTTGCGGTCGGCCGTGGTGAATTTGGCGGAGGTCTTGAGGTGCTCCGGCGCATCGGCAGGTGCGGCGATCATGGTGTTGGCAGGCAGAATGGCGTGCGAAACGAGCTTTGCCGGAAACTCCTTTTCCGCCGCATGTGCCGCGCCGGCGAGCGCGAGAACCGCGAAAGGTGCAAAAAGAATGTGCTTCATGACGGAGACCCCTCTCAATACATGTTGAAGACAGGATTGACGCGATAGGGTCGTCGCATGACAGGCAGGTGATTGCCGTTTGAAGCTTTGATGAATTTTGATGACGGCCATCGTCGGTAAATGGGTCGCACGGCTTTTTGCCGCCGGTGGCCCTTATGCGGCGGGCGCCTGATATTGGCTGAGGGTGCAGACGCCGAGCGTCTGTCCACGGCCCTTGACGGCATGTTCGCCCAGATATTCGCTGCGCACGCCCTTCGGAAGCACCAGCTGATGGGCAAGGTCAGCGGAAATCAGCACCGGGTGGCCGAGCATCTTGCTCAGCGATTCGAGCCGCGAGGTTGTGTTCACCGTGTCGCCGAAATAAGTGATCTTGTGGTGATCGACGCCGATTTCCGCGGTGATGACTGGGCCACCATGAATGGCGAAGCGCAGGCGCGGCACCTCGCCGAAGCGGGAAAGCCACATGTCGCGGGTGTTTTCAATGGTCGCCTGAATATCGAAGACGCAGCGCACGCAGGCCGCCCGCCGGATCGCCATGTGATAGGGCCAGGTGATGATGGCGGCGTCGCCGATATAGTCGTCGATGACGCCGCCGTGTTTTCTGACCGGTGCGGCATAACTTGCAAAGATTTCGCCGAGAAATTCCTGGGCCTTCAGGTCGCCATGGGTTTCGGCGAAGGAGGTGGAGCCGACGAGATCGATGAAGATGAAGACGCGGTCTTCGCTGACCGGCCGGCGATAACGCCCCAGGATGAGGTCGATGAAGATATCGCGGCCGAGAAGCTCGCGCACCCGCATGATGAAGACGATGATGCCGCAGACAATGAGGGTGAACATCAGCGTCTGCACCTCGGCATGGACGGCGCGTTTCCAGGTACCGGGAAATATCCCGCTCAACCACAGGATTGTGCCGCCAAGCCCGAAGCCGCAAAAGACGAGGATGGCATAGATGACGAGGCCGACGGCGATATAGGCCGGCGTCGGCAGGGCGCTCACCTGCCGCGACAGGCCGGGCATGATGTAACCGCGCTCGAAGGCGAGAATGGGTGCGCAGGCAAACAGCGCATAGGTCGCGCCGATCAATGCGCCGCCGCCATATTCCAGAAAGGCGTAGGCCACGCCGCTGCCGGCCACGGCAACGAAGAGCACCACGTAATCCAGAATGGGCAGCAATTTTCTCATGTCGGTTCTTGGGTCTCGGAAGGGAAGGCTTTGGTCTCGGCAAAGAAGGGCAGGCCGCTCCCTTCGGTCGAAGCTTCTGTTCAGGTCATATGCGACATTAATGTGGAAAAAGCGCCGCAAAAAGTGAGCAATCGGTAAGGTTGCATGAAGGATTGGTGAGGCTGTTGCGCTGTTGCAGCAAAATCGGCGTTGCCGCCGTTATACGTCTGATAGGATGTTCTGTAATAGACGGTTTCAAGCGGGGATTGCGGCCGGTCATTTGGCGAGCGGTTCGACCATTTGACAGGGAAGGCGGCGAAAGGCAGCCGGTGGCCGTCGATCCAGGCCCGGTCGAACAGGGTTTCTCCCTTGCGGGCGAAGATGATGGCGGCGCAGGTGCGGCCGTCGACGTCGAAGGGAATGTTCTCCTTCCAGCCGCTCAAGCTGCAGCCCATGCCTTTCGGGTCCGCGATTATAGCGGTCGACACGTCGCCGTTGGGGTGGAAAGCGGCGGGCCGTTACGGCTCGCCTGCCGCAACCTCCACCGCCTCGACCTTCTTGCCAGCGAAACGCAGCGCCACTTCGCCATTGATGAGCTTCAGGGCCACATCGCCGAAGAGTTCCCGCCGCCAGCCGGTCAGCGCCGCCACGGTTGCCTTTTCGCCCTCGGCGGCGATCTTGTCCAGATCGTCGCTATTGGCGATGACCTTGGCGGCGACGCCATGCTTGTCCGCCGTCAGCTTCAGCAGAACTTTCAGAAGTTCCACGGCAGCGCCGGAGCCTTCCGGTGCGTGGCTGTGACGCGGTGCCTTCGGCATTTCCTCTTTCGGCAGCGCCAGCGCCGCATTCACCGTTTCGACGATGGCGGTGCCGGAGGCGGAGCGCTCCCAGCCCTTGGGGATGGTGCGAAGCCGCGACAGCGCCTCGGCGTCCTTCGGCTGCTGCTGGGCGATTTCGAAGATCGCATCGTCCTTCAGCACGCGTGAGCGCGGAACGTTGCGGGAGCGCGCCTCACGCTCGCGCCAGGCGGCGATGAATTTGAGGATCGCAAGTTCCGTCGGTTTGCGCAGGCGCGATTTCAGCCGCAGCCAGGCATCGTCGGGATGCATGTCATAGGTGTCGCGAGACTCGAGAATGTCCATCTCTTCGGTCAGCCACAGCGAGCGGCCTTCGCGCTCGAGCTGGGCCTTCAGCGAGAGATAGACATCCCGCAGATGGGTCACGTCGGCCAGCGCGTAGTCCAGCTGCTTTTCGGTCAGCGGACGGCGGCTCCAGTCGGTGAAACGCGAGGATTTGTCGATCTGGACGTTTTTGATCTTCTGCACCAGCTGGTCGTAGGAGATCGAATCGCCGAAACCGCAGACCATGGCGGCAACCTGCGTGTCGAAGATCGGGTGCGGAATAAGCCCGCCGAGATGATAGATGATCTCGATATCCTGTCGCGCCGCATGGAAAACCTTCACGACAGCAGGATTGGCCATCAGTTCGAAAAGAGGGGTCAGGTCGAGACCCTTCGCCAGCGGATCGACCAGCACTTCGAGCGTGGGGCTTGCCATCTGCACGAGGCAGAGTTCCGGCCAGAAGGTCGTTTCCCGCAGAAATTCGGTGTCGATGGTGATGAATTCCGATTTCGCCAGTTCCGTGCAGGCTTCGGCGAGGGCGGCAGTCGTTTCAATCATTGTTATTGGCCAATCGTGAAAATTATCCGTCTTACTTTCCCTTTGCCGGGCGCATGTCAATACAAAGCCCGCTTTTGAAGGCTCAAGGATCGTTTTTCTCGGGCGGATGGGGCTCCGCTTCATCCTTTTTGGGGGGCGGAGCCGCGGCGAGCTTCTGGAAATAGGCTGAGGTGCGCAAAAGCGAGCTGAACCGCCAGTTCCGCTCCTCCACGGGCACACCTTCGCGCACCTGCAGCCGGTAGATGGTATAGGCGATGAAAACGATCTGGATCGCTGCCGTATAGCTGAATAGCGCCTTCGGGCCGAACTGGTCGATCAGCACGGAGGCGAGCAGCGGCCCGACGGTTGCGCCCACCGACCAGAAGAACAGCAGTCCGGCCGACATCATCGCATGTTCGCCTTCCCTGGCATGGTCGTTGCCATGAGCGGAACTCAGCGAATAGAGCGGCAGGGCGAAGGCGCCGAAGATGAAGACGCCGATGATGTTGCTCCACTCATCGGTTCCGGCGAAGAAGGCGAGAAACAGGCCGACGACGACCGAGCCCGCCGTGGTGGCGAGAATGATGATGCGCCGGTCATAACGGTCGGAATAGACGCCGAGCGGATATTGCAGCACCACGCCGCCAATGATGCCGGCGCTCATGAAGGTGGCGATGGCGGTGACGGAAAGGCCGATCTGTTCGGCATAGATCGGGCCGATATTGCGAAACGCCGCCATGCTGAGACCGACGGCCACGCAGCCGACGACGGCAAGCGGCGAGATGCGCCACACCGCGAAGAGATTGAAGGGTATCTGTTTCGGCGGCGCGGGGTTGGATTTGTCGGCAAGCGAGATCGGCACCAGCGACAGCGTCAGCGCCATGGCGATCAGCGAAAACACCACGGGTCCGTCGATGCCCGCGACGGGAATGATATATTGCGCAAGCGTGACGGAGCCGAGATCGACGAAACGATAGATGGAGAGCGTGCGCGCCCGATTGGAATTGGTGACCTGCGCGTTGATCCAGCTTTCGATGGCCGCGAAAAGACAGGCGACGGCAATGCCGGTGACGAAGCGCATCAGCATCCAGAACAGGGGATGCATAAGGAGCGGCATGGCGATCGCTGCGGCGGATGCGACGGCCGCCATGGTGGCGAAGGTGCGGATATGGCCAATCTTGCGCAGAAGCCGCGTCACCGAAATGCAGCCAAGCGCGAAACCGAAGCTATAGGCGGCGCTGATGAGGCCGATGGTGCTGGCGGAAAACCCTTCGGAGAGACCGCGCAGCGCTATATAGGTTCCCTGCAGGCCGTTGCCGCCGATCAGGATACCGGCGGTGACGAGAAGCGGGATAAGAGGTCTGATCTGGCTCATTGCGGGCCGACTCGGTTTGGCGGGCTGGATTAGTCCTATCTAAAGCGAAGGCAGGGGAAAGGACAGGCTGAAGGCGACATTGTTGTGCTTTGCCTTGACAAATCAGGCTGGCCATGCGCTTTTCCGGCAAATTTCGACAGTGCCGCCCATCTGGCCTCCATCAGGCCCACGACACGTTCCAGGATAAAAAAATGCATCGTTACCGCAGCCACACCTGTGCCGCTCTCCGCAAGTCCGACGTCGGCGAAACCGTTCGCCTTTCCGGTTGGGTTCATCGCGTGCGAGATCATGGCGGCGTTCTCTTCATCGACCTTCGCGACCATTACGGCATCACCCAGGTGGTGGCCGATCCGGACAGCCCGGCCTTCAAGGTTGCCGAAACCGTGCGCGGCGAATGGGTCATCCGCATCGACGGCCTCGTCAAGGCGCGTTCGGAAGACACCGTCAACAAGGGCATGGCGACGGGCGAGATCGAGCTTTACGCCCAGGAAATCGAGGTTCTCGGCGTTGCCAAGGAATTGCCGCTGCCGGTCTTCGGTGAGCCTGATTATCCTGAAGACGTCCGCCTGAAGTATCGCTTCCTCGACCTGCGCCGCGAAACGCTGCACAAGAACATCGTCAAGCGCACGCAGATCATCTCCGCCATGCGCACCGGCATGGCCGATGCCGGCTTTGCCGAATATACGACGCCGATCCTCACCGCTTCCTCGCCGGAAGGCGCGCGCGACTTCCTCGTGCCGTCGCGTATCCATGAAGGCAAGTTCTTCGCGCTGCCGCAGGCGCCGCAGCAGTACAAGCAGCTTCTGATGGTGGCCGGTTTCGACCGTTATTTCCAGATCGCGCCGTGCTTCCGCGATGAAGACCCGCGCGCCGACCGCCTGCCGGGCGAATTCTACCAGCTCGACGTCGAAATGAGCTTCGTGACCCAGGAAGATGTCTGGACCACGATGGAGCCGATGATGACGGCCGTGTTCGAGAAATTCGCCGAAGGCAAGCCGGTTACCAAAGAGTGGCCGCGCATTCCCTATGACGAGGCGATCCGCAAATATGGTTCCGACAAGCCGGACCTGCGCAACCCGATCGTCATGGAAGCCGTGACCGAACATTTCGACGGTTCGGGCTTTAAGGTCTTCGCGAACATGATCGCCTCCAACCCGAAGGTGCAGGTCTGGGCCATCCCGGCCAAGACCGGCGGCTCGCGCGCTTTCTGCGACCGCATGAACGCATGGGCGCAGTCTCAGGGCCAGCCTGGCCTCGGTTACATCTTCTGGAAGGAAGAGGACGGCAAGGTCGGCGGTTCCGGTCCGCTCGCCAAGAACATCGGCGAGGAACGCACCGAGGCGCTGCGGCAGCAGCTCGGCCTTGAGGCGGGCGATGCCTGCTTCTTCGTCGCCGGCGATCCGGCCAAGTTCTACAAGTTTGCCGGTGAAGCGCGCACCCGCGCTGCCGACGAGCTGAACCTGATCGACCGCGACCGTTTCGAAATGTGCTGGATCGTCGACTTCCCCTTCTTCGAATATAACGAAGAAGAAAAAAAGATCGACTTCGCCCATAACCCCTTCTCGATGCCGCAGGGCGGTCTGGAAGCGCTGGAAGGGCAGGATCCGCTCTCCATCAAGGCGTTCCAGTATGACGCGGTCTGCAACGGCTTCGAAATCGCCTCCGGCTCGATCCGTAACCAGTCGCCCGAGCTGATGGTCAAGGCCTTCGAAAAGGTGGGCCTGTCGCAGAGCGATGTGGAAGAGCGCTTCGGCGGTCTCTATCGCGCCTTCCAGTACGGCGCGCCTCCGCATGGCGGCTGCGCATTCGGTATCGACCGCGTGGTCATGCTGCTGGTTGGCGCGAAGAACCTGCGCGAAATCACGCTGTTCCCGATGAACCAGCAGGCGCAGGACTTGCTGATGAACGCGCCGTCGCCGGCAACGCCGACGCAGCTTCGTGAGCTGGCGCTGCGCGTCGTTCCGTCCAAGAAGGACTGATATGGTGAAGACGCTGCTCGACCGGGTTCGCGCAGCCTTCACCCGTGCATTGGCGGCCGCTCTTGCGGCCGCTTTTGCGTTCTGGGTCGCGCATCGGTGGCTGGGCCACCCGCAACCCGTCTTTGCCGCAATCAGCGCACTTATCTGCCTTGCTCCGGGAATTCCAAGCCATGTTCGTCAGGGCCTAGGCCTGATGGTTGGTGTCACCGTCGGCATTCTCGTTGGGGAGATTGCGCTCCTTGTCCCGCATGACTTCGCTGAAATCCGGCTGGCCTCGGCGACCTTCATCGCCATGATCCTTGCGTCCATGTTCGGTCTGCCGCCGGTCGTGCCGATACAGGCAGGCGCTTCAGCCATGCTGGTGCTCTTAATGGGGCCGCAGGCTGCCGGTTTTGTCCGTTTTGTCGATGTGATCGTGGGCGTGGCGACCGGTGTAGCCGTAGCGCTCGTCTTCTTTCGCGAGCGGCTGAAGCTCTAGCGGTCTTGCGCAAAGCGGCATGAGCATACGATCGCAGACATCGAAAGCGGGCGCGCAACTTGCGGCCCGCTTTTTTGCTGTTTATAGGTGAATTACTCACCACGGACCCGGTGAAACTCCGGGTGGCTCTTCTGGCCGCCGATCCGCCAGACAACGCAAAGCACCGACATTTCATCTCAATCTACCGGACATGGCTCCGGCCGGTGCGTCATTCTTTGCGAAAAAATCAGATGAACAAATTTCAGACTTACAGACGTGAGTGGTTTTCCAATATTCGCGGCGATCTCCTTTCCGGCATCGTCGTGGCACTCGCCCTCATTCCCGAAGCCATCGGCTTTTCCGTCATCGCCGGGGTCGATCCGAAGGTGGGATTGTTCGCCTCCTTTGCGATTGCCTGCGTTTCCGCCTTCACCGGCGGCAGACCGGGCATGATCTCGGCGGCAACCGCCGCCACGGCCGTCCTGATGGTTACGCTCGTCAAGGAACACGGGCTGCAATATCTCTTCGCCGCCACCATTCTCATGGGCGTGCTGCAAATTCTGGCGGGCCTTCTAAAACTCGGCCGGGTGATGCGCTTCGTCTCGCGTTCGGTCATGACCGGCTTCGTCAATGCGCTGGCGATCCTGATCTTCACGGCGCAATTGCCGGAACTGATCGGCGTCCCGGTCGAAACCTATGTCATGATCGCGGCCGGCCTTGCGATCATCTATCTCTTCCCGCTGTTCACGAAGATCGTGCCGTCGCCGCTGGTCGCCATCATCGCTCTCACCTGTGTCGCCGTCTTCTCCGGCATGGATATCCGCACGGTCGGCGATCTCGGTGAGTTGCCCTCGACGCTGCCGATATTCGCGCTGCCGCAGGTACCACTGACCTTCGAGACGTTACAGATCATCTTTCCCTATTCCGTCGCACTCGCCGCCGTCGGTCTGCTGGAATCGCTGCTGACAGCGCAGATCGTCGACGACATGACGGATACGGGCAGCAACAAGAGCCGGGAATGCATCGGGCAGGGGACGAGCAACATCGCCTCCGCCCTCATCGGCGGCATGGGCGGCTGCGCCATGATCGGCCAGTCCGTCATCAATGTCAGTTCGGGCGGTCGGGGCCGCTTGTCCACTTTCGTCGCGGGCGCGTTCCTGCTCTTCCTCATACTGGTGCTGGATGATCTCGTGCGCATCATTCCCATGGCCGCGCTGGTGTCGGTGATGATCATGGTCTCCATCGGCACATTCTCGTGGCGATCCATCCTCGATCTGCGCCGCAACCCGCCATCCTCCAGCATCGTCATGCTGGTCACGGTCGGCACGGTGCTTGCGACCCACGATCTTGCAAAGGGCGTGTTGGCCGGCGTCCTTCTCTCCGGCGTGTTTTTCGCAGGCAAGGTTTCAAAGCTTTTCCATGTCCGGCCGGAGCTTTCAGCCGATGGCCGGGAGCGGATTTATCGTGTCGACGGCCAGATTTTCTTCGCCTCGACGGAAAGCTTCATTGCCGCCTTCGATTTCGCCGAGGAGGTTGAGGCGGTGACGATCGATGTCACGCAGGCGCATCTGTGGGATATTTCCGCAGTCGGCGCTCTGGACAAGGTGGTGCTGAAATTCCGCAAGGCCGGCAGGCGGGTCGAGGTGATCGGTGTCAACGAGGCGAGCGCCCACATGATCGACCGCTTCGCCCTGCACGATAAACAGGATGGCGCTGCCGCGCCGCTGCACTGAGCGCAAAAGAAAAGCCCCGGCATGACCGGGGCTTTTTTAGTTTTATTCGTTTGCCGTCACCGTGACGCCGAGCATTTTCGGCAGGGTGTTCGGCGCGCCCATCGCAGCGCCCATGATCATCGGGAACGGAACCGGCTTTTCCGGCTCCGCCGTGATCGAGAAGTTCTTCGGATTGTCGATATAGGCGTTGACGGCTGCCGACACCATGTTCTGCAATTCCGGCACGTTGAGCGAGGCCATCATGATCGGGGCCATGCCCTTGATGGTCTGGGCAAGCTGATCGCCAGTCATGCCCTGCTGGCTTGCCGCATAGTCGATGGCGCGCTTGGTGATGCTGGCGTCTTCGAAGCTGATTTCAGCGTTGATGAAGGAGAGCTGCTGCATCAGGCCGAGCATGGCAAGGCTTGCCGCCTGGTCCGCCTGTTCCTTGTTCGGATTGGCGGCCTGCGCCTTCACCGTCTCCTGCATCGACTTGATGAAGGCGAGCGTGTAGCCGGAGAAACCGAACGACATATTCAGGCGGCCGACATCATCGAGGTCGATGGCATATTCTTCAACATCGATAGTACCGGAGGCCACTTCCCAGCTACCGCTCATGGTCATGTCGCCGGAGAGCGCCTGCAGCTTCAGCTTTTCGATCGCGTCCTTGGTCGCAGGATCGGTCACTTCGCTGAGATCGGCCTTGAAACCGGAAGCGTCGAGTTCAAAGCCGATAGAGTTCTTGTCATCGCTGACCGACATCGTCGCGCTGGTTTCCTCAAGCGAGAAAGCCGGCTTGCCGTCGATGGAAACGGAAACCGGACCGCTATGTGCTTCGTCGTAGAACATCAGCGCATCGACGGTGCCAGTGGTGGAGTCTGCGGGAATGACGAGACCGGACATGTAAATGTCGCTTGCCTTGATCTCTACATTTTCCTGCTTGTAGTCGATATTGTCGAAGCGGGCGTTCTTGATCTTGTAGCCGCCGTTGTTTTCCTCGACGCCTTCGAGCGTCACATTGCCGACCGGGATCTTCTTGGCCGGATCTGCGGCCGCGTTGAAGGTCACGTCGTTCAGGGTCACCGTCGAGCCGTTGACGGCGACGGAACCGGCGGCGATCTCACCGCCCTGCGCGGCATAGGCCGCATTGATCTTCTTCAGCACATCCCCGCCATCCAGCGCGAAAGCCGGCGCCGAAAGCGTAAGAAGCGCGGCACTCGCGAAAAGAACCTGCCGGGTGGATTTCAGTCTCATGATGTTTCTTCCCTCAACGTACGGCTGTGCACCGTGTTCGAATTCGAATGCTGATACTTATATTCGCGATTATTCAAAGGTCTATAGGATTTAGATCGATTCCCATGACGGCGGCATTGCGGCATTTGCAACGCGGTTAACAAAAAACAGCATGAAAGGGTTGCGTTCATCCACAGGCGCGACCCCCGAATTTCTTGCCGGGAATCGGCATTTCCGCTAGTCAAGCACCATGGGAAAAAATCTTGTACCTCCGCCCGGCGGAGACGATAACATTCATCCGGTCGATTTGAAGGCGGCGCTTGAAGAGCGCTACCTCGCTTATGCCTTGTCCACGATCATGCATCGTGCGCTGCCGGATGTGCGCGACGGCCTGAAGCCGGTTCACCGCCGCATCATTCACGCCATGAGCGAAATGGGCATTCGCCCCAACTCGGCCTTCAAGAAATGCGCCCGTATCGTCGGTGACGTGATCGGTAAATTCCACCCGCATGGCGACCAGTCTGTCTATGACGCGCTGGTGCGTCTCGCACAGGATTTCTCGCAGCGTTATCCCATCGTCGACGGGCAGGGCAATTTCGGCAATATCGATGGCGACGGCGCCGCCGCCTATCGTTACACCGAAGCGCGCATGACCGAGGTTGCGGCGCTGCTGCTTGAAGGCATCGGCGAGGATGCGGTGGATTTCCGCGCCACCTATAATGAGGAAGACGAGGAACCCGTCGTCCTGCCGGGCGCTTTCCCCAATCTGCTCGCCAACGGCGCCTCCGGCATCGCAGTGGGCATGGCGACGTCGATCCCGCCACATAACGCCCATGAGATTTGCGACGCGGCGCTTTACCTCATCAAGCATCCCGATGCGACGGTTGAAAAGCTGGTGGAATTCATTCCCGGCCCCGACCTGCCGACGGGCGGCGTGATCGTTGAGAGCCGCGAGAATATTCTCGATGCCTATAAGACCGGCCGCGGCGGTTTCCGTGTGCGCGCCAAGTGGGAAACGGAAGATCTCGGCCGTGGCGGTTACCAGATCGTCATCACCGAAATTCCCTTCCAGGTGCAGAAATCGCGCCTGATAGAGAAGATCGCCGAGCTGCTGATTGCCCGCAAGCTGCCGCTTCTCGAGGATATTCGCGACGAATCGGCCGAAGACGTGCGCATCGTGCTGGTGCCGAAGAGCCGTACCGTCGATGCGACGCTGCTGATGGAATCGCTGTTTCGCCTGTCCGACCTCGAAAGCCGCCTGCCGCTCAACATGAACGTGCTGTCGCTCGGCAAGGTGCCGAAGGTGATGGCGCTGAACGAGGTGCTGAGCGAGTGGCTGGCGCACCGCAAGGATGTGCTGGTCCGCCGTTCCCGCCATCGTCTGGCCGCCATCGACCGCAGGCTGGAAATCCTGGGCGGCCTGCTTGTGGCCTACCTGAATCTCGATGAGGTCATCCGCATCATCCGCGAGGAGGATGAGCCGAAACAGGTGATGATGGCCAAGTGGTCGCTCACCGACAATCAGGCCGAAGCCATCCTCAACATGCGGCTGCGCAACCTGCGCAAACTTGAGGAATTCGAAATCCGCAAGGAATTCGATGACCTCAGCAACGAGAAGGCTGAAATCGAGGGGCTGCTCGCCTCCGATGACAAGCAATGGCAGACCGTCGCCTGGGAAATCGGCGAGGTCAAAAAGAAATATGCCAAGGCAACCGAGATCGGCCGCCGCCGCACGCAATTCGCGGATGCGCCGGATGCCGATATCGAGGCCATCCAGCAGGCGATGATCGAGAAAGAACCGGTCACTATCGTCATCTCGCAGAAGGGCTGGATCCGGGCGCTGAAGGGGCACATGTCCGACACCTCGTCGCTCACCTTCAAGGAAGGAGACGGCCCGAAACTCGCTTTCCCGGCGCAGACGACCGACAAGCTGCTGCTGCTGACGACGGGCGGCAAGGCCTATACGCTTGGCGCCGACAAGCTGCCGGGCGGTCGCGGCCATGGCGAGCCGATCCGCATCATGGTCGATATGGAGAACGATCAGGACATCCTGACCGCCTTCGTGCATGATCCGTCACGCAAGCTGCTGCTCGTCTCCACGGCCGGCAACGGTTTCATCGTGGCCGAGAGCGAGATGGTCGCGAATACCCGCAAGGGCAAGCAGATCATGAATGTCTCGATGCCGGATGAAGCCAAGCTCGCCGTGCCGGTCACGGGCGACCATGTCGCCGTCGTCGGCGAAAACCGCAAGCTCTTGGCCTTCCCGCTGGCGCAGGTGCCGGAAATGTCGCGCGGCAAGGGCGTGCGCCTGCAACGCTACAAGGATGGCGGCGTCGTCGACGTCAAATGTTTCGCGCTTGCCGAGGGCTTGTCATGGTCCGACACGGCCGGGCGTCTATTCAACAAGGTGGGTGAAGAACTGCGCGAATGGCTGGCCGACCGCGCAACGGCGGGCCGCACTGTGCCGAAGGGCTTTCCGCGCAGCGGGAAATTTGGCGGCTGATATTTGAACGTCCCGGGGCTGTCCCGGGACGTTTTCAATCTCATGTGTTTGGCAATCAAACCACCGAGTGCTTATGACTTCGCGAGCGCTTTTAAAGCAACGTGGTACTTGCGCATCACTTGCCGTGCATGTTCCAGCTGACGATCAAAGTCACCTGTTGCTTCTTCGTTCGGGCTCTCAGCAGTTCGCAATTCAAGTACGTTGCCGTCAGTTCTTGAACTGAGAACGTCGCCAATCTTCCAGCCAAGCTGTTCAAGCATATCCTTTGGGATTACAACGCCTGCCTCTTCACCGAACTCGCAAATGGTTGCTTTCATCTGAAATACTCCAAGTTTGATTGGAATTTAGCATGCGATTTTGACGGTTAGACCAGCCCGTTACTTTTCTTCCGGCGTATAAACCTCCCACCCGCGCGGCGTCAGATGCTCCTGCGGATGGTAGCGGGTCTTGTAGCCCATCTTTTCCGAACCATCGACCCAGTAGCCGAGATAGACATGCGGCAAGCCAAGCGCGCGGGTGCGGGTGATGTGATCGATAATCATGAAGGTTCCGAGCGAGCGTTTTTCGAGCTCGGGATTGAAGAAGGAATAGACCATCGACAGGCCGTCGCTCATCACGTCGCTCAGCGCCACGGCCAGCAATTCGCCGCGCTTGCTGGAATCGATGCCGGAGCCGGGTTCGCGCACACGGTATTCGATGATGCGGGTGTTCACATGCGTGTCTTCCACCATGATCGCATAGTCCAGCGCCGACATGTCGGACATGCCGCCCGACTGGTGGCGGTGGTCGAGATAGCGGCGAAACAGGGCGAATTGTTCGGTGGAAGGCTCGGCGGCGTGAACGGTGGCCACGACATCCCTGTTGGCGGCAAGAACACGCCGCATGGATTTTGTCGGCTTGAACTGTTCGGTCAGGATGCGCACGGAGACGCAGGCGCGGCAGTTTTCGCAGGCCGGGCGATAGGCGATGTTCTGCGAGCGCCTGAAACCGCCCTGGGTCAGAAGATCGTTCATTTCCGAAGCGCGCGGGCCGACCAGATGGGTGAAGACCTTCCGCTCCATCTGGTTCGGCAGATAGGGGCAGGTGGCCGGCGCCGTAAGATAGAATTGGGGAGAGGGCGTCGCCTGCGTGTTCATCGAACCGTGATCGCCTCCTGCGTCTGTTATGAAAGCGAGCCGCGATTTCACGGGGTTGGCGGCGGCGCTTCAAGCGACATGCATAATGTCACAGAATGGCAAAATGCCGGAAAACGTCAACTGCGAGATGCGGCATTTGCGGGGTTTGAAAGCCACGTTTGCGTGGCTTTCCGCAATATCAGCGCGTTCTGACGATGACGGTGCCGAGCAGGAAGTCATGAACGAGGCGCGAACGCTCGGTAAACAGGCCTGCAAGCAGGATCAGCGGCGTCAAAACCGAGTTGATGACCCAGAAAAGCACGATGTGAACGGTCGACAGCAGGAAATCGATTCGCCGCCCGTCCATCCGCGCCATGGCTATTCCCATCGCCCGCATGCCTGGGGTCGCCTGCGAGGGGCCACCAAGCGTCATGCCGAAATAAAGCACCGCAACGATGACGAACAGCGCCGGGAAGAGGAACCACCCGAGGCCGAAGGTAATCACGCCGAGAAAGAAGACGATCACAGCTGCCGGAATGCACAGCAGGAGAACGATCGCATAATCGATCAGGAACGCGAAGACCCGCCGGCTCAGGACGCCGCTATAGGCGCGCCAGTCATCCGGTGCGGCATAAGTGGGGTTCTGTTCGAGGCTCATCGGTCGTTTTCTCCTGAGAGGGTATGACAGCGCGGCATGAGTGCCGTGTCAGCAGACAATATGGGAAGAAAACGACCGAATACAATAAGTGCAGGCCTCAGCCCTTTGCCAGTTTGCGTGCGGCCTCGATAGCGAAATAGGTGAGAACACCATCGCAACCGGCACGCTTGAAACAGAGAAGCGTTTCCATCATCACGCGCTCGCCATCGATCCAGCCATTCATGGCGGCTGCCTTGATCTGGGTATATTCGCCGGAGACCTGATAGGCGAAGGTCGGCAGGCCGAAATTTTCCTTCAGCCGCCAGCAGATGTCGAGATAGGGCAGGCCGGGCTTGACCATCAGCATATCCGCTCCTTCCTCCACGTCGAGCGCCGCGTCGCGGATTGCCTCCATGCCATTGGCAGGGCTGATGTAATAGCTGTTCTTGTCACCCTTCAGCAGTCCGGCCGTGGAGATGGCCTCGCGATAGGGACCGTAATAGCCGGAAGAGAATTTCGTCGCATAGGACATGATGCCGACATTCTGGTGCCCGGCGGCATCGAGACCGCGACGGATGGCGCCGATACGGCCATCCATCATCTCCGATGGAGAAATAATGTCCGATCCCGCTTCCGCCTGAAGGATCGCCGCCTTGACGACCTGTTCCACCGTCTCGTCATTGACGATCTCGTCGCCGCGCAGAATGCCGTCATGGCCATGGCTGGTGAAGGGATCGAGCGCAACATCGGTAATCATGCCGATATTGGGAACGGCTTTCTTGACCGCGATAGTCGCCTGATTGATAAGATTATTCGCCTCCAGCGCGTTGGAACCGGTCTCGTTGCGCAGCTCCATTTCGATGTTCGGAAAGGTCGCAATTGCCGGAATGCCGAGATCGGCGGCCTCTTTCGCGGCTTCGACCAGTTTGTCGACGCTCATGCGGTTGACGCCCGGCATCGCCGGAATGGGTTCGACAATATTGCTGCCCGGCACGATGAAGACCGGCCAGATGAGATCGTCGACGGTGAGGCGGCTTTCCTGCACCAGACGGCGCGTCCAATCCGCCTTGCGATTGCGCCGCATGCGACGATGGCCCGTGATCTCGTCGACCAGATGCGTTTTGTCCTGCATGTAAGAATGTCCTTCGATCAAATTTGGAAAGCTGCATATCATGAAGCTTGGCCCATGCGAATGCGACAATCTTCCCTCATCGGCGCCTGCGATGACGATGATGCTTTGACAAGGCAGGCGGCGGGATTCAATATGGGCTGGTCGCCCGTTCGTCGAGACCGTATCTTCCGGCCATGGAACCTGATTCTCAACCTCTGCCGAAACGCCCGCTTACGGAAATCCTCTTTCTGGTCTTCATGAGGCTGGTCGCGGTTTCCTGTTTCTGGTTCGGCCTGCAATATTGGGCGATGCTGACGGGCTATTCGCTCGGGGGGCATGGGCGGTTCGATATGCTGAACCTGCCCTGGCGCGTGGCCGGCAGCGCGCTGGCCGTTATTTTCCCTGTCGCGGCACTCGGTCTCTGGCTCGGGGCCTCCTGGGGCGCTGTCATGTGGGTCATGGGCGCGGGTGCGCAGATCGCCATGTATAAGGTTTGGCCGCACATCTTCGGCGCCAACACGCTGGTGCCCGTCATGCACGGCCTTGTGGCAACCATTTATATACTATTCCTGGTCGCTTTCTGGCTGGATCAGCGCCAGAATGAAGAACGCGCAAGAATTGATTTACCATAAGAATAAAGCAATTCGGCCTGATTTTTGGCCGTATTTCATGGCTAAGTCATTGATTTATAATAGATGACCTTCAACCATTCCCGCTTCGCCACAAGTTGGGCCCTCCGGGGAAAATGCAGGTAACCATTTGTTAATCGTAGCTTTTAAGTAGAATTTTATGCGCATTGATTAGGTTCTCACTCAAGGCGGGAGACAAACAAACACACCGCCAAACAAAACAGTGAGGCAGTCATGATCAATAGCAAAGTTAAGCCCCAGGCCGTTGTTGCCGATGCACATGAAGATACCATCCGCTCGCTCTACATGGAGTCGCTGCATCTGGTGGAACGTCTCCACCGCCGCCTCCTCGATGTCATCAAGGATGAGTTCGACCGTCAGGGTCGTGATGACGTCAACGCCGTTCAGGCCCTGCTGCTGTTCAACATCGGCAATTCCGAACTGACGGCCGGCGAGCTTCGTTCCCGCGGTTACTACCTCGGCTCGAACGTCTCCTACAACGTCAAGAAGCTGGTCGATCTCGGCCTCATCAACCACCAGCGCTCGCGTGTCGACCGCCGCTCGGTTCGCATCAGCCTGACCGAAAAGGGCCAGGAAATCGCCGAAACGGTTGCCCGCCTTTATGAACGCCACGTCGGCTCGATCGAAAAGGTCGGCGGCATCGGCACCGGCGAGTTCTCCGAAATGAACAAACTTCTGCAGCGCCTCGATCGCTTCTGGAACGACTCGATCGCTTACCGCCTGTAATATCGCGACGGTTTCACTGTTTAAGCCGGGGGCATGTTTTTGCTCCCGGCTTGCGGATTCCGCGTTGTGCCTTTCTGCGTGTCAAGCCCAGCCCCTCTTCGAGCCTTCGCCCTGTTTCTCAGGCGAACAAAGCTTCGTGAGGTGAGGACCGTGACACGAATCGGCCATATTGATATGGGACCGGCAAGGTTGAAGGAGCCGGCTGTTTCTCCTGCTGTCGCGGCAAGTCCCGACTGTTCTGCCAGACAATGGCGCCCAACGAATGGGTGTTGAGTATTACCAGCCGGCAGACACGTTGTACGTGTTTGTTAATCATATTGATTTAGGCATTGTTGAGAATGCCGAAGAGAGTGGCTGGTAGGTAGAATGACAAAGAAATCCGTTTCCGATTCCGTATCGCGCCGCGCGCTTCTGCGTTCGGCCGTTTCCGTTGGCGCCGCCGCGCTTGCCGCGCCGGCCTTTGCGCAGAACGCGCTCAACGATCTCATGGGCTCTTCGCGCCGCGGCAACTGGGATGACCAGTTCGATGCCAATACGTCGCGTTCGGCCGTGGGCGTCGTTTCCAACAATCCGGTTCTCGGACGCGAAGCGCCGGTCTACATGCAGCAGGCGATCATGCAATATCAGCAGATCGTGCAGAATGGCGGCTGGCCGGAAGTGCCGGCGTCCCAGCAGCGCCTCCAGATCGGTGTCTCCGATCCTTCCGTACAGGCGCTGCGCCAGCGACTGATGGTATCCGGCGACCTGCCGCGTGAAGCCGGAATTTCCAGCGCCTTCGATAGTTACGTCGATGGCGCGCTGAAGCGTTTCCAGGCCCGTCATGGCCTTCCGGCAGATGGCGTCAGCGGCGAATACACCACGAAGGCGCTCAATGTTTCCGCGCAGATACGTCTGGCGCAGTTGCAGACCAACCTCGTTCGCATCCAGTCCATGTCCGGCGATCTCGGCCAGCGTCACCTGATGGTGAATATCCCGGCCGCAGCCATCGAAGCCGTTGAAAATGAACGCGTCGTGCTGCGCAACACGGCTGTCGTCGGCCGCGCCAGCCGCCCGACCCATGTGATCAATTCCAAGATTTACGAAGTCATCCTCAACCCTTACTGGACCGCGCCGCGCTCGATCGTCGAAAAAGACATCGTGCCTCTGATGCAGAAGGACCCGACCTATCTGGAGCGGAACAACATCCGCCTCATCGACGGCAAGGGGCAGGAAGTTTCGCCAACCGCAGTCGACTGGTTCGCCCCGAAGGCTCCGAACCTGATGTTCCGTCAGGACCCCGGCAAGATCAACGCCATGTCGTCCACGAAGATCAACTTCCACAATCCGAACAACGAATATATGCACGACACGCCGCAGCAGGGCCTGTTCAACAAGCTGATGCGTTTCGAATCCTCCGGCTGCGTGCGCGTGCAGAACGTGCGCGACCTGACGAGCTGGCTGCTGCGCGACACGCCCGGCTGGTCGCGTCAGGAAATGGAGCGCGTCATCGCCACCCGCGTCAACACGCCGATCAAGCTGGCGCAGGAAATCCCGGTCTATTTCGTCTACATCACCGCCTGGTCGGCGAAGGACGGCGTGGTGCAGTTCCGCGACGACATCTATGAAAAGGACGGCAACGCCGAACTGGCGCTCAACACCACGAGCGGCATGGAGCAGCCCGCCGGCCCGGTGGATGACGATCTGTTGCCGCGCAACTGATCCGGCTTTACCGCTATTTCATTCCATCATCATGAGCCGCACCTTCGGGTGCGGCTTTTTTCTTGGCGATTTTCTGAAAACATCTGTCGTTTTTTGTCGCAACGTCGCAGTTTGACGGGCAAATCTCGCTGCCCGTATTGCTCTTGTCGGGGCAGGGCGCTAAGACGCCATCGCATTACTGTTTCAGGAGCCTTCACCATGTCGAACACAGATGCTTTCTTCTCCCGTCCGCTTGCCGATGTCGATCCGGAAATTTTCGGCGCGATCGAGAAGGAACTGGGTCGCCAGCGCCACGAAATCGAACTGATCGCCTCGGAAAACATCGTTTCCCGCGCCGTGCTCGAAGCGCAGGGTTCGATCATGACCAACAAATATGCGGAAGGTTATCCGGGCAAGCGTTATTACGGCGGCTGCCAGTTCGTCGATATCGCTGAAGAACTCGCCATCGAACGCGCCAAGAAGCTGTTCGGCGTCAACTTCGCCAACGTGCAGCCGAATTCCGGTTCGCAGATGAACCAGGCCGTGTTCCTCGCGCTGCTTCAGCCGGGCGATACCTTCATGGGCCTCGATCTGAACTCGGGAGGCCACCTGACGCATGGTTCGCCGGTCAACATGTCCGGCAAGTGGTTCAACGTGGTCTCCTACGGCGTGCGTGAAGGCGACAATCTGCTCGACATGGACGAGGTGGAGCGTAAGGCCAAGGAACACAAGCCGAAGCTCATTCTCGCCGGCGGCACCGCCTATTCGCGCGTCTGGGACTGGAAGCGCTTCCGCGAGATCGCCGATGAAGTCGGCGCCTACCTGATGGTCGATATGGCCCACATCGCTGGCCTCGTCGCCGGTGGCCAGCATCCGTCACCGTTCCCGCACTGCCATGTCGCCACCACCACCACGCACAAATCGCTGCGCGGCCCGCGCGGCGGCATGATCCTCACCAATGACGAGGATCTGGCCAAGAAGTTCAACTCGGCCGTCTTCCCCGGCCTGCAGGGCGGCCCGCTGATGCATGTCATCGCCGCCAAGGCCGTCGCCTTCGGCGAAGCGCTGAAGCCCGAGTTCAAGGACTATGCCGCTCAGGTCGTCAAGAACGCCAAGGCGCTGGCTGAAACGCTGGTCGAAGGCGGTCTGGATGTCGTCTCCGGCGGCACCGACAACCACCTGATGCTGGTCGATCTTCGCAAGAAGAACGCCACCGGCAAGCGCGCGGAAGCAGCGCTCGGCCGCGCTTACATCACCTGCAACAAGAACGGCATTCCTTTCGATCCGGAAAAGCCCTTCGTTACCTCGGGTGTGCGTCTCGGCACGCCGGCCGGCACGACGCGCGGTTTCAAGGAAGCGGAATTCCGCGAA
This sequence comes from Agrobacterium sp. YIC 4121, assembly GCF_002008205.1. NCBI lineage: Bacteria > Pseudomonadati > Pseudomonadota > Alphaproteobacteria > Hyphomicrobiales > Rhizobiaceae > Agrobacterium > Agrobacterium sp. YIC 4121. Next base: position 242,832 of record NZ_MRDI01000027.1, on the reverse strand, counting down.
ATCGGCAAGCTGATCGTCGAGGTTCTCGATGGTCTGAAGGTTGCCAATTCGGATGAGGGCAATGCCGCCGTCGAGGCTGCGGTGCGTGAAAAGGTCGTCGGCCTGACGGACCGTTTCCCGATGTACCCTTACATGTAAGTAGGAAAGGAAGAAGATGCGCTGCCCTTTTTGCGGTTCTGAAGACACGCAGGTCAAGGACTCGCGTCCGGCGGAGGACAATACCTCCATCCGCCGGCGGCGCATCTGCCCCGATTGCGGCGGCCGCTTCACGACCTATGAGCGCGTGCAGTTGCGCGAGCTGATGGTCATCAAGAAAAGCGGCCGCAAGCTGCCCTTCGACCGGGAAAAGCTGGTGCGATCCTTCGAGATTGCGCTGCGCAAGCGCCCGGTCGATCGCGACCGGATCGAGCGTGCCGTCTCCGGCATCGTTCGCCGCCTGGAAAGTTCGGGCGAGACGGAAATTCCCTCGGAAGAAATCGGCCTGCAGGTTCTCGAAGCGCTGAAGAGCCTTGATGACGTGGCCTTCGTGCGTTACGCCTCGGTCTATCGCGATTTCAGCCATGCCGAGGATTTCGAAAACGTGATTGCCGAAATCAACGCCAAGATCGCCCGCGATACGGACGCCGGAGTCTAGCCGTGACCACCCGCGCCGATGACGAAAGGTTCATGGCCCGCGCCATCGAGGTTTCGCTTCGCCATCAGGGCCAGACGCTTACCAACCCATCGGTTGGCTGCGTTCTCGTAAAAGACGGAAAAATCATCGCCGAAGCCGTGACCGCCATTGGCGGCCGCCCCCATGCCGAACGGCAGGCGCTGGAAATCGCCGGGGAAGCGGCGCGCGGCGCCACCGCCTATGTGACGCTCGAACCCTGCTCGCACTGGGGCAAAACCCCGCCCTGCGCCAATGCGCTGGTGGAATATGGCGTCGCCCGTGTCGTGGTCGCGGTGGACGATCCGGATGAGCGCGTCTCCGGCCGTGGTTATACGATTTTACGGGATGCCGGTATTGTCGTGGAAACCGGCCTGTTGCGGGATGAGGGTAAGAGGGCGCTGGCCGGTTACCTCACGCGTCAGGTGAAAAAACGCCCGCATGTGATTCTGAAACTTGCCGTTTCCGCCGATGGCATGATCGGCAGGAAAGGCGAGGGGCAGGTGGCGATTACCGGTCCCGAGGCTCGCCATGCCGTGCATCAACTTCGGGCGCGTTGTGATTGCATTCTCGTTGGTATCAGGACCGCCATTGCGGATGATCCTGAACTGACGGTTCGAATCGCAGGTCTCGAGGATCGCTCGCCGGTGCGGATCGTGCTGGATCGGCAGTTTGAGTTGCCGCTCTCGTCGAAGCTGGTGAAGACAGTGCGGGAGGTGCCGGTGATCGTTGCGGCGTTACCCCCCTCTGCCCTGCCGGGCATCTCCCCCTCAAGGGGGGAGATCGATGGAGCGCCGCTTCGCCCCGCATCGGCGGCCGGAGAGGGCGAGCCGGAGGCGCTATTTGAACGAGCGGACAGCCACTTGCCGATCTCCCCCCTTGAGGGGGAGATGCCCGGCAGGGCAGAGGGGGGTAGCCGCGACCGCCGCCGCCAACTTCTCACCGACGCCGGCGTCCAGATTCTCGAAGCCCCAACGCTCGAAAACCTCCTCCACATCCTCGCCGAAAGCGGCATGTCGGAACTTCTGGTCGAAGGCGGCGCCTTTGCCGCAAAATCATTCCTTGAAGCGGGGCTTGTGGACCGTATCATGCTGTTCGAAAGCCCGGTGGTGATCGGTGAGGGCGGCATTGAAACGCCGCTCAACCATGCCGATATTCCGGGCGACTATGCTCTGGTCAGCGAGACCGCCTATGGGCGGGATCGTTGCTTCGATTATGAAAGGCCGATTTGATGTTTACCGGAATTGTCACCGACGTCGGAACCGTTTCCGAGCTGGAAGCCCTGGCCGAAGGCGTGCGTCTGCGGGTGGCGACAAATTACGACCCCAAGACCATCGATATGGGCGCGTCCATCTCCCATGGCGGCGTTTGCCTGACGGTGACGAGACTGCCGGAAGATGGCAGCAATGAGCGCTGGTACGAGGTCGAGGCATGGGAAGAGGCGCTGCGCCTGACGACGATTGCCTGCTGGCAAAAGGGTACCCACGTCAATCTGGAGCGGGCGCTCAAGATCGGCGATGAGCTTGGCGGCCACATCGTTTCCGGCCATGTCGATGGCAGGGCGGAAATCCTTTCGGTGGAGCCGGAAGGTGAGGCGGTGCGCATTCGCCTGCGCGCGCCGGAGCATCTGGCGAAATTCGTGGCGCCCAAGGGTTCCGTGGCGCTCGACGGCACTTCGCTCACCGTCAACGCCGTCGAAGGCACGGATTTCGACGTGCTGCTGATCCGCCACACGCTGACTGTCACCACCTGGGGCGAACGCCAGCCGGGCGATTTCGTGAATTTCGAAGTCGATACCATGGCGCGTTATGCCGCTAGGCTTGCGGAATTTCCGTCAGCGTAATGTGACGAGCTTCGGAGAGGAGGACGCACCGACGCCTCCTCCGTCATTCCGGCCTTGAGCCGGAATCCAGCCAGCCCAAGTCTTTGGGCTGAAAGAACTTTTCCCGCCGCGCAGACGCGCGTTGACTGGATTCCGGCTCAAGGCCGGAATGACGCAAAGGGAATGGCCAACACCTGAAATCGCGGCATATTGCAATTGTTCTCATGCACCGCTTCCGATGAAGCTGGAAACGCTATAGGACTTTTTAGGCCGTTTGATATCGACCGCGAGCCAAACGGGTTAGGGGAAATACATCATGCCGTCCTTCGAACTGCTGACAGCCTTTTTCATAACCACCGCCTTGTTCGCCTATATCCCCGGTCCGGCCATGCTTTATGCGGCGGCGCAGACCATGGCGCGCGGACGGTTTGCCGGGCTGATGGCGGTGCTTGGAATCCATGTCGGCTGCTATTTCCACATCTTTGCCTCTGCGGCAGGGCTTTCGGTGCTGTTTCAGGCGGTGCCTTGGCTTTATCTGGCAGTGAAGCTGTGCGGCGCGCTTTATCTCGTCTGGCTCGGTTTTTCGATGTTGCGCAGCAAGATGGAAGGCGAGGCGGTCAACCTCACCATCGAGCCAAAATCGGCGCGCCGCGCCTTTATCGACAGCATCATCGTTGATGTGCTCAATCCAAAGACAGCGCTGTTCTTTCTGGCCTTCCTGCCGCAATTCGTTGATCCCGCAGCAGCCTTTCCGGTCTGGTTGCAGTTCCTGATCCTCGGCATCGCCGTCAATTTCATTTTTTCCTCGGCCGATCTCGTCGGGGTGCTTCTCGCGGGCGCCATGGTTGGGCGTTTGAAGCGTTCCGGCACGGTGCAGGTGCTCGCACGGCGCGCTGCCGGGACGGTACTGATGGGGCTCGGCGTCCATCTCGCCTTCCAGAAAACCTGATTGTCGCGGAGCCTCGCCGGAAGGCGTGAAAGCCGGCCAAATGCCTTGCAGACGCGGCCCCTTGCGCCGCTGATACATGAAATTACTTGCCAAAAACGGCCAGCCGTGGTTTGACCGCCCCAAAAGCCGGTATGATCCGGCATCAAGCTTTTCAGGAAAATATCATGTCCAAACCCCATCTTCTTATCGTGGAAGCACGTTTTTACGACGATATGGCGGATGCCCTTCTCGAAGGCGCGAAATTCGCGCTCGATGAAGCCGGCGCCACCTATGACGTCATCACCGTTCCCGGTGCGCTGGAAATCCCCGCCGCCATCGCCATGGCGCTTGACGGTGCTGACAATGACGGCACGGAATATGACGGTTTCGTCGCGCTCGGCATGGTCATTCGTGGCGAGACCTACCACTTCGACATCGTCTCAAACGAATCCTCCCGCGCCCTGATGGATCTTGCCGTCAGCGAATCGCTGCCGATCGGCAACGGCATCCTCACCGTCGAGAATGACGAGCAGGCATGGGCGCGCGTGCGTCGTTCCGACAAGGACAAGGGCGGTTTTGCGGCGCGTGCGGCGCTGACCATGATCGAGCTGAAGAAGAAGCTGGGTGGCTGAGCGCATGTCGAATGTTGAAAATGGCGGCGAACCGCGCCAGCCTTCGGTAAAGCCCGCCAACCAGCGCGGCGCGGCCCGCCTTGCGGCCGTGCAGGCGCTTTACCAGATGGATGTCGGCGGAACCGGCGTCATGGAAGTCGTGGCCGAATACGAGGCGCACCGTCTCGGGCAGGAAGTCGACGGCGATACCTATCTGAAGGCCGACCCGTCCTGGTTCCGTTCCATCGTTTCCGGCGTCGTCCGAGATCAGACGAAGATCGACCCGCTGGTGCGCTCCGCCCTTCTGGAAGACTGGCCGCTGTCGCGCCTCGATGCCACCGTGCGCGCCATCCTGCGTGCCGGCACTTTCGAGATTCTCGAGCGCAAGGACGTGCCGGTCGCCGTCATCGTCACGGAATATGTTGAAATCGCCCGTGCTTTCTTCGAGCATGACGAGCCCAAGCTGGTGAATGCGGTGCTTGACCGCATTGCCAAGCAGGTGCGCGGCGAGGCAAAACGCTGAAATAAAAAGGTGAGGAAGAGATGAGCGCGGTTTCCGTCCCCGGACTTGAAGTTCAACTGGACGAGGCGAAGCGCAACGTCTTTCTCCTCACCATCGCGCAGGCGATCATGGGATCGGCTGCGCCCTTAAGCTTTTCGGTCGGCGCACTTGCCGGCTATCAGCTGCTCGGCGCGGATAAGTCGCTGGCGACCGCGCCTCTCACCGGATTCAATATCGGCGTTGCGCTCGGCGCGATCTGCGTGGCGGCTGCATCCCGCTTCCTTGGCCGCAAGGCAGGCTTCATGGTCGGCGCGCTGATGTGCTCCATCGGCGGCGGCATTGCCGCCGTGGCGCTCTTCCGTGCGGATTTCTGGCTGTTTGCCGTCGGCCTCCTGCTGATCGGCATTTCCGGCGGCTTTACGCAAAAAATCCGTTTCGCCGCAGCCGACGCCTCTCCATCCTTTTACAAGCCGAAGGCGATCTCCTGGATACTCGCCGGCGGCATCATTTCCGCCATTGTCGGGCCGCAACTCGCCATCTTCGGCAAGGATCTGCTTGCGCCGGTCACCTTTGCCGGCGCTTTTCTGGCGCTCGTTCCGCTCGGCCTCGTTTCGATCGCCATTCTGGCATTTCTGAAACTGCCCGACCCCAAGGCGGCCGCCGCCCATGTCGAATCGGTAAGGCCGCTGTCAGAGATCGTCCGCACGCAGCGTTTCGTCACCGGCATGATCTGCGGCATCGGTTCCTATGCCCTGATGACCTTCATGATGACCGGCGCACCGCTTGCCATGGTGGTCGGCTGCGGTTTCCCCACCGAACTCGCCACGCTCGGCATCCAGTGGCACGTTCTCGCCATGTTCGGCCCGAGCTTCTTCACCGGCATGCTGATTTCCCGATTCGGTGCGGAAAAAATCGTGGCAGTCGGCCTGATCGTGCTGATGGCCTGCGCCATCGTTGCCCATGTGGGCATAGAGCTGTGGAATTTCTGGGCGGCGCTCATCCTGCTCGGCCTCGGCTGGAATTTCGGCTTCATCGGCGCAACCGCCATCATCACCTCCAGTTACCGCCCGCATGAGGCGGACAAGGTGCAGGGTTTCCACGATATCGTGCTGTTTGGCACCGTGGCGCTGTCATCCTTCTCTTCCGGCAAGGTGTTTACGGCCTGGGGCTGGTCGGTGATGAACCTCGTCATCTGGCCGGTTGCCGGGCTTTGCCTTCTGCTTGTCCTGTCGCTCGTCCTGACAAGCCGCAAAAAAGCAGCCTGAGTCGAGCGCCGCACTCTACTCCTTTCAAGTTTCAGGCAAATTTGTGGGCTTGACGCGGCACCTCGCGCCAACGCAATCTCCGCTCCGAGGACATTTTTCCTTGGGAGGGGAACAAATGCCCAAGACGGGATTTGGGACAGGCCGTCCGCATCTCCCTGCACAAGGTTTCGCCACGCCGGGGAGGGAGTGAGACCCGGCCTTTTGGGAGGTAAGTGCGCATGACCGTAATACCCATAGTAATTTTATGCGGTGTCCTGTCCGTCGTTTACGCGGTATGGGCCACCAAGAGCGTTCTCGATGCCGATCAGGGCAACGAGCGTATGCGTGAAATAGCAGGTTTTATCCGTGAAGGTGCGCAGGCTTATCTCACCCGTCAATATCTCACCATCGCCATCGTCGGACTGATAGTCGCCATTCTGGCCTGGTATCTTCTGTCATCCATGGCAGCCATCGGCTTCCTCGTCGGCGCGGTGCTTTCAGGCGTCGCCGGCTTCGTCGGCATGCATGTCTCCGTGCGCGCCAACCTGCGCACCGCGCAGGCCGCCTCGCACAGCCTTTCCGCCGGTCTCGATATCGCCTTCAAGTCGGGCGCCATCACCGGTATGCTGGTGGCGGGCCTCGCGCTGCTCGGCGTTTCCATCTATTATTTCATCCTGACCTCGGTGATGGGCCATCCGGCCGGATCGCGTGAGGTGATCGATGCGCTGGTGTCGCTGGGCTTCGGCGCATCGCTGATCTCCATCTTCGCCCGCCTCGGTGGCGGCATCTTCACCAAGGGTGCCGATGTCGGCGGCGATCTCGTGGGCAAGGTCGAGGCCGGCATTCCCGAGGACGATCCGCGCAACCCGGCAACCATCGCCGACAATGTCGGCGACAATGTCGGCGATTGCGCCGGCATGGCGGCTGACCTCTTCGAGACCTATGCCGTCTCTGTCGTCGCGACCATGGTTCTCGCCGCAATCTTCTTTGCCGGAATGCCGATACTGGAAAGCGCCATGGTCTATCCGCTGGCGATCTGCGGCGCCTGCATCCTGACCTCGATTGCCGGCACCTTCTTCGTGAAGCTCGGCACCAACAATTCCATCATGGGCGCGCTCTACAAGGGGCTCATCGCCACCGGTGTCTTCTCGGTTGCGGGTCTTGCTGTTGCCACTCATTCCACGGTCGGCTGGGGCACGGTAGGCACGGTGGCCGGCATGGAAATCACCGGCACCAATCTCTTCTTCTGCGGATTGGTCGGTCTTGTCGTGACGGCGCTGATCGTCGTCATCACCGAATATTATACCGGCACCAACAAGCGGCCGGTCAATTCCATCGCCCAGGCGTCTGTCACCGGTCATGGCACCAACGTCATCCAGGGCCTTGCGGTCTCGCTGGAATCGACGGCGCTGCCGGCCATCGTCATCGTCGGCGGCATCATCGGCACCTACCAGCTCGGCGGGCTGTTCGGCACGGGCATCGCGGTCACCGCCATGCTCGGCCTTGCCGGCATGATCGTGGCGCTCGACGCCTTCGGCCCGGTCACGGACAATGCCGGCGGTATCGCCGAAATGGCCGGTCTCGATCCTGACGTGCGCAAGGCGACCGATGCGCTTGACGCTGTCGGCAACACCACCAAGGCCGTCACCAAGGGTTATGCCATCGGTTCGGCCGGTCTCGGCGCACTGGTGCTGTTCGCCGCCTATGCCAATGACCTCTCCTATTTCGCCGCCAATGGCGATACCTATCCCTACTTCAAGGACATTGGCGAGATTTCCTTCAGCCTCGCCAATCCTTACGTGGTTGCCGGCCTGCTGTTCGGCGGCCTCATCCCCTATCTCTTCGGCGGTATCGCCATGACGGCGGTGGGCAAGGCGGCAAGCTCGATTGTCGAGGAAGTGCGCCGCCAGTTCCGCGAAAAGCCCGGCATCATGGCCGGAACGGAAAAGCCTGATTACGGCAAGGCCGTGGACCTGCTGACACGGGCGGCGATCAAGGAAATGGTCATCCCGTCGCTCCTGCCGGTTCTGGCGCCGCTCGTCGTTTATTTCGGCGTGCTGGCCATTTCCGGCTCCAAGGCGTCGGCCTTCGCGGCCCTTGGCGCATCGCTGCTCGGCGTCATCATCAACGGCCTCTTCGTGGCGATTTCCATGACCTCCGGTGGCGGCGCATGGGACAATGCCAAGAAGAGCTTCGAAGACGGTTTCATCGATAAGGACGGCGTGCGCCACGTCAAGGGTTCGGACGCCCACAAGGCGTCGGTGACGGGCGATACGGTCGGCGATCCCTATAAGGATACCGCCGGTCCCGCCGTCAACCCGGCGATCAAGATCACCAATATCGTCGCGCTGTTGCTGCTTGCGGTTCTTGCCCACTGAGGGCTTAGGTTCCGACAAATGAAAAAGGCCCGGGGAGCGATCCCCGGGCCTTTGAATTTTTCGTTTCTTCTTCCGATCAGGGGGTGTTGTTGCCCTGACCCAGAATGCTCTTGGCGATATTGGCGCCCGAGGTGCCGCCTGAGAGCAACTGCTGCAGGAAGGTGAGATCCTTGCCGCCCGTCGGCGTGGTGCGCGAAATCGTGTCGAAGACCTTGCCGTCCTGCAGCGTATAGTTGGCCTTGCGCTCGATCACGCCGTCCTTGTTGAAATAGATCGCGAGAATGTTCTGCTCGACCAGCGCCGGCTTCATGAAGGCCGCGCGGCGCACGCGCTTCTGCGAGATGTAATAGAAAACCTCGTTGCCGAAGGTCGCGGTGGTGGAGGGCGTGCCCATGGTCAGCAGAACCTGCTCGCGGCTCGAACCTTCCGGGATCAGCTGAAGCGACTGCTCGTCCATGACGTAGCCGTTATGGAACACATCGGTCGTGCTGCTGCAGGCGGAAAGCAGGCCGGATGCGAGCACGATTGCGATGGCGGTCTTGCTCAGAACATTGCCGTGACTTGCGGATTTCTGCTTGCTCAACTGCTTTTCCCCGACTGCGATCATGAATGGCACCTTCCGGCATTGCGTGGTGCACAGTGTCTGTGCACATGATTGTGTCAATCCGGGGACGGAAAATCCCGGTCACTCCCCAAATTCAATGCTTTCCCGGTCTTTTGGAACTCCTCCGGTTCTCTTCGACTGTTTCAGGCGAAAGACGAACGTGACCGCGACAGCATTGCAATTCGTGGATGCTTCGGTAAACCAGCTTTGACGATCATGCAACAAGTGCGATGGGCGGTAAGCGAATTCACCCGTCCCGTTCGGAAAAAAAACGATGATATTCGGGCTGTTCAAGAAGAAAAACAACAATCGCGCCATTGTCGACCGGCAATATGCGACTTTGACCGCCGCTGCCCGCACGCCCGCTTTCTATCTCGATCTCGGTGTTCCCGATACGGTCATGGGCCGCTTCGAGATGCTGTCGGTCATCATGATTCTCTATTTCCGCCGCACCAAATCCTCCGATGTCAGCGGGCAGGAAATTGCCCAGGAGATCGTCGACGCCTTTTTTCAGGACCTCGATCATTCCATTCGCGAACTGGGAATCGGCGATCAGGGCGTGCCGAAGCGCATGAAGAAATTCGCCGGCATGTTTTATGGGAGGCTCGAATCCTATGCGGCGGCGCTGGATGCTTCCGACCGCGTTGCCCTTGCCGCGGCGCTCCGGCGCAATATATATCCGCAGTTAGATGAGAAGGCGCCCGATATGGAGGGGCTGGCAGGCTGGATGATGGACGCATCCACGCAACTTGCCACCCAGTCCGAAGACACAATAGCAACCGGAAGCCTGACGCTGCCCTTGCCTGGACGATGAGGTTCACGATGAACGCGCGACACCCTGCAAATGACGACCTGCCTTTTTCCTATCCCGTAAAGGTAGGCCATATTTCCGCCAATCCGGTCAGGATTGGTCTCGAAGCCAGTGCCGAGGAACTGAAGGCGCTGGCGAAATTCTGGAATGTGGTTTCCGTCGAATATCTGAAGGCGGAGCTGCAGGTTTCCCGCTGGAAGAAGGATGGCGTGAAGATCAAGGGCGAAGTGCATGCGGCGGTAACGCAATCCTGCGTCGTCACGCTGGAGCCGGTCTCGAGCAAGATCGACGAGCCAGTCGAGCAGATTTTCGTTCCGGAAGGTTCGAAACTGGCGCGGATGGTGACCAATGAGGAAGGCGAGATCGTGCTCGACCCCGACGGCCCGGATATTCCCGACCAGTTCACCGGCGACAGCATCGATGTCGGCGCGGTGGTTGCCGAATTTGCGGCACTCGCGATCGATCCCTATCCGCGCAAAGCGGATGCGGAATTTCCCGAAGCGGCCGAAAAAGAGCCTGAAGAAGAAAAGCGCCCGTCGCCCTTTGCCGTGCTCAAAGATTGGAAAAAAGACTGAATGGCCCCGTTGGGCTGAAATAATTTTATTGTAACGAAGGCCGGAAAAGGTATTTTCGCGCAAAACCGCTGATTGGCGGGAAGAAGGATAAGGGACGAGTGATCAGAATTGCAATTGACGTCATGGGTGGCGATTTCGGCCCAGATGTTGCCATACCCGGTGCCGCCAAGGCGCTTGAACGGCACAACGATGTAACTTTTCTGCTCTACGGGCAGAAGAGCAAATGCGACCCCATTCTGGCACAATATCCCGCACTTCGGGAAAAGTCGGTCTTTCACGATTGTGAAGTCTCGGTCAGCATGGACGAGAAGCCGAGCCAGGCGCTGCGCCGTGGCCGCTACGTTTCCAGCATGTGGCGCGCCATCGAAGCCGTGAAGCTCGGCGAGGCGGATGTCGCCGTTTCCGCCGGCAATACCGGCGCGCTGATGGCCATGGCGAAATTCTGTTTGCGCACCATGGCGCGGGTGGAACGCCCGGCAATCGCCGGCATCTGGCCGACGCTGAAGGGCGAAAGCATCGTGCTCGACATCGGCGCGACCATCGGCGCCGATTCCCAGCAGCTGCTGGATTTCGCCCTGATGGGTGGCGCCATGGCGCGCGCGCTCTTCGATATCGACCGTCCGACCGTCGGCCTGCTCAATGTCGGCGTCGAGGAGGTCAAGGGTCAGGAAGAGGTTCGCGAGGCCGGACGGCTGATCCGCGAGGCCGATCTCGCCACCATCGATTATCGCGGTTTCGTCGAAGGCGACGATATCGGCAAGGGCACGGTGGACGTGGTGGTGACCGAAGGTTTCACCGGCAACATCGCGCTCAAGGCCGCCGAAGGCACCGCCCGCCAGATCACCACGCTGCTGCGTGAGGCGATCTCCCGCAGCTTCTTCGCCAAGATCGGTTATATTCTGGCGAAAAGCGCCTTCGATGTGCTTCGTGAAAAGATGGACCCGCGCAAGGTCAATGGCGGAGTGTTTCTGGGCCTGAACGGCATTGTCATCAAGAGCCATGGCGGCACGGATGCCATTGGTTTTGCCTCCGCCGTCGATGTCGGCTACGACATGGTCCACAACGGCCTGACGGCCAAGATTGAAAATGATCTGAAGATTTACCACGCAAGACGGCTTCCGCCCCCGGCGCCCGAAGCTCTCGTGGCTGACGAGGAATAAGGGAATGATCCGCTCTATAGTTCGTGGTTTCGGGGCAGCGCTTCCGAAGCGTGTCATGACCAACAGCGAAATTGAAGGGGTCGTCGAGACTTCCGACGAATGGATCGTGCAGCGCACGGGCATCAAGCAGCGCTATATCGCCGGCGAAGGTGAAACCACCGCGTCGCTCGGCGAAGCGGCGGCGCGCGCCGCCCTCGACAATGCCGGCCTGACGCCCGACGATATCGACCTCATCATTCTGGCCACCTCGACCCCGGATAACACCTTTCCGGCAACGGCGGTGAACATCCAGAACCGTCTTGGCATGACCCATGGTTTCGCCTTCGACATGCAGGCCGTCTGCTCCGGTTTCGTTTATGCCGTATCGACCGCCGATCTCTATATTCGCGGCGGCATGGCCAAGCGCGTTCTGGTGATCGGCTCCGAGACCTTCTCGCGCATCCTCGACTGGAAGGACCGCACCACCTGCGTTCTCTTCGGCGACGGCGCCGGCGCGCTGGTTCTGGAGGCCGGCGAAGGCGAGGGCACTTCTGCCGATCGCGGCATTCTGACAGCGCAGCTTCGCTCCGACGGCTCGCACAAGGAAAAGCTCTACGTCGATGGCGGACCTTCCACCACAGGCACCGTCGGTCATCTGCGCATGGAAGGCCGGGAAGTGTTCAAGCACGCCGTCGGCATGATCACCGACGTCATCGAACAGGCCTTCGAGGCAACGGGCACGACGTCCGACGATCTCGACTGGCTGGTTCCGCATCAGGCGAACAAGCGCATCATCGACGGCTCTGCGAAGAAGCTCAACATCGATCCGGAGAAGGTCGTGATCACCGTCGATCAGCACGGCAATACCTCGGCCGCCTCCATTCCGCTGGCGCTCGCCGTTGCCGCCGGTGACGGACGCATCAAGAAGGGCGATCTGGTCATGCTGGAGGCCATGGGCGGCGGCTTCACCTGGGGCGCGGTGCTGCTGCGCTGGTAAAGGCCTGATTTCCGCATTTGCCGGGGCGCTGGCGCGAAATCGGTTGTGATTTTCGCGCTCACGCCCCGATCGGAAGCGCCGGAGCGGCCGGAGCCTGTGTCAAAACCGTATCACTCGCTCTAAGCCCTTGCACTGATTGCCGAAAGCCTCAAATGAATCTGGAACAATCCCTTGACCGGTCGCCACAAGGGAAATAATCTCGGCGGCTCCTAGAGAAGAGTTCAGACACGGTTTGCGGGGAAAAATGGCCGGGAAGACAGTGACACGCGCAGATCTTGCAGAATCTGTGTTTCGTAAAGTCGGGCTGTCCCGCACCGAATCCGCCGAACTGGTCGAAACGATCATTGACGAAATATGCAACGCGATCACCCGTGGCGAAGTCGTGAAGCTTTCTTCCTTCGCGACATTCCAGATCCGGGAAAAGAACGAGCGTATCGGCCGCAACCCGAAGACGGGTGAGGAAGTGCCGATTTCCCCCCGTCGCGTCATGACCTTCAAGGCCTCGAACGTGCTGAAGCAGCGCATCTTGAAGGCCCATACGGCCCGCAAGGCCAAGCAGAAGGGCCAGAAGGCCGGGGCATAATCCCTCTCTCAAGGTCTAAGCAACACGCCTTTTTTGCCGTATCGCAAGCCTTTTTCCCCATTCTTCTTGTGAACATACTTGAATTTCAACGTGCAAGCCGTTGAAATCCGGTCGACTCAGATCATAATCAATTTTAGTGATTTGTATCTCGCCGCAACGGCGTCGGCGCGGGGTCGTAACCGACTTTGCGCGGTGTTTGACCGGCGGGAGAAAAGCGTTCTCGTTCAGTGTCCGGCCGGATGCATGTCGCTCCGGTTCGGATGGGAGTGGAAATTTGGATAAAAGCCCCGACGCGTTTCGGACGATCAGTGAAGTGGCGGATGAGCTGAACCTGCCGCAGCATGTGCTGCGTTTCTGGGAAACACGCTTTCCGCAGATCAAGCCGATGAAACGGGGCGGGGGCCGCCGTTATTACCGTCCTGACGATATCGATCTCCTGAAGGGTATTCGTCACCTTCTTTATGACCATGGCTACACCATCAAGGGCGTACAGAAGCTGCTGAAAGCCAATGGCAACCGCTTCGTGGCGGCCATCGCCTCCGGTGATCTTGCGACCATGGAAGCCATCATGGCGGCGAGCGGTGAAAAGGAAGTCGCCGAACCGCGTGTCGTCGATACCGATGGGGACGAGGTCGTCGGCCGTCCGAAGGCCAAGCCAAGCGGCCGTTTTTTCGGCTTCGGCGGTGGCGGCGGCGATGCGGAAATATCGGTCGGCAAGTCGAGCATCGGCAAGGATGATCAGGCGCTTTTGCAGGAAGCCCTGTTCGATCTCCTCGAATGCAAGCGCCTTCTCGATCAGGTTCGCTGAGGGTTTATCCACAGCTCATTTCCGTGCTTTCCATTCGGGAAATCGAAAAAACAAGGGGTTAGGTCGTTTTCCCGATTCTCCGAAAAACGAAAACACCCGGCAATGCCAACCTTTCGGAAACTCCTTTGGCCGATAATGCGGCTCCGTAAAAAGGAGTCCGATTGTGAGCAATCGAAAATCGACAGCACGACGCCGCACGGCGAAGAAATCGGGTGGCGGCAGCGTTTGGCCATGGGTGCTGATGCTGGGCGTCGTTGCCGGCGGCATTCAGGCTTACGAACATCGCGACAGCCTTTTGCCGCAACGGCATGTTGCAAAGGCGACATCCCCGGTCACGAGTTCTCCGAAAGTCGCGACGGCGGCCAAGCGAGATTCCGTCACGGCCGAAAAAGTGGCGTCCATTCGCCCCGCATCGCCGGCTCTGCCGAGCAACGGCCCCGTGCCGCCGCGCCCTATCGCCATGCCATCCGCCTCGCAGCCGAGCCAGGTCGCCGCTATCCTGCCGGAAACGCGCCCTTCGGTCGAAAAAATCTCGCTCGGTGAAAAAAGCGGTACTTTCGCCTTTTGCGGTCGTTCCGGCCTCAACAATTGCGTGGCCGATGGCAACACCTTCTGGATGAAGGGTGTGAAGATGCAGATCGCCGGCGTCGACGTTCCGCAAATCGACCGCGCGCGCTGTATGGAAGAACGCCAGCGTGGTTTCATTGCAAAGGTTAGGCTTCGCGATATGCTGAATGCCGGCACCTTCGACGTGGCGTCTTCCGGCGAAGCTGGCGGGCAAGCCACGGAACGCAAACGGCTTTCGCGTTCGGGCGTATCCTTCGCCGATCAGCTAATACGGGAGGGGCTGGCGCATCCGATCTCCGCAAAAAATCAGTCCTGGTGTGGCTAAGGCCCCGTTGACCGAAACCGCCCGGCCTGTGTAGATGAGGCTCCCGTCGCGTTTGGGATCGGCCGTTGGGCCGACTGCCGTGGAGACGACGGATTTTTACAGCGCTTGCCTGCAAGGTGTAAGGCGCGGTAATGCGGACGTGGCGAAATCGGTAGACGCAGCAGACTTAAAATCTGCCGACCATTGGTCTTGCGGGTTCAAGTCCCGCCGTCCGCACCAACTCTCATCCTTACTTCTTATCCAGACCTTGGGCCATTTCCAGGTGGTGTTGCAGTGCCGGCAGGGTTTTTGCCGCCCATGCCTTGAGCTCGACATTGTCGCCGCCGTCAGCGTATCGTTTGAAAAGATCCACCGCATCCTCGTGCGCATCGACCTGATCATCGACGTATTCCTCGTTGAATTCCGCGCCGTTGAGTTTGGCCAGATCGTCGATTTCTTCCTTGTGATCGTCAGTCAGAGCGGTCGTGGGCGTTCCCGTTACTTTGCCGCCGGAGAGAAGAGCCTTTAACTCCGCGCTGGTCTTTTCATGTTCGGTAATCATCTGCTGCGCGAAAGCCTTGATAGCCTCATCGCCTTTGGCCAGCGCAAGCTTGCTCGATTCGATTTCAAAGAGATCGCTTGCGGAAACCTGCAGGACGAAGTCTTCGGTTTTGGGCGCAACGCCGAGCGCGGAATTAACGCCCGTGGACTCCGTTGCGGACTGTGCCATGGCGGTGCTGGCGACCAGCGCGAGCGCTAACGAGAAAACGGTGTTCTTCATCAATCTGCCTCCTGATGGTTAGAGGCATTTCCAACCGAGGTACGGAAGGATTGTTCCCGCATGGCGCTAAAGAAACCTTCCGTCGCAGCCGTTTCTCTTTGGAATACTTCCATTTTTCCATCATTGCGGGCAGGAAAACGCCCGTTCACGTGCGCGGCATCGTCACCTGAAAATCATCAAAAAGAACCTATTGACCTTGCCACGATGGGAAGCCCTATCTTTTTTTTAACACAAGAAAAGAGGGGTCATACGCATGTCACAAATGGAGATCCGGGCGAGTCATCAGATTGCGATCGATGGCATGACATGCGCCTCCTGTGTCGGCCGCGTTGAAAAGGCGATTGCCAAGGTCCCGGGCGTTCTGAAAGCATCGGTCAATCTGGCAACGGAACGTGCCGACATTTCCTTTTCCGGGCCGCCGGATGTGCCGGCCGTTATCGAGGCGGTGCGGCAGGCCGGTTACACCGTCGAGGAGAAAACCATCGAACTCGATATTGAGGGCATGACCTGCGCCTCCTGCGTCGGACGTGTCGAAAAGGCGTTGAAGGCCGTTTCCGGTGTTTCCGGTGCAAGCGTCAATCTGGCGACGGAACGCGCCACCGTCCGCGTCGCCGGCAACGCCGCCTCTGCGGCCAATCTGGCGGACGCCATCCAGCGGGCGGGCTATAAGGCGAACGAGGTTGTTGCCGACAAAGCCAGAGATGGAGAGCAGGACAAGCGCGAGGCGGAACTGCGCAGCCTCAAAATCAGCCTCGCCGTCGCCGTTGTTCTGACGCTACCCGTTTTCGTGCTGGAAATGGGGTCGCATCTGGTGCCTGCCATCCATGATTTCGTGATGGAAACGGTCGGCATGCAGGAAAGCTGGTATCTGCAATTTGCGCTGACGACGCTGGTTCTGTTCGGGCCCGGCCTGCGCTTCTTCAAAAAGGGCATACCCGCACTTCTGCGGTTGGCGCCGGACATGAATTCGCTCGTCGTGCTGGGCACCGCCGCTGCCTGGGGATTTTCGGTTGTCGCAACCTTCATGCCCAAAGTCCTGCCGAGCGGCACGGCCAATGTCTATTACGAGGCGGCGGCGGTCATCGTCACGCTCATCCTTCTCGGACGTTTTCTGGAAGCGCGCGCCAAAGGCCGCACCAGCGAGGCTATAAAGCGGCTGGTCGGCCTGCAGGCCAAGTCCGCCCGCGTGCTGCGCGATGGCGAAACCATCGATGTGCCGTTGCAGGATGTGCGCACCGGCGATGTGCTCGTGGTTCGGCCCGGCGAGAAAGTGCCGGTCGACGGGCTGGTCCTCAGCGGCTCTTCTTATGTCGATGAATCGATGATCACGGGCGAACCGGTGCCGGTCACCAAGGCGGCGGGTTCCGAAGTCGTCGGCGGCACGGTCAACCGTAACGGTTCTTTCACCTTCCGCGCCACCAAGGTCGGCGCCGATACGCTGATCGCTCAAATCATCCGCATGGTCGAGGAGGCGCAGGCCGACAAACTGCCCATCCAGGCGCTGGTGGACAAGGTAACCAACTGGTTCGTGCCGGCGGTGATGCTGGCAGCGCTCGCCACCTTCATCATCTGGTTCATGTTCGGGCCCGATCCGGCCTTGACCTTTGCGCTCGTCAATGCGGTTGCGGTGCTCATAATCGCCTGTCCCTGCGCCATGGGCCTTGCCACGCCGACCTCGATCATGGTCGGCACCGGCCGCGCTGCCGAAATGGGCGTGCTGTTCCGCCGGGGCGATGCGCTCCAGACGCTCCGGGATGCCGATGTGATCGCCGTCGACAAGACCGGCACCCTGACGCTCGGCAAACCGAAACTGGTGCATTTTACCACGACAGAGGGCTTCAATGCGGATGAGGTGTTGCGCCTCGTCGCCTCGCTGGAGAGCCATTCCGAACATCCGATTGCCGAAGCGATCGTCGAGGCTGCAAAACATGGCGGCCTGACGCTTGCCGATGCGGAAGGCTTCGAGGCGACCCCCGGTTTTGGTGTTGCGGCAACGGTTGACGGCCGAAGGGTGGAAGCGGGCGCGGACCGGTTCATGGCCAAGCTCGGTTACGATGTCGCGATGTTCGCAGACGATGCCGAGCGGCTGGGCAGGGAAGGGCAGTCGCCGCTTTATGCCGCCGTCGATGGCAGGCTGGCCGCGATCGTCGCGGTTGCCGATCCAGTCAAGCAGACGACCCCGGAGGCGATTGCGGCGCTGCATGCGCTCGGCCTCAAGGTCACGATGATCACGGGTGACAATCGCCGCACCGCTGAAGCCATCGCCCGTCGGCTCGGCATTGACGAGGTGGTGGCGGAAGTTCTGCCCGACGGCAAGGTGGAGGCCGTCAAGAGGCTTGCTGCCGGCGGGCGACGTGTCGCCTTTGTCGGCGATGGCATCAACGATGCGCCGGCGCTGGCCGCCGCTGATGTCGGCCTTGCCATCGGCACGGGCACGGATGTCGCCATTGAAAGCGCCGATGTGGTGCTGATGTCCGGCGATTTGCGCGGCGTCGCCAACGCCATCGCGCTCTCCAAGGCCACGATCCGCAATATCGGCCAGAATCTGTTCTGGGCCTTTGCTTACAATGCCGCTCTCGTTCCCGTGGCGGCCGGAATATTGTATCCTGTCAACGGCGTTCTGCTGTCGCCTGTCCTTGCCGCCGGAGCCATGGCGCTTTCCAGCGTCTTCGTATTGACGAACGCGCTGCGCCTGAAAAGCTTCCGCGCGCCGCTGGTGGACAGATCGTCCGGCATGCAGCTCGCAGCGGCCGAATAGGAGGCGGACATGATGACGCCCGGCAACACAATCTATCTGCCGCAGATCGGACGCAGCATCATGGCGGCGCAGGGTGAGACCGTGCTTCAGGCCGCACTGGCCGCAGGGGTTACTTATCCGCATGGTTGTCGCATGGGCCGCTGCGGCGCCTGCAAGTCGCATCTCATTTCCGGCGAAATCGATCTCCTCAAGCATACGCCCTTCTCCTTGACCGAAGAGGAAAAAGCCGATGGCCTGACGCTTGCCTGCCGGGCCGTGCCGTTGAGCGACATGACCATCAGCTGGCTCGACGGGGCGGATGAGATCGCCGATATTCCGACCGGCCGCTTTAAGGGCGTGGTTGCGGAAGTGGTGGATGCCACGCACGATATCAAGCTCATCCGCATCCGGCTTGACGATCGCGGGCAGTTTACCTTCAAACCCGGACAATATGTGCGCCTGCTTTATCCCGACTGTTCGCCGCGCGATTATTCCATTGCCAGCAGGTTGGATGAGGAACTGATTGAATTCCACATCCGGCATGTTCCCGGCGGCATGACGAGCGGCCGCATCTTCTCGCTCGCAAGCGCGGGTGACCCCGTCACGATAGTCGGGCCTTTCGGCTCTTCGTTCCTGCGGGAAAAACATTGCGGGCCGATCCTCGGCATTGCCGGCGGTTCGGGGCTCGCTCCCGTCAAGGCCGTTGTAGAGGCGGCGCTCGCAACGGGCCGCGAACGACCGGTTCATGTCTATTTCGGCGCGCGCGCCGAGCGTGATCTCTATATGCTCGACCGCTTCGGCGATCTCGCCGCGCGGCATGGCAATCTGAGTTTCGTTCCGGTTCTCTCGCATGAGGAACATGCCAATATCCGGTGCGGTTATGTCGGTGCGGCCGTGGCGGATGATTTCGACGATCTCGATGGCTGGAAAGCCTATATTGCAGGCCCGCCGGCCATGATCGAGGCGACGGTGCCGCAGCTTCTGGCGCGCGGCATACGCACCGCCGACATTCATGCAGACGTGTTTTTCACCCCGGAAAGATAGGAGCAGGATCGATGAATATTGGCACAGCCGCCACCGCATCCGGTGTTTCTGCGAAGATGATCAGGCATTACGAGACAATCGGCCTGATCAAATCGGCAAACCGCACGGAGTCCGGATACAGGGTCTATACGGCCAATGATCTGGAAACGCTGCGTTTCATCCGGCGCGGACGCGATCTCGGTTTTTCCATCGAAAAGATCAGGCAGCTTATGACGCTCTGGCGCGATCCGGGCGGCGCCTCCTGCGATGTCAAACGCATCGTCATGGAACATGTCGTCGATCTGGAAGCGAAGATGCATACGCTTCGCGAGATGGCCGACACGCTGCGAAATCTCGCAAACTATTGCCCTGACAATGGTGAGCCGGATTGCCCGATCATCCATGATCTCGCCCATGCCGAAGATATCGATTTTACGACCGTGGCCATCGTGCCCAAGCGCACCGGAATGCTGAAGGGCACCTCCGGTCCGGTGATGGATCTACAGCGCCCGGTGAAATAAGCGGCCGTTTTCCTTTGGGAAACGGGCGTGGATTGCAGTGCAGACGCCAATTGTGGTGAAGGAGACCAAGCCATGTGGATACAGATAATACAGCGCTTCCTTATTCTGTGCCTGATGCTGGCGATCGTGTCCGTCATCGCGTTTCTTTTGCCCTATATGGCGGGCGGCGATCCGGCCCGCACCATTCTCATGTCGCGCATGCGAGATACGGCGCTCGATCCGCATGCGGTCGAGGCGCTCAGGGTCAGCCTCGGACTGGACCGCCCGCTCTATGTGCAATATTTCGCCTGGTTGTCGGGCGCGCTGCGGGGCGATCTCGGATTTTCCTTCACCAGCAGCCAGCCGGTCGCCGCCGAGCTTTTGCGGTCGCTCTGGGTGTCGGTGACGCTGGCGCTGACGGCGCTGGCGGTCGCGGTGGCTGTCGCCCTGCCGCTCGGCACTCTGGCGGCGATGCGTCCCGGCGGTCGGCTGGACAATTTCGCGACGCTGATGATCCAGACCTTCGTTGCAACGCCCGAATACTGGTTTGCGCCGATGTCGGCGCTGGTCTTCGCGCTCTATCTCGGCTGGCTGCCCTCGGCCGGATGGGATAGCTGGCGTTCGCTGGTGCTTCCTGCGCTGACCCTGACGCTGCGGCCGCTTGCCTATTTCACCCAGGTGACGCGTGCGGCAATGGCCGAAGTTCTGCGCGCGCCCTATATCACGGCGGCCCGCAGCCGCGGTCTCGGCATGCATGGCACGGTCATGCGCCACGGCATTCGCAACGGCTCGCTGCCGGTGGTCACCTTCTTCGCCCTGTGGCTTGCCGGCCTGCTTGGCGGATCGGTGGTGGTGGAAGTCATCTTCGCCATTCCCGGCATGGGCCGGCTTCTCTACGACGCCGTGGTCAATCGCGATATTCCGATGCTGCAGGGCGGTTTCATCTGCATCGTGGCGCTCTCCATCCTGATCAATACCCTCGCCGACAGCTTTTATGTCCTGATCAATCCAGCAATGCGAGCTCACCATGACCATTAGCCACTTCCCGAGCGCGTCTGCCGCCGCCATGCCGATGACCACGCCCAAGCGCCCTTCGAACCTCGCCCGCTTCACGGATTTCATCCGCCGCCGGCACTGGACCTTCTATGCGGGATCGGCGATTTTTCTCGTCATCATCCTCTTGCTGGTGATCGCGCCGTGGATTTCGCCCTATGATCCGGCAAAGCAGAGCCTTCGGCTCAGGCTGAATGCGCCGAGCGCTGCCTATTGGCTTGGGACGGACCATCTCGGGCGCGATGTCTTGAGCCGGCTGTTGATCGGCGGCCGCTTCACGGTCACGATTGCCGCCATCACCGTCATTCTGTCGGTGGTGATCGGAACCTTCATCGGCATCATCAGCGGCCGCAGCCGCGGCATCGTCGACGAAGTGCTGATGCGCATCGTGGACCTGCTCATCGCCATACCGGACGTGGTGATCGCGATTTTCCTCGTCGCAATCTTCGGTCCGGGATATGGCACGCTGATCGCATCGCTGACCATCGTTGGCTGGACACCTTTTGCGCGGCTGGCGCGGGGGCTGACGCTATCGATCAATTCCCGCGAATATATCCGCGCGGCAGAGGTGCTCGGCTGCACACGGCGCTTCATCATCTTCCGGCATATCATTCCCAACACGATCTGGCCCATCGCGGCCGTGGCGTTCCTGCGCTTTGGCCACAAGCTGATAACGGTGGGCGGATTGTCGTTTCTGGGCCTCGGCGTACAGCCGCCAGCGGCCGACTGGGCGCTGATGCTGGCCGATGCGCAGGCTTACGCGGAACGGATGCCCGTTCTCGTCATTGCACCGGGTCTGGCGATTTTCCTGGCGGCGCTCAGCGTGACGTGGATCGGCCATGGCCTGAACCTGGAAACGAAGAAAACCAACGGTCATTGACGCCTGCCAACGGGCAATGGTCGATTTGACGATTGTCAAACATAGATGACGCAACGGAACCGGAAGGAGAGTAATATCGTCTGAAGCCGCATGAAGAATACGCAATGCCTCCGATTCAATAAAAATAAGGGGAACTCTTATGAATATCGAAGGACAAACGCTTGCCAATACGGCCATATCCCCTGAATGCGCACCGCTTCTGGAGATAGAGGACCTGCACGTTTCAGTGCCGGCGCAAAATGGCCGCAAGTTTGTTATTTCGGGCCTGACGCTTTCCGTCAACGCCGGAGAAGTCGTCGCTCTCGTCGGCGAATCCGGGTCGGGCAAGAGCATGACGGCGCTGTCACTGATGCGGCTTTTGCCGCATGGCGCGGAAATCAATTCCGGCCGCATTTCCTTTGCCGGTCGCGATATTCTCGCGCTTTCATCCTCCGAACTCGATGCGCTGCGCGGCGCAGATATCAGCATGCTGTTCCAGCAGCCGCAGGCCATGCTCGACCCAACCAGCCGGGTGAGGACGCAGGTGGCGGAGCCGCTCTGGATCCACCGTAAAATGAGCCGGCACGCCGCGCTTAACCGGGTCGTCGGCCTTCTGTCGGATGTCGGCATTCCCGATCCGTCGGCGCGGGCGCAATGCTTCGCGCACGAGCTTTCCGGCGGCATGGCGCAACGTGTGATGATTGCGGCCGCACTCTCCGGCAATCCGCGGCTTCTGATCGCCGACGAACCGACGACGGCGCTTGATGTCACCGTTCAGGCACAAATCCTGCGACTGCTCGACGACGAACGCCGCAAGCGCCGGCTTGCCACGCTGCTCATCACCCATGACCTCTCGGTCGTCGCCGCCTTCGCGGACCGGATCGCGGTCATGTATGCCGGCCGCATCGTCGAGGAGGGGCCGACCCAGGCGATCCTCAAGGCGCCGCAGCACCCCTATACCAGGGCGCTCATCAGCTGTTCGCTTTTGACCACCGACAGCGAGGGGCAGCTGCTGACGATCCCCGGCTCCAGTGCGCAGGCCCATGACATGTCCTGCGGCTGCCGGTTTCATCCGCGCTGCGCGCTTGCCAATTCAACAGGCATGAGAGGCCGCTGCATGGCCTCGGAACCGGATCTGAATGCCTTGCCCGAAGGACGCAAGGCGCGGTGCTGGGCGGTCGGCCACGACCATGCCAACCACGATCATGCCAGCCACGACCATGCCAGTCACACGGTCTGCTGAGGGAGGGCGACGATGCTAGCGACAGCGACGACACAGACCCCGCCATCGGCGGAAAACGGCAAGCGACCCTTCGTGGTCGCGAAAAACCTTTGCAAATATTATCCCATATCGGGTCTCGGTCACCGTGTGGTGAAATCCGTCGACGATGTTTCCCTGACGATCGGCGAGGGGGAAGTGCTTGGTCTCGTCGGTGAATCCGGATGCGGCAAAAGCACGGTTGCCGGGCTGATTACGCGGCTGACCCACGCAACGAAAGGCGAGGTCAGCATCGGGCAGAACGATATGCTGCACATGCAGGGTGAGGCGCTCCGGCGTATGCGCCGGGTCGTGCAACTGGTGTTTCAGGACCCTTATTCCGCACTCGATCCGCGCATGCGTATCGGCCAGAGCATGGAAGCGCCGCTTGCCCAGCATGGCATCGGCACGCGTGAGGAGCGCACGGCCCGGGTTTTCCGGATGCTGGAAGAGGTCGGCCTCGACGGCTCTTTTTACGACCGGTATCCGAGCCAGTGTTCCGGCGGCCAGTTGCAGCGCGTCGTCATCGGCCGCGCCCTGCTTCTCAATCCGAGCTTCCTTGTCTGCGACGAGCCGACATCGGCGCTCGACGCCTCGATGCGCACGCAAATCCTGAACCTTCTGATGGACATGAAGCGCCGTCACGGTTTGACGGTTCTGATGATTTCCCACGATCTGCGCGTAGTGCGTTATCTCTGCGATCGCATCGCGGTGATGTATCTCGGACGTGTCGTTGAAATCGCCGACCGGGAGGAGCTTTTCCGGGCGCCGAAGCACCCCTATACCAAGGCTCTCATAGCATCGTCGATGCTGGACGAGACGGGGTTATATGCACCGGAGATGCTTCTGGACGGCGATCTGCCGAGCCCTCTCAATCCTCCGAACGGCTGCAAATTCCACACCCGCTGCAAATATGCGACCGAGATATGCGGCGAGGTGGAACCCGTTCTGGAAGGCGTTTCCGGCGAGCATTTCGCGCGCTGCCATCGCTGGCGGGAATGGGGCTGACGGACAACGCAGTTACAGTTTTCTGTTGCCGTAAAAACAGATGAATTGTGTGTTTACGGATTAATATCGGAATAAAATTCCGAGTACAAAACGTAAAATAGATAATATTCGAATGGATAATCGAGAGATATCCATAGGATATTCTTATTGCCTTTGTAGTGATTGAGTGAAATTTCGTGAAAATATACGAATTGTGAGCGTTGTCATCGAAAATAAAAGGGGAATATTCTATGATGAAGCACGTACTTCTGGCGTCATGCGCCATTGTGGTTTCGTTTGGAGCGCCTGCGGCAGAGGCCGCCACGATTACCTATGACGATAATTTCGGTGTGAAGACCGGCTGGCAGATGGCTTCCGACGATGCCTATCTCGGCTCGCGTGCGGGTTGTTTCGAAAGCCTGGTGCGTGTCGGTTATGACATGAAGCTGGAGCCAAGCCTCGCCGAGTCCTGGACGCAGATTGATCCCAAGGTGTGGGAATTCAAGCTGCGCAAGGGCGTCAAGTTCCAGAACGGCGAACCGCTCGATGCCAAGGCCGCGGTCAATGCACTCAGTAATCTCCTAAAAGCACCCGTGCCCGCCCGTGCCTTCTCTCCGAAGCTGATTGCCGCCGTCGAAGCTGGCGGCGATGATGTGGTGAAGATCACGACGATCGAACCCTCCGTGCTGCTGCCGGCGCAGATGGCAAGCCCTGCTACCTCGATCCTCGCTCCATCCGCCTACAAGGACGGTAAGGTCGATCCCATCGGAACCTGCACCGGACCTTTCAAGATCACCGAGGTCGATCCCAGCCAGCATATGGTTCTGACGGCCAATCACGATTATTGGGGCGGCATGCCGAAACTTTCCGGCGGCCGTGTCAATTTCGTGCCCGATGCCGACACACGCGCCACCCAGGTTCGAACCGGGGAAGCGCAGGTTTCCCGGCTCGTGCCGCCATGGACGGTCAAGACCATCGAATCCACCGATGGCGTCAAGGTCGCGCCAATCCCGTCGCCGCGTATCACCGAGTTGCTGCTGAATAATTCAAAGCCGCCTTTCAACAATATCAAGGTGCGTCAGGCGATCCAGGCCGCCATCGATACGGGTGGTATCGCCGAGAGTATCTATGAAGGCGTAGTCAAGGGCGCGACCATGCCTTTCGCGGCCGGCGAACCGTGGGCTGCAAAGGAAACCAAACCCGCGTATGACGTGGAAAAAGCCAAGGACCTTCTGAAAGAGGCCGGCGTTGCACCCGGCAGCCTGAAGGTGACGCTCCTTGCCTATACCGCAAAGACCGAACTCAAGGACGTCGCGGCGATCATCCAGGCGCAGTTGCAGGAAATCGGCATCAAGGTCGATGTTCGCGTTGCCGATTACAGCGCCATTGAGCCCGACATGTTGGCCGGCAACTTCGACATGGCGCTGCTGTCTCGCGGTTACGCCACCGATGTCGCCGAACCGGCCGGTTTCCTGAATGCCGACTATACCTGCGGCGGCAGCTACAATATCTCGCACTATTGCAATGCGGAGACGGACAAGCTGATCAAATCCGCCTATTCGGCGGGCGAACCCACCAAGCGTTACGCCATTTACGGCGAAGCGGCGAAGAAGATTTATGACGAAGCCGTCTCCGTCTTCCTCATCCATGAGACCGTGTTCGATGCCTATTCGGCAAAGCTCGAAAACTACAAGCCGCATCCGCTGAACTATTTTGTCATGACCAAGGATCTGGCGACGAAGTAAGTTGGTGCGATGGTGCTGATTGAGAGGGACCCGGCTCGCAAGAGCCGGGTCTTTCTTGCGATAAGGCCCTTGAACCTCTCCTCCGTCATTCCGGCCCTGAGCCGGAATCCAGCCAGCCCAAGTCCTTGGGCTGAAAGGAATCTTCCCGCCGTACATACGCACGTCGGCTGGTTCCGGCTCAAGGTCGAAATGACGGAGGAGGGGAACAGACAGGTTCACAAGGCCGGTGTGACGGCATGTGGATGATTCGCTTCATTAAATTGGAAAAATCTCCTCCGTCATCCCTGATTGAAAGGGATAGGGCGTTCGCCATCGGGGAGGAAAGAGGGACGGATGCCGTCCAAAACCCGTCACATAATGCAGCGTGAAGCGGGGCAGGTGGGGCGATCCGGCGGCTGCAGGGATGAAGCGCCGCCGGTATCTCTTCGGATCAGGCGCGTGCTTCGGGCGTATAGCCTGCAGCGGTGATGATTTCGGCAATACGTGCTGCATCGGAGACGCCGCCAACCACAACCGTGCGGCTTGCCGGATCGGCATGCACGGCGGCGCCGGGAACGGTCTTTTCGATCGCGCCCTTGATCACTCCGGCGCAGTGACCGCAGGTCATGTCTTCAACGTGAAAAGAAAGGTCTGCATCAACCGGTGCCGTGGTGGTTTCGGCGTGATGCTGGTGAGCGGTGCACATAGGCGGTTCTCCATGGTTTGGAATTCTAACAGGAGGAGCCTGGACTATTCCAACGTGGGAAGGTCAAGCGCTTTATTCGCCGGCGCTCAACAAGTATGCCGCGACATCAGCTGCGCCAGAAGATCGGCATCAGCAGCACCAGAACCGTCAGGATTTCCAGACGTCCGAGCAGCATCAGGACCGAGAGGAGATAAAGCGCGGGATCGCTGATGGTGGAGAAATTGCCTGCCGGGCCGATGATCGGGCCGATGCCGGGTCCGACATTGGCGAGCGAGGTCGCAACGGCCGAGGTGGCGGTCAGGAAATCGTAACCCATAAGGCTCATGGCAAGGCTGCCGGCGATCCACAGCGCGATGAAGCAGCTGACGAACAGGAAGATTGTCCGGATGGTATCGGGATCGACCACCTGCTGGCCGTAACGCACCGAATAGACCGCGTTCGGATAGATCAGCTTCTTCAGCCCGGCGCGCACCACGTTGAACATGATGAGAAAACGATAGGCCTTGATACCGCCCGCCGTCGAGCCGGAACAGCCGCCCATGAAGGTGGCGAAAAAGGCGACGACGACGACGAAAGGCCCCCAGAGCGTATAATCGTCGCTGGCAAAGCCGCCGGTCGAAAGGATCGAGGTCATATTGAAGAAGGAATGGCTGAGCGCGTCATCCAGCGGCACACCGTTCCTGAAATGATGGTAGACTCCAACCGCAATCGAGATCGCACAGAGATAACCGAGGAAAACGGCGATCTGCGGGTCGCGCAGCGTTTCCAGCCGGCGGCGCACCGCAAGCAGGATCATGACCGAGAAGGGCAGGCTGCCGAAGATCAGAAAGATGGTGGCGATCCACAGCAGCGCCGTATTGTTGAAATAGGCAAAAGACGCGTCATGGGTGGAAAAACCGCCGGTCGCGACCGTCGACATGGCATGGTTCAGCGCATCGAAATGCGACATGCCGGCAAAATCGTAAGCGATCGTACAGGCAAGCGTCATGATGATGTAAATGGCCACAAAAGCCCGGGTGAAGCTCGCGAGCCGCGCAAAAGGCCGGTCGTTGCCGGTGTCGGAAGATTCCATGCGGAAGAAGGTCATGCCGCCGACACGCAGCAGCGGCAGGATGAAGAGGCCCAGCGCCACGATACCGATACCGCCAAGCCAGCACAGCAGCGAACGCCACAGAAGGATGCCCTGCGGCGCGTTGTCGAGACCGGCAATGGCTGTAGACCCCGTCGTCGTAATCGCGGAAACGGATTCGAACAGCGCCTGGCCGAGCGTCAGGTTGAGTTCGGACAGGTAAAGCGGAACCGCGCCGACAATGGAAAACACCAGCCAGAGCAAGTTGACGAGCAGAAAGCCGAAACGTTTGTTGAAGGCCGCAATCGGACCGCGCGTCGCCAGCGCACAGGCAAGCGCAAAGCCCCCGCACATGAAACCCGACAGCGCAAACACCATCCAGTCGTCATTGCCGTAATAAAGATCGGTGAGCGCCGGCAGGAACATGGCCGTCGCCATGTAAAGCCCGAAGATGGACGCCACATATATGACCGAGCGCAGAAGGTTGCTGTTCAAGAAATGAAACCCGGAGTTTGTTGCCGCGCTGAAATGAGTCTTTGTCTCGGACGTCTTCCTATGGCATAGCGGGTGCCATTATGAATTTCAATGGATTGACTATCGTGGACAAGCAGCTTGTGGAAGCAGCGCGGCGAGAAGTGCGGGAAATATTCCCGGAAACGCCGTTGCAGTTGAATGAACATCTCAGCCGTCGATATGGCGCGTCGATTTGGCTGAAGCGTGAGGATCTGTCCCCGGTTCGTTCCTACAAGATTAGAGGCGCATTCAACTTCCTGCGCAAGGCGGTGGCCAAGGCCGGCAAAGGCAAGGTTTTCGTCTGCGCTTCAGCCGGAAACCATGCGCAGGGCTTTGCTTTCGCCTGCCGTCATTTCGGTGTTCAAGGCGTTGTTTTCATGCCGGTGACGACACCGCAGCAGAAGATCGAAAAGACCCGCATCTTCGGCGGCGAATTCATCAGCATCCGTCTGGTGGGCGATATATTCGACCAGTGTTATGCCGCCGCCCGCAAATATGTTGAGGACAATGACGGCTACATGGTGCCGCCCTTCGACCATGAGGACATCATCGAAGGCCAGGCGACGGTCGCCGCCGAAATCATGGATCAGCTTCCGGAAGGCACGAAGCCGGATATCGTCGTCATGCCCGTTGGCGGCGGGGGTCTTTCTGCCGGTCTATCGGGCTTTCTGGCCGGCACGGTCCGCAAGGAGAACTTCGTGTTCTGCGAGCCGGAAGGGGCGCCGAGCCTGAAGAAAAGCCTTGAAAGCGGCGAACCGGTGACGCTGAACAAGGTCGATAATTTCGTCGACGGCGCCGCCGTCGCCCGCATCGGCGACCTGAACTTCAAGGCTCTGAAGGATTTTCCGGCCGAGCAGGTCATGCTCATCCCGGAAAACGCCATCTGCGTGACGATCATCGAGATGCTGAATCTCGAAGGCGTGGTGCTGGAGCCGGCCGGCGCGCTGGCAATTACCGCGCTGGAAAAGCTCGGCCGCGAGAGGCTGGAAGGCAAGACGGTCATCGCCGTCGTCTCCGGCGGCAATTTCGATTTCGAGCGTCTGCCGGACGTGAAGGAACGCGCCATGCGTTATACGGGCGTGAAGAAATACTTCATTCTGCGCCTGCCGCAGCGCCCCGGCGCGTTGCGCGATTTCCTAAACCTGCTCGGCCCGGATGACGATATCGCCCGTTTCGAATATCTGAAGAAATCGGCCCGCAATTTCGGTTCGATCCTGATCGGTATCGAAACCAGCGCGAAGGAGAATTTCGCCGGCCTGCTGGAGCGCTTCGAAGCCGCCGGTCTCGGTTATGAGGACATCACCGAAAACGACATCCTGTCGAACCTGATCATCTGATCGGAAGAGGCAGGGAAGGGCGGATCACCTCCGCCCTTCAAAACTGACACAGATTGAGGGAGTGAAAGCCATGGCATCGTTTTTTTCCAAAATCCTCTCGGCCTTCGGCTCCGGCCAGCCGTCCTCCGACGCGCCGCAGAAGGTCGCCCAGGCGGAGCCGCATGCGCATGGCGACTATCTGATCTATGCGACGCCGATCAAGGAAGGCGGCCAGTTCCGCCTGGCGGGCCGCATCGAAAAAAAAGCCGGCGATGAAGTGCTGGTGCATGAATTCGTGCGCGCCGACGTCTTCACCAGCATGGACGATGCGGTTGAGTTCACGATCCGCAAGGCAAAGCTCATCATCGACCAGAACGGCGCTTCGCTTTTCCCAGGAAAATGATGACGCTTTCTTGCCTCGGATATTAAGATTCCGTTGTTTGCTTCGGCCTATCCTCCTCAAAATGTGAAGCCGCGCGCCACTGACGCCGCGCGGCGCGTAGAGGTAAGGCATGCGCCGATGCAATGGGCAAATCTCGCCCTCTTTCTGACGGAAGCCGTCGTCTATTTCTCGGTAATGACGGCCTTCCTTCATTACCGGCATATTCTCGGCATCGGTGTTTTTCTCACCGCGCTGGGCGTCATGCATTTTCTGGAAACCTACCTGGCGGCCGTATTTTACGTGCAGCTGCCTTTCGGTGTGGCATCGCCCGGCTCCTCGATCCTTTTTGCCGGCAAGCTGATGATGATCCTCATGCTCTATATGCGGGAGGACGCGGCGGTCGTTCGACAGCCGATCTACGGCCTGTTTCTCGGCAATATAGTGACCGTCATCATGGCGCAGATCATCCGTTTCCATCAGACGGTGGCGATCGTTCCCGGGCAGTCGGTCAGCACCGCATTTCTGGATGACATGGGCGTGCTGATGGTTTGGGGAACCAGCCTGCTTTATATCGACGCCATCGCCATCATCCTGTTTTACGAAAAACTGGGGCGTTATCTGCAGCGCCATATCGTACTGCGCTTTGCGATCTGCGGCGTCGTTATCCTGAGCTTCGATCAGGCGGGTTTTTATGGGGCGCTGCGATTGTTGTTCAACGCCCCTCTCGATGTCTTTTACGACGGCTGGAAGGCGAAGATGGCGGCAGTCGGCATCTATTCGCTGCTGTTTGCCACCTATCTCTGGCTGACATCGGCCAAGGGCCGCTTTCTGACACGCCGCAGCGTTGCCGATGTCTTTAACGATCTCACCTTCAGGGAACGTTACGAGGAGCTTCTGTCCCGCTCCGGACGCGATATGTTGACCGGCGTATCGGACCGCGCCCGCATGGAGCTCGATGCGCCCTCCGTCGTCGTGGAGTGCCTGGAGAAAAAGCGGCCGGTCAGCGTGCTGATTGTCGATATCGATCATTTCAAGACCGTCAACGATACGTTCGGACACCTGCAGGGCGATGATATCTTGCGGGAATTCGCCGCCGTCCTGAAGCGCGCGGTGCAGCCGCTGGGCCATCTCTACCGCTTTGGCGGTGAGGAATTCGTTGTCCTCCTGCCGGCAATGGCGCATGAAACGGCGCTGGCATTTTCGAACAATCTTCGGGCAGCGATCCTTGCGGACCTGCAGCGGCCGGACGGTTCGCCGCTGACCGTCAGTATCGGCGTCGCCACCGCTTTCGAGGATGGACAGCTTTTCCGCGCGCTCCTATCGGAGGCCGATGCGCGGCTCTATGCGGCAAAAAATAACGGCCGGGACCAGGTCCACGGCCGTTACGGAATGTGGGTCGGCTGATACCGGCAACCCTGGCCGGCATCGCCCAGACATTCGATGTGCCTCAGGCGGCCTGCGCCAGCTCGGCAACCTTGGCTTCAGCGGCAGCCACAGCCTTTTCGACGGCTTCCGGACCGAATGCCAGGCCTTCGACATAGATGACTTCCACATCGGTCATGCCCATGAAGCCGAGAACGGTCTTCAGGTAAGGAACGGCATGGTTCATCGATACCGCCGGGCCTTCGGAGTAAACGCCGGCAGCGGCCAGTACGATGTAGACCTTCTTGCCAGTGGCGAGGCCGACCGGGCCGGTTTCGGTGTATTTGAAGGTCTGGCCGGCGCGGGCGACATTGTCGATCCACGACTTCAGGCCGGAATAAATGTTGAAATTGATAAGGCCGGTGCCGATGACGACGGTGTCGGCGGCGAGAAGCTCGGTCACCAGCTTGTCGGAATAATCGGCGGCAACCGCTTCTTCGGCGGTGCGCTGGTCGGGCGCCTTGCGGATGGCGGCGGTCTTGACGGTGTCGAGATGCGGGATCGGGTCAGCAGCGAGATCGCGGTGGACAAGGGTGTTGGAAGCCGACTTGGCCTTCAGCTTGTTTGCGAGTTCACCGGCAAACTTGTTGGAAACCGATTCGTCGCCACGCGGGCTGGAGGTGATGAGAAGAATGTTGGACATGGTCTTTCCTTGCATATGCGATGAATTGACGGGCGCCTTGGGAGGGCGGGAGAGCACGATGCCCTTCCTTTGCGCTCTATATGAAAAATTACTGCCATCAAGAAAACTGTGATAATGTGGAAGCAATCTATCGATGAAATGGATGGGACATGGACGCGAACCCGACCCTCGATCAATTGCAGGTGTTTTTGACGGTTGCCGAGACCGGCAGTTTTTCCGCCGCGTCACGGGCGCTCAATCGCGCCCAGTCGGTGGTCAGCTACACCATCGCCAATCTCGAGGCGCAGCTTGAAGTGACGCTGTTCGAGCGCAGCGGCGTGCGCCAGCCGAAGCTGACGGATGAAGGCCGCGCCATGCTGGAGGATGCAAGGCGCATCGTCGCCGGACTGCAGGAGATGCGCGCCCGCGCCAAGGGGCTGAAGCAGGGGCTTGAGGCGGAACTCTCGGTCGCCATCAGCACCATGGTGCCGGCGGAGGCCATGGTGGCCGTGCTGCGGGATTTTCGCCAGCAATTCCCAACCGTCACCCTCAGCCTCAATGTCGGCGAGCTGGGCATGGTCATGGAGATGGTGCTCTCCCGCAAGGCAGGTGTTGGCATTGGCGGGGCGATGCTGCGCCAGGATGATGAACTCGTCGTCGAAAAGGTCGGCCATTCCTTCATGTTGCCGGTCGTCGCGTCGGATCACCCGCTGGCGCAGATCGAGCGGCCGCTGGGCCTTGCCGATGTGCGCGAGGAGGTTCAGCTTGTCGTAACCGATGCATCCGGCCTGACCAAGGGCCGCGATTTCAATGTGCTTTCTTACAAGACATGGCGGGTCAGCGACATCGCCACAAAATACCAGCTCATCAAGGGCGGTCTGGGCTGGGGCGGCCTGCCCGCATCGATCGTTCGTAACGACATCACCAATGGCAGCCTCAAGGCGCTTGAACTCGAGGCCTATGAACAGGGCGAATATCCGCTCTTTGCGCTGCGGCGGGTCGATTCACCCGCCGGCCCCGCCGGCCAATGGCTTGCCGAAGCATTTCAGCAACGCCTCTCTGCCTGCCCGAACCACAAGGATTTCAACGGGATGCTTGCGGCACACAAGCAGAGAACCATTTCTGTCGCCGCTGAGTGACATTGTCTAACTATGTCTGGACCGAGCGGGGCCACCTTTTCCCGGCGGGGAGAAGAGACGCGCGGCAACCTCGGCGCTATGCCAGCAAGGCCAATTGACGCGGGCGGGTCGCCTGCCTATACCTAAACCACGGTCAGCAGTTCACCGAGGCATCGCCGTCCCGCAAGGGAAGCTAAACCTGCATTTTTAAAGTTTGGCAGCACTTATCCCGTGCCATGTCGGAAGCCGGCGATCAGCGACACCTTTTCGGAATGGCACTTGAGGGTAAGTCATGCCACGTTCGATCCTTTCCATTGATATCGCCGACCTCTCGACTTTCGCCAAATCCGTCCGCGAGCAGATCGGCAGGCTGGACCGAAAGCCAAGCCATGTGGAGATGCTCAATCTTCTGAGCCGGGCTGCCGGGTTTCGAAATTTCCAGCACTTGCGAGCCTCGCGCGAGCCATCCGATGACAGCGGACCATCCCGACCAGATATGCTGCCGGCAGCTAATGAGGGCAGGGTGCTGAAGACCGTTCGTGTCTTCGACGCCGCCGGCCGGCTGATGCAATGGCCGGCCCGCCGCTCCCAGCAGGAACTGTGCCTCTGGTACCTATGGGCGAAAATTCCTGCCGGGCGGAGCTTTTCCGAGCGCGAATTCAGTATTTTTCTGGATAGCCTGCACCTGTTCGGGGATGCGGCGATGCTGAGACGCGACATGGTCGGCCTGAGGCTCATCCGCCGCAACCGCGATGGCAGCGATTATCGGCGCATAGAGCAGAAACCGCAATTGGAACTGCCGCTTCTGCTGCGAGCGCTCGGTGGACGCGATTGAGGGGATAGCCCTCGGTAGTGCCGATAGTTTCGACCAAACTCGGCGTTATCCTCGGGCTTGTCCCGAGGATCTGCTACGGATTGATTTAATTCGACGTGGTTAGATCCTTGGGACAAGCCCAAGGATGACGGCAGAGCTTCACCCTGCCGCCAACAGCCGAAGGCCGCAGCCCGCAGCCCTCAAAGAACCAGACGGAACTTCGCGAAACCTTCCGCGCCGTCGCCGGCATCCTCGATCTTTGCGCCCTTGATATCGGCCGCATAGTGGCGGCCCTTGGGGCCGGTTTCGAAGATCGCCGTGGTATCGGCCACCGGCGCGAAGGACCAGTTGGCATCCGCAGACGGGTTGATGGTGCCCTGATCGATGATATAGCGCACGATCACGTCGCGGTTGGTATCGGGGGCCACGAAGATCACCTTGTCGCCGGCGATATCGGGGAATTTGCCGCCGCCGCTCGCCCGGTAATTATTGGTCGCCACCACGAATTTCTGCTCGGGATCGATCGGCTTGCCTTCAAATTGCAGGTTGACGATGCGGTTGCTGTCCGGGTTGACCGCCTTGCCGTCCTTGTCGAATTTCGCCGGTTTGGAAATGTCGATCTGATAGGTCACGCCGTCGATGACATCGAAATTATAGGACGGGAAGTCCGCATTCAGCAGCGGCGCGTCCTTTGCCCCGGCCTCGACCGTATTGAACATGCCGGCCGACATTTCCAGCCAGTTCTTCACCTGCGCGCCGTTGATCAGCACCGCCTGCACCGTGTTGGGGTAGAGGTAAAGATCGGCGACGTTCTTGATGGCGATGTCACCGGCGGGGACATCGGTATAATAATCCGCACCGCCGCGACCGCCGGACTTGAAGGGGGCTGCCGCCGAAAGCACGGGCAGATCCTTATATTGCCCTTCCTTCAGCATGTCCTTGATGTACCAGGTCTGGGCATTGGAGACGATCTGTACGGAAGGATCGTCGGCCACCAGCGCGAAATAGGAATAGAGCGGCGCGGAGGTCTTGCCGACGGGACGGCGCACATAGGCGAGGGCCGCCTCGTGATCGGCCTTGGCGGCGGCGAGAACTTCCGCCTTGTCCGTGAAATCGGCGACGACCTTGCGGTTTTCGTCGCGGTGGTAGATCGGCCGGGCTTCGGAGGTGAAGTCGACGATCTTCCAGCTCTTGCCGTCCTTTTCGAGCAGCAGGTCGATGAGGCCCATATGCGAGCCCCAGAAACCGGCCATTACCGCCGGCTTGCCCATGAGCGTGCCCTTGACGGCATCCGCACCCTCAATGCCGTCCCAGGTCTTCGGACCGGGGAAGACCAGATGCTGGTGGCCGGTGAAGATCGCGTCGATGCCTTCGACACCCGCCAGATAAAGCGAGGCGTTTTCCATGCGCTCGGTCTGGCCCTTGCCGTCGATACCGGAATGGGAAAGGGCGATGACGATATCCGCACCTTCCTCCTTCATGACCGGAACCCAGGCTTTCGCCGCCTCGACGATATCGCGCGTCTGCGCCTTGCCCTCGAGGTTCTTGGAATCCCACATCATGATCTGCGGCGGCACGAAGCCGATGATGCCGACCTTGACCGGGCTCGTCACGCCGCCGCCGTCGCGGATCTGCTTTTCCAGAATGACATAGGGCTTGAAAAACAGCTCGTCGTTCTTCGGATCGGAAGCAAGCTGGCCCTTGGTGAGGTTGGCGCAGACGTAAGGGAAACCCGCACCCGCCAGCGTGTTCGACATATAGTCGAGACCGTAATTGAATTCGTGGTTGCCGAGCGTGCCGCAATCGTAACCCAGCACGTTCATGGCGTTGATCACGGGGTGCTTGTCGCCGGCCTTCATGCCGCGCTCATAGGCGATATAGTCGCCGAGCGGGTTGCCCTGCAGGAAGTCGCCATTGTCCACCAGCATCGAGTTTCCGGCTTCGGCGCGGATGGTGTCTATGATCGAGGCCGTGCGCGCCAGTCCCATCGTGTCGTTCGGCTTGTCGGCGTAATAATCATAGGGAAAGACGTGAACATGGATATCGGTCGTTTCCATGATACGCAGATGCGCCTGGTTGGCCGCCGCACGCGCAGCAAAAGGGTGCAGCATCACCAGCGCCGAGGAGGCTGCGATGCCGCCCAGAAGCGAACGCCGGGTAATGGGGTGGAGAGCGAGAAGCGACGACATGGGAACTCCTTCGGATGAAGCTTGCTCTGTCTTGAAAAATGACAGGGTAGAAGCAATCGCAGAGGAGTCCATCACCAAAATGACAGGCCCGTGACAGATGGGCCGGTTTTCAACCGTTTGATAAATTTTTTATCGCGGGAGTGCGGCGCAGGTGTCGCCGCACCGGAGAATGCGCATCGTTTGCTCTGCGCACTACCGTGCCCTGGATCAGCGGGCGAGGGTCGGTTTCACTTCTTCGTGGAAGAAGCGGAAATAGGAGGAAAGCTGCGCCAGCGTGTTGGTGGAAAGCTTGAGCTGCAGGCCGAGGCGGTTCATGTGCTGCCATTGCACGACGCCCTCGATGAAGCCCAGATCCTCACTCTGCACCTTGACCCGGCTGCCCTTGGCGGCGGCGAAAGGTCCATCCAGCTCGAGCGCCATTCCCGTGGCGGAAAGATCGACCACACGCCCTCTGGTCGACTGGCTGAAATAATGCACGGTCGCAAAAATCCTGGTCTTGCTGCGGGGCGCGGTCCGGGTCGCCATATTAAGGTTGTTTGTCATTTTGCTGCTCAAATCAATTGTTTCCGATACCTGCATCATGGCGCGAAAAACTTGAGAGCCGTTTAGTTCTTCTCTTAAAATTGCATGTAATTGCCGATTATGCTGTGTCGATACGGCACTGATAGCAATTATTGCGGGCGGAGCGCACATGTACATAAGCGACATCCGCGCGCTCCAGAAGGTGCCGCGCGCGCGAAACGATCTCGTCTGTCGCCGTCACCGCGCCGGTGCCGTAGACGATGCGGTCATCGGCTCCATAACCGCGCACGATATAATCCGGGCTGTCCAGCATCGGCGGAATGGCCTGCGTCTGCGGATAGCGCTCACAGGCGTCGGCATGCAAAAACACCGGGCCTGTTTCCGCATAGGGCTGCAGCGAGGGAAAGGGCCGGTAGGCGAGGATCAGCATCCCTTCGCCTTCCCCGATCTGGGAAAGGCAATGGCGGCAGGGCATGCCGCCGGGAGAAACGGCTCTCTCCGGCGGATTGCCATAGGCGTCGGCGGCTCCCGCCCGGTAGGCTTCGGCTTCCTTAGCCGGCATTGCAGTGAAAACGAGATCGGTCATGACGGAGACCTCCTGGGTTGGGTTCGGCGTTGCTTCTTTGCAGCTATGGTCCCGAAACGGATCACTATCCACCCGATTCTTGACAGTCGATGCAACCAGCCCATTGCGTGACTCGTTAGCTTCGGGAATCAGTGACGCTCCTCGTTCCCGGAAGGTCTGATTTTATGTTCCGTCGTTTTCTGGCCGCCGTTCCGCTGGCTTTCGTTTCGTTGACGGCTCCGATTGACGCCGAGGCGCAGGTCGCCTCCGGTCTCGATGGCCTGTCCGACGAACAGCTTCAGCAGGCGGTCAATTTCGTCATCGGCAATGCGATCTTCTCGCTTTATCACGAGGGTGCGCGCATGCTGATCTCGGATTTCGGAACGGCGGACACGGCAAGTGTGCAGGCGCCGGCCGATCAACTGGCTGGCACGCTCATCCTCCAGGCCAACGAGGAATGGCTCGACACCGCGCTCGTCAATGCCACGGACAGCTGGTATCTGGCGCGTGAGGCGGAGACCTTGCCTGAACACGAAGCCCCGGTCTTCTCCGCGCTGGTGCCCGACAGGAGCCGAGATCGCAACATGGCCTGCCTGATGGTCGGCCGTGACAAGGACGGTTATGGCGATCTGGCCGCCATGATGGGGCTCAACAATGCCGAATTCGACAAATGCGCCGCCGCCTATCCGGGCGTTGCTTCGGCCTGGGAGAATTTTCTGAGCCCCCACCGCAGCCAGACCCCTTCCAGATTCTCCGTCAGCTACGTGCCGCCGCGCGACCCGGAGCTTGAGCCCTACGCCATCATGATCAAGGAATCGAAGGTTCTCGATCTCATCAGCCGCAGTTTTAGCGGCTATGGCTTGAAGGGGGACGTCAAGCTGACGGCCAAGTCCTGCGGCCGTCCCGACGTCTACTGGTCGGCGGAAAAGCGCGAGATCACCTATTGCTATGAACTCGGCAAGTTCCAGGCGGAACTGATTGCCGATCACCTGTTAAACACCGTCACGGAAGACAAGGGCGCTGCCGGCGGGCAAATCCCGACCGCCGCCGCTAATCTGGAACGGGAAATCTGAAGCCGGATTGCCGAACGCTGGCAATCTGGCTTCCCGATATGGGAGGAGAGTGCCGTGCCAAAGGTTGTCGTTCGCAATTTCGCCATCTCGCTTGACGGATACGGCGCGGGCCCAGACCAGAGCCTGCAGAACCCGCTGGGTGTGAACGGCGAAGAGCTGCACCAATGGGCTTTCAAGACCCGCACCTTTCATCGCATGTTCGGCAAGGACGGCGGCTCGACCGGGACGGACGAGGATTTTTCCGAAAAGAGCTTCGAAAATATCGGTGCCTGGATTTTGGGGCGCAACATGTTCGGGCCGGTGCGCGGCGCGTGGCCGGATGAAAACTGGAAGGGCTGGTGGGGCGAAGAGCCGCCATATCACGTTCCCGTTTTCGTCCTGACGCACCATGCGCGCCCGTCCTTCGAGATGAAGGGCGGCACCGTGTTCCATTTCGTGACCGACGGTATCGAGGCGGCGCTCGACCTGGCGCTGAAGGCGGCAAATGGAAGGGATGTCCGCATCGGCGGCGGCGTTTCCACCATCCGGCAATATATGGCGGCGGGCATGATCGATGAGCTGCATCTGGCGCTGGCGCCGGTTTTTCTCGGCAAGGGTGAACATTTGTTCGATGGGATGGACCTGCCCGCGCTCGGTTACCGCTGTACCGGGACCGTGGCGGGCGAGGGCGCTACCCATCTGATTATCGACAGGGCATAAATGCTGCGCCGTTAAAGGTATCTCCACCAACATTGCGCAGCGGTTCCTGCGCTGACATTTACCTCACTCACTCCTTATCGGAGAATGGCAAGCCTTGCTCTCAAGGGCGCTACTCAGTTGCGCAGCGATATCTCCAGAAGCTCGGTATCGGCAAGCGGCTCCACCCAGGCCTCATAGGTGCCGACGGGCGAAAAGCCCATCATCTGGTAAAGCTGCAGCGCGCGCGGATGGTCGAGCGTGTTGGTGGTCACCGTCACCCGTTGCGGATTGTCCTGCCAGGCGGCGTAAAGCGCCTGCAACAGGAACCACTTGCCGACGCCTGCACCGATCGCCTCTTCGAGCAGCCCGAAATAGGACAGCTCGGTCACCTCGTCGCTCGCCTTGTTCAGTTCGAAGAAACCGGCGGGCGCACCGTTCATATAAAGAACCGTAACGCTGTTTTTCGGATCGCGCAGAATGGCGGAAAGCTCCGCATCGCTCATGCGCATGCGCTTTTGCCAGTGCCAGCGTTTTCCCACCCGCCAGTAAAGATAGCGGTAGAAATGCAGGGGAATATTGTTGACCCGCATCAGCGCGGTCTGGATGTTCACGGGGATCGGCAGGCTGACTTTCGGCGGAGCCGTCATTTCCAGCTGCGTCACATGCGCCTTCAGCGGTCCGTGCGACAGTGTGGGGATTGCATCCGCCGGACCGGTAACCACCGGCGTATCCTGCAATCCGCCCCATTCCGACCATGAGCCGTCGTAAAGCGAATTATCCTTGTGACCGAGCGATTCCAGCGCCAGCGTAATGACGGCGGCGGTGACGCCCGAGCCGCAACTGGTGACGACGGGCTTCGAAAGATCGATGCCGGCATCGGTCACCATCTTGCGGATGGCGGTGAGGTCCTTGAAATGGCCGTTTTCGGAAAAGGCCGTCGCAGGCAGGCTGCGCGCACCCGGCATGTGGCCGGAACGCATACCGGCACGCGGTTCGGCCTCGTCACCGGTAAAACGTCCGGCGCCACGGGCATCGGCAATCTGTTTTTCGCCGCTGTCGACAATGCCGCGCATGGCGTCAAGCGAGGTTACGCGCTTCTCGTTGAAATCAGGCGTAAAGGTTGCCGGCTCGATTTCCGGCGTACCGGTTTCGAGCGGCCGGCCTTCGCGTTTCCAGCCATCGAGGCCGCCATCCAGCACATAGGCCTTGCGCACGCCCATCACCCGCAGCATCCACCACACGCGCGGCGCGGAAAAGAAGCCGGGGCCGTCATAGACCACGATCGTATCGGTGTCGCTGAGGCCAAGCGCACCGGCCTGTTCCGCGAAGAATTCCGGCGAGGGCAGGGAATGGGGCAGGCCGGTGGTATGATCGGCGATCTTGTCCTGATCGAAGAATACCGCACCTGGCAGGTGACCCGCCGCATATTCTTCCGCACCGTTGCGCTTGTGCGCCGGCAGATACCAGGAGGCATCAACGACACGAAACCCGGCCGTGCCGAGCTGCTTTTCCACCCAGTCCGCCGAAACGACGAAACGGCTCTTATCCGTGCTCACGATGTTTCTCCCAATCTCAGGCAACAGCTTCAGGCGCGCCGAAACGAATGCGGAATCGCCTGTTCTCCTTGCCCTTCTTTTCTATCTTGGCAATGTGAATATCGCCCACTTCCTGCGTTTCGGAAACATGGGTGCCGCCGCAGGGCTGGCTGTCGATGCTGGAGTTTTCGCCGATGCAGACGAGGCTGACCCGGCCAAGGCCCATTGGCGGGCGCACATTCTTGGATTTGACGATGCCCGGATTGGCCTGCAGCTCCTCGTCGGTGATCCATTGCAGGAAGACGGGATGGTTGGCTTTCACCAGCTCCATAAGCTTTGCCGTGACTTCGTCCTTGTCTATGGTCTCGGACATGTCGAAATCGACACGCGATTCATCCTCGCCGACGGCGGCTCCGGTGATCGGCCATTGGCAGACGACGGAGAGCAGATGGCAGGCGGTGTGCATCCGCATCAGCTTGTAGCGACGCGGCCAGTCCACATGCAGGGTGAGTTTTTCGCCGACTTCAGGAGAAGGCTGGCCTTCGAGCGGCACATGGATGATCACGCTCTTGTCGGCGCCGTTTTTGGTGATACCGAGTTCGATGCGCGAACCATCGGCCCGCTCGAGAAAGCCGCTATCGCCCGGTTGGCCGCCGGAGGTGGCATAAAAGCATGTCTGGTCCAGCTCTATGCCGCCATCCTCATGCACCGCCGTGACGATCGCTTCTGCGGTGGAAAGATAAAAATCGTCACGGAACAGGGCATTCACAGGCATTTCGGCATGTCCTCAAACGGTTTCGTACGGAACCGCAATCTCGCTTTTCGTCGCCAGCCACTGTGGGATCGGAAGTCCCTTGGAACGCAGGAAATCCGGATTGAAAAGCTTCGACTGATAACGATTGCCGTAGTCGCACAGTATCGTCACGATTGTATGCCCCGGACCGAGCTCGCGGGCAAGGCGGATTGCGCCGGCAATGTTGATGCCGGAGGAGCCGCCAAGGCAAAGCCCTTCCTTCGTCACCAGATCGAACAGCACCGGCAGCGCTTCCGCATCCGAAATCCTATAGGAGAAGTCAGGCGTAAAACCTTCCAGATTGGCGGTGATGCGCCCCTGTCCGATGCCTTCGGTGATGGACGAGCCTTCGGATTTCAGCACGCCGTGCTTGTAAAATTCATAGAGAGCCGCACCCTCGGGATCGGCAAGGCCGATCTTGATGTCGGGGTTGAAGTCGCGCAGGCCATCGGCCACGCCCGCAAGCGTTCCGCCCGAACCGACCGAGCAGATGAAGCCATCGACCTTGCCGTCCG
The DNA here is from genome assembly GCF_002008205.1 of Agrobacterium sp. YIC 4121. Classification (NCBI taxonomy): domain Bacteria; kingdom Pseudomonadati; phylum Pseudomonadota; class Alphaproteobacteria; order Hyphomicrobiales; family Rhizobiaceae; genus Agrobacterium; species Agrobacterium sp. YIC 4121. The sequence continues at coordinate 201,556 of NZ_MRDI01000027.1, read as the reverse complement.
TCTGGTCCCAGATTTCGGGGGCCGTCGTTTCGATATGGGCCTGACGGTTGGCGATGTTGTCGAACTGGTTGGCCCAGATCGCGCCGTTTTCATCGGTTGCGGCAAGCTGTTTTGCCAGCCGGCCCGAAACCTTCACGTAATTGTTCGGGTTGGAATAGGGGGCGGCCGGAACCTCGACCAGCTTGGCGCCGAGAAGCTTCAGCGCGTCCTTCTTTTCCTGGCTCTGCGTTTCGGGAATGACGATGACCGTCTTGTAACCCAGCGCATTGGCGACCAGCGACAGACCGATGCCGGTATTGCCCGCAGTACCCTCCACAATGGTGCCGCCCGGGCGCAGCTGCCCGCGCCGCTCGGCATCGCGGATAATGTAGAGTGCGGCGCGATCCTTCACCGATTGCCCGGGATTGAGGAATTCCGCCTTGCCGAGGATTTCACACCCCGTCGCTTCAGAGGCGGCTTTCAGACGGATGAGCGGCGTGTTGCCGATAGCACTGAGCGCAGAGGAGTGAATGGTCATGATTGAGCCTTCTTGTCTGAGCGGAAATTAGGTGCCGTTATGTCCCGTTACAACCGCTTCAAGGCAAGAAATTATCTTCCCGGCTTTGGCTTAGCCACGCAAAATTTTGCCGATACCCAATTTTATGCGTTCTTCTTGACGTCGGCATAGGCCGCAAGCGCTCTTTCCCGTGCTTTTCCATGGTCGACAATCGGCAGCGGATAAGTCTTGCCAAGCTCGATGCCCGCTTTCTTCAGCACCTCTTTCGGCGCTTCGAACGGCTTGTGGATGTATTTTCGCTCAAGCTTTTCCAGCTCCGGCACGAAGTGGCGCACATAATCGCCATCGGCGTCGAATTTTTCGCCCTGCAATATGGGGTTGAAGATGCGGAAAAATGGCGAGGCGTCCGCGCCCGATCCCGCCACCCATTGCCAGTTGGCGGCGTTGGAGGCCGGGTCTGCATCGACAAGCGTGTCGCGGAACCATTTCTCGCCCTTCCGCCAGTCGATCAGCAGATGTTTGATGAGGAAGGACGCCACGATCATACGCACCCGGTTATGCATGGTGCCGTGTTTCCACAATTGCCGCATGCCGGCATCGACGATCGGATATCCCGTCATCCCGCGGGTCCACGTCGTGAAGGATTTTTCATCGTCTCGCCAGCGGAAGGCGTCGAAACTGTCGTTCCAGTTCTTTTCATCGAGTTCGGGAAAATGAAACAGCAGGTGATAGCAGAATTCCCGCCAGACGATTTCCTTGCGAAAACGGCTGATATCGTTGGAGGCGATATGGCGGGAAAGCCCCTTCGTCGCGTGCCAGACGGTAGAAGGCGATATTTCGCCGGACGCCAGATGCGGCGAAAGCAGAGAGGTTGCGTGCTTTGCCGGAAAATCGCGGCCTTCTTCATAACCCTTCAAAGCGCCATCGATGAAATCGTCGAGTTTCTCCCGCGCCCCGCCTTCGCCGGGAGACCAGATGTCGCTGAAGTGTTTCGCCCAGTCGGGCTTGGTGGGTAACAGTTTCCAATCGCCAGGCTTTTCCGATTTCGGCCACGTCTTCGGCGCCTTGAGACCCTTCGGCGCATCCGCCGGCGCATGTGGCTCCTCGCCGCCCTCCAGCGCCCGCCAGAAAGGCGTATAGACCCGGTATGGACCGCCGGATTTCGTCTGCAGCCTCGATGGTTCATGCAGCAGATGGCCGGAAAAGCTGCGGACCGTCAGGCCGTCATCCCGAAGCGTCTGTTTCAGCGCCTTGTCCGTCGCCATGCCGGCAGGATCGTATCGGCGGTTCCAGAATACCGCCTCCGCACCGGTTTCGGATATCAGATGGCGCAATGTCTCGCCGGCGTCACCGCTGAGAAGAACGAGGCGGCTGCCGATTTTTTCCAGTGCAGCGGTAAGGGACGTGAGGGAGTGGTGAAGCCACCATTCCTGTGCGCCGCCGAGCGGGCCGCATGATTTTTCCCTGATATAGACGGGGATGACGGGGCCGCCATGCTCCACGGCGGCAAGCAAAGCGAGGTTGTCCGAAAGGCGCAGGTCCTTGCGGAACCAGACGATGGCGGGGGAGGCTGCTGTCGACATGAAAGGACCCGGTTCACTTCCGCTTGAACGAGTGTTGAAACGCTTTGTTCCGCAAATCGGCTAGAATGGAAAGATGGAGGGCATGGTTTTTCGAGGGTTATTTTTTCGCCCTTGAAACCGCTGATAAAGGGAACCAACTGGAGGAGCCGGCGTTTGTCGCGGGTTAATAGAGCATGGAAGTGCAATCAATGTTGCTGAATGACGTTAAGTGGGAAAAGCCCGTTACCATCTCCCTTGAAAACGGTGCTCCCCGTATTTTCAATGGCGTTTACGAAGCCTTCGATTTTCTCCAGCACGAATGGCCTGAGCGTGGCGACAAGGTGCATGAACAGGCGCTGCGCCTGTGCCGCGCCTCGCTGATGGGCGACGTGGCGGGGGAAATTGCCCGCACGGCCTTCGTTGCCGCCAGCCGGCAGGCACGGTGCCTTGTGGAAGAGCCGGGCAAAATCGCGTCCTGAACGGATTTTCGGAACTGATGTGTATAAGGCCACCCGCCAAAAACGGGTGGCCTTGTTTGTTGAGGAGCAGGAAACGGGTTGTTTCGAATGCGGGATATGGCATCGTGCATGCAAAAATGCGGATGAGCGACGGCAATGAGCAACCACTACGGCTATATTGTTTTTCCCACAGCCCTCGGCCATTGCGGCCTTGCATGGGCGGGCCGGGGCATTGTGCGTTTGCAATTGCCCGGCTCTGACGCCGGCGAGACCGAAAAACTTCTCCAGAAGCGCCTGCCATCCGCCTCCATCGCCGTTCCCGAAACACGCACGCGTGAGGTGATTGCGATGATCACCCGTTATTTCGGCGGCGAGGAGATCGATTTTACCGCCGTCGAACTCGATCTCGCCGGGCAAGAGCGTTTTTTCCTCGATGTTTACGCCGTTGCGCGGCAGATCGGTTGGGGCGACACGACGACCTATGGTGGCATCGTAAAAACGCTAGGCCTCGGTATGGAAAAGGCCCGCGATGTCGGTCAGGCCATGGCGAAAAATCCGGTGCCGTTGATCATTCCCTGTCACCGGGTTCTCGCCGCCGGCGGCAGGCTTGGAGGCTTCTCCGCACCGGGCGGAACCACCACCAAATTGCGTATGCTGGATCTCGAAAATGCCGGCCGCAGCCGCACCGATGAGGCGCAGGGCAGCCTGTTTTAAAGCAATGACAGATCAGTGCACATGAATAGGCGTCTGATTTCTGCCCATTTCTCGTCAAATTGTCGCTAAATTGTCACAATACACGGGCGCCCTCTAACATAAGGGCGAGACGTTTGAGAGTATCCGCGTTAATTCTATCGGTTGCCTTGTCTTTTACAGTCATTGCATCGGCCTCTGCCGGCATGCTAAACCAGGCAGAAAAATACACCGGGCTGCATGAGTCCAAGAACAACAAGAGCCTCAAGAACATTCTTGGCGCAAATCCCCGCAGCACCCCATGGTGCGGCCTTTTCCTGCATGCGGTCGCCAGCAAGGCCGGCCGGCAATCTCCCAAATCCTATGGATTTGCGAAGTCCTGGACATCCTTCGGTTATGCCGTGCCAGTCAGTCAGGCGAAGCCCGGCGATGTCGTCGTCATTCGCAACGGCCGCGGTTACCACGCCGGCATTTTGAAAAGCATGAGCGGCAAGACTGCCCAAATCCTCGGCGGCAACCAGTCCGGCCGGGTGCAGGTGTCGAACTTCAACCGCAAGGCCATCGTTTCGGTCCGCCGATAAATCTCCTGACATTTTTGACGGCATTTTTGATAAAGGCGGGCTTTGACCCGCCTTTTCCGTCTTTGGGCTCAGGGCTGCTCTCTGGTGCCAGGCGCTGCGTCGCGCTGATCGTCGTCCTCAAGGTCTGTGGCGACGATGAAAGCATCCTCGTGCTGCCTTGCGGCCTGCCGGCGCGCACGCAGGCTCACGCTCTCGTCCGGGTAAATCTCGACATCTTTGGCTTTCAGTTCGCTGTCTGTTTCAAACCGCGCGACATCGTCGTCCTCAATATCAAGCGGTTCGGTTTTCGGCTTCTGCGGGGTGGTCATGAAGCGATCTCCTGCTGGTTTCTGCAGGCCAAACGATCGGCGGCCGATGACGGTTCCGTTTCTCGCGGAAATGCTTATTCGTCGCAGGTCAAAGCGGAACTAACTCTGGCTTTTTTTGTTTTTTCAATGGCACAATCAAAACCGGTGCAACGTAAAAAGGGAGGTTCGTTATGAGCCATGACCGCGAAGCCGCAATCCGTGAAAAAGCGCGCGCAATATGGGAGAGGGAAGGAAGACCCGACGGGCACCATGAAAGACACTGGATCGAGGCGGAACGGGAGCTTTCCGCAGATGCGGAAGCGGCGAAGTCCAAAAGCGGAAATGGCGTGAAGAAGTCTGCTGCCGCGAAAGCGCCTGCGAAGAAGACGCCAGCGAAAAAGGCAACTCCGGCAAATGCCAAATCACCCGCGGTAAAATCGCTTGAGAAAGAGCGGAAATCTACGGATAAGAACAAGGAAGACGATCTCACCGAGAGCCTTGAGGAGAGTTTTCCGGCAAGCGATCCTCCGGCGCTGACCAACGCCACGAAGGCGACGAAAAGGGCTGTCAAGAAGAACTGATCGTTTGGCGGTAGGATAATGGGGAAGTCACGACGATCCCCCAAGAAGAATGGGGCGAATTGCAGCTGCACTTCGCTCTTCAAAACGTGTTTTTGAGAGGAATGGCTCCCCGGGCCGGATTCGAACCGGCGACCTGTCGATTAACAGTCGAATGCTCTACCGCTGAGCTACCAGGGAACGTCCACCGCTTGGCGCGGTGTGAGCGGGGTAATACAAATGCTTTTCCGATTTGCCAAGCGGTTTTTTCAAAAAAAACGCATTCCTCTTGTTTTATCCCTCCAGAGTCCCGATTTTCCGGGCTTATCGCCGGTGAAAAAATTATCCACAGGCCAGATGCAAAAGGGCAGGATGGAATGAAATTCGGTATCGACCACAGAACGCACCGCCTCCATGTCGGAAAATGGAGCTTTGCCATGCCGCGTTCGCGTGTCGGCAGGATTGCGACCGGCTCGGCGCTGGTGGTGGGCGGAACGCTGGGTTTCCTGCCCGTGCTCGGCTTCTGGATGGTTCCGCTTGGTCTCGTCGTGCTTTCCCACGATCTGCCCGCGGTTCGCCGCCAGCGGCGACGGCTGGCGGTCTGGTGGGCATCGCGGCAGAACCGCCGCGACACCCGCAAGGGCGACCGGCAATAGGTCTTATGTGCCGATGGAACTGCTGATGCCCTGGCCGGCCCAGAAGGCCGCATAGGCGAGCGCTGCGAAATAAATCGCCGTCAGCCCCAGAAACAGGTAGCCGCCGAGCACGGTGACGCCATCCCTCTGAATCATCCCTGCCGAAAAAAGCAGGATCGCAACGCCTGGAAGGGTGTTGGAGAAGGGAATGAAGCCGAGCGGCATCATCAGCAATACGCCCGCCGTCATCAGCGCAAGTCCGTTTACGCGGTTGGCGATGATGCCGGTCGTCAGCGCGGGAATGCGCGGGCGGATGAAACCGTCGAGCTTGCAGACAATGGCGACGCCTTTTTGAAGGGCGGGAACGAGCTTTGCCGTCTCCATCTGCCGGTCGAGGATTTTTGCCGGCAGCCATGGCAGGCGGTTGAGGGTGATTGCCAGGCTGACAAGAATGATCGCCGCACCAAAGACCGTGCTGACGCCGGGAATGGAAACCGGGATGAGAAAGGGCAGGGAGGCGATTGCGCAGATGAGCAAAAGGCCCTGTTCGCCGATCGCTTCCATCAACTCGCGCAACGTGATCGTCTGACCCTGCAGCTTTCCTATCAGCTTCTCAAGCGTCGTGCTCAGCTTTTCAGACGTATCAGTAAATGCGAATTCGTTCGTCATGCGGCTTCCCGGAAGTTGTTTAACTCCGGGATTGATAACATCCATCCGGCCCGATGCCTATCGCCGATAGAAAAAGAGCCTCATCTCATTTGGTCGCGTGGTTCGCCTGGATTAGTGCGAAACCCAGCTACTGTAGGCGCCTGCAAGAAGAACCACCAGCAGAATGACAAGTATGACCGGATTGATCGATGTAACGAAGTTTACATAGTCCATGATAACTTCCTCCTCTTTCCTCCACCTCTTATTCTACAGCAAAAAGGCGAGTTCATCTACCACAGGCTGAAATTTCGCATTGCAACAACCGGCTTGCGGTGAGGGCTGGAAATGCTCGTCTTTATGATTTTTTGCGATGCAAAAATAAATTTTCCAACATTTGCCATTCTCTTGCGTTGTCTCTAATCCTCATTCGGGGCCGGTCTCTCCGGCCCGTCGGCAACCGCATGAATCACCGCCGATATGCCTTTGCTCCCGCCTGCCTTCACTCCGCAACACTCTTCCCCGGGGACACGACATGCTGAAAAACATCTATGCCTGGACGATGGCGCTCGCCGCGCGCAAAACCGCCGTGTGGTGGCTGGCAATCGTGGCTTTCGTGGAAAGCTCCATCTTCGTTGTGCCTGCCGATGTGCTTTTCCTGCCCATGGTGCTGGCCAGGCCGAAAAAGGCGATGTTTTATGCGCTCGTGGCAACTGTCGCCTCGGTTCTTGGCGGCATCGCCGGCTGGTTCCTCGGCCACTATGCCTTTGAAAGCATCGCGCGGCCCATTCTCGAATTTTACGGCAAGCTCGACAGCTTCGAGCATCTGAAGAACTCCGTTGACTACGAAACCATCGTTCTCCTGCTGGTGACATCGGGGCTCGCGCATCTGCCGCCGATCAAGGTCGTGACTATCCTGTCCGGCGCGGCCAATATCAGCCTTGGTCTGTTCATTCTTTCGGCCGTCGTCACGCGCGGCGCGCGCTTTTTCATCCTTGCCGGATTGCTGCAGAAATACGGGGAATCGGTGCGTCATTTCATCGAAAAACGCCTCGGCGCCATCACCGCGGCGGCCGCCGCCGCGCTCATCGCGGTCTATGCGGTTTACGTTTTCGTGCGTTGATCAAGCGCAAATTTTCTACTCTTACAATACTGTCGCATAACTTTCAGCTTACTGTCAGAATCCGTCTGTATCGGTTCTCTCGTCGAATGAGGGAACCGTTTTATTATGCGAAGATTTTGGAAGTGCTCCTTTTGGGGCATGGGTATTGCTGTGCTTGCCGCAGGCGGTTACCTCTACGCCATTCAGCTCCTGGGCAATTTTCACGAGGTTGTCGCGGGGCAGCTTTATCGCTCCAACCAGCCGAGCAATGAGCAGCTCGTCCGCTATACCAAAGACCATGGTATCAGGACGGTCATCAATCTGCGCGGTGCGAACGAATCCAAGGCCTGGTATCGCGATGAGGTCGAAACCGCCCGCGAACTGGGACTTAATCATATCGATTTCGGCATGTCGGCAAGTCAGGAGCTCGACATGAACAGGGTCAACGAGCTGGTCGCCATCATGCGCGATGCGCCTAAGCCCATTCTCATTCATTGCAAGGCCGGTGCGGACAGGACAGGCCTCGCCACCGCGCTCTATCTCAGCCGCGTGGCAAAGCTTGATGAGGAACAGGCGGAAAGCCAGCTTTCCTTCCGCTTCGGCCATATCGGCATTCCCTATCTCTCGGAAACCTACGCCATGGACCGGACCTGGGAGAACGCGGAAAAGATGCCCGTCGTCGACGATTTCGCCATCGCCTCCAACGAGTTCTGAAGTCGGCTCGGGCGCATTCCCCACAGGGCACACTTCAATGATCTGAACGGGATCTTGCGTCCTGTCTCGATGACGCAGGTTATCGGGACGGGCGCAACCCAGAGATCTTGGCCGGCTGAGGGCGCGGGCTGCGCAGCATCTATTGCCGTCGCCCAGCGCAATATTTCTCCGACATGCATATCTACCGGAAATGACAATTTTCATTTTTATATTAGCAACTTATGCGATCTTGCAATTTAAGTTGACTCGCGGTGTCACCTTTTATACAGCGGCATTGTTTCAACTTCTGGATCGCATCATGACCCGCAAAACATTTATCGGCGGCCTTGCCGCATCGTTCTTATCCGTTTTCTTTATTGCACCTTCCGCCACTGCCGCAGAGAAGACCATCACCGACGTCATCGGACGCGAGGTGAAGGTTGATCTTCCTGCAAAACGCGTCGTTCTCGGTTTCTATTTCGAGGACTACATGGCGGTGGGTGGCGAAAAGGCCTATGATTCCGTTGTCGGCATTTCCCGCGAAGCGTGGGAAGGCTGGGTTCCCGCCAACTGGAAAATGCATCTCGCTCACCGCGCCTCGCTTGCAGATATTGCCGATGTCGGCGAAGTCGAAGCCCAGACCTTCTCAGTCGAAAAAGTTCTGAGCCTCAATCCCGATCTGGTGATTCTGGCGGATTGGCAATACAAGGCGCTCGGCCTCGATGCCGACCGTCTGGAAGAAGAGGGCATTCCCGTCGTTGTCGTCGACTACAACGCCCAGACGGTCGAGCGCCACGTCGCCTCCACCCGGCTTTTCGGCGAACTCACCGGCCAGCAGCAGCGCGGCAAGGAAATTGCGGAATTCTACGCCGGTTCTCTGAAGGATGTCGCCGAACGGGTGGCGAAATCCGGTCAGCCGAAACCGAAGGTCTATGTCGAATTCGGCAATAAGGGACCGGCCGAATATTCCTTCACCTATGGCAAGAACATGTGGGGCGCCATGTCCACCGCCGCTGGCGGCGACAATATCGCAGCACCTTTCGTTGAGTGGTGGGGACCGATCAATCCCGAGCAGGTTCTGGCTTCGAAGCCCGACGCCATCTTTATTTCCGGCCGTGAAAACAACAAGAACCCCGCGGCGCTGCCGATGGGGCAGGCGGTAAAGGCAGCGGATGCCCGCGAAAAGCTCAAGGCCTTCGAAACCCGTCAGGGCTGGAGTGAAGTGCCGGCCATCAAGAACGGTCAACTGTTCGGTGTCTATCAGGGGGCGTCGCGCACACTCTCCGATTTCGCCATGGTGCAATATATCGCCAAGCAGCTTTATCCCGAGCAGTTCAAGGATGTCGATCCGATCGCCAACTATCTCGGCTATTACAGGAAGTACCTGCCGGTCACGCCTGAAGGCACCTTTGCCATCGCCGTCAAGGATTGATGGTTCTGTGGCCGGCGGCGGAAAAGCATATTTGCTTGCCGCTGAAGGTTAAATTCCGCGGACGCCACGGCACGGCGTCCGTTTTTCACCGTCTTTTTCAAACAGGTTTTCCATGACAATTGCCGCCCGCAATGCCGAAGCCATCGGTGCGCACCGGCTGCGTGAACGTCGTCGCTGGCGCGTCGTCTTGGTCTTTTTCGTGCTGATGGCGGTGAGCCTCGTTCTCGATATCGCCACCGGTCCCTCGCTGCTGTCGCCCGCTGAAGTGGTGAAGTCGCTGACCGGCCTTGGCGAACGGGCGGCGATGACCGATTCCATCGTGCGCGGCCTTCGCCTGCCCATGGCGCTGATGGCGCTCGCCGTCGGAGCGGCGCTCGGCGCCGGCGGCGCGCAGATGCAGACCTTGCTGAATAATCCCATGGCGAGCCCCTATACGCTCGGCATGGCGGCTGCGGCGGGCTTTGGCGCCGCGCTGGTGCTTTCGCTCGGCGGTCTCGGGCTGGATGCCATGATTGCCGTTCCGCTCGGCGCTTTCGTCTTTTCCATGCTCGCTGCGCTCTTTCTCTTCATGTTGGCCTCCATGCGGCAGATGACGGCCGAAACCATCATTCTCGGCGGCATCGCGCTTCTTTTCCTGTTTCAGTCGCTGCTGTCGCTCATCCAGTTCCTGTCCTCGCCGGAACTGTCGCAGCAGATTCTTTTCTGGCTGTTCGGCAGCCTGACCAAGGCGACCTGGCCAACGCTTGGTTTGACAGCCGCCGTCACCGCTTTCTGCTGCGCCCTGCTGATGGCGGATTGCTGGAAACTGACGGCGCTGAGGATGGGGGAAATGCGGGCAGCCAGCCTCGGCATCAATGTGCGCCTGCTGCGCATGAAGGTTCTCATCATCGTCGCCATCATGACAGCGACTGCAACGAGTTTTGTCGGGGTCATCGGTTTCATCGGGCTGGTCGCGCCGCATATCGCCCGTATGACGGTGGGCGAGGATCAGCGCTTCTTTTTGCCGATGTCGGTACTGAGCGGCGCGCTGATGCTTTCGGCAGCCTCGATTCTCTCCAAATCGATCATTCCCGGCGCTCTGTTCCCGGTCGGCATCGTCACCGCCATTGTCGGCGTGCCGTTTCTCCTGTGGCTGATTTTCGCTCCGAAGAGGCGCGGCCGATGATGGTTCTGGATAATATTTCCATCGAACGGGGCGGGCAGGTTATTGTGAGAGACCTCTCGGCACGCCTGGAATCCGGGCAAATCCACGCCGTCATCGGCCCGAACGGAACGGGCAAGACGACGCTTCTCAGAGCGATCTTCGGCGACCTGCCGCTCGCCAGCGGCGCGATCAACCTCGGCGATCGTCGCCTTCAGGCCGGGGAAAGGGCAGGGCGGCACAGAAGGGAATGGCGGGATCGTTTCGCCTATATGCCGCAGGACACGGCCGCCGATATAGCGCTCAGTGTGCTGGAGGTGGTGGCGCTCGGCCGCTTCGGCCGGCTTTCGCTTCATATCGACGACGAAACGCTCGATCTGGCGATGACACGCCTGCATCAGGCCGGAATAGCCCATCTGGCGGGCAGGGAGATCGCCTCGCTCAGCGGCGGGCAACGGCAGATGGCGCTTTTTGCGCAGGTTCTGATGCGTGAGCCGCAGGCGATGCTGCTCGATGAGCCTGTCAGCGCGCTGGACCTCAAGCATCAGGTGGCGCTTCTCGATCTGGTGCGGCGAGAAACCCGCGCCAATGGCCGGGTGACGCTTGTTGTGCTGCATGATCTCAATCTCGCCTGCCAATATGCCGACAACCTGCTGGTGATTTCGGATGGCGCGCTGAAGGCGACCGGCGCACCGGGCGATATCGTCACGCCGAAGCTTATTTCCGAGACCTATGGCGTTGCCGTGGAGGTGTTGCGCGACCGGCGCGGCAATCCCGTCATCCAGCCGGCGGGCGATCCGCCGCTCGAACATTTCAAAACCCTTGAAGGAATAATTGCATGAAACGATTTTTGATGACGCTTGCCACGGCTTTGGCCGTAATCCTGCCCGTCACGCCATCCCTTGCCGCCGAACACAAGATACTGATGCTCAATTACGGCAAGGATGGCGGCATGGTGTTCGAGCCTTCATACGTGAAGGCGGAGCCGGGCGACACCATTACCTTCGTGCCGCAAAATTCCAGCCACTATGTGCAGTCCTATGCGGTTCCGGAAGGCGTTAGCCCTTGGAAAAGCAAGCTCGATGAGGCCTTCACCGTCACTGTCGAGAAGGAGGGCGTCTATCTCTATTATTGCCCGCCGCATCTGATGATGGCGATGATCGGCATCATTCAAGTCGGCAAGCCCGTCAATCTCGAAGCCGTCAGACAAAAGGCCGAGAAGCTGCGGCCCAAGCTCGTCATGAAGAGCGAAAGGCTGGAGACGGCGCTCGGGCAGGTGACGCCCGCACAATAACGCCCCGCCTTTCAGGCCGCGCCAATCCGCACCGCAAATCCGCTTCTTCAACCCCGAAACCAAGGATGAAACCATGGCAAACAAAGTTATCGAAACGACGCTGAACGATCTCCTCAATGGCGAGCTGCGCGCCCACCACGCCTATCTTCAGGCGGCCGCATGGGCGGCGGAACGCAATCTCGACGGTTGCTATAAATTCCTGCTCGGCCATGCGGCGGAAGAGCTGGAGCACATGCACCGCATCTTCGGCTTTCTGAACGATCTCGGCGCGCGCGTCACCTTTTCCGAGCTGCCGGCGCCGCAGGTCACGGCAAACGACATCAAGGGGCTGTTCACCATCGTGACGGAGCACGAATCCCGCGTCACCGCCGCCATCAACGCGGCAGTCGATCTTGCCCACGTGGAAAAAGACCACGCCACAACCTCATTCCTGCAATGGTTCGTGGATGAGCAGCATGAGGAAGACAGCCTTTGCCGCACCATACTCGGCAAGATCGAGCTGATCGGCGACGGCCCCAACGCGCTTTACCTGATCGACCGCGAAATCGGTCAGCTGGCGGACAAGGGCTGATTGCTGCTCCAGTCCCAACTCTCAATAGTATACGATTCATGATCGGGTAAATCACGTACCACGATGCCGGGTGAACTCGGCATCGCCTCAGAAAAGCTGCGGCCATTCCAATCTGTCAGGCGATACTGCGTGACGGCGACTTAACTCGATCACTGTCGCGTAAAGAGTTGCCGAAACAACGCCTCCGAACGCTGACGCCCTTCATGCGTCAGCCCCAGCGAATTCGATTTATTAACAGGGTTATCGATCATGCCCTTCTGGTGCAAACGCTCCAGCACATCCCAGTCATGCCCCTTCCAAGCGTAGTAATCGTTGTGAAGGGTCAGCCATAACAGTGCAAGCACCGTGTCATCGATTTTCTCTTCATCGATATCCATTCAACACCTCGCGACGATTGGCAGTGAAGGTTCGCTATCTGCGGGAAGTTATCGGCTTCTCCGGTCTGGTGCAATGACAGGGCTTATCAGCGCCCAATCCCGTCCAGCGGCGTCCATCCGCGCGTATATCCCCTTCCCATAATGGCGACCGCCAGGGAAAGCTGTTCCTGCAGATGCTCGATTTCGCCGAGAAGAGCTTCGACAGCCGCCTTCGCATCGCCGTCGTGACATTGGATGACATATCCGGCTATGTCGTCAGGCCGTGTGGGGGTGATTTTTTCAGCGTCGGACATAGTGGATGACCTCTCTTTTGTTCACTAAATGTTCTAATTTTAGCAGAGAGTCAACAACGCAATGGGCGTGGCCCTTTACAGTCCGGCACTGCGGAATTGAACGTTAGTGAACAGACGGTTCTTCGCCATCCAGAAAGCTGCGAATCCCGTCCTTCTCACACGTGGCCAGGAATTCTTCCCAGGCATCTTTGTCGGTCGCGAAGGGTTCGTCCCAGGTGGTGACATCGTCATGCTCGCTGATGACCTCGAGCGTCCAATCCTGCTGGGTGCCAGCGGGCCGGTAGATATCAACCAGAACCGTGATGCCGTCGTCTTCAAACTCGCCCGAGAATTCTGAGTGTTCTATTTTCGTTTTTTTGGCCATCTCGGCACACCTCATTCTCAGGCCTGGACAAACGTATAGCCCAATCCGGGCTTTTAAATTCGCGCATGGCGCAGGTTACCAGATAGCTGAAACAAATATAGCCAGCTCTGGGGGAACTGGCTATCTATCTGATTTTAATGGTCGGAGCGGCGGGATTCGAACCCACGACCCCTTGACCCCCAGTCAAGTGCGCTACCGGGCTGCGCTACGCTCCGGACCTGAAAGCCGTTTATATATAAGCCTGTTAGGGCGCAAGCGGAAAATGGTCTTTTCATAAAAAAAGGAGCAAACGGTGTGGATGGCGTAGAGAGGGCTAAGCAGCCCGGATGGGCGGCCGTCAAACGCATGACACATCCCCTTTCCATCATTGCCGGAACAAGCCGCCCGCTTCGGCGTTCAATCGCAGCGGAAGTGAAACTCAGGGAGACGAACTATGTCCGAACTCGTCGTTGTTGGTTTTGACGGAACGGAAGTGGCCGACAGGGTGCTTCTGAAGCTTGCAGGCCTGAAAAAGGAATATCTGGTCGATCTGGAAGATGCCGTGGTTGTCGTTCGCGATGAAGATGGCAAGGTGCATCTGAAACAAAGCGTCAATCTGACGGCGATCGGCGCAAGCTCCGGTTTCCTGTCCGGCGGTCTCTGGGGCGGCCTCGTCGGCCTGCTTTTCCTCAATCCACTGGCGGGATTTGCCATCGGCGGCGCGATCGGTGCCGGCACGGGGGCTCTTGCGGGTTCGCTAACGGATTTCGGCATCGACGACGATTTCATCAAATCGCTCGGCGAGACCATTCCCAACGGTTCTTCAGCGCTGTTCGTGCTGATCCGCAAGGTGCAGCCGGAAAAGGTGCTGGCGGAATTCGAAGGCCTGCGCGGACGGGTCATCAAGACGTCGCTGTCGCCGGCGCAGGAAGCGCAGTTGCAGAAGGCGCTTTCCGGCGGAGCCGAACCGGCTGCAGCGCCTGCCGTCTGAGCAGACGATGAAGGCGAGGCTGCGGCAGGTTCCATGTCGCAGCCATCCGCTCGGGCATCGGGGAATTCGGCTTATACGGTCAAAGTGCCGTTTTTCGCCTGCGGCCAGGTGAGATAATAATAGCGGCTGCCGACGCTGCCGAAAAACGCGTTGTCGCCGGAAACGGTATCGACATAGGCGCCGGTCTCGCTTCTCGCATAGGCCGAACCGTCGCGTTTGAGATGGTCTTTCAGAAAGTCGCTCCATCCCGTCATGGCGATATCCGTGGCCGGCCTGGAGGTGGTTTCTGTATCGGAGGCCACATCCCAGGCCTTTATTTGCGCACCCTCGGCGGGGTCGGAGACGGTCAGCGTGCCGGCCGTCAAAGCCTCCAGCATGGCCTTGGCCTGCGAAGCCTTGTCCGGGTCTGCGGTCAGTTCATCCAGCGTCTCCTTCAGCTCCTTCATGAAATCGGCCTTGGTAATATCGCCGGAAGAAAGCTGGGTATCCGTGTCGTCGGTCTGCGTATCCTCGTTCGAGGTCTGGGCATATTGCGCCAGAAGCTGCGTGAGCCGCGTGTTGGTGGAAGACGAGGAGGAGGTGGTGTCCAGCCCGTAAGAATCGAGGAGAGACGTCCGCGTTGTGGAGGAGGATGTGACGGCGGAATTGTCTTCCTGCTCCTTGATGGCCTTGAGGGCCAGTCTGGTGGCGGTGAGGCGTGTGGACAGGTCGATGGAGGAGACCATTGCGCTAGCTGTTTCCTTGATCGGGCGATACGCATCATTCGTACCGAACCGGCTAGGCGGGCATCGATCCCGCCTTTCGTCTCCTCTCATAAGAAGACCGGGCGAATCCCGGCCGTTTTCGGCTTGGGATGCACCCGGTCTTAATGGCCGGACTTTGCGCGACGCTTACGGATCAGTTCTCCTGAACGGAGACGCCGTTCGGGCCGATATTCATCTCGATCCCCTTCGGCTTGCTTTCCTCGTGCCAGACATAGACGCCGAGGCCTGCGATGACCACGATGAGCGCGCCGATGATGAGATAGAGATTATTGGTCTGCGTCATTAAGATGTCTCCCCGTTTGACAATCAGAATCCGGGGCTAAACGCATGAAATGGCGTAAGGTTCCGTAAGGGTAAGCGGTTTATGCGGCACGCGTGCGGCGGCGCAGGCTTTCGCGTTTTTCAAGCGCCATGCATCCCCACAATATGCCGAGCAGCAGGAAGAAGTGTCGCCAGTGGTCGGTATCGATGACGGCGCCGATCATTACATGCCCGACGAACGTCACCCAGGAAATGATGAGGAACGGCTGCCAGGGCCGTGGCCGCAGCAGGTGCCTGAAACCGGCGGCGATGGTCCAGCAGATCAACACGAGATAGATCACGAAACCGAACCAGCCATGCGTCGTCAGGCTCTTCAGCCAGATATTATGTTCGGCGGCGGGGAAAATATTGTCGAACACCATGGGGCCGATGCCGAGCGGGTGTTCCATGGCGAGCAGGAAGCCGAGATAGTGGCGGGCAAAACGCCCGAGATGGCCGCCGTCATAAGATTGCACCGCCGAAGCGCGGCTGGAGAACAGATCCGCCACCTGCTTGAACTGCAGCGCGATGATGACCGCCGCGACCATCAACCCGGCGGCGACGAGAAACAGCACGAGTATCTTCAGGCGAAACGCGGCCGTGCGCTCCTTCAGCAGCATCACGAAGACGAGGAGGATGGTGGCGAACAGAAACAGGCCCCAGGCCGCGCGCGAGAATGACAGGAACACAGCAAGCGACAGGATGAGCAGCCCGGCGATCCGCCAGGGCGCATGCATCGCCTTGCCGGTGAGAAGGCCGTAAATGAGGTAGAGTGAGGGCGTCACCAGAAAGGGACCGAAAACGTTCGGGTCCTGAAAGGCGCCCTTGGCGCGGTCGTAAAGGGTGAAGACCTCGAAACCCGGAATGGCGTGGAAATATCCGATGATGCCGAGCAGGGCGGTGATTAGCGCCGCCGCAAGCCAGGCCCGGAAAATCAAAAGCAGCCGCTGGTATTTGTCCTCTATGATCGCCGCATAAAAAACCGAGGTCAGCGCCAGAAAGGTCGAGACGGCGAGATAAAGCGGTCCCTCATCCAGATCGGCCATGGTGGTGAGCGAAAGATAACCGCCGACATTGAAGGCCAGCAGCAGGCACAGAAGCAGGATGACGGTGCGCGAAAGGCGAAGGCCGAGCAGGAACCACAGGGCCACCTGTCCCACCATCATCAGCTCATAGGGCGCCGGCTCGGAAATGACGAAACCGGAAAGAAACACGCCGAACGCGATGAAGAACGAACCGACGAGCCGCATGGCGGCCAGCGGCGCGTCGAAATCCGGTGCGTGCTGGTAGCCGGTGTGGGTCAATAGGCGTTTTCCGATTTCAGCAGCCGTATCGGCGTGAGGAACAGGATCTTCAGATCGAGGAACAGCGACCAGTTCTCGATGTAATAGAGATCGTATTCGGTGCGGAACTTGATCTTGTCGCCATGGTCGATCTCGCCGCGCCAGCCGTTGATCTGCGCCCAGCCGGTAACACCGGGCTTGACCTTGTGGCGCGCGAAATAGTGCTCCACCACCTCGGTATATTTCAGGTCGCCCGTCTGGGCATGAACGGCATGCGGACGCGGTCCGACAAGCGAAAGGTCGCCGTAAAGAACGTTGAAAAGCTGCGGCAGCTCGTCCATCGAGGATTTGCGCAGGAAGCGGCCGACGGGCGTGACGCGCGGGTCGTTCTTCGTCACGGCCTTTTTCGCGGTCGGATCGCTGAGTTCCGTATACATGGAACGGAATTTCCAGACGTTGATCGTCTCATTGTTGAAGCCGTGGCGCTTCTGCTTGAAGAGGACCGGGCCTTTGGACGTCGCTTTCACGGCAATTCCCGCGCCCACCATCACCGGCCATAAAAGGGCGATGCCGATGAGGCTGAAGGTGATGTCGAACACCCGCTTCGCCACCGAATCCCAGTCCCGGATCGGCTTGTCGAACACATCGAGCATAGGCACCTTGCCGACATGGGAATAGGCGCGGGGGCGGAAACGCAATTTATTGGCATGCGCCGCAATGCGGATATCGACCGGCAGCACCCACAGCTTGCGCAGAAGCTGGAGAATGCGCGCCTCTGCGCTGAGCGGCAGGGCGATGATCAGCATGTCCAGCTTCGTCAGGCGGGCAAATTCCACCAGCTCCGCAAAGGTGCCGAGCTTGGGATAGCCGGCGACAACCTCGGGAGAACGGGCGCTTTTCCGGTCATCGAAAATACCGCAGATGCGGATATCGTTATCGGACTGCTGTTCCAGCGAGCGGATAAGGTCCTTGGCGGTATCGCCGCCGCCGACGATGACGGCACGGCGTTCCATGACGCCGTTGCGGCCCCAGTGGCGAATGGCGAAGCCGAGGATCAGCCGCCCGGCGAAGATCGCCATCGCACCCGTTGCATACCAGATGCCGAAGGCTGGCCAGGAATGCAGCGCATCGGGAAAGAAGAGGAGAAGGAAACAGGCAATTCCCACGAAGGAAAGGCACACTGCGCCCTGAATGCGGGCGAACATCTTCAGCGGCGTGCGCAGTGTCGGAAGCTGATAGCAGTCACCCGCCTGCAACAGAAACACGCAGAGCGCCGCCCCCAGCACGCCGCCGCCGAAAACCGACAGAAAGGTTTCGAGACCGCGATCGGCTGCGATGCCGTTGACGATGGCGGCGATGACGACGAGCATCGTGAATTCCAGGAGCCGCAATTGCCCGATCACCATGTTGGGTGAATGGTTGCCGGCGCGAAGCTGGTTGGCGATCTGCCGTGCAAGCGGATTGAGAACGACGGTTTCGGAGGCCGAAGCCCCGCCGGCTTCATGGTCGGAGAGTTTCTTGCGCAATGACGCCAGATCGAATTGCAGCCTGTCCTTGTCAGTCTTGGTCATTGCCTTGGTCCGCACCCTCCAGCGCATCGGCCTTAAAATCGCATTGGATTTTCGACCGGAACGATGCGCAACCTCAAAGTGGTAGAGCGCCCTTCGTGCATCCGAATGGACACGCGGCGCTCTACGAGCAGAAAACTAGCCGAAACATGCTAAGAAACGTTTATGATGAGTTTCTACAGGACGGCCGGAATATACAATTAAAAATCGTGTTTTTGAAATGGCTATTGGGTCGATAACAGGTCGCGATAGAGTTTCATCATCTCATCCGCCATGACCGGGGTTGAAAATTTCGCCTTGAAGCTGTCCGGGCGAGGCATGATCCGCTGCGCCCAGCCGGCATCCTCGGCATCCTTGACCATGATCCGTGCCAGCGCATCGGCGTCGCCAGCCGGCACGAGCGCCTCGCTGTCTTTTCCAAGGACTTCGGGAATGCCGCCGACATGCGAGGCAATGACCGTTTTTCCCGCCGCAAGCGCTTCGAGCACGATATAGGGCATGGCTTCGGCGCGCGACGGCACCACCACCGTCGTCGCCAGTTCGAAGGCCTGCCTGGCGGGCATTGCCGCATGCATGGAAATCCGTCGGGAAAGCCCGGCCTTGTCGATCATCGCCGCATATTTGTCCCTGTCCGGTCCGTCGCCGACGATCACACCGGTCATCGGCTGGCCGATGCTGCGTTCCATTTTTGCAAATGCCTTGATGAAGACATCCGGTCCCTTGAGGTCGCGCAACATGCCGATATAGAGAAAACGGGCCGCATCTTCGCGGGCGGGCACGGTTTCGAATTCGCTTTCCTGCACGCCGTTATAGATCATCGCGGTGCGGGTGCGTGGCCTGCCGACCTTGGCCTCGTAAGTCGCCTGCTCGAAATTGCAGACGAAACAGAGCGCATCGGTGAAATGCTCCTGAAACCGCTCCAGCCGCAGGAAAAGCTGCCCCTTGAGGCTGTTTCTGGCGTAATGCAGACTGCCGCCATGCGGTGAATAGAGGCGGGCTACGCGATACCTGTTCGCCCGCAGGAGTGAGCCGATCAGCCGGGCGAGAGCGCCACCCTTGGCGCTGTGCCCGTGCAGAATGTCCGGCCGCAAACTTTTGATGTGCTTGTAAGATTTCCACAGCGCCATGAAGTCGCCGGGGCTGATGGACCGACGGATGGGCAGACGGGTGAGGCCAAGCTCCAGCATCGGGGTGATCTGTGCGAAAAGCCGTTCCTCATGCGCGCCGCCGGTGGAGCTGTCGCAGACGATGCCGACCTTGTGGCCCTGTTTCACATGTTCTTCGATGAGGTCGCGCACATGGCGGAAGACACCGCCCACCGGGGAGCGGAAGCAGTGAATGATGCGCAGGGGAGGGCCGTCATCCGACACGTTCGCCACTCCGTTTTCAGAAGAAGCGTTCACGCACATAGACGGTATCGCCGGCCAGAATGGGGGCGGTGATACCGATCCGGCCGGTCATCACCTCGGCATTGATCTTGCGGGTAATGTCGACATCGGCCTGATTGGCGCGCGGGGTGAAGCCGCCGGCAATGGCGATGGCGTTTTGCACGGTCATGCCCGGCACATAGGAGTATTGGCCGGGACGGCCGACTTCGCCCATGATGAAGACCGGGCGATAACGGTCGATCTCGATCGTCACGTCCGGATCGCGAAGATAACCCTGGCGCAGTTTGGCGGCGATGGCGGCTTCGA
This sequence comes from Agrobacterium sp. YIC 4121, assembly GCF_002008205.1. Taxonomy (NCBI): domain Bacteria; kingdom Pseudomonadati; phylum Pseudomonadota; class Alphaproteobacteria; order Hyphomicrobiales; family Rhizobiaceae; genus Agrobacterium; species Agrobacterium sp. YIC 4121. The sequence goes on along the minus strand of NZ_MRDI01000027.1, from coordinate 181,799 downwards.
GCTGCGGCAGGGTCTTGCCGCGTGCCGGAACCTGGCCGACGAGCGGGAAGGCGACATAACCGGCCTGATCGACCGTATAGGTGTTGGTCAGCCCGGCCTGCTCGAACACGTTGATGCGCAGCCTGTCGCCGCTATCGACATGATAGGGCTGCAGGGCGGCTTCGTTGAACGACCTCGGAGCGGGTTGATATGCCGCGCAGCCGGAAAGGGCCGTCAGAACGGCGAGCGTCAGTGCGGTGACATGTCGTGATCCGGCGAGCGGCATCTCATCTGGCTCCGAGTCGAACTTTGATCATTCTTATCGTTCTGTTAGGGTTAATGTGCGGTAAACGACCGGCGCGAGCGTTGGTAATATCGGCTTTATTTCGTCGGATTCGCCGGGATTAACTGTTGTGTTACCGGCAAGACTTAAACTTCGCGAAAATTGACCATCTATATTTGAGCGCCCGAGGTTTGTCTCGGTTACGGAGCCCGCATGAACGGCGATCGCATTGACGACAGGGATGTGGATATCGATCTTGCGCAGCTTGTCGCGGCCATTTGGCAGCGCAAGGGCCGGATCGCGGCAATCACGCTTCTTGCCGGGGGCGCCGCCTTCGTGATCTCAAGCATGATGTCGCCCGCCTACAAGGGCGAGGCGCGCGTGCTGATCGAATCCCGCGCGGCCTCCTTCGGTGCCTCGCAGCAGTCCAATGCGCCCGCCGAACCCGTGCTCGACGAATTGACCGTTTCCAGCCAGGTGCAGATCCTGCAATCGGTAGACCTCATCAAGCAGGTCGCCAAAGACATGAAGCTTTACGAGCTGGATGAGTTCGATCCGGAGGCCCATCCTTCGCTCATCTCGCAGCTCCTGGTCGCCGTCGGCGTCAAGAAGGACCCGCTTCAGGTGCTGCCCGAAGAGCGGGTGCTGAGCGCCTTCCGGGAAAAGCTGCAGGTCTATCAGGTCGAAAGCTCGCGCGTCATCACGGTCGAATTTTCCTCGCAGGACCCCAAGCTGGCCGCCGCCATCCCCAATGAGATGATGAAGGCTTATATCGCCCTGCAAAGCGGCGCGAAGCTGGATACAAGCACGGAAGCGGCGCGCTGGCTGGAGCCGGAAATCGCCAATCTGCGCGAAAAGGTGCGCGAGGCTGACAGAAAGGTCGCGGATTACCGCGCCTCCTCCGATCTTCTCTCGGCGGGGCAGGGCGAAACGCTCGCCACCCGCCAGCTCAGCGATATCTCCACCGAACTCGGCCGTATCCGCGGAGAGCGCGCCAATGCGGAGGCGCGGGCGGAAGGCGTGCGCAGCGCGCTTGCAAGCGGCCGTCCACTCGATACTTTTCCCGATGTCGTCGGTTCCCCGACGATCCAAAGGCTGAAGGAAAACGAAACGACGATCCGCAGCCAGATTTCCGATCTCTCGTCCTCGCTGCTGGAAGGCCATCCGCGCATCCGCGCGCTGCGCAACCAGCTCGACGGCATACAGCGGCAGATTCAGGAAGAGACCCGCAAGGTGCTGGCGAGTCTCGAAAACGAAGCCAATGTTTCGCGCCTGCGGGAGCGACAGCTGGTCCAGCAGCTGAACATGCTGAAATCGGAAAGCGTGCGTGCGGGCGAACAGCAGGTCGGCCTCAACGATCTGGAGCGGGAAGCCTCGGCGCAAAGGCAGCTTCTGGAAACCTATCTTGCCCGTTACCGCGAAGCGACGTCGCGCGCCGGCTCGGTGGATTCCACGCCGGCCGATGCGCGCGTCATCTCGACGGCCGTGGAGCCGCGCGAACCCTATTTCCCGAAGACCGGCGCCATCACCATCGTCGTGACGCTGGCGGCCTTTCTGCTGTCCTGCATCGTCGTCATGCTGGTGGAGCTTTTCACCGGCCGGGCTCTAAAGCCGATGGGCAGGAATCAGGTTCCGCCGCTCTCCGATCCGCCTTCTCCTTCGCGTGCTCCAGCCGATCCGGATAAGACCACGGACGTACCGGAACAGCCTGTAGCCGCGCGCCATGAAACCATGCAGCCTGCTGCGCGGGCCATGCCGGTCGCGGCATACCAGCCCGTTGCTGAAGAGGAAGAACGGCATGTACCGGCCGTCGCCGCTGCTGCCATGCCGGCCTTGCCGGTGGAAGATGTCACGGCTGCGAAAGAGGAGGCAATGGAGGAGGAAATCGATACCGATGACGATTTCTCCATCGACGCGGTCGCAGGTTTCCTGGCCACCCGCCTTGCCAAACCGGTCGCCGCAATCGTGTCGCCGGCCGGTGATAGCGGCTCGACCACGTCCGTCATGCTGGCGCGTGCTTTGTCCGAAATCGGCCGTTCGGTCGTTCTCGTCGACATGACGGCGTCAGCCTGTCCGACGCGGTTGATGGCGCCGGAAGCCGGGCTTCCCGGTGTCATGGACCTTCTGGCGGGCGCGGCCGCCTTCGGTGAAACCATTCACGGCGACCGCCTGTCCGACGCCCATATCGTGCCGCGCGGCAATGCGCAGCCGCGTGAGGCCATGCGCGCGATAGACCGTCTGACGATGATCCTCGGCGCGCTCTCCGACGCTTATGATACCGTCCTCGTCGAATGCGGCGCGGTGCAGATTTCGAGCCTCGGGAAAATGCTGCGCAACCTGCCGGCGGAAATCATCGTCTCGGTTCCCGGTAAGGATAGCGAATTGCTGGAAAAGACGCTCGGTGAACTGGTTGCTGAGGGCTATGAACAGGCATTGCCGATGACCGGCATGCGCAAGCCGGACCATCTGAGCGCGGCCTGAGACGCGGCAAAAAAACTGCTCAGTCGGTGGCAGTGTCCAACTTCGAGCGTCCGGCGCGAAAACGCTGAATGAGCGCATAAAGCGCGGGATTGGATTTGATCAGGCTTTTTGTCCGGGCGATGGCGACATAGGCCGAGGCCGCAACACGACCCTTCAACGTCACCGGCAGGAATATATCGTGTTGCACGGTGAAAAGCGGGCACCAGCTGCGCTTATAAAGCTGGTCGCCGACGCCGAAATCGAAGATCGCCGCCTTTTCGCGACATGCCCGTTCGATCATCAGCCAGAACAGCAATTCACCGGGGCTGAGTTCCGAAACGGATTCATCGATCGAACCGAACTGGCAGATGATGTGATCCTGCTTGCGCGAAAGGCCTGCTATCGCGGCGATGACGCCATCGCTTTCGCCATGCAGGCGAATGGCATGCAGTTCCAGCAGACTGTCCGTGCCCATCTCGGGAAAATTGGCCAGATCGTAGAAGAAATCCCGCACCGATTGATCCCGAAACACATCCGGAATGCCCTGCGAGGCGAAACGGGCTGCCTTCTGGCGGAAAAATGCCTGCAGCAATTCGCACTTTTCCTGTGGCGACCGTGCGATCACATGGCTGTAACCGCCCATCTCCTCGGCCCTTCGGCTCTGGATGCGGAATTTCTTCCGTCGCCTCTTGGCATTGACCTGCCGAAGCGTGGCTTCGAAGCTTTCGAACAGGGGAAGCTGGAAGGCTGGATTCTGGTTTTCGACGGAAACAAGATGCGAGAGGGGATTGGTCCTGTCGCGCCACGTCAGCGGTATGTTCTGCAAGGCCAGAATATCGGCCCGGCCATGCAGCAGCTTCCGCGCCTCACGGGCAATCGCTGCTGCGATTTCCTGTCCGGCCTGTTCGGCAAAGGAGGGGTCGAAAAGCCCCGTATTGATATTGTTGAAACGGCCGCCGGGAAAACGCGCCTTGCGGATGCCGCCTTCCAGTACGATTTCGAGCGGCAGCAGAAAGATCGTCTTGCCGCCCTGACGGCCGCGAAGCGTCAGGAGCGCGCTGTCCTGCGTCTGCGCCCAGATGGAACACCAGCCGAAACCCTGATGCAGCGAATTGAGCGGGTCGTTTTCCAGCCGCTCCCAGTCGGAGCGGATGGTGGAGGCGTCATCGACCAGATCGATCAACAGACGATCAGAACTCCGCCGCTCGTTTTGCACGGCGGTCGGTGCTTGCTCGTCGCTGATAAAGACCGGCCCCTCAGCCGCCATCCACTCTCTCCGGTTGTTTCGGTCGGACTATATCGCTGAGCGGCAAACAATCGGTTTATAAAATTGCGACCTCAGGGTGTCATGCGATGGCTGGCGCTTAACCCTGCTTTTTGGGTCCGGCCATCCATTTGATGATCAGCATCGCCGGCAGAACCCACAAGATTCCGGTCAGCACGAAATAAGCAAGATGCACCCACCAGGGCGATTGCGCCAGCGCCGCCGATGCAATGGCCGTCGCCACCACGGCGTAAACGACGACGAGGCAGATGATGACGATGGTGCCGATAAGCGATCTGAGGCGAGGGTGCATGAAGTCTTCCGTCATTGAGTATCTTTGCGGGACTATAGCGCCGCGACCGCATGCCGCAAACCCAGAGGCCTTGTTTTGTGGTGCCGGTTGGGGCTAATCAACATGACTGTATGAGGGAGACCTGAAAGATGCGTTCGAGCGGCATGACGATGGCAAATGGTTCTGCGGAAATGGTGGTGGAGGCTGCCCTGCAGAAACAGGAGAAGGACCGCCGCCTGCTGCGCATCTGGCTGCGCGTCGTGCTCTTCACGCTCTTCTGTCTGGTCCTCGTCGGCGGCGCCACGCGGCTTACCGAATCCGGCCTGTCGATTACCGAATGGAAGCCGATCCACGGCGCCATTCCGCCGCTTTCCGTTGCCGAATGGGAAGAGGAGTTCCAGCTTTACAAGCGCATTCCCCAATATCAGGAAATCAACAAGGGCATGTCGCTCGACGAGTTCAAGACGATTTTCTGGTGGGAATGGGCGCATCGCCTGCTTGCCCGCGCCATCGGCCTCATCTTCGCTTTGCCGCTCGCCTTCTTCTGGCTCACCGGCCGCGTCGAAAAGCGCCTGCGCCTGCCGCTGGTCGGCCTTCTGGCGCTGGGCGGCTTTCAGGGTTTCATCGGCTGGTGGATGGTGTCCTCAGGCCTCGTCAACCGGACGGATGTTTCGCAATATCGCCTTGCCACGCATCTGACCATCGCCTGCCTCATCTTTGCGGGCTGCATGTGGATTTTGCGCGGATTGTCGCTTCATTCCCCCGAGGCCGCCGACGAAAAGACGGGCAGGGGCTTTGCCGCGCTGCTGACGGTGCTCTGTCTCTTCCAGATCTATCTCGGCGCATTGGTGGCGGGGCTGAATGCCGGCCTTTCCTATAATACCTGGCCGCTGATGGATGGCTCGCTGGTGCCTGGCGATCTCTTCCTGCAACAGCCCTGGTGGATCAACCTCTTCGAGAACCCCAAGACGGTGCAATTCGTCCACCGCCTTGGCGCCTACACGCTGTTTGCCGCCACGCTGTGGCATATGGTGTCTATGGCCCGCGCCTTGCCCAATACACCGCATGCTCGCCGCGCCGTGTTGTTCTTCGTGCTCGTCTCCATTCAGGCGGCGCTCGGCATCACCACGCTTTTGATGCATGTGGATATTCACGTCGCGCTCGCCCATCAGGGCATGGCGCTGATCGTGCTTGGTTTCGCCGTCGCCCACTGGCGCGGTTTCATCGGCGAATATCCGGCGCCCGTTGCGGTCGAAGTCAGGGACTGAGGCGGCTTAGAATTGCCCGAGCACCGTTTTGATGGTGGCCGCGACGGCGAGTTCGTTGTCGCGTTCCTCCGCATTGCCGTCCTCTTCGTGCCACGCGGCAGAGAGGCAGCCATAGGCAAAGGCATATTGCAGCAATAACCGTTCGTCCCGTTGCAGAGCCTTCGCAAAGATCGCCGCCATGGAGGCGATGCGCGCCTCGCTGCGGGTGAGATCGAAACGGTCAAGCGGATTGGAGAACATATTGGCGACATCGAGCGCCGCATCGCCGATCAGGCCGGCCGGGTCGATGATGATCCAGCCGCGTTCACTGCGCATGATGTTCTCGTGATGCAGATCGCCGTGCAGCGGCTTCACATCCCGCTGCCGGTCGATCAGTGCCTGCGCCAGCGTGGCCGCCTCGATATAGGGGCCGTCCACGCCGTCGGTACGGTCCTGTTCGGCCTTGCGGAACAGGCTCTCGAAATAGAGCGGCAGCGTCAGCAGGCTCGAAGGCGGCTGCTGCTGCGATGGTTGATGATATCTGAGCAGGACATCGGCGGCGATTTCCGTGGTGGCATCGTCGTTGCCGTCGCGAAACAGCACGTCGCGCAGGGTTTCCGTGCCGGCATGTTCCATCAGCAGAATATCGTCGGAGCGGTCGAGCAGCTCCACGCAGCCGATGCCGGCGCGCCATTTAATGAAATCCGCGCCGCGAAGGCTGTCCTTCAATACTTTCTTTTTCAGAACCTTGGCGACGGCAAGGGAGCCGTCGCCGCGCGTAAGCTCGTAGACCACCCCGGCCGGCGTATCGGCAATAGGTTTCGCGGCCTCGATATTCCACGAGGCCGGAAAAGAGGGCGGGGCAATCTTCATGAGAAAAGTCTCATGCGGAGAGCATCAGTTCCATGTTCTGCACGGCAGCGCCGGATGCACCCTTGCCGAGATTGTCGAGCAGCGCGACGAGGTTGATGTGTTCGCCGCCCGGCGTACCGAAGACGAAGAGCTTCATCGTGTCCTTGCCTGCCAGTTCCTCGGCGTCGATGCGCGCGAGCCCCTTGCTTTCGGCAAGCGGCACCACATTGACGATGTCCTGTCCCGCATAGTGGGCGGTCAGCGCTGCATGGATCGTTTCGACGGTTGCGCCTTCCTTCAGGTCGGCGGCAAACAGCGGAACCTGCACGATCATGCCCTGGGGGAAACGCCCGACGGAGGGCGAAAACAGCGGTGCACGGTCGAGCTGGCCATGAATGGTCATTTCCGGCACATGCTTGTGCTTGAGCGTCAGGCCATAAAGGAAATTATTGGCGCTGATCGCGTCATCGCGGCTCTGGTCTTCCATCTGGGCGATCATCTGCTTGCCGCCGCCGGTATAACCGGAAACCGCATTGACGCTGACCGGATAACCGTCTGGCAGCAGGCCTGCGGCGCGCAGCGGGCGCAGAAGCGCGATAGCGCCAGTCGGGTAGCAGCCCGGATTGGCGACGAGACGGGCGGAACGAACCTTCTCGCCCTGTTCCTTGTCCATTTCGGCAAAGCCATAGGCCCAGTCCTGGTGGACGCGATAGGCGGTCGAGGTATCGATGATGCGGACATTGTTATTGCCGGCCACCATCGAGACCGCTTCCCGGGAAGCATCGTCCGGCAGGCAGAGGATCGAAATGTCGGCATTGTTGAGCATATCCTCGCGCATCGCCGCATTGCGGCGCTCGGCCTCGGGTATGGACAGCAGCTCAATATCGCGGCGACCGGCAAGGCGCGTGCGGATCTGCAGACCCGTGGTGCCGTGTTCGCCATCGATGAAGATCTTCGCTGTCATGTCCTTGTCCTGACTTTTCAAAGGGTTGCGAGGGTAATCGGAATCAGTTTTCTAAGTTGTGGCCGTGTTGTCAGCCGGCCTTGGCCAGCCGTTCGGCACGCAGGCCAAGCATATACATTGCAACGGTGGCTCCGGCAATGGCGGTAATGTCAGCATGGTCATATGCGGGCGCGACTTCCACGACGTCCGAGCCGCGAATATCGAGCTGGCCAAGCCCGCGCAGAACGGAGAGAATTTTAGCACTGGTCGGCCCGCCGGCCACCGGCGTGCCCGTTCCTGGCGCGAAGGCGGGATCGAGGCAATCGATATCGAAGGTCAGATAGGTGGGCATGCCGGCCGTGTGCTTGACGATGAGCGAGGCGATGTCGCCCGCCCGCATTTCCTCAACTTCGTAACCGTGGAGAATGCGAATGCCGAAATCGTCAGGCGCATGGGTGCGGATGCCGATCTGGATGGAGCGGTCGGGGTCGATCAGGCCATCGCGCGCGGCGCGGGCCACGAAGGAGCCGTGGTCGATGCGCTTGCCGTCATCGAACCAGGTGTCCTGATGCGCATCGAACTGCACCAGCGCCAGCGGCCCATGCTTGGCCACATGCGCCTTCAAAAGCGGCCAGGTAATGAAGTGATCGCCGCCGAGCGTCAGCAGGTAATCCGTCTTGGAAATGATCCGGCGCGCTTCCTTTTCGATCGTATCAGGCGTTTTCCAGTGGTTGCCATAGTCCAGCAGACAGTCGCCATAGTCGATGGTCGGCATATGGGCGAAGAGATCACGCGCGAAAGGATATTGCGGATCGTTGTCGAAGATCGCCGAGGCGCGGCGGATCGCCTGCGGCCCGAAGCGGGCGCCCGGCCGATTGGAGGTGGCCGCATCGAAGGGAATACCCCAGATGGCCGTCGATACACCCTTGAGGTTCTTGGTATATTTGCGCCGCATGAAGGAAAGGACGCCCGCATGGGTCGGGTCGGTGGCGGCCGATGTCAGCGTCGTTGCGGTGAAGGCATGGTCGATGGTTTTGGACGGCATTGATCACCCCATTGCGATTTGCGCCGAGGTTGCTGTCTTCCTGCTGAAAAAACAAGGGAGGAGACCATGAAAAAAAGGCGGAGCCGAAGCCCCGCCTTTCGAAGTTCTGAACGAACCGTTCTGAGAAGCGATTAGCGCTTCGAGAACTGGAACGAACGGCGGGCCTTGGCCTTACCGTACTTCTTACGCTCGACAACGCGGCTGTCGCGGGTCAGGAAGCCACCCTTCTTCAGAACGGAGCGCAGGCCCGGTTCGAAGTAGGTGAGGGCCTTGGACAGACCGTGACGAACGGCACCGGCCTGACCGGACAGACCACCACCGGCAACGGTGGCGATGATGTCGAACTGACCCGTGCGGGCAGCGGCGACGATCGGCTGCTGAAGGATCATCTGCAGAACCGGACGTGCGAAATACGTGGTGAAATCGCGGCCGTTGATGATGATCTTGCCAGAACCGGCCTTGACCCATACGCGGGCTACGGCGTTCTTGCGCTTGCCGGTCGCGTAGGAGCGGCCGAGGGTGTCAACCTTGCGGACATGCACGGGAGCCGAAGCTTCCGATGCCGGGGCGAGGTCTTTCAGAGAGGAAAGATCGGCCATTATCAGGCGCTCCTTACGTTCTTCTTGTTAAGCGCGGCCACGTCGAGAACGGTGGGCTGCTGTGCTTCGTGCGGATGGTTCGAGCCGGCGTAAACGCGCAGGTTCTTCATCTGGCGACGGCCGAGCGGACCGCGCGGGATCATGCGCTCGATGGCCTTTTCAACGACGCGCTCCGGGAAGCGGCCTTCGATGATCTGGCGAGCCGTACGCTCCTTGATGCCACCCGGGTGACCGGTGTGCCAGTAGTACTTCTTGTCGGAGTACTTGTTGCCGGTGAAGGCAACCTTTTCCGCGTTGATAACGATGACGTTGTCGCCATCATCAACGTGGGGGGTGTAGGTAGCCTTGTGCTTGCCGCGCAGGCGGGTTGCAACGATGGTGGCGAGGCGACCAACAACGAGGCCTTCGGCGTCGATGATGACCCACTTCTTCTCCACCTCAGCAGGCTTCTGAACGAAAGTAGACATGGATTTCACTTTCTAACGTGGACCCGTCATCCTCTTTTAAATAAGAGCATACGGGCGTTTCTTGTTGCTTGGTTTGGTTGCCGTCAAAGGCAACCGCAAATGACCCTATTCCGGCTGGAATCCGATCTGGCGCGCTTATACGGTGCGCGGGCGAAAGCGTCAATATGACGGATTCTGGAGGTTGTAAAAATAAGATAGCAAAAACAATGGCTTGATAATGGGGTATTATTTTACCTCATCGAACAGTCCCGTTTTACCCCAGTCGCATCACCAGAACGCCCGCTGCAATGATGCCTCCGGCAAGATAACGCCAGAGGCTGGCACGTTCTTTCAGGATCACCACGGAGATCACCAGCGCAAAGAGAATGGAGGTTTCCCGGAGCGCCGCAACCACGGCGACGGGCGCCTTGGTCATGGCGTAGAGCGCCAGACCATAGGAGAGAATGGAGCCGCCGCCGCCGATCAGGCCGCGCCACCAGTTGCGCCGGACATGGTCCGCGACCGGGCCTACACCGCGCTGGTAGAAGGCGAAGCCGAAAAGCAGCACGGGCGGCAGAAGCGACATCCACAGCGTATAGGAGATGGCGTTGCCGGAAAGCCTTGCGCCGACACCGTCGACGAAGGTGTAGGATGCGATCACGAAGGCGTTGAGCAGGGCGACCATGATCGCCTTTCCGCCACCGCGTCGCGCCTCGAAAGCGAGCGTCAGGATGCCGCCGGAGATGACGGCGATGCCGGCAAGGGCCAGCGGGCTTAAAATCTCGCTCAGGAACAGGCTGCTCGTCGCCGCGACGATCAGGGGCGCCACGCCGCGCATGACGGGATAGACAAGACCGATGTCGCCGATCGTATAGGCGGCGGCGACAAGCCGGAAATAGGCGAATTGCAGAACGGCCGAAGCGATCAGGAAAGGAATGGCGACCGGAGCTGGAAATGGCAGGAAAGGCAGAAACGGCAACGAACAGGCCGCCGCGCCCGCCGCGATCAGCGAGGCGTCCAGCGATTTGTCGGATCCGGCTTTGACCAGCGCATTCCATCCGGCATGCAGCATCGCGCCCAGGAGCACCAGAAGAAGAATGTCAAACGTCACAATAGAGACTCGCTCGCGGGCTACTTTGGGCAACCTACAGCATCGGCTTGAAAACCGGAATCGATTTTCGGCGAGGGCGGTAAGCCTCTCCTGATCATTCGAGCGAGCGTTTTGCGCCCGTGGAACCGCCCGCAAACGGCCTGTGATCGCAGCGGATACTGCGACGCGCGTAAAATTTATGCTTTGTGCATGTCATGGCGCCGGGGAATGATTTTGCGTCGGGGTGATATGACGTTCTGCTCATGATTTCATCCGTCAGGTGGGCGCATGAGCGTCCGACGCACAGCTTATGGTTTCGCCTCACGACGAATTTTCGCTAAAAATACTACCAAATTTGTCAAATATTGGCGCCCAGTGCGCCATGGTGCTTCGGGCGCAAGGTGTATCAATCGGGCGAAGGCGTGCATGAAAAGAAATTTCATATCTTTCACGAATTGGCAACTGTAACGTTGCAGATTTGTGTATAGATTGATTTACAGAATAACTTTCTGAAAATTAGATGTCTCTAATTTTCCTGTGAACGGAATGAAAACAAACAGGAGACGAAGAGCGCATGAATTGCACGCTAATGTTGTTTGAGCCCCTATTTGCGGCAATTCGCGTCATTTTGAAAACTGGACAAAAATAGTCAGTACAACCGGCATTCCGGCGTTTGGTGAAATCATTTTGCGTGGGCGAAAACGTGCCACTGCGCGGTCGGGTTTCTGCCGTAGCTGCAATTTTTCAGCCGAGCAGGGGTTCAAGAGAGCGAAGAACCTTCCTAGATGGAGGGGTGGACGCAACCGGTAGCGTCAGGAATGCGTCGGTGAATTATGCAGGAGACGCTATGCTCGCGGCGCTTTTAATTGGCGCAGCTGCATTGGTATTCTTCAAACCATGCGACGCGCCAGAAGGGATAAGTTGACATGCAGCATGATAGTTACGAGCCCGACTACCTCAGAAGAATTCTGACCGATGTCAAAACCATCGCCCTGCTCGGTGCTTCGCCCAACCCGGACAGGCCGAGCCACGGCGTGATGCGCTTCCTGCTGTCCAGGGGGTATCGTGTGTTTCCGGTCAATCCCGGCCAGGCAGGCAAGGAGATATTGGGGCAGAAGGTCTATGCCAAACTCGCCGATATTCCCGAGCCGGTGGACATGATCGACGTTTTCCGGGCGCCGGAATATTTGTCGGCAATCGTCGAGGAGGCGATCTTGCTGCCGGAGCGGCCATCGGTAATCTGGGGCCAGCTTTCCGTTCGCGATGACAATGCCGCTGCCAAGGCGGAAGCCTACGGTATGGAAGTCGTGATGGATCGTTGCCCTGCAATTGAGTATCCGCGTCTCAATATTGTGCGATAGTTGGTACGGATCGGACTTATCATTTGGCGGCAAGGCATTATGATCCCTCCGAAATTCCAATTGGAGGAAACATCATGCCGAGCAGCAATCCCGGGTTTTCGACGCTGGCCGTTCATGCGGGCGCGCAACCCGATCCGACCACCGGCGCGCGTGCCACGCCCATTTATCAGACCACGGCCTATGCTTTCCGCGACGCCGATCACGCCGCCGCCCTGTTCGGACTGAAAGAATTCGGCAATATCTACACCCGCATCATGAACCCCACCCAGGCGGTTCTGGAAGAGCGCGTGGCAGCACTTGAGGGCGGCACGGCCGCGCTTGCCGTCGCGTCCGGCCATGCCGCGCAATTGCTGGTCTTCCATACGCTGCTGCAATCCGGCGACAATTTCGTCGCCGCCCGCCAGCTCTATGGCGGCTCGATCAATCAGTTCGGCCATGCCTTCAAGGGCTTCGACTGGCAGGTCCGCTGGGCCGACGCCACCGATCCGGCCAGCTTCGAGGCGCAGATAGACGAGCGCACGCGCGCCGTCTTCATCGAAAGCCTTGCCAATCCGGGCGGTACTTTCGTGGATATCGCCGCAATCGCCGATGTTGCCCATCGGCATGGCCTGCCGCTGATTGTCGACAACACCATGGCGAGCCCCTATCTGCTGCGGCCGCTGGAACACGGTGCGGATATCGTGCTGCATTCGCTGACGAAATTCCTCGGCGGCCATGGCAACTCCATGGGCGGCATCATCGTGGACGGCGGAACCTTCGACTGGTCGGCGACGGACAGATATCCGGCGCTCTCACAGCCCCGGCCGGAATATTCCGGCGTCGTGCTGCACCAGACCTTCGGCAATTTCGCCTTCGCCATCGCCTGCCGTGTGCTTGGCTTGCGTGACCTCGGTCCGGCGATCTCGCCCTTCAACGCCTTCCTCATCCTGACCGGCATCGAGACGCTGCCGCTGCGCGTTCAGCGCCATTCCGACAATGCGCTTGCCGTCGCGAAATGGCTGAAGGCGCATCCCAAGGTTGGCTGGGTGCATTATGCGGGGCTGGAAGACAGCGACAACCACGCTATCCAGCAGCATTATTCGCCAAAGGGCGCAGGCTCCGTCTTCACCTTCGGCGTCAAGGGTGGTTATGCGGCCGGCAAGGCGCTGGTGGAAGGGCTGCAACTCTTCTCCCATCTCGCCAATATCGGCGACACGCGCTCTCTCGTCATTCACCCGGCCTCCACCACCCATGCGCAGCTGACACCGGAACAGCAGACGGCCGCCGGCGCCGGGCCGGATGTGGTTCGCCTGTCGGTCGGTATCGAGGACGTCAAGGACATCATCGCCGATCTCGAGCAATCGCTCGCCAAGGTCTGATGTGGTTGCTCACGCGAGTCTGGTGACCGCGTGACCCCCAGTGATATTTAAGTGTGATTGAGAGGCCGCCGGAAAACCCTGAAAACACGGTGCTTTCGGCGGCAGCGGATTTGAGTGCAGGCCCCCGCCGTCCCATCGCGAAAGATGCGCCATATGGAAAACCGAACCGGAATGCTCCGTATTGTCGCCCTTCTCCTTGCGATCGGGGTCGCGGGTGTGGCTGACATACCGGTCGTAGCTTCGGTTTTGCCGGCAAAGGCCGAGGCGGAATATTTGCCCACGCAGCAGGATTTTGTCGGAAAATGGAAGCCCACCGGTGCAACCAGCCGCCCGCCGCGCGATATGAGGACTGCGCCCACCGCCCGGCAGGAATCGGATGCGACACTGTTCCAGGAAACGGTGACGACATTTTACTCCGCGTTTGATTATCTGGAGATCACCGCGGACGGTCGCTACAATTTTCATCAACCCGGCGATCCCTCAGGTTCATGCGTCTGGTGCGGCACATGGTCCTTTGACAAGAGTTCGCTGTGGCTGAAGCTGGATACCGCGCCCCGGCTCGATATCTACGCGAAGGACCGCGATATACAGATGACGTACACCGCTGAACCCGACAAGAAGTCGAAATACACCTGGCTGGTTTTCGGCTGGACGAAGATGGAGTAGGCGCCTCGTTTCCTCGGCGGTAACGCCCAACCGGAATACCCAAGACTGTTTGACGAAGCGCTCAGAATTGAGCAAAGCTGTATGGCCAACCATATTTGACGGACAGGGGACGTCATGACGAATTTTCTGTCCTTCGATGATATCGCCGAGCTGGAATACGGTGCACCCGCCCCGGAAAGACTGATTTCCGGCGATCCCAAATTCACCACATGGAATATCGAGGAAGCTCCGGGCGGCATCTATGCCGGCATCTGGCAGTCCACGCCCGGCAAATGGCGGGTGGTCTATGACGAATGGGAATATTTCAACATTCTCGAAGGCCATTCCATCCTGACCGAAGACGGCGGTGCGCCGCGCGATCTGAGACCGGGCGACCGCGTTATCCTGCGTCCTGGCTTTACGGGCACGTGGGAGGTCGTCGAGACGACGCGGAAGGATTATGTCATCCGGCTCTGAAACCGGATGATCCTTGCGAGTGCTCTACCGGCTAAATCTCACCAGCTGAGATCGAGCCGCTCCAAACCATGGAAATGATAGACATCCTTGACCCTGGGCGGCTCGGCGATCTTCAGGCCCGGCAGGCGTTTGAAAAGCAGGGGCAGGGCAAGATTGAGCTCCAGCTTTGCCAGCGGCGCGCCGATGCAGAAATGGATGCCGGCGCCGAAGGAGACGTTGGCGCCCTCGTTGCGGTCCGGCCGGAAGGTCAGGGGATCGGAAAATTTTGCCGGATCGAGATTGGCGGCGGCGAGGATGAGGCTGACCTTGTCGCCGCGCTTGAACGCGACGCCGTCGATTTCGACGGGCTCCAGAACCCAGCGCTGGAAAATATGCACCGGCGCGCAGATGCGCAGGGTTTCTTCCACCGTGCGTTCCGTGGCGGCATCGTCGTTAAACAGCGTCTTGGGGGAGATGCCGCTTTCCAGAATGATGCGCACGGAATTGCCGATTTGGTGCACGGTCGCCTCGTGCCCGGCATTCAGCAGCACGATGGTGGTGGAGACGAGTTCGTCGTCGGTCAGATACTGGCCCTTGTGCTCCGTATGGATCATGTGGCTCAGCAGATCGTCCTTCGGCTCCGCCCGCCGCTCGGCGATCACGCTGCGCACATAGTCTGAAAACTCATGCGCGGCCCTGTCGGCCAGCAGCTCATCTTCCGGCGTGCGTTTGAACATATACATGCCGACATAGGCGTGCGACCATTTCAGAAGCTGTGGCCCCATCTCCTCGGGAATGCCGATCATGCGGGCGATCATCGTCACCGGAATGATATCGGCATAGGAAGAGAGCAGTTCCGTCTCGCCCTTGCTTTCGAAGGCGTCGATCAGCCGGTTGGCGAGTTCCTCGATTTCCGGCTTCATCTTGTCGACATGCCGCGACACGAAGGCCCGGTTGATGAGCGTGCGCAGCCGCGTGTGCTCCGGCGGTTCCAGTTCTAGAAGCGAATGCTGCTCGGCGGCGTCGAAATGCTTCACATGTTCCAGCGGCTCCGCCAGGCCGATCTCTTCGCGGTTTGCCACATGCAGGATCTGCCGCCCGAAGCGGCGGTCGCGCAACAGCGCGCTCACGTGGTCGTATCCGGTGAAAAACCATTGCCGCTGTTCTTCCCAGTAGAAGGTGGGACATTCAGCGTGCAGGGCCGCATAGACCGGGTTCGGATCGCTGTAGAAAGCCGGGTCGCGGGCATCAAGGGAAATGCGGCGGGTGGCGGGATCGATTTTTAGAAACGGAAATGTCGCTGTCATGCCCATGGTCTATTCCGCGCGCGGCGCTTTGGGAAGGGAGGGAAATCCCTTCCGGATACCTCTATGCTGTCACTGGGTGGTTACATCGTCATCGGCTGGCGATGGCGGCTATCCGGTTCAGCGCCGCGACCTGACGGTCGGCATTGTTGTCCATCGGATTTTCGTCACGGTCCGAGGCGGGCACGACGACATTTGCCGAATTGACATGGATGACGGTCCGGTTGCGCCCGGCCTTCTTGGCGGCATAGAGCGCGCGGTCGGCTTCCGTCATCATCGTGTTGAGGTCGGCATCCTTGATCATGGCTTCCGATATGCCGACGCTGGTGGTCACCTCGATGGCTTCACCGCGCGAACTGATCTTCGAAAGGCGCAGATTGCTGCGGATGGCTTCCGCAAGCGTCGCCGTGCTGGAAGGGCTTTCGACTTCGGCAACCAGCGCGAATTCCTCGCCTCCCATCCTGACGAAAAGGCCGCGATCGCCGATTGCGCGCTGGGCGATATTGCAGAAATGCACGAGGACCGCATCGCCGGACTGGTGGCCGTATCTGTCGTTGATCTTCTTGAAATGGTCGATATCGAACAGCACCAGCGCCACGTAACGGCTGGAGGCCGGCGACCTTTTCTTGATACGCTCGAACTCCTCCAGCAGGCCGCGCCGGTTGAGAACGCCAGTCAGATGATCGGTCATGGCGAGGCGATGGAGGCGGCTTTCCGTATCCTCCATGATGATCTTGGCGCTGATCATGATGATGGCCGTGAAGCCGAGCATGCCGGAGAGGGCAAGCGCCGATGTCATGGGAATGGCGTTGGGGATGGCGGCATTGACGGGGATGACGATGGATGCGACGAACGCCCCGGCAAAAGCCTGCAGGATCAGGATCGCGGCCAGAACCCGGCGGCTGCGTGAGGCGCGCGCCTTGCTGGCCAGAAGGACGCCGGCGAGCATGAAATAACCCGTGGCCGCACTGGCGTGATAAAGCAGGATGCGGGCCACCATGTTTTCACGCACGGGCGGCAGGAACATTCCGGCGATCCACAGGAGAGCCGGAATGGCGACCCAGCCGCCGATTTTCCGCTGTTCGAAGCACAGCAGGCCCGCAAGCCAGAAACCGAAGGCGGAAAGTGCGAGCGTATTGCCGACCTGGATGGACAGAAAACTGGAAATATCCCCGCGAAACGCCACCATGACAGCGCCGAAGCCCGTGGCGAGGAAACCGGCGGCGAAAAAGAGATTATGCCGGCGGGAAGGGCGGTGCAGCCACAGCGTTCCCAAAAGCACGGCAAGGGTGAACGTTTCCGCCGCCCACAGTAGCGTGCTCGTCTTTGCATCCAGCATTGCAAAATCCTATCTGCGCCATAATGCGATAAAAGCGGGCTCTTTCGCACGAGGTGCGTTATGCCCGCTGGAATTGTTGAGCTGCCATTTCGCCCGGTGGGCCCATTCCCCAAAGGGAACCGGAAATTCGCTGGCCAGTATCGGCAGCAAATACTAACGAGTTCTTGCCGGTGAGAAGTTATATCTGTGCATGGCGGGCGATTTTTGCCGTCGTCGCCTGCCATAGTAAAAAAATGGTGGCAGCGGGGAAAGAGGCCCGGCTGGCGCCGCCCGGTCCGAAAGCCCTGTCAACCTCGGCCCGAAAGGCCTGCAAACGCTGTTGAGCCGTTAAGGATATGCGGCTTCGTGTCTTGAAGTACGGGGCAGGGACACTCTATGTAGGGAGTATGAAGGTTAGAAGTGATTCCGGAGCGGTTTTTCGCGAAGGGCAGAGTTTGACAAAGGACGGACATGAAAAATCCAGTTGATACCGCCATGGCTCTGGTGCCGATGGTCGTTGAGCAGACCAATCGCGGCGAACGCTCCTACGACATATTTTCCCGTCTTCTCAAGGAACGCATCATTTTCCTCACCGGCCCGGTGGAAGACCAGATGGCTTCGCTCGTCTGCGCGCAGCTGCTTTTCCTCGAGGCTGAAAACCCGAAGAAGGAAATCGCGCTCTACATCAATTCGCCGGGTGGCGTTGTGACCGCCGGCATGGCGATCTACGATACGATGCAGTTCATCCGCCCTGCGGTCTCCACGCTCTGCGTCGGCCAGGCTGCCTCCATGGGCTCGCTGCTTCTGGCTGCCGGTGAAAAGGGAATGCGTTTCGCAACCCCGAACGCCCGCATCATGGTGCACCAGCCTTCCGGCGGTTTCCAGGGGCAGGCATCGGACATCGAGCGCCACGCCCGCGACATCATCAAGATGAAGCGCCGCCTCAATGAAGTCTACGTGAAGCACACGGGCCGTACGCTCGAAGAGGTTGAAAAAACCCTCGATCGCGACCACTTCATGGATGCAGACGAGGCGAAGGACTGGGGCGTGATCGACAAGATCCTGACCTCGCGCCAGGAAATCGAAGGCGCCGCCGCGAATTGAGGCGCGCCGCTTTTTGACGTTTGTTTGAACCCGCAAAAGTAATTTCGGGGCTTTCAACCGCAACAGAAAGCGATATTAGTATATATAAAGGCTATGTTGAATTTTTATGACGTGGCCTTTGGTTTGATGGGGAATTCGTTGCAGCCGGTTGTCAGCTCATGTATCTGATACCGGTTAGTACCCCGGGAAACGAGGCGGATACGGCGATGCACCCCAAGGGCTGCCGTATCGGCGGGCGGTAAGTTGACCGCGATCCGTTTGGCGGACCTGCGGCGTGCTGGAAGGAAAGTGATATGAGCAAAGTCAGCGGCAGCAACGGCGGCGACTCTAAGAATACACTCTATTGTTCATTCTGCGGCAAGAGCCAGCACGAAGTCCGGAAACTCATTGCCGGACCGACGGTATTCATCTGCGATGAATGCGTCGAATTGTGCATGGACATCATCCGCGAGGAGAACAAGACGTCGATGGTGAAGTCGCGTGAGGGTGTTCCCACCCCGCAGGACATCATCAAGATCCTCGACGAATACGTCATCGGCCAGAAGCAGGCGAAGAAGATCCTGTCTGTTGCCGTTCACAACCACTACAAGCGCCTCGCGCACGCCTCCAAGAATGGCGATGTCGAGCTTGCGAAGTCGAACATCATGCTCGTCGGTCCGACGGGCTGCGGCAAGACCTATCTTGCCCAGACGCTCGCCCGCATCATCGACGTTCCCTTCACCATGGCGGACGCAACGACGCTGACCGAAGCCGGTTACGTCGGCGAGGACGTGGAAAACATCATCCTGAAGCTGTTGCAGGCTGCGGATTACAATGTCGAGCGCGCCCAGCGCGGTATCGTCTATATCGACGAAGTCGACAAGATTTCCCGCAAGTCGGACAACCCGTCCATCACGCGCGACGTGTCGGGCGAGGGCGTTCAGCAGGCGCTTCTGAAGATCATGGAAGGCACGGTCGCTTCCGTACCGCCTCAGGGCGGCCGCAAGCATCCGCAGCAGGAATTCCTGCAGGTGGATACGACCAACATCCTGTTCATCTGCGGCGGCGCCTTTGCCGGTCTCGACAAGATCATCTCGGCCCGTGGTGAAAAGACCTCGATCGGCTTCGGTGCGACCGTCAAGGCGGAAGATGATCGCCGCGTCGGCGAGGTTCTGCGCGAGCTGGAGCCCGAAGATCTGGTGAAGTTCGGTCTCATCCCGGAATTCATCGGCCGTCTGCCGGTTCTCGCCACGCTGGAAGACCTCGACGAGGATGCGCTGATCCAGATTCTGTCCGAACCGAAGAACGCGCTGGTCAAGCAGTATCAGCGCCTGTTCGAGATGGAAGATGTGGAGCTGACCTTCCACGAGGACGCGCTGCGCGAAATCGCCCGCAAGGCGATCACCCGCAAGACCGGCGCCCGCGGCCTGCGCTCGATCATGGAAAAAATCCTTCTGGACACCATGTTCGAACTGCCGACGCTGGAAGGCGTGCGCGAAGTCGTCATTTCCGACGAGGTCGTCAGCGGCCTTGCACGCCCGCTCTACATCTATGCGGATCGTCAGGAAGAAAAGACCAACGTTTCGGCCTGATCGGCCGGTCCGGTGCTTCGATGAAGTCAGAAGGCCCGCCTCCGTGCGGGCCTTTTCTGTTGTCGCC
The DNA here is from genome assembly GCF_002008205.1 of Agrobacterium sp. YIC 4121. Classification (NCBI taxonomy): domain Bacteria; kingdom Pseudomonadati; phylum Pseudomonadota; class Alphaproteobacteria; order Hyphomicrobiales; family Rhizobiaceae; genus Agrobacterium; species Agrobacterium sp. YIC 4121. The sequence goes on along the minus strand of NZ_MRDI01000027.1, from coordinate 162,115 downwards.
GGGTGTGAAACTTGCGCCTAACTTGGCGAAGCCCGATTTTGCGTTTGGAGCGGATTGCGCTTTGCTGATAAAGTCTTACAACTGATTTGCAGCGCGATATGACGGAAATGTGAATTTCGTCGGCGACCCGGTTCCTGAGCCCTCAAGGATAACCGGAAATGTCGGTAGTATTAGCCGGCGCTGGGTTTTGTTGAATTTCACGGTCTTGCCGCTTAGCGGGACCGTCTGTTCCGGCGACTTGAAATCGGTGTTTCGAAACTCCACTTTCAGTCTCGAGAAATGAATGTGCTGGATGCCCCAAGCTGTCCGGCAAAGTGTCCCGAAAGGGACCATGGAAAGGAAATGATATGACGAACATCACGTCTGCGGCATCTGGCGGTACCTATCCGGTACTTCCCCTGCGCGACATTGTCGTTTTCCCGCATATGATCGTTCCCCTGTTCGTCGGGCGGGAAAAATCCATCCGTGCGCTCGAGGAAGTCATGGGGTCGGACAAGCAGATCATGCTTGTTACCCAGATCAACGCCAGCGATGACGATCCGGCCCCGGAGGCCATCCACAAGGTCGGCACGGTCGCCAATGTCCTGCAGCTTCTGAAGCTTCCCGACGGCACCGTGAAGGTGCTGGTGGAAGGCAAGGGCCGCGCCCAGATCGACAGCTACACCGGCCGTGAAGACTTCTATGAAGCCACCGCAACGCCGTTGCAGGAGCCTGCCGAAGATCCGGTCGAGATCGAGGCGCTGTCGCGTTCGGTCGTGTCTGAATTCGAGAGCTATGTGAAGCTCAACAAGAAGATTTCGCCCGAGGTTGTCGGCGCTGCCGGCCAGATCGACGATTATTCGAAGCTTGCCGATACGGTCGCTTCGCACCTGTCGATCAAGATCACCGAAAAGCAGGAAATGCTGGAAACCGTCAGCGTGAAGCAGCGGCTTGAAAAAGCGCTCGGCTTCATGGAGGGCGAAATTTCCGTGCTCCAGGTCGAAAAGCGCATCCGCTCGCGCGTCAAGCGCCAGATGGAGAAGACACAGCGCGAATATTACCTGAACGAACAGATGAAGGCGATCCAGAAGGAGCTCGGCGACGGCGAGGACGGCCGTGACGAGATGGCCGAGCTGGAAGAGCGCATCGCCAAGACCAAGCTTTCCAAGGAGGCCAAGGAAAAGGCCGAAGCGGAAATGAAGAAGCTGCGCCAGATGAGCCCGATGTCCGCGGAAGCGACCGTCGTGCGCAACTATCTGGACTGGCTGCTTGGTCTGCCCTGGGGCAAGAAGTCCAAGATCAAGGCGGACCTCAACAATGCCGAGAAGATCCTGGATCAGGACCACTTCGGTCTGGACAAGGTCAAGGAGCGTATCGTCGAATATCTGGCCGTGCAGGCCCGTGCGACGAAAATCCGTGGCCCGATCCTCTGCCTCGTCGGCCCGCCCGGCGTCGGCAAAACCTCGCTCGCCAAGTCGATCGCCAAGGCGACCGGCCGCGAATATGTGCGCATGGCGCTGGGTGGCGTTCGTGACGAAGCGGAAATCCGCGGTCACCGCCGTACCTATATCGGCTCAATGCCGGGCAAGATCGTCCAGTCGATGAAGAAGGCCAAGAAGGCGAACCCGCTCTTCCTGCTCGACGAAATCGACAAGATGGGCATGGATTTCCGTGGCGACCCGTCGTCGGCACTGCTCGAGGTGCTCGATCCGGAACAGAACTCCACCTTCATGGACCATTACCTTGAAGTGGAATACGACCTGTCCGACGTGATGTTCGTGACCACGGCCAACACGCTGAACATTCCCGGCCCGCTGATGGACCGCATGGAAGTGATCCGCATTGCCGGTTACACGGAAGACGAAAAGCGCGAAATCGCCAAGCGTCACCTGTTGCCTAAGGCGATCAAGGAACATGCTCTGCGTCCGGAAGAGTTCTCGGTTACCGATGACGCCCTGATGGTCGTCATCCAGCAGTACACCCGCGAGGCGGGCGTGCGCAGTTTCGAACGCGAGCTGATGAAGCTGGCGCGCAAGGCTGTCACCGAGATCATCAAGGGCAAGGTCAAGTCCGTGGAAGTCACCGCAGCAAACGTTCCGGATTATCTGGGCGTTCCGCGGTTCCGCCACGGCGAGGCCGAGCGCGAGGATCAGGTCGGTGTCGTCACGGGTCTGGCCTGGACGGAAGTTGGTGGTGAGCTGCTCACCATCGAAGGCGTGATGATGCCGGGCAAGGGCCGTATGACGGTGACCGGCAACCTCAAGGAAGTGATGAAGGAATCCATTTCGGCGGCGGCATCCTATGTCCGTTCGCGCGCCGTGGACTTCGGCATCGAGCCGCCCCGCTTCGACAAGAGCGATATCCACGTGCACGTTCCAGAAGGGGCAACCCCGAAGGACGGTCCGTCCGCCGGTGTTGCCATGGCGACCGCCATCGTCTCCATCATGACCGGCATCCCGGTCTCGAAGGATGTGGCGATGACCGGCGAGATCACGCTTCGCGGTCGCGTGCTGCCGATCGGCGGCCTGAAGGAAAAGCTGCTCGCAGCCCTTCGCGGCGGCATCAAGAAGGTGCTGATCCCGGAAGAAAACGCCAAGGACCTGGCGGAGATTCCGGACAATGTGAAGAACGAGATGGAAATCATCCCGGTGTCGCGCATGGGCGAGGTCATCAAGCACGCCCTTATCCGCCAGCCGGAGCCCATCGAGTGGGACGGCAGCATCGAGACGCCGGTGATCGCAACCGTCGAAGGCGTCGACGACGGCAGCCAGACCATCGCGCATTGATAATGCATCGTCGCGAGGGGCGGGAATCGCCTTTCGCGATGGCTGATGCATAGATTCAATGTGTTAGGTGTCGGAAGGCGCATGTGGCGTAAAGCTGCGCACAAGTGATGCGAATTTGGCACGAATATGTGGAAGGCCGGCAGAAATGTCGGCCTTTTTTGTGAAAAAAAACGCAGACCCCTTGTTTTTCAGGCGATTCCAGCGCTTTTGGGTTGCTGCGCGCGGATGCGAACGTATTCTGCGCCGGCTTAATTTGAGTCGTTTCAAACCATTGAAAGGGGTGGAAACATGAACAAGAACGAGCTCGTCTCTGCTGTTGCCGAAAAGGCTGGTCTCACGAAGGCAGATGCTGCTTCCGCTGTTGATGCTGTATTCGAAACTGTACAGAGCGAACTGAAGAACGGTGGCGACATTCGCCTGGCCGGCTTCGGCAGCTTCTCCGTCAGCCGTCGTGAAGCCTCCAAGGGCCGTAACCCTTCCACGGGTGCTGAAGTCGATATCCCGGCTCGCAACGTACCGAAGTTTTCCGCAGGCAAGGGCCTGAAGGACGCCGTCAACTCGTAAGGTTTCCGGAAAGCCGCAACGCCCGGCGGCGGGCGGGCAGCTTTTCAGGTTCACGAGGAAACATGTTTTGACGCCCTGACGCCGTCACATCGCCGCCAAAAGCGGGCGGTGTTTCGAAAAACTCTTTTCGGACAGGCCGGGTTCTCCCGGTCAAGATGTGAATGAAAGCAGGGAAGCGCCTGTGTAGCTTCCATCCGGACACACGGCGTTTTTCGACGCGGAATGTGGGCATAAACACGAAAGCCCGGCCTTCCAGGCCGGGCTTTTTGATTCAGCGGTCAGGAAGTGTCATGCCACTGTCATGTCTGTAACGCAGAAGCCTTGGGGTATTTTTGGACCCAAGGGGGATTAAAATGGCGTTCCGATTTTCTCAAATGGCTTTGACCGCCGCGCTGCTCACGTCCGCAGCCATCCCGGCCGCGGCCGAGCCGGTTTTCAACCGCATCGCATCTTTCCCGGTGGCGAAAAACCTTCCCGCGGACAAGGACGCCAAATCCGTCACCTCGGCTGAAATCATTACCGCCAGCGAAGACGGCAAGACACTGATCTATTCGGACAGCCTGCTTGGCGGCATCGGTTTCATCGACATCACCGACGCCAAGGCTCCCAAGGCCGGCGGCGCGCTGCTGCTCGAAGGCGAACCGACCTCCGTTGCTGTCGCAGGCGTCAAGGTTCTGGCCGGCGTCAACACGTCGGAAAACCGCGCGAAGCCCTCCGGCAAGCTGGTGACGGTCGATATTGCTACCAAGAAGATCGAAGCAAGCTGTGATCTCGGCGGCCAGCCCGATTCCGTCGCCGTTTCCCCAGACAAGACCTTCGCCGCCATCGCCATTGAAAACGAGCGCGATGAAGAGGTAAACGAAGGTGCCCTGCCGCAGATGCCAGCCGGTTATCTGGTGACTGTCGGCCTTAAGGACGGCGTTGCCGATTGCGCGACGCTGAAGAAGATCGAACTCACCGGCCTTGCCGAAATTTCCCCTGAGGATCCGGAGCCGGAATTCGTGTCGATCAACGCCAATGGCGAGATCGCGCTGACTCTTCAGGAAAACAATCATATCGTCATTCTCGACGGCAAGACCGGCACGGTGAAGACGCATTTCTCCGCCGGCAAGGTCGATCTTGAAGGCATCGATACGAAGACCGATGGCCAGCTGAAGTTCACCGACAAGCAGGAAGGCCGCAAGCGCGAGCCGGACGCTGTGAAGTGGCTGGACAATGACCGTATCGTCATCGCCAATGAGGGCGACTGGCAGGGCGGTTCGCGTGGCTTCACCATCTTCGACAAGACCGGCAAGCTCGTCTACGAATCCGGCTCCTCGCTCGAACATGCGGTTGCGGCCATCGGCCACTATCCGGAAAAGCGCTCCAAGGCCAAGGGCATCGAGCCGGAAGGTCTGGAAGCTGCGACATTCGGCGACCAGAAATATTTCTTCGTGTTGTCGGAGCGCGCCTCTGTCGTCGCTGTCTACAAGGACACCGGCAAGGAGCCGGAACTGACGCAGCTCCTGCCTTCGGGCGTTTCGCCGGAGGGCGCTGTCGCCATCCCGTCGCGCAACCTCCTTGCCACGGCCAATGAGGTCGATCTGATCGAAGACGGCGGCGTGCGCTCGCATGTCATGCTCTATGAGCGCGGTGAAGGTGAAGCAGCCTATCCGCAGCTGGCTTCCGCCACCGTCGATGGTGCGCCGATCGGCTGGGGCGCTCTTTCGGGTCTGGTCGGCGATGCCGAAAAGCCCGGCATTCTCTATGCCGTGTCCGACTCGGTCTATGGCAACCAGCCGTCGATCTTCACCATCGATGCGACGAAAAAGCCCGCCACCATCACCAGCGTGCTGCGCGTCAAGCGTGACGGCATCGCCGCTCAAAAGCTAGACATCGAAGGCATCACGCTGGACGGCAAGGGCGGTTTCTGGCTGGCTTCTGAGGGCGACAGCGCCAAGCTCGTTCCGCACGCGCTCTATAACGTCAACGCCAAGGGCGAGATCAAGGCCGAGATCGCATTGCCGAAGGAACTTCTCGCCGGCGACACCCGCTTCGGTTTCGAAGGCGTGACCATGATCGGCAAGGGCGACGACGCGACGCTGTGGATGGCCGTGCAGCGTGAATGGGGCACGGACGAAAAGGGCTTCGTCAAGCTGGTCTCCTACAATCCGAAATCCAAGGAGTGGGGCGCCGTCCGTTACCCGCTCGACAAGACCGAGGCAGGCTGGGTCGGCCTCTCCGAAATCGCCGCGCAGGGCGACTATGTCTATATCGTCGAGCGCGACAACCAGATCGGCGACAAGGCCAAGATCAAGAAGCTCTACCGTGTTGCGATCGCGGACCTGAAGCCGGGCAAGATCGGCGGCGAACTGCCGCTGGTGGCCAAGCAGGAAGCCCATGACTTCCTGCCTGACCTCAAGGCCCAGACCAACGGTTATGTCGTCGACAAGCTGGAAGGCTTCACCTTCGACAAGGCGGGAACGGCCTATGCCGTGACGGACAATGACGGCGTGGACGATTCTTCCGGCGAAACGCTGTTCTTCACCGTCAATATGAAGGCGATCAACTGATCGAGCCGATTGGCACCGCAAATGAGAAAAGCCGGGCTATGCCCGGCTTTTTTGTACGGCGAGGGGCCTCTTGGCCGCGTTTCCCGATCCTGCACGATGCCTGACGATGCAAGCCGTTAAAATCGGCATTGCCGCTTCGATATCGGATTGTGAAGGATTCGTCCGGAGCCATCCGGGAAAATGCTGCGGATCGATGGTAACAGATCACCGCCCCATGGAATTCTTGCTTTTGGGAGTATCTTGTTTCTCCGAGTCCTGCTGGACCCAGCGGAAAAAAATATAAACAGGCAGCGCTATAAGCGCGAGTGTTACAAACGCGTCGATCGACATGGTTTCATCCATCAGTTCAACCGTTCATCATGAAACGGTGCGCAAACAATGCCTGAAATCTCTTTAGAAAGTCTGAATCTTCCTTATTTTCCGGTATGTTGCGGGGTGATACAGGGGGTGGTCAAGTTGTCGGAATATGGAACAGCAGTGCCGATTTGGCATGGCGTAACTGGAGAAATGCGATTCCAGCGGTTGGGAATCATGACGACGCTCTACCTACCGCAGTAAGGGCAGGGGGCGATAATTCCGAATACTCGAGGGCTTATCGCATAGCGAAAGCAAACACGAACAACCTCGGTATCAGGGGTGATATTTAAATCTTTCGGGGAAATGGTGGGCGATGAGAGACTCGAACTCCCGACATCCTCGGTGTAAACGAGGCGCTCTACCAACTGAGCTAATCGCCCTTCGCGTCTTGCGGATCATGTCCGCCGCGTCGGTGGCCGTGATGTATGCGGATCGGAAAAAAACCGCAAGGGCTTTTGTGAAGTTTTTTTGTTTTTTTTGCCGAGAGAATTTTCCGTCGCCGGGGGACGGGGGCAAAAAGCCGGGAACTGCGGGCTTTTTTCCCGAAACAGGACCCGAGGACGCCGTGATGGTCATGTGGAAATCCCGCTACGGAAGCCTCCGGCTGTGGACAAGTTTTTTGTTTTCGTTGGGAAAAGCCCGAAAAACAGGGCGTTTGCCGCAATCGCCTTCCAAGGCCTTTCGGTTTTTCCCGATCAAAATGAAGAAGCTTATTCTTTTGTCGTGAAACCTGCTTGACACCCCCGCACGAACGCCGTAGTTAGCCGCTCATCGAACAGCCGAGGCTGGTTCGAGCGGCGGGACTGGTTCCTGTCGTCAGGAGATGCGGGTGTAGCTCAGTCGGTTAGAGTGCCGGCCTGTCACGCCGGAGGTCGCGGGTTCGAGCCCCGTCACTCGCGCCATCCTGTCCCTCGGAAAACGCAGATGAATGTCTGTGGTGCGCGGGTGTAGCTCAGTCGGTTAGAGTGCCGGCCTGTCACGCCGGAGGTCGCGGGTTCGAGCCCCGTCACTCGCGCCATTTCTCTCTCCTGAAATGTCTCCTCAAAAACAGATCGACGCGCGATTTGCGCGCTCGTCTATTGACGATTCCAGCGCCTGATTCCGGGCTTTTTAAACGCGATTTTTCCTGCATTTTTTAGTCAAGTTTCGATTCCCGAATATCGTCACTTCGCCGCCATCCGGACGTAAAATTCGTGTGACTTTTTTGCGGTTGCGTCGTTCAATCGATTATTATTGTATTTGAGGGGCTTAGGTCGGAATTGTGGCCCAAATTTGCGTCAATTCCGGCAATATTGTTGCCAATCAATGCGGCAGGTGTCTTGAAATGGTGCCTAAACTCTTGCAGAGAGAGCGCGGCTGCGCTAACGACTTTGGCGTTGCAACATATTGTCCGCTCTTTGAGACTTAAGGTCACAAAGGCAGGCCCGGCACCCGGCCGGGCAGGGAAGAGACCATGACTGAACTCCTCAGTTCCTACATTCCGATCGCAATATTCATCGGTATCGCTCTCGTCATCGGCCTGGCGCTTCTCATTGCGCCGTTCGCTGTCGCTTACAAGGCGCCGGACCCGGAAAAGCTTTCTGCTTTCGAGTGCGGTTTCAACGCCTTCGACGATGCCCGCATGAAATTCGATATCCGCTTTTATCTCGTGTCGATCCTGTTCATCATCTTCGACCTGGAAGTCGCCTTCCTGTTCCCCTGGGCGGTGTCTTTCGGCGAGATGGGCTGGTTCGGTTTCTGGTCGATGATGGTGTTCCTTCTCGTTCTCACCATCGGCTTTATCTATGAGTGGAAGAAGGGAGCGCTGGAATGGGCATGAGCCAGAACAACACCACGCTCGTTGCGCCGCAGCCGAAGGGGATCATCGATCCCTCCACCGGCAAGCCGGTTGGCAGCAACGATGCCTACTTCACGGAAATCAATGACGAGCTGGCCGACAAGGGTTTTCTCGTCACCTCGACCGACGAGCTGATCACCTGGGCACGCACCGGCTCCCTGATGTGGATGCAGTTCGGCCTTGCCTGCTGCGCCGTCGAAGGCCTGATGCAGGCGTCCGGCCCGCGTTATGACATGGAGCGCTTCGGCGTCGCCCCGCGCGCCTCACCGCGCCAGTCGGACGTGATGATCGTCGCCGGCACGCTGACCAACAAGATGGCGCCCGCTCTGCGCAAGGTCTATGACCAGATGCCTGAGCCGCGTTACGTCATCTCCATGGGCTCCTGTGCCAATGGCGGCGGTTATTACCATTATTCCTACGCCGTGGTGCGCGGCTGCGACCGCGTCGTGCCGGTGGATATCTACGTTCCGGGCTGTCCCCCCACGGCGGAGGCGCTGCTTTACGGCGTGCTTCTGCTGCAGAAGAAGATTCGTCGTACCGGTACGATCGAGCGCTAAGGGCAAAGGACGGATTAAGAATGAGCGAAGCTCTCAACGATCTTGCTGCTTACGTTAAGGAAGCGCGTGGTTCCCTCGTGGTGTCGGCTGATATCGCCTATGGCGAGCTGACCCTGAACACGACGCCTGAAAGCGTGATCGCGCTTTTGACCTTCCTGCGTGACGACGTGCAGTGCGGTTTCGTCAACATCATCGATATTTGCGGTGTCGACTGGCCGCAGCGCGAAAAGCGTTTCGACGTTGTCTATCATCTGTTGTCGCCGCGCCAGAACCTGCGCGTACGCGTCAAGCTGCAGGTGGCGGAAGACGAGGGCGTACCGTCTTCGACCTCGGTTTATATGGGTGCCGAATGGTTCGAGCGCGAAGCCTGGGACATGTATGGCATTCCGTTCGAAGGCCATAAGGATCTCCGCCGCATCCTCACGGACTACGGTTTCGAAGGCCATCCGCTGCGCAAGGATTTTCCGGTTACCGGCTTTGTGGAAGTGCGTTACGATGACGTGCTGAAACGGGTTCTTTATGAACCGGTTGAACTGAAACAGGAATTCCGCAACTTCGATTTCCTCTCCCCCTGGGAAGGGACCGAATATGTTCTCCCGGGTGACGAAAAGGCCAAGCAATGAGCCAAGCCCCCGCGACAGAGCATGGACAATGTCTTTGCGGCGCCGTCGGCCTCAATGCCGTCATCGGCGCCCGCGAATTCGGCGTTTGCCATTGCTCCATGTGCCGCCGCTGGTCCGGCGGTGCCTTTCTGGCTGTCGAATGCGCTGATATCTCCGTTGAGAACGAAGAGAACCTCGGCGTCTATTCCTCGTCGGAATGGGGTGAGCGCTGCTTCTGCAAGAACTGCGGCAGCACGCTGATGTGGCGCTCGAAGGACGGCAAGCATTTCGCCGTTTCGCTGCAGGCTTTCGATAACCCTTCCAGTTTCAAGTTCGCGTCGCAGATTTTCACGGATGAGAAGCCTTCGAGCTATTCTTTCGCGGAAACCACGCAGAACATGACCGGCCCCGAATTCATCGCCATGATCACCTCGGCGGAGCACTAGAATGACTGAGCATAACGTCCGCAATTTCACGATCAACTTCGGTCCGGAACATCCGTCCGCGCACGGCGTGCTGCGTCTGGTTCTGGAACTGGATGGCGAAATCGTCGAGCGCGTCGATCCGCATATCGGTCTCCTGCATCGCGGCACCGAAAAGCTGATCGAGACCAAGACCTATCTGCAGGCAGTTCCCTATTTCGACCGCCTCGACTACGTCGCGCCGATGAACCAGGAACACGCTTTCGCGCTCGCCGTCGAAAAGCTGCTCGGTCTCGAAATCCCGATGCGCGGTCAGTTGATCCGCGTTCTCTATTCGGAAATCGGCCGCATCCTGTCGCATATCATGAACGTGACGACACAGGCTATGGACGTCGGCGCGATGACGCCGCCGGTCTGGGGCTTCGAAGAACGCGAAAAGCTGATGGTGTTCTATGAGCGCGCCTGCGGCGCCCGCATGCACTCGGCTTACGTCCGGCCGGGCGGCGTGCATCAGGACCTGCCGCCGGAACTGGTGGATGATATTGGCAAATGGTGCGATCCGTTCCTCACCGTTCTCGACAATATCGAGGGCCTTTTGACCGACAACCGCATCTACAAGCAGCGTAACGTCGATATCGGCGTCGTCTCGCTTGAAGACGCCTTCGCCTGGGGTTTCACGGGCGTGATGGTGCGCGGCTCGGGCGCTGCCTGGGATTTGCGCCGCGCGCAGCCCTATGAGTGCTATTCCGATCTCGAATTCGACATTCCCGTCGGCAAGAACGGCGATTGCTATGATCGTTACCTGATCCGCATGCAGGAAATGCGCGAATCCGTAAAGATCATGAAGCAGTGCGTCGACCTTCTCTCCGGCAAGCATCGCATCGGCCCGGTCTCGTCGCTAGACGGCAAGGTAGTTCCGCCGAAGCGTGGCGAGATGAAGCGTTCGATGGAAGCGCTGATCCATCACTTCAAGCTTTACACCGAAGGTTATCACGTTCCCGCCGGCGAAGTTTACGCCGCCGTCGAAGCGCCGAAGGGCGAGTTCGGCGTTTACGTGGTCGCAGACGGTTCGAACAAGCCCTATCGCTGCAAGATTCGCGCGCCGGGCTACGCACACCTGCAGGCCATGGATTTCCTTTGCAAGGGCCATCAGCTTGCTGACGTTACAGCCGTGCTCGGCTCCCTCGACATCGTGTTCGGGGAGGTCGATCGCTGATGCGTCTGCCGCTGGCCATACCGGCTTTTCTCGCTGCGATGTCTGCCCCCGCTTTCGCCCAGACGGCGACGGATGAGGGCGGCATATCGCTGTCGAGCGGCGGCTCTTCGACCATCAAGCAGCTTCTGTCGTCGGGATACGAGATCAAGGCCTCGGTTCCCAATGGCAGCAAGTTCATCGTGTTCATGCAGAAAGACAAGGCGGCTTACGCCTGCGAATTCGTCACGGTGGCGAGATCGCGTTGTGAGACGTTAAACTGAAAAGGCGTGAGGAAGTATGTCCGTTCGTCGACTAGCCGAAGATCAGTTCCAGCCCGTGGCGTTTGCCTTCAATGCGGAAAATACCGCATGGGCTGAAAAGACGATCAAGAAATATCCCGAGGGACGCCAGCAATCGGCGGTCATCCCGCTGCTCATGCGTGCGCAGGAGCAGGACGGCTGGGTTACCCGCGCCGCCATCGAGAAAATCGCCGACATGCTGGATATGGCCTATATCCGCGTCATGGAAGTGGCGACCTTCTATACCCAGTTCCAGCTGAAGCCGGTCGGCACGCGCGCCCACGTTCAGGTTTGCGGCACCACGCCCTGCATGCTGCGCGGCTCGGAAGCGCTGATGGATGTCTGCCGCAAGAAAATCCACCACGATCCACTGCACACCAATGAGAGCGGCACGCTCTCCTGGGAAGAAGTGGAATGTCAGGGCGCCTGCGTCAACGCGCCGATGGTCATCATCTTCAAGGACGCCTATGAGGACCTGACGCCCGAGCGTCTGGAAGAGATCATCGATACGTTCGAGGCAGGCAAGGGCGACACCGTCAAGACCGGCCCGCAGATCGACCGTCACCAGTCGGTCCCGGTCGGCGGCCTGACGACGCTGACGGAAGAGATCAAGCCGGATCGCTCCAATCTCGACAAACCGGCCGAAGTGGCTGCGGACGCCGCACCGGTTCCGCCCTCCAACGCCGCCAAGCCGAAGACGGATGCGCCTGAAACCGATCCGAAGCTGAAGACGCCGGTGACCGCGCCCAAGGCTGCCGAAGCCAATGTGAAGACCGCCGAAAAGGAAGCTTCGGGATCTGCGAAGCCGTCGCTCGATTCCAAGGATCGTCCGGCAGGCATCGAAAAGCCCGCAACGCCCGACGACCTGAAGCTGATTTCCGGTGTAGGCCCCAAGATTGAGGGTACGCTGAACGAGCTCGGCATCTTCACCTATGCGCAGATCGCCGGCTGGAAGCAGGCCGAATGCGACTGGGTCGATGGATATCTGAATTTCAAGGGCCGTATCGGCCGTGATGACTGGGTCAAGCAGGCCGAGGCGCTCGCCAAGGGTGGCGAAGCCGAGTATATCAGGGTCTTCGGCAAGAAGCCGCGGTAAGAGGTGAAGCATGTTAAAAGATCAGGATCGCATCTTTACCAATCTCTACGGCCTCAAGGACAAGTCCCTGAAGGGCGTGAGAGCGCGCGGCCATTGGGACGGCACCAAGCAGATCATCGAAAAGGGCCGTGACTGGATCATCAACGAGATGAAGGCTTCCGGCCTTCGCGGTCGCGGCGGCGCTGGCTTCCCGACGGGTCTCAAATGGTCATTCATGCCGAAGGAAAATGACGGCCGCCCGCATTACCTCGTCGTCAACGCCGACGAATCCGAGCCCGGCACCTGCAAGGACCGCGAAATCCTGCGCAACGATCCGCATACGCTGATTGAAGGCTGCGTGATCGCCGGTTTCGCCATGGGCGCGCATACCGCCTATATCTACGTTCGCGGCGAATACATGCGCGAGCGTGAGGCGCTGCAGGCGGCTATCGACGAGTGCTACGATGCCGGCCTGCTCGGCAAGAACAACAAGAACGGCTGGGATTTCGACATCTACGTCCATCACGGCGCAGGTGCCTATATCTGCGGCGAAGAGACGGCTCTGCTCGAAAGCCTCGAAGGCAAGAAGGGCCAGCCGCGCCTGAAGCCGCCGTTCCCGGCCAATATGGGCCTCTATGGCTGCCCGACGACCGTCAACAACGTCGAATCCATCGCCGTTGCGCCGACCATCCTGCGCCGTGGCGCGGCATGGTTCTCGTCCATCGGCCGTCCCAACAATGTCGGCACCAAGCTGTTCATGGTCTCCGGCCATGTCGAGCGTCCCTGCACCTTCGAAGACGCGCTGGGCCTGTCCTTCCGCGAGCTGATCGAACACCATTGCGGTGGCATTCGCGGCGGCTGGGACAATCTGCTCGGCGTCATCCCCGGCGGCGCATCCTGCCCCATCGTTCGCGGTGAGGACATGAAGGACGCCATCATGGATTTCGACGGCATGCGCGAAGTGAAATCCTCCTTCGGCACCGGCGGCATGATCGTCATGGACAAGTCCACCGACGTCATCAAGGCGATTGCCCGCATCGCGGCCTTCTTCAAGCATGAAAGCTGCGGTCAGTGCACGCCGTGCCGTGAAGGCACGGGCTGGATGTGGCGCGTGCTGGAACGCATGGTCAAGGGCAATGCCCAGAAGCGCGAAATCGACATGCTGTTTGAAGTGACGAAGCAGATCGAAGGCCACACCATCTGTGCGCTCGGCGACGCCGCCGCATGGCCGGTACAGGCGCTGATCCGCAATTTCCGTCCGGAAATCGAAAAGCGCATCGACCAATATACTTACAGGGCCATGGATGATGGCGCTGTTCTGGAAGCCGCTGAATAAGCATTGAGGCTTCAGGCGGAGCCGGAATTTTCCGGCCTCGCGACACCATGAAACGTCTGGCAGACGATACGAGTGCCGGGCGTGATTAAGGATTTGTTGCGGACCGTGTGAGACATGGGACGAACAGGCAACAGGACGTAAGTAGAACCATGGCAAAGCTCAAGGTTGACGGTAAAGAGATCGAGGTTCCGGATCATTTCACGCTGTTGCAGGCGTGCGAGGAGGCTGGCGCCGAAGTTCCGCGCTTTTGTTTTCATGAGCGCTTGTCGGTCGCGGGTAACTGCCGCATGTGTCTCATCGAGGTGAAGGGCGGACCGCCCAAGCCCGCCGCTTCCTGCGCCATGGGCGTTCGCGACGTTCGCGGCGGCCCGAACGGCGAATTGCCGGAAATTTTCACCAACACGCCAATGGTCAAGAAGGCCCGCGAAGGCGTGATGGAATTCCTGCTCATCAACCACCCGCTCGATTGCCCGATCTGCGACCAGGGCGGCGAATGCGACCTGCAGGACCAGGCCATGGCCTTCGGTATCGCCGGTTCGCGTTATGCGGAAAACAAGCGTGCGGTTGAAGACAAGTACATCGGACCGCTCGTCAAGACGGTCATGAACCGCTGCATCCACTGCACGCGCTGCGTCCGTTTCACCACGGAAGTGGCCGGCATTGCCGAACTCGGTCTCATCGGCCGCGGCGAAGATGCCGAAATCACCACCTATCTCGAGCAGGCGATGACCTCGGAGCTTCAGGGCAACGTTGTTGACCTCTGCCCGGTCGGCGCGCTCACCTCCAAGCCTTTCGCCTTCACCGCCCGTCCGTGGGAACTGAACAAGACCGAAACCATCGACGTGATGGACGCGCTCGGTTCGGCCATCCGCGTCGATACCCGTGGCCGCGAAGTCATGCGCGTCATGCCGCGCGTCAACGAGGCGATCAACGAAGAGTGGATTTCCGACAAGAGCCGCTTCATCTGGGACGGCCTGAAGACGCAGCGCCTTGACCGGCCTTATGTCCGCAAGGATGGCCGGCTGCAGCCCGCCACCTGGGGTGAAGCCTTCGGTGCGATCAAGCAGGCGGTTGCCGCGACATCCGGCAACAAGATCGGCGCGGTTGCCGGCGATCTGGCTTCCGTCGAAGAAATGTTCGCGCTGAAGTCGCTTCTCGCCTCGCTCGGTTCGGCCAATGTCGATTGCCGTCAAGATGGCGCTGCGCTTGATCCTTCGCTCGGTCGCGCCAGCTACATCTTCAATTCCACCATTGAAGGCATCGAGCAGGCCGACGCCCTGCTGATCGTCGGTTCCAACCCGCGCTACGAAGCGGCCGTGCTCAATGCCCGCATCCGCAAGCGCTGGCGTCGCGGCGGTTTCCCGATCGGCGTAATCGGCGAAGCTGGCGAACTGCGCTACAATTACGAATATCTCGGTTCCGGCGCTGAAACGCTGTCCGATCTGGCCAATGGCTCGCACAGCTTCATCGACAAGCTGAAATCTGCCAAGAACCCGCTGATCATCATCGGCCAGGGTGCTCTGGCGCGCGCCGATGGCGCAGCCGTACTGGCTGCCGCCGCCAAGCTCGCTACCTCGGTAGGTGCTGTCACCGAAGAGTGGAACGGATTCTCTGTCCTGCACACCGCCGCTTCCCGCGTCGGCGGTCTCGACATCGGCTTCGTGCCGGGCGAGGGCGGTGTTGCCGCCGCTGACATGGTCGCCTCCATGGACGTTCTCTTCCTGCTCGGCGCCGATGAACTCGACCTGTCGAACAAGGGCGCCAAGTTCACCGTCTATATCGGCAGCCATGGCGACCAGGGCGCGATGAATGCCGACGTCATCCTTCCGGGTGCGGCCTATACCGAAAAATCCGGTATCTGGGTCAACACCGAAGGCCGCGTGCAGGTGGGCAACCGCGCCGGTTTCGCACCGGGCGAAGCCCGCGAAGACTGGGCGATCCTGCGTGCGTTGTCCGATGTTCTCGGCAAGAAGCTGCCGTTCGATTCGCTGTCGGCGCTCCGCGGCCAGCTCTATGTAGCGCATCCGCATCTGGCGGAAACGGACGAGATCGTCGCCGGCAACGGCAAAGATATCGAAGCGCTGGCTGGCAAAAGCGGCTCGCTCAACAAGTCGGCGTTTGCCTCGCCGGTTAAAGACTTTTATTTGACGAACCCGATTGCGCGCGCATCCGCCGTCATGGCCGAGTGCTCCGCATTGGCCCGCAACAATTTCCAGGCTGCGGCAGAGTAAGGGTAGGGGATTTATGGAACAGTTTTTCTGGAGCTACGTCTGGCCCGCGCTGATCATGGTCGGCCAGTCCCTGCTGCTTCTCGTTTGCCTTCTGGTGTCCATCGCGTTCCTGCTGCTTGCCGACCGCAAGGTCTGGGCGGCGGTACAGCTGCGCCGTGGTCCGAACGTCGTTGGTCCCTTCGGTCTCTTCCAGTCCTTCGCCGACCTTCTGAAGTTCATTCTGAAGGAGCCTGTCATTCCGGCCGGCGCCAACAAGGCCGTTTTCCTTCTGGCGCCGCTGGTAGCGGTGACGCTGGCGCTCGCCACCTATGCCGTCATTCCCTTCAACGAAGGCTGGGTTGTCGCCAATATCAATGTCGGCATTCTCTATATCTTCGCGATTTCTTCGCTTGAAGTATACGGCATCATCATGGGCGGCTGGGCTTCGAACTCGAAGTACCCGTTCCTCGGCGCGCTGCGTTCGGCCGCGCAGATGGTGTCCTACGAAGTGTCGATCGGCCTCGTCATCGTCACCGTTCTGCTCTGCGTCGGTTCGCTGAACCTGACGGACATCGTGCTTGCCCAGAAGACCGGCCTTGGCACCATGCTCGGCTTGCCTGCTTCGTTCCTCGACTGGCACTGGCTGTCGCTGTTCCCGATGTTCATCGTGTTCTTCATTTCGGGCCTTGCCGAAACCAACCGTCCGCCCTTCGATCTTCCGGAAGCGGAATCGGAACTGGTCGCCGGTCACATGGTCGAATACGGCTCCACGCCTTACATGATGTTCATGCTCGGCGAATATGCTGCAATCGTCCTGATCTGCTGCCTGACGACGATCCTGTTCATGGGCGGCTGGCTGCCGATCGTGGATGTGTGGTTCCTCAACTGGGTTCCGGGCATTGTCTGGTTCGCATTGAAGGGCTGCATGGTCTTCTTCATGATCGCGCTGACCAAGGCTTTCGTTCCGCGTTACCGTTATGACCAGCTCATGCGTCTCGGCTGGAAGGTATTCCTGCCGCTGTCGCTCGCCATGGTCGTTATTGTTGCATTCGTATTGAAGCTGACGGGGTGGGCCGGTTGATGTCCGTACTCCTCGCTCAGAAATCTGGAGACTGAGATGGCAAGCCTCTCCCAAGCCGTCAATTCGCTGTTCCTGAAGGAGTTCGTCGGCGCGATCCTGCTCACGATGCGCCACTTCTTCAAACAGAAGGCAACGGTGAACTATCCTTTCGAAAAGGGCCCGGTCTCTCCGCGCTTCCGTGGTGAACATGCGCTGCGCCGTTATCCGAACGGTGAAGAGCGCTGCATCGCCTGCAAGCTGTGTGAAGCGATCTGTCCCGCTCAGGCGATCACCATCGAAGCCGGCCCGCGCCGCAATGACGGCACCCGCCGCACGGTGCGTTACGATATCGACATGGTGAAGTGCATCTATTGCGGTTTCTGCCAGGAAGCCTGCCCGGTGGATGCCATCGTCGAAGGCCCGAACTTCGAATTCGCGACGGAAACCCGCGAGGAGCTTTATTTCGACAAGCAGAAGCTTCTCGACAATGGCGACCGCTGGGAGCGTGAAATCGCACGCAACCTCGCACTGGATGCGCCTTACCGTTAAGGCGCAACCGTCTTTCCGGGGGAAGCCCCGGAGAGCGATGAAAAGTAAAATGCCTGCGCGGTTTTCGCCGGCGGGGACGAAACGGGTGAGGGGCCTTCGAGCCATCTTTGCCCGATGAGGACAAGAAGGCACCAACATGGGTCTGCACGCTGTATTCTTTTATATATTCGCTTTCGTCGCCGTGGCGTCTGCGTTCATGGTCATCGCATCGAAGAACCCAGTTCATTCGGTGCTCTTCCTGATTTTGACCTTCTTCAACGCAGCCGCGCTGTTCCTGCTGACGGGCGCCGAATTTCTCGGCATGATCCTGCTGGTGGTTTATGTCGGCGCCGTGGCGGTGCTCTTCCTCTTCGTCGTCATGATGCTGGATGTGGATTTCGCAGAGCTTCGTTCGGGCGTGCTGCAATATGCCCCGGTCGGTGCGCTGATCGGCGTCATCCTCGCGGCGGAACTGATCGTCGTGGTCGGCGGCAGCATGCTGAACCCGATTGCGGCCAAGTCCATCACCATGCCGATCCCGCCTGTCACCGAACGCACCAATACGGCCGCACTCGGCGATGTGCTCTATACCAATTACGTCTACTTCTTCCAGCTCGCCGGCCTCGTGCTGCTGGTGGCCATGATCGGCGCCATCGTGCTGACGCTGCGTCATCGCACCGACATCAAGCGGCAGGATATCTCCACGCAGGTCGGCCGCGACCCGAAGACCGCCGTCACCACGGTCAAGGTCAAGCCGGGCCAGGGCATCTGAGGCGCGAACGGATCCAAGGAAACAGAATATGGAAATCGGTCTTTCCCACTACCTGACGGTCAGCGCGATCCTCTTCACGATCGGCGTCTTCGGCATCTTCCTAAACCGGAAGAACGTCATCGTCATCCTCATGTCGATCGAACTCATCCTGCTTGCGGTCAACATCAACATGGTGGCCTTCTCGGCCTTCCTGAACGATATCGTCGGCCAGGTCTTCGCTTTGTTCATTCTGACCGTCGCAGCCGCCGAAGCGGCCATCGGTCTTGCAATACTCGTTGTCTTCTACCGCAACCGCGGATCGATCGCCGTCGAAGACGTCAATATGATGAAGGGCTGATAAGGCTATGATCTACAAGGCTATCGTCTTTCTTCCACTGATCGGCTTCCTGATCGCCGGCCTGTTCGGCCGCTCCATCGGCGCCAAGGCTTCCGAATATGTCACCACCGGTCTGATGATCGTGGTCGCCATCCTGTCCTGGATCGTCTTCTTCACCGTAGCACTCGCCCATGGCGAGCCGGGCGAGGTGATCAAGGTCACCGTGCTTCGCTGGATCCAGTCCGGCGGCATCGATGTCGAATGGGCGTTCCGCATCGATACGCTGACGGCCGTCATGTTCGTCGTGGTCAACACCGTCTCGACGCTGGTGCATCTCTATTCGATCGGATACATGCACCACGATCCGCATCGTCCGCGCTTCTTCGCCTATCTGTCGCTCTTCACCTTCGCCATGTTGATGCTGGTGACCTCCGACAACCTGCTGCAGATGTTCTTCGGCTGGGAAGGCGTGGGTCTGGCGTCCTATCTGCTGATCGGCTTCTGGTTCAAGAAGCCGTCCGCTTCGGCCGCCGCTATGAAGGCCTTCATCGTCAACCGCGTCGGTGACTTCGGCTTCATTCTCGGCATCGGCGGCGTGTTCGTGCTGTTCGGTTCGATCAATTTCGAAACGATCTTCGCTGCCGCTGCGACCTATCTGCCGGCTGAAGGCGCTGTCTCCTCGGAAACCGTCATCAACCTGTTCGGCATGCATCTGGACAAGGCCAATGCGATGACGGGCGTCTGCCTGCTGCTCTTCATGGGCGCCATGGGTAAGTCGGCGCAGTTCCTGCTGCACACCTGGCTGCCGGACGCGATGGAAGGCCCGACCCCGGTGTCTGCCCTCATTCACGCTGCAACCATGGTCACCGCCGGCGTCTTCCTCGTCGCCCGCATGTCGCCGCTGTTCGAACTGTCGCATGATGCGCTCACCGTCGTGACGCTGATCGGCGCCATCACCGCCTTCTTTGCGGCAACGGTCGGCCTCGTGCAGAACGACATCAAGCGCGTGATTGCCTATTCGACCTGCTCGCAGCTCGGTTACATGTTCGTGGCGCTCGGCGTCGGCGCTTATGGCGCTGCCGTGTTCCACCTCTTCACGCACGCCTTCTTCAAGGCCCTGTTGTTCCTGTGCGCCGGCTCGGTCATCCATGCCGTCGATGGCGAGCAGGACATGCGGTACATGGGCGGTCTGCGCAAGCATATCCCCATCACCTTCTGGACCATGACTGTCGGCACGCTGGCGCTGACCGGCGTTGGTATCCCGGGCACGATGATCGGTTTTGCCGGCTTCTTCTCCAAGGACGTCATCATCGAATCCGCTTATGCGTCGCATTCGGTTCTGTCGGGCTTCGCCTTCACGCTGCTGGTCATCGCCGCGCTGTTCACCAGCTTCTATTCCTGGCGTCTGGCCTTCATGACCTTCTTCGGCAAGCCGCGCGCTTCGGCCGACGTCATGCACCACGTGCATGAATCGCCGATGGTCATGCTCATCCCGCTCTTCATCCTCACCGTTGGCGCGATCTTCGCCGGTGTTGCCTTCGAAGGTTATTTCTTCGGTCATGAATATGCCGAATTCTGGAAGGGCGCCCTGTTTACGCTTCCGGAAAACGAGATCCTGGAAGAGTTCCACCACGTTCCGCTGTGGGTGAAGTGGAGCCCGTTCTTCGCCATGGCGCTTGGTTTCGTGACCGCCTGGTACATGTACATCAAGTCGCCGGAGACGCCGAAGCGTCTGGCCGAGACCCATCGTGGCCTCTACCAGTTCCTTCTCAACAAGTGGTATTTCGACGAACTCTATGACTTCCTCTTCGTTCGTTCCGCAAAGGCGCTTGGCCGCTTCCTGTGGAAGAAGGGTGACGTCGCCGTCATCGACCACTATGGACCGAACGGCATTGCAGCGCGTGTGGTTGACGTGACCAACCGCATGGTCCGCCTGCAATCCGGTTACCTCTATCATTATGCCTTTGCGATGCTGATCGGCATCGCGGCGCTTGTCACCTGGATGATGCTCGGGAGTGCCCTCTGATGACCGATTGGCCCATTCTTTCAACGGTCACCTTTCTGCCGCTCGTCGGCGTGGTGCTCCTGCTTCTGACGAATGAGAACGGCCCCTATGGTCGCCGCAACATTCTCAATGTCTCGCTGCTGACGACGGTCTTCACTTTCATCGTGTCGCTGTTCATCTGGATCGGGTTCGACAATTCGAACCCCGGTTTCCAGATGGTCGAGAAGCATCAGTGGTTCGGCAACATCGCCGCCTATCATCTTGGCGTCGACGGCATTTCCATGCTCTTCGTCATCCTCACAACTTTCCTCATGCCCTTCTGCGTGCTGGCAAGCTGGGATTCCATCGAGAAGCGTATCAAGGAATACATGATCGCCTTCCTGCTCTTGGAAGTCGTCATGATCGGCGTTTTCGTGGCGCTGGATACGGTTCTCTTCTACGTCTTCTTCGAAGCGACGCTGATCCCGATGTTCATCATCATCGGTGTGTGGGGCGGCAAGGATCGCGTTTACGCCTCCTACAAGTTCTTCCTCTACACGCTGCTCGGTTCGGTTCTGACCATGCTCGCCATCATGGCCATGTACTGGCAGGCCGGCACCACCGACATGACGGAACTCTTGAAATACGGCTTCCCGGCCGGCATGCAGACCTGGCTGTGGCTTGCCTGTTTCGCCGCCTTCTCGGTCAAGATGCCGATGTGGCCGGTGCACACCTGGCTGCCGGACGCCCACGTTCAGGCTCCGACCGCAGGTTCGGTCATCCTTGCCGGCGTCATGCTGAAGCTCGGCGGTTACGGTTTCATCCGCTTCTCGCTATCGATGTTCCCGCTGGCTTCGGATTATTTCGCTCCCTTCGTCTTCACGCTGTCGGTTCTCGCCATCATCTACACCTCGCTGGTGGCGATGATGCAGGACGACATCAAGAAGCTGATTGCCTATTCCTCCGTCGCCCACATGGGTTACGTGACCATGGGTATCTTCGCCGCCAACGTTCAGGGCGTGCAGGGCGCAATCTTCCAGATGCTGTCGCACGGCATCGTGTCGGGCGCGCTCTTCCTCTGCGTCGGCGTTGTCTACGACCGTCTCCACACCCGCGAAATCGCGGCCTATGGCGGCCTCGTCAACAACATGCCGAAATATGCCGTCGCCTTCATGATCTTCACCATGGCCAATGTCGGTCTGCCCGGCACCTCCGGCTTCGTCGGTGAGTTCCTGACGCTGATCGGCGTCTTCCGCGCCAACACGCTGGTCGCACTGTTTGCGGCAACCGGCGTCATCCTCTCGGCCGCCTATGCGCTGTGGCTCTATCGCCGCGTGATCTTCGGTGCGCTTGAGAAGGAAAGCCTGAAGTCGATGCTCGATCTGTCGACCCGCGAAAAGGTCATCCTTTATCCGCTGGTTGTGCTGACGATCTTCTTCGGCGTCTATCCGGCACCGGTGTTCGATGCGACAGCCGCATCGGTCGATCTTCTGGTAAACAACTATACGGCTGCATTGCAGGCGGCGCAAAATGTTGCGCTCTCTATGAATTGACGACAGGACCCGTTGGACATGACCGCTGAAATCCTTTTTGCCAGTCTGCACATTGCGACGCCCGAGCTGATCCTTGCGGTCGGCGCGCTGGCGCTGCTCATGATTGGCGTCTTCTCGGGCGACAAGTCGACAACGACGGTCACCGGCCTTGCCGTTGCCCTCCTGCTCGTCGTCGGTCTCTGGATCATCTTTGCCCCCGCTTCAGGCGTGGCCTTCGGCGGTGTCTACATCGCCGATGCCTTCGGCAACTTCATGAAGGTACTGGCGCTGATCGGCTCCATCACCGCCATGATCCTGGCCGTCGGTCAGGGCCGTTTCGAACCCATCGGCCGTTTCGAATATCCGGTGCTGCTGGTTCTTGCGACGCTGGGCATCCTGCTGATGATCTCGGCCAACAACCTGATCTCGCTCTACATGGCGCTGGAACTGCAGTCGCTGGCGCTCTACGTGGTCTGCGCCATCAACCGTGAAAGCCTGCGCTCCACGGAAGCGGGCCTGAAGTATTTCGTGCTCGGCGCGCTGTCTTCCGGCATGCTGCTTTACGGCATGTCGCTGGTCTACGGCTTCACCGGCAATACCGGCTTTACCGAAATCGCCCAGGTTCTGGCCTCGGAAACCCGTTCGCTCGGTCTCGTTTTCGGCCTGGTCTTCGTTCTCGCCGGTCTCGCCTTCAAGATTTCGGCCGTGCCGTTCCACATGTGGACGCCGGACGTTTATGAAGGTGCGCCGACCCCGGTAACGGCGTTCCTGTCGGCTGCGCCGAAGATTGGCGCTATGGCGATCCTCGTTCGCATCGTCATCGAGGCGTTCCAGCCGGTCTTCGCCGACTGGCAGCAGATCGTCGTGTTCATCTCCATCGCCTCCATGCTGCTCGGCTCCTTTGCCGCAATCGGCCAGAAGAACATCAAGCGCCTGATGGCTTATTCCTCCATCGGTCACATGGGTTATGCGCTGGTCGGTCTCGCTGCGGGCACCGAAGCCGGTGTGGCTGGCGTCATTCTCTACATGACCGTTTATATGGTCATGACGCTCGGCACCTTCGCCTGCATTCTCTCCATGCGCCGCAAGGAAATCGGCAATGTCGAGACTGTCGAGGATCTGGCCGGTCTTTCGTCCTCCAACCCCTTCATGGCAGTTGTACTGACGATTCTGATGTTCTCGCTTGCCGGCATTCCACCGCTCGCCGGCTTCTTCGGCAAGTATTACGTCTTCCTCGCAGCCATCGAGGCGAAGCTCTATCCGCTCGCCATCATCGGTGTCATTGGCTCGGTTGTCGGCGCCTATTATTATATCCGCGTCGTCAAGGTCATGTGGTTCGATGAAGCCAAGGACAAGTTCGAGCGTCCTTCGGGCGAACTCAAAGTGGTTTATGCGCTTTCGGCCTTCTTCACCGTGGCCTTCATCGTCTTCGGCGGTGCACTCGGCAACGCGGTCACTGCTGCGGCGAAGACCTTCTTTTGAGCAGCACACACAAGCATACGGGCCGGATGTCCATCGATGACTTCCGGCACGAGGCGATGGCGGAAACGCCATCGACCAATCTGGAATGTTTCACCCAGGCAAGGGCGGGCGATGGCGGCAATCTGTGGATCACCGCCATCCGCCAGACCGGCGGACGCGGCCGTCGCGGCCGGCCATGGGTCTCCGAACCCGGCAATCTCTACGCCTCGCTTCTTCTGATCGATCCCGCTCCGATGGACCGTATAGGGTCCCTGCCGCTTGCCTTCGCGCTGGCTGTTTATCGCGCCATCCGCGCGGTGCTGCCGACGGGTGGTGAGCCGCTCGAAATCAAATGGCCGAACGACGTGCTGATCGGACGCCGCAAGACCTGCGGCATTCTCATGGAGGCGGAGCTGCTGCCGGATGGCCGACGCGCCATCGTCATCGGCATCGGCATCAATATCGCCCATAAACCGGAAAATCCGCTTTACCCCGTCACCATGCTTTCCGAACATGGTGCGTCCTGCTCGCCCGACGAGTTGTTCGCCCATCTTTTCCGTGAGACGGCGGAGGTGCTGGGGGATTGGGACGAGGGCAGGGGCGTTGCCGGCATCATGGCTGGCTGGCGTGCCGCCGCCTGTGGTATCGGCGAACATATCACCGTCAACTTCCCGGACCGTTCGATTGGCGGGCGTTTCGTCGGGATTGATGATAATGGTTATCTGCTGCTGGATGAGGATGAGGGCGCAAGGCGCTCGATTGCCGCCGGCGACGTGTTTTTCGGATGAGGTGAACGGCGCGACCCGAAGGCCCGCGCCGAACCGCTTTCGACGGGTTGGAGCTTTCCTGCGGCTCATGAAAAGCAGGGTGAAAAACCGGTTCCGCATCGGCCCGGTCGATCAGATGGTTCAACAGGTCCGATGCTTAAGAGCGCGGCGGGCGCGGCCAATTGCCGTCGCCTGCGTGCTTTCGTGAATGGATAAGAAAAATAATGGCTAAACAGGACGAACTGGTCTTTTTGCCGCTTGGCGGCGTGGGTGAAATCGGCATGAATCTGGCGCTTTACGGCTACGGGCCGGAAAGCAAGCGCCAATGGATCATGGTGGATTGCGGCGTGACCTTCGCCGGCCCGGACCTGCCGGGCGTCGATCTGGTACTGCCGGACATCAGCTATATCGCCGAGCAGAAAAAGAACCTCAAGGGCATCATCATCACCCACGCCCATGAAGACCATTATGGCGCGCTGAACGATCTCTGGCCCGGCCTCAACGTGCCGGTCTATGCCTCGCCTTTCACCGCCGGCATGCTGGAAGCCAAGCGCGCCTATGAAGGCACGCGCGCCGAAATTCCGGTGACGATCTTCAAGGCGGGCGACCGCATCAATGTCGGCCCGTTCGAAATCGAGGCGGTCGGCGTCAACCACTCCATTCCGGAGCCGATGTCGCTGGTCATCCGCACACCGCTCGGCAATGTCATCCACACCGGTGACTGGAAAATCGACGAAGCCCCGTCGCTCGGTCCGTTGACGGATGAGGCCCGCTTCCGCGCCATCGGCGAAGAGGGCGTACTGGCGCTGATGTGCGACAGCACCAATTCGGTGCGCGATGGCGTATCGCCCTCCGAACACGAGGTTTCCGAAGGCCTGCGGCAGATCATCGAAAACGCCGAGGGTCGTGTGGCCGTCACCACCTTCTCCTCCAATGTCGGTCGCATCCGCTCGATTGCGCAGGCCGCGGAAGCAGCCGGCCGCGAGGTGCTGCTGCTTGGCTCGTCGCTGAAGCGTGTCGTGAACGTCTCGCAGGATCTCGGCATCATGGAAGGCATCAAGCCATTCCTCGCCGAAGACGAATATGGCTATATTCCGCGCGACCGGGTGGTGCTGATCCTGACCGGTTCGCAGGGCGAGCCGCGCGCCGCACTCGCCAAGCTTTCGCGTGACGAGATGCGCAATGTGGCGCTGGCTTCCGGCGATACGGTGGTGTTCTCATCGCGCGCCATCCCCGGCAACGAGAAGGCGATCATCGACATCAAGAACGGCCTCATCGAGCAGGGCGTCCATATCGTCACCGACAATGAGGCGCTGGTGCATGTCTCGGGCCATCCGCGACGCAACGAACTTCTGAAGATGTATGAATGGACGAAGCCGCAGATCGTTGTGCCCGTCCATGGCGAGGCGGCGCATCTGGTGGCGCAGAAGGAACTGGCCGAACAGGCCGGCATCTCGCAGGTGCCGAAGGTGCGCAACGGCAATGTTTTGCGCCTTGCGCCGGGTCCGGCCGAAGTCATCGACGACGTGCCGCATGGCCGCGTTTTCAAGGATGGCAATCTCGTTGGCGACATGGACGAGATGGGCATCAGCAATCGCCGCAAACTGTCCTTCGCCGGCCATGTGGCCGTCAATGTCGTGCTGGATAGCCGTTACGATTTCCTCGGCGATCCCGATGTGGTGCCCTTCGGCCTGCCGGAATTCGATGACGAGGACGAGGCGATGGAAGACACGCTTTATGACGCCGTTCTCGGCGCCGTAGAAAGCATTCCGCGTGCCCGCCGCAAGGATCTGGATCTGCTGCGTGAAGCCGTGCGTCGCGCCGTGCGTGCCGCCGCCAACCAGAGCTGGGGCAAGAAGCCGATCGTCACGGTATTTGTAACCAAGGTCTAAGCCGGGAGCTTACTGGCAATCGGCCGGGGCGTCTGCCTTTTTCCCGTTGATTCCAGGGCCGTGCCGCAAAGCGCGGCCCTTCTGTTTTCTTTTAGGGTTTCTTGCGGAGAAGTGATTCCGATCTGCGGATGAATGCGTTACAAGAAGCCCATTGTGCAGGAGGATCACATGCCGCTTCTTTCGGCCTTCGCCGTTTATTTCATCGTCTGGTGGACGGTGCTTTTCATCGTGCTGCCGATTGGCCTGCGCACTCAGGACGAGGAGGGCGATGTGGCGCTGGGCACGGTCGCCAGTGCGCCATCAAGGTTCAGGGGCGGGCGGATCGTTTTGTGGACGACCGTAATCTCGGCCCTGATCTGTGGGCTGTGGTACGGCGGAACCTGGTGGTTCGGCGTCAGCCTCGATGACCTGCCGAGAATTATTCCCGTTTTCGATTGAAAAGCTGCGCTGGTGATCGCCGTTCGCGCGCATCTTGCTCACTCAGACTGGCGGTGAGCCCATGGTCGCGGCAGTTTCCGGCGGATATGACCGGGATTCTGTCATATGGATGTCATATCTCTCGTGCAAACAGCAGGAACGTGCTCAGTGCCTGATTCACCGCCATAATTTTACCGGAATATAGCGGCGGGGCGGGGTTATTTGTGTAGAAGCAAAAAAAAACAAGGCCTTTCAGCCTTGTTTTCCAGGTTTCGCGTGATCTGTAACCGTTGCCGGGGCTGCGAACGAGCGCGCCTAAGATCTGATCCTCCCAAGACTGACCGCGAAAATGACAAGAATTTAAACTTCCTGCCTCTTTTGTAAGCTAAAGCTAGCTCAAACCCCCATGCTTGTCATCTCATTTTTTGCATATTTGTTACAGTCGGCAAAAAATTCTCCGTGGTGCAATTTGTCGCACCGGATCAAGAATAATATTCCGACCAAAGCGTTTTGACGCGAATTAGCTATCGCGAAAATACCGCAAAATCGCCTTTAACGCTCTTTTCATGGCGGGTTTTCATCTCGGCCGGAAACGGCTATATCCCGCGCCAATATCCCTCTATTCGGGGCGATTCCCGCGCCTTTGCGCGCTGTCGTCCGCATCAATGGAAGCCGTCATGCGTCTCAGCCGTTATTTCATGCCCATCCTGAAGGAAAACCCCAAGGAAGCGGAGATCGTCTCCCACCGCCTCATGCTGCGCGCCGGCATGATCCGGCAGCAATCGGCTGGCATCTATTCCTGGCTGCCGCTCGGCAAGCGCGTGCTGGACAAGGTCAACAGGATCATCCGCCAGGAGCAGGATCGCTCCGGCGCCATCGAGCTTCTGATGCCGACGCTGCAATCGGCCGAGCTCTGGCAGGAAAGCGGCCGTTACGATGACTACGGCAAGGAAATGCTGCGCATCAAGGACCGTCAGGACCGCCAGATGCTCTACGGCCCCACCAATGAGGAGATGATCACTGACATCTTCCGTTCTTATGTGAAGTCCTACAAGAACCTGCCGCTGAACCTCTACCATATACAGCTTAAGTTCCGCGACGAGGTGCGTCCGCGTTTCGGCACCATGCGTTCGCGTGAGTTCCTGATGAAGGACGCCTATTCCTTCGATCTGACCAAGGAAGACGCGATCCATTCCTATAACAAGATGTTCGTGGCTTACCTGCGCACCTTCGAGCGCCTTGGCCTGCGCGCCATTCCGATGCGTGCCGATACCGGCCCGATTGGTGGCAATCACAGCCATGAATTCATCATTCTGGCCGATACCGGCGAATCCGAAGTCTTCTGCCACAAGAGCTTCCTCGACCGCGCCATTCCCGCCGAAAACACCGACTTCGACGATGTCGCGGCGTTGCAAGGCGTATTCGATGAGTGGACGGCCGATTATGCCGCCACGTCCGAAATGCATGACGAAGCCGCTTACAATGCCATTCCCGATGGCGAGCGCCTTTCCGCGCGCGGCATTGAAGTCGGCCACATCTTCTATTTCGGCACCAAATATTCCGAGCCGATGGGCGCGAAAGTGCAGGGTAAGGATGGCAAGGAACACCCTGTCCACATGGGTTCCTATGGTATCGGGCCCACACGCCTTGTTCCCGCCATCATTGAAGCATCGCATGACGAGAACGGAATCATCTGGCCGGCCTCGGTCGCTCCCTTCGATGTCGTGATCATCAACATGAAGGCTGGCGATGCTGCCTGTGATGCGGCTTGCGAAAAGCTGTATTACTCGCTCTCCAACGCCGGCAAGGATGTTCTTTACGACGACACGGACGACCGTGCAGGCCAGAAATTCGCCACGGCCGATCTGATTGGCGTGCCGCTGCAGATCATTGTCGGCCCGCGTTCGGTCGCGAATGGCGAAGTCGAAGTGAAGGATCGCAAGACCGGTGAGCGGGAGACCGTGACGATCGAGGCGGCGATGAACAGAGTACTCGGCTGAGCGCGAGCTGAAGACGGAGCGGCTTCACCCGAAGTCCGCTCCGGTTTCGTAACGCAGATGTCGCAGAAATATGGGCCGGTTTTCGGAAAAGACCGGCCTTGTAGTTTGAGATCAGGGAGACGACATGGCACAAGCCGAGGCTGACAAGGGTGCGGCTGTTTCCGCCGGGGCAAAAACCGCCCGGCCGTTTTCCGCTTTTGAACGTATGGTGGCCTGGCGTTATCTGCGGTCGCGGCGCAAGGAAGCGTTCATTTCCGTCATTGCCGGGTTTTCCTTTGTCGGCATCATGCTGGGCGTGGCGACGCTCATCATCGTCATGGCGGTGATGAACGGGTTCCGCACCGAGCTCATTTCGCGCATTCTCGGCATCAACGGCCATATGATCGTGCAGCCTATCGACCAGCCCTTCAATAATTATGATGAGCTGGCGAAGAAGTTTGCCGCCGTTCCCGGCGTCACCATGGCCCTGCCGCTGGTGGAGGGCCAGACGCTCGCCTCCGGCCGCGGCGGCGCGGGCTCCGGCGCTCTGGTGCGCGGCGTTCGCCAGGAAGATATCGACAAGGTCAAGGAAGTCGCCACCAACATCAAGACCGGCGATCTGGTCGGCTTCATGGCCGGAGATGGCGTTCTTGTCGGCTCAAGGCTCGCCGCCCAGCTCGGCGTAACGGCCGGTGACGACATCACCCTCATTTCCCCGGAAGGCGACGTGACGCCGATGGGCGTCAATCCGCGCGTCAAATCCTACAAGATATCGGGTGTCTTCGAGATCGGCATGTCGGAATATGACGCCTCGATGATCTATATGCCCCTGTCCGAAGCTCAGCTTTATTTCAATGCCGAAGGCCTCGTGCAATCCATAGAGCTTTATGTCAGCCGCCCCGACGACGTCGACGGAATCCGCCCGCTGGTGGAACAGGCCGCCGAACGGCAGATTTATATCACCGACTGGAGACAGCGGAACCAGACCTTCTTTTCCGCCCTGCAGGTGGAAAGAAACGTGATGTTCATGATCCTCACTCTCATTGTTCTGGTGGCGGCGCTGAACATCATTTCCGGCCTCATCATGCTGGTGAAGGACAAGGGCAGCGACATCGCCATTCTGCGCACCATGGGCGCAAGCTCCGGCTCCGTGATGCGCATCTTCTTCATGACCGGGGCGGCCATTGGCATGGTCGGCACCTTTGCCGGCGTGGCGCTCGGCGTCATCGTCTGCCTCAATGTGGAATCCATCCGGCAGTTCTTCTCGTGGATATCCGGCACGGTGCTGTTTGACCCGCAGCTTTATTTCCTGAGCCAGCTTCCGGCCGAAATGGATATCAGCGAGACCATTTCCGTTGTCATCATGGCGCTGACGCTATCTTTCCTGGCAACGATCTTTCCAGCATGGCGGGCTTCCAAGCTCGATCCGGTGCAGGCCCTGCGTTACGAATAAGGACCGCTTCGCAATATGGCAAAAAAAACAGTGCTGCGGCTTACTGGCGTCGAGAGAACCTATGGTCAGGGCGAGACGTCGCTTTCCATTCTGCGCAAGGCTGATTTCGAATTGAAGAGCGGCGAGATGGTGGCGCTGGTCGCCCCTTCGGGTACCGGCAAATCCACGCTGCTGCATCTGGCGGGACTTCTCGAACATCCAGATGCCGGCGAGGTCTATATCAACGGTGCACCCTGCAATGACCTGCCGGATGAAACGCGAACCGCGATCCGCCGCAGCGATATCGGCTTTGTCTACCAGTTCCATCATCTCCTGCCGGAATTCTCGGCGGTGGAAAATGTGATGATGCCGCAGCTCATCGCCGGTCTGACACAGGCCGAAGCCCACAAGCGCGCCAGTGCGCTGCTCGACTATATGCGGGTGGGGCATCGCGGTGAGCACCGCCCGGCGGAACTCTCCGGCGGTGAACAGCAGCGTGTCGCCATCGCCCGCGCCGTCGCCAACGCACCGCTTTTGCTGCTCGCCGATGAGCCGACCGGTAATCTCGATCCGGAAACAGCGCATTATGTATTCGACGCGCTGGAGGCGCTGGTACGCCAATCCGGCCTTGCGGCGCTGATCGCCACCCACAATCATGAACTCGCCGCCCGCATGGACCGGCGCGTGACGCTGGCCGACGGCAAGATCGTCGATTTCTGAGCTGGTAAGTCGATCCGTCCGGTGCTCTCCAGAGAACGCCGGTTCTTCTCATTTGAATTTTTTCTGAGCCCGGCGGTGTTTTTACCTCCGGGTTTTTTTCGTTTTGGAGTCAGTGGCTTGCTGTTCCCATGCGGGAACCGAAGGCGATTCTGCGGCATTAGCAAGGGGAATATCAGCAAAACCCTGTTGACAATCGAACAAAATGAGAACAAAGTTGGAACATAACGAGTAAGGAGAGACCAATGACTGATTTCATCCGTGACGTTGCCGCTTTCGCCTCCATCGCTGTCTTCGTAGCCAGCTTTTCGGTGATCCTCACCGCCCTGTGAAGGGCACATCGGCGCAGAAACCTGTATGGACGCCGCAAAGCGGTGGACTTTGAGCGCCGGAAATCGGAAAATCGCCCCCTCGATTCAGAATGACAGGATGATGATATGGGCGATGCGGTTGTGCGTGGAGAGACCTCTGGCGAGACGCTAAAAACTCCCGGTTTCGTCCATTTGCGGGTTCATTCCGCCTATTCCCTGCTTGAGGGGGCCTTACCCCTCAAGAAAATCATGTCGAAGGCCGTCGCCGACGGCCAGCCGGCCATTGCCATCACCGATACCAACAACCTCTTTGTCGCGCTGGAATTTTCCGAAAAGGCGCGCGATGAAGGTTTGCAGCCCATCATCGGCTGCCAGCTGTCGATCGACATGCAGGATGCGGCGGAGGACCGCCGCAACCATAACAGCCACCTTCAGAAACTTCCCGCCATAGTGCTCCTTGCCGCCAATGCCGAAGGTTACGAGCGGCTGGTGGATATCGTCAGCCGCGCCTATCTGGAAGGCGAGGGCAGCGGCCATTCGGTACATATTACCCGTGCATGGCTGGAGGAAGCCTCCAATGCCGGCCTGATCGCGCTGACGGGCGCTTCCGGCGGTCCGGTGGATATGGCCTTGAAGGAAGGTCACGCTGCCCAGGCGAAAGAACGGCTGCTGACGCTGAAGTCACTCTTCGGTGACCGGCTTTATATCGAATTACAGCGCCAGTCCGGTTATGACCGCTCCCATGAGCGGCGCATGATCGGCCTTGCTTATGACCATGATATTCCGCTGGTCGCCACCAACGAGGCGTTTTTCCCTTCCAAAGCCGATTACGAGGCGCATGATGCGCTGATGGCGGTGGCGCATAACGCTATTGTCTCCGATGACAGCCGGTTCCGGCTCACGCCCGACCATTACCTCAAAAGTCGACAGGAAATGGCGGCGCTGTTTGCCGATCTTCCCGAGGCGCTGGAAAACACCGTCGAGATCGCGCTGCGCTGCTCCTATGTGCTGAAGAAGCGCGGGCCGATCCTGCCGCGTTTCACCGGCGCCAGCGACGACCCGGAGGCGGCGGAACATGCCGAAGCCGAAGAGCTTCGCCGTCAGGCGGTGGAGGGGCTGGATCAGCGCCTGGCGGCGCTCGGCATGGCGGCCGGCTATACGGAGCAGGACTATCGCGACAGGCTGGATTTCGAACTCGGCGTCATCTCGCGCATGAAGTTCCCCGGTTACTTCCTGATCGTTGCCGACTTCATCAAGTGGGCCAAGCAGCACGATATTCCGGTCGGGCCGGGCCGCGGTTCGGGTGCGGGCTCGCTTGTCGCTTATGCGCTCACGATTACCGATGTCGATCCTCTGCGCTTCTCGCTGCTGTTCGAACGCTTCCTCAATCCTGAACGCGTTTCGATGCCCGACTTCGATATCGACTTCTGCCAGGACCGTCGCGAAGAGGTGATCCGTTACGTGCAGGCCAAATATGGCCGCGAGCAGGTGGCGCAGATCATCACCTTCGGTTCGCTGCAGGCGCGCGCGGCCTTGCGCGACGTCGGCCGCGTGCTGGAAATGCCCTATGGGCAGGTGGACAAGATCTGCAAGCTGGTGCCCAACAATCCGGCCAACCCGACACCCCTGTCGAAAGCGATCGAGGAAGAGCCGCGCCTGCAGGAAGAGGCGGACAAGGAGCCGGTCGTCGCCCGCCTTCTGGATATCGCCCAGAAGATCGAGGGACTTTACCGCCACGCCTCCACCCACGCAGCCGGTATCGTCATCGGTGACCGCCCGCTGTCGAAGCTGGTGCCGATGTATCGCGATCCGCGCTCGGATATGCCGGTCACCCAGTTCAACATGAAATGGGTGGAAAGCGCCGGTCTCGTCAAATTCGACTTCCTCGGCCTGAAGACACTGACGGTGCTGAAGGTGGCCGTCGATTTTGTTGCCAAGCGCGGCATCAAGGTCGATCTCGCGGCGATCCCGCTGGATGATGCCAAAACCTACGAGATGCTCTCGCGTGGCGAAACCATCGGCGTGTTTCAGGTGGAAAGTGCCGGCATGCGCAAGGCGCTGATCGGCATGCGGCCGGACTGCATCGAGGACATCATCGCGCTGGTGGCGCTTTATCGTCCCGGACCGATGGAAAACATCCCGGTCTATAATGCCCGCAAACATGGCGAGGAGGAGCTGGAGTCCATCCACCCCACCATCGACCATCTGCTCAAGGAAACGCAGGGCGTTATCGTCTATCAGGAACAGGTGATGCAGATCGCCCAGGTTCTCTCCGGTTATTCGCTCGGCGAAGCCGATCTTCTGCGCCGCGCCATGGGCAAGAAGATCAAGGAGGAGATGGACAAGCAGCGCGAACGTTTCGTGGATGGCGCCATCAAGAACGGCGTCTCGAAGCCGCAGGCCAACACCATCTTCGACCTTCTCGCGAAATTCGCCAATTACGGCTTCAACAAGAGCCACGCTGCGGCCTACGCCATCGTGTCCTACCAGACCGCCTATATGAAGGCGCATTATCCGGTGGAGTTCCTGGCGGCCTCGATGACGCTCGATATGGCGAACACGGAAAAGCTCAACGATTTCCGCCAGGATGCCGGCCGCCTTGGCATAGAGGTCGTGGCACCGTCGGTGCAGACGTCGTTCCGGCAATTCGAGACAGGTGAAAACCTCATCTATTATTCGCTCGCCGCCATCAAGGGCGTAGGCGAGGGGGCAGTGGAGCACATCGTCCAGGTACGCGACGGCAAGCCGTTCACGAGCCTTGAGGATTTCTGCCTGCGCATCGATCCCAAGCAGATCAACCGGCGTGTGCTGGAAAGCCTGATCAATGCCGGCGCTTTCGATTGTTTCGGCCGCGACCGCGCCGAGCTGATCGGCGGGCTGGACCGCATCATCGGTTATGCGCAGATGGCGCAGAACAACCGCACCATCGGCCAGTCGGACATGTTTGGCTCTGGTGGTGGAAGCGGCCCGGAAAAGCTCATCCTTCCCGCCTTCCAGCCCTGGCTTGCCTCCGAAAAGCTGCTGCGCGAATATCAGGTGCTCGGTTTTTACCTGACCGCCCATCCGCTCGATACCTATCGCCCCGTGCTGGAAAAGCTGCGGGTGCAGAATTTCGCCGATTTTTCCGCCGCGGTGAAACAGGGCGCAACTGCCGGGCGTCTGGCCGGCACGGTCACCGGCAAGCAGGAACGCAAGACCCGCACCGGCAACAAGATGGGCATCGTCACCTTCTCGGACGCATCGGGCCAATATGAGGCGGTGCTGTTTTCCGAAGGGCTCGGCCAGTTCCGCGATCTGCTCGAGGTCGGCAAATCACTGGTTATCACCGTGCAAGCGGAAGAGCGCCCGGAAGGTATCGGCCTGCGTATCCAGACGGCACAGTCGCTGGAAGAGAAATCCGTGCAGATGCAGAAGGCGCTGCGTGTTTATTTGCGCGATTCCGGCCCGCTGAAAACGGTGGCCCGCCACCTCAACACCAAGGGTGACGGCTCAGTCTATTTCATCGTCATCAAGGATGAGGGCAGCCGTGAGATCGAGGTGGAGCTGACGGAGAAATACCGCATCTCGCCGGAAATCGCCGCTGCGCTGCGCTCCGCGCCCGGTGTCGTCGATGTGGAACTGGTGTGAGGCCTCAAGCCTCACACGTCGCTCATACCGGGCCTTCTTTGGTCACGGTGATGAAGTCCGTTCCAGTGCCTGTCTCCAGCTGGTGACTGATATCGGAAACGGTGATAGAGCTACCGATTGAAAGCTCCTGCTCGATCCGGCTGCGTATTTCCGTGGGAATTTCGAGGCGGCCGAGCACGGCGCTCAATTGATCGAAACCGCCCGGGGCTTCGGTAACGGAGATGCCGAGCCGCTTGCGGGCCGCTGCCGGCAGTTGGTTTTCCAGCGTCACGCCGTTCCATTCGGCGGTTCCGGCGGTGCGATCCACGGACACGGCTTCGAAGAAATGGGTTCCGAGCGCGACTTCCGGGTCCTTGATGTCGATGGCTGCTTCGAACAGCGGCTTGAAATCCTGACGCACCATGATCTGGCCGGTCGGTGGGTGGTCCTCACCGGCGGAGGCATAAAGCGCCGTCACGAAGGCGTCGGTCAGAAGCGGGCCGGTGGTTTTCAGCCCCTTCCAGCGCTTGAAACCATTGATGGCGCTGATCGTCATTTCCCCGGCATAACCATCGGCTGAACCGGCATCGAAACCGAGGCGGGTCAGCACGGTCTGAATATCCATCACCCTTTCCCGCTCGCCGCGCCGAGTGATGAGAATGCGCAGGGGCGAGGGTTCCCTGGTCTTTGCCGCCGGCTTGAGAGCCTGGGTCTTTTCATTGACGGCAACCTCGACCGTTCCCAAAGCCGCATCGAAAGTCGCCGGGCGCAATTCCACATCCGAGAGAAGCAGCTTGCCGTCATCGGCATCGTCGCGCGGCTGAAACAGCGCCGGATGCTGCACAAAGCGCAGCGAGACCGGCCGGTTGGTGATGATGACATGCACGCCGGTCCGGGTGTCTCCGAAGAGAGACTTTGCGAATTTGGACGGCAGGCGCACGCAGCCATGCGAGGCCGGATAGTTCGGCACCTTGCCTTCGTGCAGCGCGATGCCGGACCATGTCAGCCGCTGCATGAAGGGCATGGGCGCGGCCGAGTAGATATTCGACTCGTGGTATTTGCGCTTTTCCAGAATCGAGAAGATGCCGCTCGGTGTCTCATGTCCGGCCTTGCCGGTGGAGACTTTCGAGGTGGCGACGATTTCGCCGTTCTCATAAAGCGAAAGCGACTGGTCGCTTTTCGATACCAGTATCTGCAGGGACCTGCTGTCAGCGGCAAGCGCCGGAAAGGCAAGAATGCTGGCCGACAGCATGCCAGCCATAAGACGGAGGCGGAGGGACATGACGCAATACACCACATGTACAAAACTTGCCTCACTCAATCACGCGAAGTTTAATGAAGTTTAAGGACCGCTCATTCGCAACATCACTAATTTGTGTAAAATCTAAAATATATCCGGCGCGAGGCGGTGAGCGCACGATTGCGCGACCTGTCACACAATCCCGCAACTGTTATTTGCGCGTTCCGAACGTATAGCCGGTCTCGACGCTGCCCTTGCCGAACTTGTCGCGCAGCTTGTCCATCGCCGCTTCCGCCGCAGCCCGGCGCCCCGCCTGTTTGTCGACGAGATCGGGCGGATCGGCGAGGCCCGCGTCGCGCAGATCGCTGACGCCGATCCCGATGAGGCGGAACCTGGTGCCGTCCGTTTCCTTTTCCAGCAGCGAAAGGCCGGTGCGGAAAATCCGGTCGGCAAGCTGCGTAGGGTCGTCCAGCTTGCGGTTGCGGGTGCGGAGCTTGAAGTCTGCCGTCTTCATCTTCAGCACCACCGTCTGGCCGGCAATGCCGCTCTTCTTTAGCCGCCAGGCAACTTTTTCGGAAAGCGAGCGCAGTATCGGCACCAGATCCTCATGACGGGAAATATCGTTGAAGAAGGTGGTTTCGGAAGAGACGCTTTTGACGGGGTCGTTATTGTGCACGTGCCGCTCGTCGATGCCGCGCGAAAGCCGGAAGAGGCGTTGCCCCATCACGCCATAACGGCGCATCAGCTCGTTTTCCTCCATCTCCTGCAACTGCGCGATCATGCGGATACCGTCCGCCTCCAGCGTCGCCGCAAAGGCCTTGCCCACCCCCCAGATGGTCGTCACCGGTCGTGTCGCCAGAAAGGACAGCGCCTCCGTTTCGCCGATCACCGAAAAGCCGCGCGGTTTTTGCAGGTCGGACGCGACCTTGGCCAGAAATTTGCAGTAGGAAAGCCCGGCTGAAACGGTCACGCCCACTTCCTTTTCCACGCGCCTAGCGAATTTTGCCAGCACACGGGCCGGTGGATCGTGATGCAGCTTCTCGGTGCCGGAAAGATCGAGAAACGCCTCGTCTATGGAAAGCGGCTGCACGAGCGGCGTCAATTCCTGCATCATCGCCCGGATTTCGCGTCCGACACGGCTGTATTTTTCCATATCCGGCTTGATGACGATGGCGTCAGGACAGGCTTCCAGTGCCTTGAACATGGGCATGGCGGAACGCACGCCGTGAATGCGGGCGATATAACAGGCGGTGGAAACCACCCCACGTTTGCCGCCGCCAACGATCACAGGCTTGTCGGCCAGTTCCGGATTGTCCCGTTTTTCAACGGAGGCATAAAAAGCGTCGCAGTCGATATGGGCAATGCTCAGATCGTAGAGTTCGGCATGATAAACAAGGCGCGGGCTGCCACAGGCGCGGCAACGCCTCAGCCCCTCTGGCTGGCCGGCCAGACAGTCGCGGCAAAAACCGGGATCATAGGGTTGCGACGTGGACATGGGGCGAAAACAAAACCAGAACGTTGCCGACCATACTCCGGCCGTGACAACGGCTCAAGGGGGCACCCCGTCAATACACGCCTGAATCCAGCCCCGGCCCGGAAAAGTGATGCCAGGCGGCCGCCACTGTTTCGGGGGAAGTATCGGTCGCGGCGCAAAACGCCATCAGGTCCGGTTCATGGCTCATCAGAAAATCGGTGAGGCCGGCAAGAAAGCCGTGATCGTTGACGGCCTGGCGCAGCATATTGGCCTGCAACCCGCTCAGCGCCAGAAAACGCGCCAGCATTTCCGGCTCGTTTGCCAGCCAGCCAAGTATGGCGGCTGCCGTTTCTTGCGGATCCTGGCCGGCATTGCCTTTGTTTTTCGTATCGCGCAGCATTTCTTCCCCGAAGTTACCTATTTTGAAACCAAATCCCTCTAGCCTTGCGCAACAAATGGACGATGGAATCGGTTCTCTGGCAACTTATATGTCTGGATGAAGGTTTCAAAGCGAAACGGGGACTGCTCACCATGCCCAAGCAGGTCATGATAGTCGAAGACAACGAGCTGAACATGAAGCTCTTTCGCGACCTGATCGAGGCGTCCGGTTATACGACCATCCAGACGCGCAACGGCATGGAAGCGCTCGATCTCGCCCGCAAGCACCGCCCGGACCTCATCCTCATGGATATCCAGCTTCCGGAAGTTTCGGGGCTGGAAGTGACGAAATGGCTGAAAGAAGATGACGAGCTGCATGTCATTCCGGTCATCGCGGTCACGGCTTTCGCCATGAAGGGCGATGAGGAACGGATTCGCCAGGGCGGATGCGAGGCCTATGTGTCGAAGCCGATTTCCGTTCCGAAGTTCATCGAAGTCATCAAGACTTATCTGGGCGATGCGTGAGGCGACTGGGGAACGGTTATGACGGCGAGAGTTCTGGTTGTTGACGATATTCCGGCCAATGTGAAGCTTCTCGAAGCCCGTCTTCTGGCGGAATATTTTGATGTCGTTACCGCCGAGGATGGCTTCAAGGCGTTGGCGATCTGCGACGAAGAGCAGGTCGATATCATCCTGCTGGATATCATGATGCCGGGCATGGATGGTTTCGAGGTCTGCGAAAGGCTGAAGGCCAATCCGAATACCGCCCATATTCCGGTGGTGATGGTCACGGCGCTCGATCAGCCGTCAGACCGCGTGCGCGGACTAAAGGCTGGCGCCGACGATTTTCTCACCAAGCCGGTGAATGACCTTCAGCTCATCGCCCGTGTCAAAAGCCTCGTGCGCCTCAAGGCCGTCAGCGATGAATTGCGGCTGCGTGCCGAAACCGCACGGCAGATCGGCATCGAGGAGATGCTGCGCAGCGATGGCCTGATGCAGACACCCGGTCGCGTGCTGGTTGCGGATGGCCGCGCCAGCTCGCAGGAACGTATCGTCCGGGCGCTGAAGCCGGTTGCCGAGGTCGATGCCGTCACCGAGCCGCAGGCGGCCTTGCTCAAGGCCGCGGGTAATCCGTTCGAGCTCGTCATCGTCAATTCCAATTTCGAGAATTACGATCCGCTGCGGCTGTGCTCGCAGCTTCGCTCACTGGAACGCACCCGTTTCCTGCCGCTTCTTCTGGTGGCGGAGCAGGGGGCGGACGATATGGTGGCGCGGGCGCTTGATCTTGGCGTGAATGACTATATTCTCCGCCCGATCGATCCGAACGAACTCGTCGCCCGGTCGCTGACGCAGATCAGGCGCAAGCGCTACAACGAACATCTGCGGCTCAATCTCCAGCACACGATGGAACTCGCCATTGTCGACGGGCTGACCGGTCTCAACAATCGCCGTTACCTCGACAACCACCTGAAGATACTCTTCGACCGTGCCGCCGTTCGCGGCCGTCCGATCTCCATCTGCATGACGGATATAGACCGCTTCAAGCTGGTCAATGACACCTATGGTCACGATGTCGGCGATGAAGTGCTGCGGGAATTTGCAGCGCGCATCCGCAGCACGGTGCGCGGCGCGGATCTCGCCTGCCGTTATGGCGGGGAGGAGTTCGTCGTCGTCATGCCCGATACGCCGATGGAGCTTGCGGCAAGCGTCGCCGAGCGCCTGCGGGCGATAGTCGAGGACAAGCCTTTTTATGTTCGTTCCATCGACCGGGAATTGAGCATCACCGCCTCCCTCGGCATCGCCACCAGCAGCGGCGCCTTCGGCGCGCCGGACGAAATCCTGAAGCAGGCGGACAAGGCGCTCTACGAGGCGAAACACGCCGGCCGCAACCGCGTCGTTGCTGCCGCTGCTTGAGCGTCAGATTGCATAAAATATTGCGCAATCTCTCCGTCATATCTCGGCGAAATAGTTGTTCGGGAATACGGGGCGGCCGTCGCAAGACTGCAAGCCATTGACCTTGGACGTATTTTATCGCTTTGCAATGAAAAGATGCAGATTGACGATATAAATAGAGTTCAAGTTGAAAAATACGTTGAATTCAATCTCTTCGGCAACTATAGTGTACCAGCTTTGTATACTTAACCATGCTTCCCAGGTGATGTATCTCTGGCTTAAGAATTTGTTGATTTTTATTTTACTTCTGCGCACACTCCTATTGAGAGTAACAGTTCTTCCGGCGGTTTATCCGTCTTGTGATGATGAATGATAGCGGCTTTAGCCGTCGCGATTTCGCTCGTCAGGGGCTGGTATTGCGTAGTTTGAATGCCCCATGATGCTCAGGTCCGCCGCATCTCCTGAATCGTGGGGTCGGTCGGCTGACGATGTCCGAATCGGTTCCTCGTGCCGTAATCGCATCGTTGGCCGACCGCCTTCTTCCGGAACTGCCTGTTCGTGATGCGCGTGTCGCAGCTTAGCGGCTTATACGGTCGTCTCCGTTCACGTCATGTGCGAGGTCGTGATACGGGGCAGGGGCGGATGTGTAGCCCTTGGGATACTTCTTCCGAGCATCTGAATGATTGCGGCGGCGGGTGGGGCGTCAGGCCATATGGTCGGACTTACCCATGGCTGCTCGCGCGCTTTGCCAGTGACGGCGGCAATTTCCGGGGAGCGGGGAGGCGGGCCTTATTGGCCGTCTGGAACGCCTCTGGGCGCGACAAGGCTGATGGCAGCCTCTTCCTTCGGCACAAACAAAAAACGCGCCCGTTGGGCGCGCTTTTGTCGGAGACCGATCAAGAAATTACTTGATCTTGGTTTCCTTGAATTCAACGTGCTTGCGTACAACCGGGTCGTACTTCGTCTTCGTCATCTTGTCCGTGAACGTACGGCTGTTCTTGGTGGTGACGTAGAAGGTACCGGTGTCGGCTGTCGACAGCAGCTTGATCTTGATTGTTGTAGCTTTCGCCATGGTCGTCCTGCCTTTAAACAAAAGAGAAGCCGCAGGCGCTTCTCACCTCGGCTAAATCTGGCGCGAAACTACGTATCGCGCCTGAAAAGTCAAGCCTGTTTTGCCCGGAAAACAAAACGGACGATATAAAGCACCACGTAAAGCCCGAAAAATACCGCCAGCGACCAGGCAAAGCCGTCGGTTCCGGCAAGGTCCATGGAAATGCCCACGGCCTGCGGCCCCGCAATCGTGCCGACGGCGTAACAGAAGATGAAGGCGGCATTGGCGGCGACCAGATCGGCGCCTTTCAGGCGCGATCCGAGATGGGTGAGGCCTACAGTATACATGCCGGAGACCAGCCCGCCCCAGAACAGCAGCAGGGCCGCCACCAGAAGCCAGCTTTCCACCAGGAAAGGCAGCGCCAGCGTGCCGCAGACGCCGGCAAAGGCCATCAGCCCCAGCATCGTCCGCCGGTCCTTCATCCGGTCCGAAAGCAGGCCGATCGGTATCTGGAAGACCATATTGCCGATGCCCATCACGGTGAGGAGAAGCGCTGCCTGCGATTCGTTGAAGCCCTCCCGCGTCGCATAGATCGGAAACAGCGAAAGGCCGCCGGCCTGCACCGAGCCAAAGACGAAGGCCGCCGCGGACGCCATGGGCACCAGCCAAACATAACGGACGAAATGGTGGTTCGGTCCTTCGTCCAGCTCCGGGCTTTCGCCGCGCGCCATGAAGATCGGGATCGCGGCGAGCAGGATGATCGCCGCGCCGACCAGAAACGGCAATATGCCTTCGCTGCCGACCACGGAAAACAGCAGCGGACCGACCGCGAAACCGACCGCAAGGCCGGTGGCGTAGATGCCGAGAACCATGCCGCGTTTTCTGGGCGGCGCGGTCATGTTGATCCAGTATTCGGAGAGAATGAAAAGCGTAGTGGTGGCGCCATGGAAAACGATTCGCAGCGGAAACCACATCCAGAAGGCCTCGGCGAAATAAAAACCGAGCGCGCTCAGCGCCGAAATGACGACTGCGAACAGCATGGTTCGCGCCACGCCGAAATCATGGGCGATCTTGGTGGTCACGGGGGCCGCCATCATCGCCGCGACGCCGGCCATGGCCGAATTCACCCCGATCATGGTGGAAGAGATGCCGCGCTTCTCAAGGATGATCGACAGGAGCGGAAGGCCAAGGCCGATGGCGACACCGACCGCACTGATGGCGGAAATGGCGGCGATCAGTGAGGGCCAGTGAATGGCGTCCGCTTCTTCGCATTTCATTTGTGACATGACGGCCTTTATACAAAGTCTCGAATGAACCGGCCGTGGCGCGTGACATAGAGCCGCGCGGGGCTTTCAAAGGGCAATGAGGGATCACCTATCATGAGTTTTGTGACATCTTCGAGAACCGTGCGCGTGATTTTCGGCATGTTCAGACCGGAAAGGTCTGTCATGTCAAGCCATTGCACATTGTGCAACTCGTCAGAATCACGGGTTAGCCGGGTATCCAGCCGCAATTCGTCGGCATAACAGCAGAAGAATCGCGTGTCGTAGCGCCGCACATTGCCGGGTGGGGTGATAGCGCGGGCCACATATCGGAAACGGGAAAGATCGGGGCCCCTGGTGCTCAAGCCGAGATCCACACCGGTTTCCTCGAAAAGTTCGCGCGCGGCGGCAAGCGCCAGAGCTCTCGCGCCAGCAGCGCTCAGCCGCCGCGCCGCGGAGGCGGTGAGGCTGTGGAGGACGGCGGGATGCAGATCGCCCGAAAAGGGCAGCGCATGGTCGCGCGGATCGCGTTTGCCGCCGGGAAACACATAGGCGCCCGGCATGAAGACATGAGCGCTGCTGCGCTGGCCCATCAGTACCCTGACCTGCGAGCCGGAGCGGTCGAAAAGAATGATGGAGGCGGCGTCGCGCGGCCGCATGGGCGCGCTCGCCGTTTCGGCACGCCGGGGAAGCTGAGTCACCTGCAAGGTCCCGCCCGCCGTCAGTGAGACGAGCCGTCGATCTGCGCTTTTTGCTGTTTTCGGTCGAAGCCGTGCATCTTCAGCGCCCATTGCAGGCCGATGACGCCGCCCTTGATGGGTTGCAGCGTCAAAAGTGCGGCGAGAACGGTGATCGGCACCCAGATGGCGAAATGCACCCACATGGGAACGGAAAACACCATATCGGTCATCATGAAACCGCCGACGGCGATATGGCCGATGATGACGATGGAAATATAGGGCGGCAGGTCATCGGACCGGTGGTGGTGCATTTCTTCGCCGCAGGCGGCACAGGCATCCACCGGCTTCAGAAAGGCCCGGAACAGGCGTCCGCTGCCGCACGCAGGACAGCGATTGGCCATTCCCCGCATGATCGAGCGGCCAAGCGGCCGTTCCGCGCTATCGTCTCCGAAGGTGACTGTTTCCGAGCCCTGATGTGCACTCATCCTTAAGTCCTTCTCCCGTTTTTGAACCGCCTGCAGCGGTCTTGTTACCGTCGCCTTCTGGGCGGCCGCGTCCCGGGCTTTGCGGCAGAACGCGACGTTCGCCGGCCTGCCTTGTGGAACGACCGCGAGCCGACCGGCATCTTGCGCCCCGGGCTCAGCATATCGAAACGAAGCGCGCCTGCCAAAGGCACCGCTTCCGCAAGCCGCACCTGAACCGTATCGCCAAGCTGGTATCCGAGGCCCGTCTTCTCTCCTGTCAGGGCCTGATGGGCCTCATCGTAAAGGAAATAATCGGTTCCGAGTGTAGATATAGGAACAAAACCGTCCGCGCCAAATTGCGGAAGCGCGACAAAAAGTCCCGCCTTGGTGACACCGCCGACGCGGCCCTCGAATTCTTCACCCACCCGTTCGGAAAGATGATGCGCGATCAGCCGGTTGACGGTATCGCGCTCTGCTGCCATGGCGCGCCGCTCGAAGGTCGAGATTTCAGCGGCGATGTTATCCAGCGTCGCCTCTTCCTGCGGTGTGATGCCGCCTTCGCCGAGGCCAAGCGACCCGACCAGCGCGCGATGCACGATGAGGTCGGCATAACGGCGGATCGGCGAGGTGAAATGCGCATATTTCATCAGGTTGAGGCCGAAATGGCCGATATTCTCCGGGCTGTAGATCGCCTGGCTCTGGCTGCGCAGCACCATCTCGTTGACCATGATCTGGTGCGGTGTATCGAGCGCGCGGGCCAGAATGCCGTTGAAGGAATTGGCGCGCATGGCCGCACCCTTGGCCATGGAAATGCCGATGGTGCCGAGGAATTCGCGCAGCACCTCCTGCTTGGAAAGCGTGGGCGCATCGTGGACGCGATAGACCAGCGGCTGCTTCTTCTTTTCCAGCGTCTCGGCGGCGGCGACATTCGCCTGGATCATCATTTCCTCGATCAGCTTGTGGGCGTCCAGCCGTTCGGGAATTACGACCGCGTCGACGGTACCATCGGGGCGCAGCTTGATCTTGCGCTCGGGCATGTCAAGTTCCAACGGCTGGCGCCGGTCACGGCCTCGCTTCATCACCTCATAGGCGTGCCACAGGGGCTTGAGGATCGGCTCCAGCAGCGGTCCGGTCTTATCGTCGGGCTTGCCGTCAATGGCGGCCTGAGCCTGCTGGTAGGAGAGCTTCGCAGCGCTCTTCATCATGATGCGATGGAAGGTATGGCCGGCCTTGCGCCCTTCCTTAGAGAAGGTCATCCGCACCGCAAGGGCAGGGCGGTCGACGCCTTCCTTC
This sequence comes from Agrobacterium sp. YIC 4121, assembly GCF_002008205.1. NCBI lineage: Bacteria > Pseudomonadati > Pseudomonadota > Alphaproteobacteria > Hyphomicrobiales > Rhizobiaceae > Agrobacterium > Agrobacterium sp. YIC 4121. Next base: position 117,835 of record NZ_MRDI01000027.1, on the reverse strand, counting down.
AGCGAGCAGAGATCGTTGGAAATGCGCTCCGGCAGCATCGGCACGACGCGGTCGGGGAAATAGACCGAGTTGCCGCGTTTCAGCGCTTCGCGGTCCAGCGGCGAACCGGAACGCACATACCAGGAGACATCGGCAATGGCGACGGTGACGATGACACCGTCAGGATTGTCGGGCGAAGTGTCGGGCTCGGCATAGACCGCATCGTCATGGTCCTTGGCGTCGGCCGGATCGATGGTGATGAGCGGCAGGTCGCGCCAGTCCTCGCGGTGCGACATGCTGGCCGCCTTGGCGGCATCCGCCTCGGCAAGAACGTTCGAGGGAAAGATATGCGGAATGCCGTGGGAATGGATCGCGATCATCGAGATCGCCTTTTCCGAGGCAACGGAGCCGATGACCGACAGCACCTTGGCGCGCGTCAGCCCGTAACGGCCGCTGTTGCGCGAGGTTTCCACCTCGATCAGATCGCCGTCCTTGGCATCGCCGACGCCATCGGGGTCGATGACCATTTCCTCACCGCGCCGGTCGATCGGCATCAGCCGTCCGCCGCCGCCGGCCGTCTCCTTGAACACGCCGAGCAGAGCATTCTGCCGGCGGTCGATCAGCTTTACGACGCGGGCCGTATAGGCCGGGCCGGAGCTTTCCTTGGAGGGGAAGATTTTCGCCAGAATGCGGTCGCCAAGACCCGCCGCCGGGGCCTTCTTGCCGCGATCCTGCGATGACTGGCGGATGAGCACGGCCGGCGCCGCGCCCTGATCCTCGGGCCATTCCGCCGGCCGGCCGATCAATTCGCCGTCCTTGTCACGGGTGGTGATATCGAGAACCGTGACCGGCGGCAGGCCGCCCGGCCGCGTCAGCGACTTGCGGCTCTTCTGCACCATGCCGTCGGCTTCAAGCTCTTTCAGCAGCGCTTTGAGAACGACGCGGTTCTCGCCTTTCAGCCCGAAAGCCTTGGCGATTTCCCGCTTGGAGGCCTGTTGCGGATGGTCGGCGATGAATTTCAGCAGCACCTCGCGGGACGGCACCTCGCCATGGATGATGCCTTCACCTTCACTGACCCGCTTGCCGCGCCCGGTGCGTCCGAAACCGTCGCTGGCGGAACCCTGTCTCTGACGCGGCGCTTTGCTCACTCTGCTGCCTTCTTGGGTTTGGCCGCTGCCTTCGGCTTGGCGGCCGTCTTGCTCTTCGTTGCCGCCTTGGCCTTGGTCGCCTTGGGCTTTGCTGCGGCGTCACCATCGGCCTTCTTGGCAGTTGTCTTCCTGCCCTTGGCAGGCTTGCCGCCGGTGCCCGTCTTGGCGATGCGCTCGGCGATCAGCACCAGCGCCTCGTCCAGCGTCACCGAAGCCGGGTCCTGCCCCTTCGGAATGGTGGCGTTGACCTTGCCCCAGTTGACGTAAGCGCCATAACGCCCGTCGCGAACGGTGATCGCGCCGCCATCGGGGTGGTCGCCCAGCTCCTTCAGCGCCGCGGGCGTGCCGCTGCGGCCGCGACCCGGTCCCTTGCTCTGCTTTTCGGCAATGACAGTCACGGCACGGTTGAGGCCGATAGAGAACACGTCCTCGATGCTTTCGAGGTTCGCATAGGAACCGTCATGCAGCAGGAACGGCCCGTAGCGGCCGAGGCCGGCGGAAATCATCTTGCCGGTTTCCGGATGCTTGCCGATATCGCGCGGCAGGTTGATGAGCGCCAGCGCCTTTTCGTGGTCGATATCCTCAGGCTTCCAGCCCTTGGGCAGCGAGGAGCGTTTGGCCTCCTTGCCGTCGCCACGCTGGATATAGGGCCCGAAACGGCCGGAGCGCAGCGTCAGCTCCTCGCCGGTCATCGGATCGGCACCCAGCGCCTTCGGCTCGTTCGATGCGGCAGCTTCCGCTTCCGAACCGTCCGAGGTCAACTGGCGGGTATAGTTGCATTCCGGATAGTTGGAGCAACCGACGAAAGCGCCGTATTTGCCGAGCTTCAGCGAAAGATTGCCGGTGCCGCAAACCTGACAGATGCGCGGATCGGAACCGTCCTCGCGCTTGGGGAAGACCAGCGGCGCCAGAACCTCGTTCAGCGCATCCAGAACGTTGGTGACACGCAGTTCCTTGGTGTCTTCGATCTGCGCGAAGAAATCCTTCCAGAAATCGCGCAGCACCTGCTTCCAGTCCAGTTCGCCGGCGGAAATCCGGTCGAGCTTTTCTTCAAGCGCGGCGGTGAAGTCGTATTCGACGTATTTGGTAAAGAAGCTTTCGAGGAAAGCCGTCACCAGCCGGCCGCGCGAATGCGGCACCAGCTTGCGCTTGTCGACGACGATATATTCGCGGTCGCTCAGCGTCTTCAGCGTCGCCGCATAGGTGGACGGACGGCCGATGCCGAGTTCTTCCATCTTCTTGATCAGCGAAGCTTCCGAATAACGTGGCGGCGGCTCGGTGAAGTGCTGGCTGGCATTGATCTTCTGCTTGGCGAGGTTCTCGCGCTCGTTGATCGGCGGCAGACGGCCTTCGTCGTCACCGTCATCGCTCTGCTCGCCATCTTCTTTCTGGTCGGTATAGGCGGCGATGAAGCCGTCGAAGCGGATGACAGAGCCGACGGCGCGCAGGCCTGCCTTTTCGCTGCCATTGCTGGCGAGGATTTCCACCGTGGTCCGCTCGATTTCGGCCGAGGCCATCTGGCTCGCTATGCCGCGCTTCCAGATCAGGTCATAGAGACGCAGCTGATCGGGATCGAGGTAACGCTTCACCTGATCCGGCGTGCGGTTGAAATCGGTCGGGCGGATCGCCTCGTGCGCTTCCTGGGCGTTCTTGGCCTTGGTGGAATAGAAACGCGCCTTTTCCGGCACGTAACGGCCACCGAACTGCTCGCCAATGGCGCGGCGGGCGGCATCGATCGCTTCCGGGGCCATCTGCACGCCGTCGGTACGCATATAGGTGATCAGACCGACAGTCTCGCCGCCGATGTCGATGCCTTCGTAAAGCTTCTGCGCCACCTGCATGGTGCGCGAGGCGGAAAAGCCCATGCGCGAGGAGGCCGCCTGCTGCAGCGTCGAAGTGGTGAAGGGTGGGCCGGGATTGCGCTTGACCGGTTTCGCCTCGACGCTTTCGACCACATAGCTCGCGCCTTCCAGCAGCGCCTTCAGCCGGTTCGCATCGTCTCCGGTCTTGATCGAGCGGCTTTGCAGGCGCTTGCCATCGGCCGACACCAGCTTGGCTTCGAACTCGTCACCGCGCGGTGTCTTCAGAAGCGCGCTGATGTTCCAGTATTCCTCAGAGACGAAACGCTCGATCTCGGATTCGCGGTCGCAGACCAGGCGCAGCGCAACCGACTGAACGCGGCCGGCGGAACGCGCGCCGGGCAGCTTGCGCCACAGCACGGGCGACAGATTGAAGCCGACGAGATAATCCAGCGCGCGGCGGGCGAGATAGGCGTCGACCAGCGGCACATCGATGTCGCGCGGGTTCGCCATGGCGTCCAGCACGGCCTTTTTGGTGATGGCGTTGAAGACCACACGTTTTACGGGCTTGTCGCCGAGGACGCGCTTCTTCTTCAAAAGATCGAGAACGTGCCAGGAAATGGCCTCGCCTTCGCGATCCGGGTCGGTGGCGAGAATGAGGCCGTCGGAGGATTTTACCGCATCGGCAATATCCTTCATGCGCTTGGCGGATGCGCTGTCGACCTCCCAGGACATTTCGAAATCCTGGTCGGGCAGCACCGATCCGTCCTTGGCAGGGAGGTCTCTGACGTGGCCAAAGGATGCAAGAACCTTGTAGCCCGAGCCAAGATACTTGTTGATCGTCTTGGCTTTGGCAGGAGATTCTACGACGACGACATTCATATTGTTTTTCTCTGGAACTGGTCCGTTAACGTGGCCGGGTCACGGCGCAATGCCGCAATTCGCCTTCTTTATATTTCGACATGGACAGGTAATGCGCGCGGGTCAAGAGGCAAGGCCGATTTTATCGCTTCAAGGTGATTGCAACCTATGGATAATCTATTGTTGTATTGCAATCTTTGGTAAATTGGTTATGATGGGCAACATCATTTGAATCGACTTATTGCTCTTCGTTTCAGGCAAATTTTGCAGGATAGATATATGGTCCCCAACGCAACAAACAATAATGCCGATAATGAAGGGACCAGAGAGAACTTGGCTTACATTCGCCAGATGCTCGCGGAACTGAGGCAGGTCGCAAGCCGTGAGGGGGCCGACATGCTGTGTTATCTGATCGAGATGGCCTATGTCGAAGTCGGCGATATCCAGAGCGGACGGCGCAAGCTGTCAATCCGCGATGAAGAGCGACACACGCCCCCCGGCATGCCGGTTTAGACGTCCGGCGATATCAAGCTCCAGCAGCACCAGGTGAACGGTTGCAGCGGAAAAACCTGTGTGACGGATGATATCGTCCGTTTCCACAGGCGAGGGACCGAGAGCGGCGGCGATGATGCTGCGCTCGTCGTCCCCTGGTGGTGACATCTCCGTGTCGGATCTCGGTTCCTCGATCTTGCGTTCATAGGGCAATTGCGGCTCCATCAGCGGCCGCAGCGCTTCCAGAATATCGGCCGCGCCCGTGGTCAGCATCGCGCCTTCCTTGATCAGCCGGTTGGTGCCCTCGCAGCGGGCATCGAGCGGGGAGCCGGGTACGGCGAAAACGAGCCGCCCCGCTTCTCCGGCAAGCCTTGCCGTTATCAGCGAACCGGAGCGCTCCGCCGCTTCGACGATGACGACACCGAGGGAGACGCCGGCGATCAATCGGTTGCGGCGGGGAAAATCGCGGGCGCGCGGTTCCCAGCCAAAGGGCATTTCGCTGATCGTCGCGCCGCCCTGGTCATATATCTCCTGCAAAAGCCCGAAATTTTCCTGCGGGTAGGGGCGGTCGAGACCGCCGGCCAGCATGGCAACCGTGCCGGTTGCAAGGCTTGCCCGGTGTGCGGCCGCATCGATGCCGCGCGCCAGCCCCGAAGCGATGCTATAGCCGGCGCGGCCGCAATCGCGCGCCAGCATGGCGGCGAATTTCGCGCCGTTGATGGAGGCGTTGCGCGAACCGACGATGCCGATGCTCGGTCTTGTCGCGGTCGCTGCCGATCCTTTCATGGCGATCAGCGGCGGCGCGCCATCCAGCTGCCGTAGGGCAGGTGGGTAATCGGGCTCGCCGATGCCGACGAAACGCGCGCCGAATTTCTCCGCGGTCTCGATCTCGCGTTCCGCCTCCGCTTGCGTCGCGATGCGCGGACTGCGCGACGAGCCGCCGCGCCTTGAAAGCTCGGGCAGGGCATCGAGCGCCTTTTCGGCGCTGCCGAAATGATTGATGAGTTCGCGGAAGGTGACGGGGCCGATATTGTCGCTGCGGATGAGCCTCAGCCACGCGACCCGCTGCCGCGCGGAAAGCTCTATGCCCTGCCGTGTCGTTTCCTCATGCGGCATGGCACATCCTTAAATGGGCCTCAGCCCTTTTGCCCGATCCTGCTTTCAGTGCCCGCCAGCAGGCGCGCGATGTTCTCGCGGTGCTTCCACCATGAAGTCGCACTCAGCAGCGTAACCAGCAGAGCCGTCTTTTCAGGTCCGAGCACCCAGAGGGCGACGGGAATGACCAGCATGGCCAAAAGCGCCGACAGCGACGAGTAGCGGGTGATGAAGGCGGTTGCGAGCCAGATGAGCGCAAAGGCCAGCATCATCAGCGGTGCGGCCCCCAAAAGCACGCCGATATAGGTTGCCACACCCTTGCCGCCCTTGAAGCCGAGCCACACCGGAAACAGGTGGCCGAGGAAGGCGAAGAAACCGGCGACCAGCGACGCTTCGTAACCCCAGAGCGCATTGGCGACCAACACCGCCGCCGTGCCCTTCAGCGCGTCCAGCAGCAGGGTTGCGGCGGCGAGCTTCTTGTTGCCCGTGCGCAGCACATTGGTCGCGCCGATATTGCCGGAGCCGATCTTGCGCACGTCACCCAGCCCCGCCATGCGGGTAAGAATGAGGCCGAAGGGAATGGAACCGAACAGATAGCCGATCAGCGCTGCAAGCGCGAGAAGGGCAGGCGCCGTCTGCCAGTCAGTCAAAGCACTCATTCAAACGTCCCCTCTGTCGCGCTGGCCGCGTGATCTCTGTCGGTGATCTTATGCCAAGGAATGAACGGCTTTGCCAGCCACATAAGTGGCAACCGCGCGGCCGCTGAAACGGGCATCCTCGAACGGGGTGTTCTTGGATTTCGAGACCAGCTGCTCCTTTGCCACGAGCCATGGCTCGTCGAGGTCGATCAGCGTGATATCCGCCTTCGCGCCCGCCTTCAGCGTTCCGGCATCCAGTCCGAAAATCTTGGCCGGGCGGGTGGAGAGCGCATCGATCAGCCGCATCAGCGGAACTTCGTCGCTGTGGTGCAGGCGCAGCGCCGCCGCCAGCAGGGTTTCAAGCCCGACCGCGCCGCTCGCCGCATCCGAAAACGGCAGCCGCTTGGTGTCGACATCCTGCGGGTCGTGCGAGGAGACAATAATGTCGATGGTGCCGTCCTTCAGTGCCTCCACCATGGCCTTACGGTCATCTTCGGCGCGCAGCGGCGGCGAAAGCTTGAAGAAGGTGCGGTATTCGCCGATATCGTTCTCGTTGAGCGTCAGATGGTTGATCGAGATGCCGCAGGTGGCTTTGACGCCCCGCTGCCGCGCAACGCGGATCGCTTCCGCGGATTCGGGCACGGAAATCTTGGCGGCGTGGTAGATCGCCTGTGTCAGCCCGGAAATGCGCAGGTCGCGCTCCAGCGGGATGATTTCGGCTTCCTTCGGAACGCCCGACAGCCCGAGCCAGCTTGCGAAAAGCCCCTCGTTCATGTCACCGCCGCCGATATATTTGTCGCGTGTCTCGAGCGCGATCACTGCGCCCAGCTCGCGCGCATAGGTCATGGCGCGGCGTAGCACCAGCGTATCGGAAAGCGCCTTGCGGCCATTGGTGAAGGCCACCGCGCCGGCTTCCTTCAGCATGCCGAATTCGGTCATTTCCTCGCCATTCAGACCCTTGGTCAGGGCTGCTGCAGGATGCACGTTGACGAGCGCCTTGTCGCGCGCCGTCTTTTTCACATATTCGACCAGCGCGATGTCATCGATAACAGGATCGGTATCGGGCATGACGATGATGCTGGTGACGCCGCCGGCTGCTGCTGCGCGCGAGGCGGATTCGATGGTTTCGCGGTGTTCGGCACCAGGCTCACCCACGAAAACACGGGCGTCCACCAGACCGGGAACAGCCAGCAGACCCTTGCAGTCGCGAACGGTCGCCCCTTCGGGAGCGCCCTGATTATGCGCATCCTTACCTGCCGCCAGAATGGTGCCATCAGCGCCGATGATCACACTGCCGGTCTCGTCGAGATTCCGGGATGGATCGACGATGCGGAGATTGTTGAGAACGGTAACGGCACTCATACGCGCTCACCCTGATTTTGCGAGACAAGCAGGGTTTCCATGACCGCCATGCGCACGGCAACCCCCATTTCCACCTGGCTTTCGATCACGCTCTGCGGACCGTCGGCCACGTCGGAGGCGATTTCCACGCCGCGGTTCATCGGGCCGGGATGCATGACCAGCGCATCCTCCTTCGCCGCTTTCAGCTTTTCGGCATCCAGACCGTAATAATGGAAATATTCGCGCACCGAAGGCACGAAGGAGCCGGACATACGCTCGCGCTGCAGGCGCAGCATCATCACCACATCGGCGTTCTTCAGTCCTTCCTTCATGTCGTGGAATACTTCGACGCTCATGTCGCGGATACCGGAAGGAAGAAGCGTGGCGGGGGCCACGACGCGAACGCGCGCACCCATCTGGTTGAGCAGGATGATGTTGGAGCGGGCGACGCGTGAATGCAGCACGTCCCCGCAGATCGCCACCGTAATGCCGGACAGTTCGCCCTTCGCGCGGCGGATGGTCAGTGCGTCGAGCAACGCCTGCGTCGGATGCTCATGCTGGCCGTCGCCGGCATTGACGACGGAGCAGGCGACCTTTTGCGCTAGAAGCGCTGCCGCACCGGCGGAAGAATGGCGCACGACCAGCACGTCCGGGCGCATGGCGTTCAGCGTCATCGCCGTGTCGATCAGCGTTTCGCCCTTCTTCACCGAGGAATTGCCGACCGACATGTTCATCACGTCTGCACCAAGGCGCTTTCCGGCAAGCTCGAAGGAGGACTGCGTGCGCGTCGAGGCTTCGAAGAACAGGTTGATCTGCGTCAGGCCCCGAAGCGTCGAGGTCTTTTTCTCGCGCTGGCGGCTGATTTTCACCGCCTCGTCGGCCTTGTCGAGAAGCAGGGTAATATCCTGATGGGAAAGCCCCTTGATGCCGAGGAGATGGCGATGGGGGAAGAAGACCATGCGGTTTGCCTCCTGACGGGCGCCGCATTTTCCCGTGAAAATGCCCGGAACGCCCGAATGCTGATCCGTGCGCTCCCATTCGCTGTGAACACGCCTCAGGAGTGCGGCGGAATTCGGTCCTGCGCTCTATAGAGACTGCATGGTCGCGGGGCAAGCGCCCGCAACTCCTGAAATGAAAACATGGCGATCTTTCCCCAACCCTCGAGGGCAAACAGCCCGATGATGGAAGGCGCAGGCATCAGACGATGCCATGCTCCTTCAAAAGCGCCTGCTCGTCTCCTGACGCCCAGCCGAAAACTTTCGGCGCCCCGTCCAGCCTCTGGACGAAGTAATGAACATCGAAATCGATTGCGACATCCGGTTGCCGCTTGCGATCAAAGGTCGCCGTCCAGGCAACATGGGCGAGGCAATGATGATCGTCGATGGGCGAGATACGGATGTCGCGTATCCGCATTTCCTTCGTTCCGATCGTCCGGTAGCGCTCGTAGCTCTTCATCATCACCTGCTTCAAGTGGTCATCGTTCTTTCCGGTCATCACCCCGGCGGGGGAGGCGGCGATGAAGTCGGAGGCGTAGAGGGAGGCGACCTCCTCCATATCCATGTCACCCTTGAGAGACTTATTGAAAAATCGCTCATATCGCTCGAAGAGCCTTCTTACGCTGGCCTCCATGGTCTCCTCCCTGTGCAGCCGTTCAGCAAAGTCGCCAACCGAAAAAGCATGCCGCAGGTTCCACGTCAGGTCGCAGATTATGGAGAATGCGTTTATCCGCATGCCCGCCGGTTGCTGCCGCAACTTCTGCGCGGCTTTTTTGGGGACTGTCGTTGATCTTGCCGGAAACGTGTTTGTTATTCGCCGGGCCGGATATCTAAATCAGGGACATTCCCGAAAAATGCTGAAAGCGGCGGTTTAATCGCCTCAATCGCTTCCTGCGGGTGGAATTATGCAATATCACCCCACTATGCAACGCCAGTACAAAACAGCTAGAAGCAGCGGATGACCCAGAATTCCCGGACAGAAGAAACGCTCGCCGAACTGAACCAGCCAAGCCTCTGGTCCGGTATCAACGCCTATCGTTCCGATCCGCTGATCGTCGACCTCACTTCCGGACTGTCGCGCAATCTAAGGGATGAGTTCGACCAGCTCGGCCGCTACGTCACGTCGCATGAGGCGCAGGAGCTGGCGCGCATGGCCAATCGGGGCGTGCCGCAGCTGCATACCCACGGCCCGCGTGGCGAGCGTCTGGATCAGGTGGAGTTCCACCCCGCCTGGCACGCGCTGATGCGCCGTTCCATGTCGTCAGGCCTGCATTCCAGCGTCTGGGAAAATTCTCCCGATACGCGCGGCAATGAGCACAAGGCCCGCGCCACGAAATTCTACCTGACCTCGCAGCTTGAGGCCGGGCATCTTTGCCCGCTCACCATGACCAGCGCCTCCGTCGCCGCCATCATGGCTTCGCCGCGCGTGCAGAAGGAATGGGCGCCGAAGATTCTCTCGCGCAAATATGATTCCTCGCAGAAACCGGCCCTGCAGAAAACCGCCGTCACCATTGGCATGGGCATGACGGAAAAACAGGGCGGCACGGATGTGCGCGCCAACCGCACCACGGCGGAGCGGGTGGGCGAGGGCATCTATCGCCTGTCCGGTCACAAGTGGTTCCTCTCCGCGCCGATGAGCGACGGTTTCGTCATGCTCGCCCAGATGGGCGACGGCATGGGCTGCTTCCTCGTGCCGCGTTATCTGGAGGATGGCTCAAAGAACGGCCTGCATTTCCAGCGCCTCAAGGACAAGCTCGGCAACCGCTCCAACGCATCCGCCGAAGTCGAATTCACCGATGCCTTCGGTTATCTGCTGGGCGATCCCGGCAGCGGCATCCGTACGATCCTCGACATGGTGACGCTGACGCGGCTCGATTGCGCGCTTGCCTCCGCCGGCATGATGCGCGCCTCGCTAGCCGAAGCCGTGCATTATGCCCGAGGCCGTTCTGTTTTCGGCAAGATGCTGGTCACACAGCCGATCATGACGCGTGTTCTCGCCGACATGGCACTGGATGTGGCGGCGGCCACTGCGCTCTCCTTCCGGCTGGCGACCGCATTCGACGCCGCCCGCAACAATCCGGCCGAGGCCGCCTATGCGCGGGTGATGACGCCCATCGTGAAATACTGGTGCTGCAAGATTGCGCCGGCGCTTATCTATGAGGCCATGGAGTGCCTTGGCGGCAACGGTTACGTGGAAGAGCGGCCGATTGCCCGCCACTATCGCGAAGCGCCCGTCAACGCCATCTGGGAAGGCTCCGGCAACGTCATGGCGCTGGATGTGCTGCGGGTTCTCCAGCGCGGCAAGGATCTGTTCGATCTCGTCTTCCAGACGCTGGAGCGCGATCTGGGTGCAGCCGGCAAAAAGACCACCGACGTGCTGCGCGCCGCAATCGCCCTTGCCGAACGTGACGAGGGAGCGGCCCGCCTGCTGGTGGAGCAGTTCGCGCTTGCGGCCGCTGCCGCCGAGCTTTGCCGTCTCGGCGCCGGCAAGATTGCCGATGCCTTCCTCGAGACCCGTCTCGCGGGCGGCTGGCGGCATACTTACGGCATGCTCGATTCCCGCTTCGATCCGAATTATATAATCGATCTTCTTTATCCGCCTGCATCTTGACCGATGCTTGCGGATGAAGGTTTTGCAGTCCCGGCGGGAGGGGTCTCGGATTTGAAAAACAGCAATGGCGTAAAGCGTGTTCTGATCTGTCGTGACACTTTCGCGCATCGATGCGCGGCAAGGGAAGGCGGCTGCCAATGCTGACCTTCCGTTCCGCCCGCGCCGAGGATGAAGACGCGCTCTACGCCATAAGCCTTGCAACCGGCGATGCCGGGCAGGACGCCACCGCCCTTTACAATGACGGCCGCATGGTCGGGCATATCTATTCCGTCCCCTATCTGCATCTCTGGCCCGATGCCGTTTTCGTGGCGGAGGATGAGGAAGGTGTGTGCGGTTATATCGTCGGCGCACTCGATACGGCGGTGCACGAAGAGCGGCTGGAGCGGGAATGGTGGCCGCATCTGCGCAGCCTTTATCCCGATCCCGGCGGCGACCAGCAGACATGGGACGCCGACCAGCGCCGCGCCCAGTTCATCCACCATCCGCGCCGCACACCCGCCTGGCTCACCGATCCGTTTCCGGCCCATATCCACATGAACCTCCTGCCGCGCACGCAGGGCAAGGGCGGCGGCACCCGGCTTCTGTCGCGCTGGCTCGATATGGCGAGACAGAACAACGTCTACGGCATCCACCTCGGCGCCAGCGAACGCAACCATGCGGGCATGCGCTTCTGGGAAACCCGCGGGTTCAAACGCCTTGAAAGCCACGAAACGCCGGGCAGCGTATGGTTCGGCATGGCGCTGGAGTAATATTGGCAGATTATGCCAATCGGTGGTATTGTTGGACGTCGCTAATATCTGGTGGAGGCTCTGATGCCGACGCGTAACGTCGTTCTGACACAGCATCACGAAGAGATCATAGACGAACTCGTTAAATCTGGCCGCTATCAAAATGCCAGCGAAGTGCTGCGCGAGGGCTTACGATTGATTGAAAGGCGCGAGCGCCTTGAGGTGACCAGATTGGAAGCCTTGAGGGTGGCGGCGCAACAGGGCTTCGCAGACCTTGATCAAGGCCGTTTTACGGATGTGGCGGAGGATGATCTCGACGACTTCATTTCCGCTCTCGGGCGCGACGCTGAAGCGCGCCTTGCCAAATCTGATAAGGCATGACGAAGTATCGTCTGTCCGAAGCCGCGCAATCGGACATTATTGAAATTCTTGGATGGACCCACGCGACATTTGGGGTCGCAGCGAGAAAACGCTACGAAAAATTGCTTGTCACGGCGCTGCGTGATGTTGCGCGGGATCCGTTTCGCACCGGAACAAGTCTCCGCCCGGAAGTGGCAGACGATGTACGCAGCTACCATCTCCGTTACAGCCGGGAGAGGGCGAGAGGTGAAACCGGCCTGGTTAAATATCCGAGGCATCTGCTGCTTTATCGCGTGTTGAATCCCGATTTGGTGGGCATCGGTCGCATTCTTCATGATTCCATGGAGATCGAGCGGCATCTCCCGGTTGACTATGGAGATGTCAGCGGCTGAAAACGCATGGTGTCACCTTCATCCACAAAAACCTTCCGTCCATCCGCCCCGCCACGTTGTTCTTCCCTTCATGCTTTGTTAACCCGTTGAGAGAGGCCTTTCAAAACACGGGTAGGGAATCATGCTGGCGACCGCAGAGGCGATTTCAGCCGACAGACCGGAAAAGCGCATCAAGGATCGCGCTCAGACCGAGAAGGCGATTTTTAATGCGGCGCGGTCGCTGCTTGCCGAAGAGGGATTTCAGGGTTTTGGCATCAATGCCGTTGCCCGCCGCGCCGGCTGCGACAAGCAGCTCATCTACCGTTATTTCGGCGGCCTCGATGGCCTGATCGAGGCGATCGGCGAGGACCTCGGTTCCTGGGTGAAGGATCGCATTCCGGAAGATACCGGCGGCATGTTCCTTTTGACCTATGGCGACCTCATGGAAAAGCTGGCGCTTTATTTCATGGATGCGCTACGCAGCGATCCTCTCGTCTGCAAGATCATTGCCTGGGAAGTGTCTGACGGTTCACCGCAGGTGAGACAGCTTGCCGAAGCCCGCGCCAAATCGCTGGGCAAGTGGCTGGAGCGGATGCGCGGTTCGCTGGCGGCGCCGAAGGGTGTGGATACAGCGGCGGTCAATGCCGTACTGTTCGCTGCCATTCAGCACCTCGTCATTTCCGCTGCGACCAGCGGTCAGTTCGCTGGCGTACCGCTGAAATCAGACCGGGACTGGGACAAGATAGCCACTGCCGTCAAAAGGCTGGTGCGCGGCGTTTACGGCTGAACCGGTTTCGCAGGCGGAAGACAGTCGCGCCTGGACCTGCGCATTAAAGAAAAATCAGTCATGTTTTCATCGGGCCGGCAAACGCGCGGCGCATCCGGCCGTCCACGCGATCACGTTTTTATCCACATGCCGGCCGCCGTCGTTAACCATAATGACAGCTTTCATTTGCCTCGCCATGGCTGCCGGTCCAGTGTGATTAACGAAATGTTAACCATGCGCAATGACTGCGCATAAGGGAGCCGCAAGTGAGCCGCTGGACAGCTTTAGGCGTCATGATGACGTTTTTTGTGATGCTGCCGTTGGATATCGACGCGCCGGCGCTGAACCTCTGCCTTATGGCCGTGGTGCGCTGGGCGGTGCTTGCCGGCGTTCCCGATACGATGTTTGTGCGGGGGCAGGCGGCATGAAGTGGTTTCTGATCCTCTGGGCCGGTCCCGTTGCGCTGCTGGGCAGCTGGTACTGGCTTTCCTATTACGACATGAGCTTCGGCTTCTACATGCTCACACGCCAGACCCATGATCTGGTGTTCGAGATTTACGGCAATATTCTCGGCCTGCCGCCGGAAAGCCTGCCGCCCCTGGTGGCACGCGCCATTGCCGTCGACAGCCTGATCGTTTTTGCGATTCTCGCCTTCCGCAAGAGAAAGCAGATTGCGGCCTGGTGGCAGGGCCGTCAGTCGGCCGCGCGGGTGAGTGCGGAAAGCCTGTCCAGCGCGCCCTGAAGAATGAAGCTCGCGGCGGCTGAATCGATGCGTTCGGCCCGCTTTGCGCGTGAGACGTCCATTTCCAGCAATGCGCGCTCGGCCGCGACCGTCGAAAGCCGCTCATCCCAGAAAATGAAGGGCAGGGCGGTTTTTTCGCCCATCGTCCGCACAAAGGCGCGCGTCGCCTGCACGCGGGGACCGGCCGAACCATCCATGTTCATCGGCAGGCCGATGATGAAGGCGAAAACTTTTTCCTTTTCGGCAAAGGCCAGCAGCACTTCCGCATCCTGCGTGAATTTCACCCGTTTGATGACGGGGCGCGGCGTTGCGAAACGCCGCGACAGGTCCGACATGGCAAGCCCGATCGTCTTCGTGCCAAGGTCGAGGCCGGCAATCGCCTGTCCCGGCTGAAGCGCCTGCGCCAGTTCCTCAATGGTGAGTGTTGCCATGTGGCGTGTTGTCCTTATCGTTTGCGGACGAATTCGGTGCGCAGCACCAGCCCCTTCACCGCATCATGTTTGCAATCGATCTCTTCCGGATTATCGGTCAGGCGGATCGACTTGATGACGGTGCCCTGCTTGATGACCGTGCTGGTGCCCTTGACCTTCAAATCCTTGATGAGGGTGACGGAATCGCCATCCGCCAGCACATTGCCCGCCGCATCGCGCACTTCATTCGTACGCGCCGCTTCTGCTGCCAGCTCGGAGGCCGGTCGCCATTCACCGGTCGCCTCGTCATACACGTACTCGTCATCATTTGCGGCCATGGTCGCCTCTCTTAAATATTGGTAGTGCGGTTGTTCAGGCCGTCCTATGTCATAATATACCGGCAATACAAAGGAGAACTTCCCATGAAAATCACCTGGCTCGGCCATTCCGCCTTCCGCCTCGAAAACGGCAGCGCGAAGATACTCATCGATCCGTTCTTCACCGGTAACCCCGGTTTTGTCGGACAGGATGGAAAGTCGGCAGCCGAAGGCATCACCCATATTCTCCTGACCCACGGCCATGGCGACCATGTCGGCGATACCGTCCAGCTTGCCCGCGAAACCGGCGCGACCGTTCTTGCCAATGCCGATCTTGCCGCCTGGCTTTCCGCCAAGGGCGTCGCGAAGGTCGATATGGGCAATACCGGCGGCACGGTGCATTTCGATGGTTTTTCCGTCACCTTCACCAATGCGCTGCATTCCTCCGCCCAGATCACCGAAGACGGCGTCTCCCATTCGCTCGGCAATGCCAACGGTCTGATGCTGCATTTCGAAGATGGCCCGGCCGTCTATCACATGGGCGATACCGACATCTTTTCCGACATGAAACTCATCAATGAACTGCATCAGCCGGATATCGGCCTTGTGCCGATCGGTGACCGCTTCACCATGGGCGGAGCCGTCGCCGCGCTCGCATGCCAGCGCTTCTTCAATTTCGGCAATGTCATTCCCTGCCATTACGGTTCCTTCCCGATCATCGACCAGACGCCGGAGAAGTTCGTGGCCGGCATGGAAGGGGCGCAAGCGCGCGTCCACACGCCGAAGGCCGGCGATACGCTGTCCTTCTGACATTTTGCCCGTGCATGTCGCGACCGCAAACCGCCATACAGTTTGGCGCGACATGCTTTCTACCGTTGCGAATGACGGACATGGTGATTATAGCGAATGGGAAATATCCCATCGGAGTAGAACCATGTCCGTCGATCTCGCCACCGTAAAGCGCGTTGCGCGCCTTGCCCGTATCGCAGTCAGCGAAGAAGAAGCACAGAATATGCTCGGCCAGCTGAACGGCATACTCGGTTTCGTGGAGCAGCTTTCGGAAGTGAATGTCGACGGCGTCGAGCCGATGACCTCGGTGACCCCGGTGGACATGAAAAAACGCGCCGACGTGGTGACCGACGGCAACAAGGCGGAAGACATTGTCGCCAACGCGCCTGCGACCGACCGGGACTTCTTCATGGTCCCGAAAGTGGTCGAATAAGCCGACCGCCTCTGCCGCCCGATTTTTCCAAGATTTCGAAAGCCGTTGCCGACCATGACCGACCTGACGAGCCTGACCATTGCCGAAGCCCGCGAAAAGCTGAAGGCCAAAGAATTTTCCGCCCTCGAGCTGACCGACGCCTATCTCTCCGCCATCGATGCGGCCAACGGCGCGCTGAACGCCTATGTGGCGACGACGCCTGAAAAGGCGCGCGACATGGCGAAAGCCTCCGACGAACGCATCGCCGCCGGCAAGGCTGGCGAGCTGGAAGGCGTTCCGCTCGGCGTGAAGGACCTTTTCGCCACCCGTGACGTGCACACGCAGGCGTGTTCGCATGTTCTCGATGGCTTCAAGCCGAAATATGAATCCACCGTTACCCAGAACCTCTGGGATCAGGGCGCCGTCATGCTCGGCAAGCTCAACATGGACGAATTCGCCATGGGCTCGTCCAATGAAAGCTCCTGGTACGGCCCGGCCATCAACCCGTGGCGCGCCAATGGTTCCGACCAGAAGCTGGTGCCCGGTGGCTCTTCGGGCGGTTCGGCCGCAGCCGTGGCCGCGCATCTCTGCGCCGGCGCGACCGCAACCGATACCGGCGGCTCCATCCGCCAGCCGGCAGCCTTCACCGGCACCGTCGGCATCAAGCCCACCTATGGCCGCTGCTCGCGCTTCGGCATCGTCGCTTATGCTTCCTCGCTCGATCAGGCAGGCCCGATTGCCCGTGACGTGCGTGATGCCGCGATCCTGCTGAAGACGATGGCAAGCGTCGACGCCAAGGACACGACCTCCGTCGACCTGCCGGTGCCGGACTACGAAAAGGCCATCGGTCAGTCGCTCAAGGGCCTGAAGATCGGTATTCCGAAGGAATATCGCGTCGACGGCATGCCGGAAGAAATCGAAAAGCTCTGGGCCAAGGGCGTCGAGTGGCTGCGTGATGCCGGTGCCGAGGTCATCGATATCTCGCTGCCGCACACCAAATACGCGCTGCCCGCTTATTACATCGTCGCGCCGGCGGAAGCCTCGTCTAACCTTGCCCGTTATGACGGCGTCCGTTACGGTCTGCGCGTCGACGGCAAGGACATTGCCGACATGTACGAAAAGAGCCGCGCCGCCGGTTTCGGTAAGGAAGTGCAGCGCCGCATCATGGTCGGCACCTATGTGCTGTCCGCCGGTTATTATGACGCCTATTACCTGAAGGCGCAGAAGGTCCGCACCCTCATCAAGCGCGATTTCGAAAACGTCTTCCACGAAGGCGTCGACGCCATTCTGGCGCCGATCACCCCGTCTTCCGCCTTTGCAGTCGGTGACGAGGAACTCGCTTCCGATCCGGTGAAGATGTACCTGCAGGACGTTTTCACCATCACGGTCAACATGGCCGGTCTTCCTGGCCTCTCGGTTCCGGCCGGCCTCGACGGCAAGGGCCTGCCGCTTGGCCTCCAGCTCATCGGCAAGCCTTTCGAGGAGGAAACGCTGTTCAAGACGGCGCATGCCATCGAGCAGGCAGCCGGTAAGTTCACCCCTGCCAAGTGGTGGTAAGCGGATTCACCAAGCTCTCTACACAAACGGGCGGCATTGAATGCCGCCCGTTTGTTTTTCATCGATTGTCCAGCTCGCCCCGCACGAGTTCCAGCCCGCGCGTCGTGATGCGGTAGGGTTTGCCGCCGGAAGAGGCGATGGCTCTCTTCCGTTTCAGTTTGCGGAAGGTGAGGAGATCGAGGCCGCTGAAAATCCAGCCGTCACGCGTGTAAAGCGCGAGTTTTTCGATTTTGTGGGCGTCGTCTCGAACGAGTTCAATTCTGCCGCCCTGGGCGAGCAGGTGAAGAATGCGCTGTTCGGCGCGGGAAATGTCCATTTTTGGAAGTCCGGTCGGCGTCATATAGACGCGTGAAAGCAAATCCGGGTGCGGTTAGGGCATCCGGCTCGGTTTCAGCATGGCCCGGCGCGCAATAAACTTGCGGGCAGGGCCTTTACCGGGACTCCGATTGAGCGAACATAAAAACTCCGTTCTTGCTCCTTTTGGGTAGCGGGCAAAGCCGAGGCGGTCAAGTCCCGCCAGGCGCGAGAAAACCATGCTGGTCGAATCGCCTTGGCAATGGTTTAATTTCAACGGCCATGGAGGGCGCGGCTTGATCGTCATTCGCAATGCGCATGAGCAGGAAGCGGAGGTTCTGGCGGCCATCGGCCTCAGGGCATGGCGACAGGCAATCGCGGCTCTCGGCATCACCCCGACCCTTTACGACAATGCGGCCAGCGCCTTTTCCAATTTTACCCGCTCGTCATGGCTGGCGATCAGGGTGGCGGAGTTTGGCGGCTCGGTTGCCGGATGGGCGGCGCGGGAGCATTTCGACGAGACGATTTCCGATTTCTGGATCGATCCTGATTTTCAGCGCAGAGGTGTCGGCAGTCACCTGCTGGGCGATGTCGAAAGGCTGATTGAGGACAGGGGGTTCGAGACCATCCGGCTTGAAACCCATGCCCAGAATGAGCCGGCCGTCGCCTTTTTCCGCCACCATGGCTATAGCGTCCGCTGGCTCTCCGTCTCCTATGCGCCGAAACTCGACCGCGAAGTGCAGTCGGTAGGCCTGCAGAAGCAATTGGCCGAGGTCGAGAGCGGTCTTTATGGGCCGGCTTTCTGAGACAGAGTTTGCAGAGCGTCCACCAGCCGCATCGGCCAGTCCGGCATGATGGCGAGCGATGCGACAAGGCCTACCTGCAATATCACAATCGATATCAGGATGCTGCGGAACGGTTCCTTGCGCGTTTTATGCCGCAGCAGCCGTTGTGCCAAGATTGCGCCCAGGCTGCCGCCGATGAGCGCAAGCGATAACAGCGTGCTTTCCCGGATGCGCCATCCGCCATTTCTCGCCGCTTCCTTGTCCCACCAATAGACAAGAAAGACGAAAAGATTGAAGGCGATATAGGTTATGAAACAGAGAGCGACCGTCACCATGATGTGAATTGAAACCGGGAAGCGTAAAAAACGCGTATCCTCTATCGGCGAAAATCCCGGGCCTGGCGTGAGAGGGTGCAAGATGTCTTGCGCCCGCGCTCCATTTGTTCTACCCACCAAGGCCAAAGAACCCGTATATCGTGAGCTTCAGATGACCCTTGTAGACGTGCGCACCCCCGACCCGAAACGCTTCATTCCCGGCGCCACCGGCGATTGGGAAATCGTGATCGGCATGGAGGTGCATGCGCAGGTTCTCTCCAATTCCAAGCTGTTTTCCGGTGCATCGACCACCTTCGGCAATGCGCCGAATTCCAACGTGTCGCTGGTGGATGCCGCCATGCCCGGCATGCTGCCCGTCATCAACGAGGAATGCGTGAAGCAGGCGGTGCGCACCGGTCTTGGCCTGAAGGCCAAGATCAACCATCGCTCGATCTTCGACCGCAAGAATTACTTCTATCCGGACCTGCCGCAGGGCTACCAGATTTCGCAGTTCAAGGACCCGATCGTCGGTGAGGGCACCATCACCATTTCGCTCGGTCCGGACCGTCAGGGCAATTTCGAAGATATCGAAATCGGCATCGAGCGTCTGCATCTGGAGCAGGACGCCGGCAAGTCCATGCACGACCAGCACCCGACCATGTCCTTCGTGGATTTGAACCGTTCGGGCGTGGCGCTGATGGAAATCGTCTCCAAGCCGGATATGCGCTCGTCGGACGAAGCCAAGGCCTATCTCACCAAGCTGCGTTCCATCGTGCGTTATCTCGGCACCTGCGACGGCAACATGGATGAAGGCTCGATGCGCGCCGACGTCAACGTCTCCGTGCGCCGTCCGGGCGAAGGTTTCGGCACGCGCTGCGAAATCAAGAACGTCAACTCCATCCGCTTCGTCGGTCAGGCCATCGAATATGAGGCGCGCCGCCAGATCGCCATTCTGGAAGATGGCGGCGTGATCGATCAGGAAACCCGCCTGTTCGACCCCGGCAAGGGCGAGACGCGGTCCATGCGCTCCAAGGAAGATGCGCATGATTACCGTTATTTCCCCGATCCGGACCTCTTGCCGCTCGAATTCGACGATGCTTTCGTCGAGGCGCTGAAGGTCGACCTGCCGGAACTGCCCGACGACAAGAAAGCCCGTTTCGTGGCCGATCTTGGCCTGTCGGTCTATGACGCCTCGATCCTCGTTTCGGAAAAGGCGATTGCCGATTATTACGAGGCAGTCGCCGCCGGTCGCGATGCGAAGGCCGCCGCCAACTGGGTCATCAACGATCTGCTCGGGGCGCTGAACAAATCGGGCAAGGATATCGAGACGACACCGGTTTCGCCGGAACAGCTCGGTGGCATCATCGATCTCATCAAGGCCGAGACCATTTCCGGCAAGATCGCCAAGGACCTGTTCGAAATCGTCTGGAACGAGGGCGGCAACCCGGCGGAAATCGTGGAAGCCCGCGGCATGAAGCAGGTGACCGATACCGGCGCCATCGAAAAGGCCGTCGACGAGATCATCGCCGCCAACCCGGATCAGGTCGAGAAGGTGAAGGCAAAGCCGACGCTTGCCGGCTGGTTCGTCGGTCAGGTCATGAAAGCGACGGGCGGCAAGGCCAACCCGCAGGCGGTGCAGGCGCTGGTGAAGGCCAAGCTCGGTATCGAGGAAGAGTAAGCGGGCGCTGCCTTGTGCTCACAGGTATCGAGGCAGAAAGCTCTCATCCGTCATCCTCGGGCTTGTCTCGAGGATCTAACGACCCACAAGGTCCAATGTGCTCAGATCCTCGGGACAGGCCCGAGGACGACGTCGGGCACGAGGGACTGACATCACTTCTGCCGGGATCAACGCCCGGCATTTCTGTTTCAAGACGGAGCCAAATCATGTTCTTCATCCGCACGGCAAGCCTGCGTGACATCGAGCCGGTGCGCACCCTGCTCGCCACGACGTGGCACGCGACCTATGATGCGATCTATGGCGTGGACAAGGTCAACCAGTTGATTCTCGCATGGCATTCGCCGCAGGCCATGAAGGACCGCATCGAGAAAAAGGGCGGCGAGTTTCTGGTGGCTGACGACGGCAAGCGGATTGGCGGCATGGCCTATGGCTCCATGTCCACCAAGATGGCGAAGACAGCCCTGCTGCACCAGCTCTATGTCGCGCCTGACCTTCAGCGGCAGGGCGTCGGCCGCGATCTCTTCGCCGAACTGGAAACCTGTTTTCCGGATGCGGAAATCATGCGGCTGGAAGTCGAGCCTAAAAATACTGTCGCAATCGCCTTTTATGAAGGCGTCGGATTTGTCGAGGTCGACCGAATCGAGCGCATGGCGGGCATCGAGGGTCTGCCCGGCGTCGTTATGGAAAAGAGCCTGACCCGATGAATGAGAAACTTCAACAACTGATCATCCGCACGGCGCGCGAAGACGATCTTCCGGCACTCGCCGCCATTTTTGCCGCCGACGAGATCGGCGGCCACGGCGATACGGCGGAAGAATCGGCGCAGCCGGATTATCTCGCCGCTTTCCGCGCCATCGAAGCGTCGCCGAGCGAAACGCTCTATGTGGCGGAACTGGATGGCGAGGTGGTCGGCACCTTCCAGACGGCGATCCTGACCAAGCTCGTCGGGCGAGGGGCAAAGTCCATGGTGATCGAGGCGGTGCAGACGCGTGCCGACATGCGCGGCCGCGGCATCGGTGCGGTGATGATCAATCATTGCCTGGAAGAAGCCCGCCGGCAGGGCCTGAACGCCGCGCAGCTGACGTCCAACATGGCCCGGCTGGACGCTCACCGCTTCTATGAGCGGCTGGGTTTCGAGAAGCGGCATTTAGGCTTCAGGATGAAGCTGAAATAGCGCGGATATATCTCGAAATGCTGGACAATTGCCGTGAGGGGCGGCATAAGCATGTCTTGTGCCGTGCACGGAAAATCGCTGCGGCGCATTCAAGCCCGAGGAACGTAAAATGAAGACTCTCCTGACGCAAATCTTCACCTGGTGGAACGGCCAGACGATCGGAACGCGGTTTCATACCTGGCGTTTCGGCAAGAAGGTAGGACAGGACGAGTTGGGCAACACCTATTACGAAGGCGGCACCACTTCCTGGGGCATGCCGCGCCGCTGGGTGATCTACAATGGTTATGCCGAAGCGTCGGCCATTCCGCCCGGCTGGCATGGCTGGATGCATTACCGCACCGACGTGCCGCCGAGCCAGGAAAGCTATGTTGCGCGCGACTGGCAGAAGCCGCATCAGCCGAACCTCACCGGTTCCTCCAAGGCCTATCGCCCGCAGGGGTCGCTGGCCGTGGCTGGCGAGCGCCCGCGCGTGACCGGCGACTACGACGCCTGGACCCCCGGCAACTAAGCATCTTGCGATGCGCGGTGTTGTGTAAAACACCGCGCTTGCATCCGGCCTCACCGGTTTTTGCCACATTCCGCCCTTAGGCGTTGATCCGGTCGGCGGTTCGACACAGGCAAATATTTGGAGACATATCGTATGAGGAAATTCACGCGGGATCGTTCTTTGCGTGCGCTGACAGTCTCGCTGTTTGCAGCGGTCTCTGCTGTCATCCTCATTTCGCCCGTTTCTGCTGCTCGTCTTGAAAACCGCGTGGCGGTGTTTTCCGGCATCGACAAGATCACCGGCCGCATCACTTCCTTCGATGTTTATATCGATGAGACGGTGCAGTTCGGCGCGCTTCAGGTGACGCCGAAAGTCTGCTATTCCCGCGACCAGACGGAAGCGCAGAAGATCGATGCCTTCATCGAAGTGGATGAAATCACCCTCGACCGCAAGATCAAGCGGATTTTCACGGGCTGGATGTTCGCCGACAGCCCCGGCCTCAACGCCGTGGAACACCCCATCTACGACGTGTGGCTGACGGGCTGCAAGCAGGACTCGGAAGTTCCCGCTCCCTCAACGGCAAGCAAGTAATTAACCCACGACCGCGCCTATTTCTGGCGTCTGAGCTTCTCGGCCAAATCGGCCAGGGCTTTGCTTTTGCTTTCCAGTTGTTCGATCATTTCCTCCCGTGTCAGTTCAGGCTCGATCACGATCGGAACGGTGAACTTGTTGGGCTGATCGCTGGCGGGAGGTGAGGGGAACCTGATTTCAGAAAATGCCCTCTTCACGGCCGTTCTTGTCTGATAGGTGCTATCCCTTATGTTTTTGACCTGAACAGCCTGCATCTTTCCCGCCGGGTCAACGCGGAAAGTAACAAGGAGTACCTGCTTCTTGTTCGTCCGCACGACCTTGAATTCGGGGCGGCCGGTTACGCCCGTCAAGGCTCGGGAAATTTCGCTTCGCCAGGCGGCCTGCGGGTTGGGGCGCTGTTCGGCAGCGGTGACATTCGCCGCCGGCGTCAACATCAATAACAAGGCCGCAATCCAGCGCATGGCCATCCCCCGGCAAACCATATATCATGATCGGATAGGTCATGTTTTCGAGGGT
This sequence comes from Agrobacterium sp. YIC 4121, assembly GCF_002008205.1. Classification (NCBI taxonomy): domain Bacteria; kingdom Pseudomonadati; phylum Pseudomonadota; class Alphaproteobacteria; order Hyphomicrobiales; family Rhizobiaceae; genus Agrobacterium; species Agrobacterium sp. YIC 4121. Next base: position 94,585 of record NZ_MRDI01000027.1, on the reverse strand, counting down.
TGCAAGCAAAATCTCAGGTTGTTTTCAGCGTAGATTTTCTTGCGCCGACGATTTTTCGAATGGTACGTCCGGCCTGTCGACAGCCGCTTCAAGTATCGTGGCATATTCCGACTTCGGAATATCGATTGCCCCGAATGTCTTCAGATGTTCGGTCGTAAATTGCGTGTCGAGCAGCGTAAACCCCTGCTGCCGCAAACGCTCGACCAGATGCACGAGGCAAATCTTCGATGCATTGGTGCGGCGGGAAAACATGCTCTCGCCGAAGAAGGCGGCGCCCAGCGAGACGCCGTACAGCCCGCCGACGAGCTCCTCGCCCTCCCACGCCTCGACGCTATGGGCGTGGCCGATCTGGTGCAATTCGGTATAGAGCCTGCGGATGGTGGCATTGATCCAGGTGCTTGGCCTGTCCGGCGCTTCCGCCGCACATCCGGCCATCACCGCTTCGAAGGCGGTGTTGAAGCGAATCTCGAACGGCTTCCTGCGCATCGCCTTGGCGAGGCTTTTGGAAACGTGAAAACCATTGAGCGGGATGATTCCCCGAATTTCCGGCTCGACCCAGAAAAGCTCGGGATCGTCAGCCGAATCGGCCATTGGGAACAGGCCGGCGGAATAGGCGCGCAGCAGGATATCGACCGTTATGCCGTTATTTCTACTGCGCCGCCCAACCATATCGTCTTAGTGAGACGCGTCACCGGCCAGATATTTTTCCAGCCAGTGAATGTCGTAATCGCCCTTCAGGATATCCTCGTTCTGAAGGAGATCCTGGAAAAGCGGCAGCGTGGTCTTGATGCCATCAACGACGAATTCGTCGAGCGCCCGACGCAGACGACGAATGCATTCGTCACGGTCGCGGCCGTGAACGATCAGTTTGCCGATCATGCTGTCGTAATAGGGCGGGATCTTGTAGCCCTGATAGGCACCGGAATCGACACGCACACCAAGACCGCCCGGCGTGTGGAAATAGGTCAGCGTGCCCGGTGAGGGAACGAAGGTGCGCGGGTCCTCGGCATTGATACGGCATTCGATGGCATGGCCATGGAATTCGATATCCGCCTGCGTGACCGACAGGCCCTGACCGGAAGCGACCCGGATCTGTTCCTGCACGAGATCCATGCCGGTGATGGCTTCCGTCACCGGATGCTCCACCTGCAGACGGGTGTTCATTTCGATGAAATAGAACTCGCCGTTTTCATAGAGGAACTCGATGGTGCCGGCGCCGCGATATTTCAGCTTGCGCATGGCGCTCGCGCAAATCTCGCCGATCTTCATGCGCTGTTCGACGGTCAGAGCCGGCGAATTGGCTTCTTCCAGCACCTTCTGGTGGCGGCGCTGGAGCGAGCAATCGCGTTCGCCAAGGTGAACGGCATTGCCTTCGCCATCGCCGAAAACCTGCACTTCGATATGGCGCGGTTTGCCGAGGTATTTTTCCATGTAGACGGCGTCGTTGCCGAAGGCTGCTGCCGCTTCGGATCGGGCCGTCGCAACGGCCTCTTCCAAATCGGCTTCGGTCTTGGCCACCTTCATACCGCGACCACCGCCGCCCGCCGTCGCCTTGATGAGGACCGGGAAGCCGATCGTCCGGGCGATTTCGAGCGCGTTTTCAGGCTTCACTTCGCCATCGGAACCGGGAACCACGGGAATGCCGAGTTCCTGCGCCGTCTGCTTGGCGGTGATCTTGTCGCCCATGATGCGGATATGTTCGGCGGTCGGCCCGATGAAGGTGATGCCGTGCGCGTCGAGAATGTCTGCGAACTTGGCATTTTCCGACAGGAAGCCGTAACCCGGGTGAACGGCGTCCGCACCTGTGATTTCGCAGGCCGCAACGATCTGGTGGATGTTGAGGTAGCTGTCACGCGAGGGCGGCGGGCCGATGCACACGCTTTCGTCGGCAAGGCGCACATGCATGGCATCCGCGTCGGCCGTGGAATGCACGGCCACCGTCGGAATGCCAAGTTCCTTGGCGGCGCGCAGGACGCGTAGCGCGATCTCGCCGCGGTTGGCTATGAGGATCTTCGAAACCATGCTGAACCGCCTTTATTCGATGACCACGAGGGCTTCGCCATACTCCACGGGCTGAGCGTCGTTGACGATGATTTCCACGACCTTGCCGGACTTGGGAGCCGGGATCTGGTTCATGGTCTTCATGGCTTCGACGATGAGGATGGTCTGGCCTTCCTTGACGGTTGCACCCACTTCGATGAAGGGACGTGCGCCCGGGGCAGGCGAAAGATAGACCGTGCCGACCATCGGCGAGGACACGGTGTTGGCCGGGTTGCGGGCAGGCGCTGCGGAGGCCGCAGGGGCGGCCGGCGCGGCTGCGGCCGGTGCAGCAACGGGGGCTGCTGCCGGTGCGGGCGCATAAGCAGCAGGCGCTGCGGCATAGACCGTGGCGGCGGGAGCGGCGCGGGAAACGCGGATGCGCAGGTCGTCCTGCTCCACTTCGATTTCCGAAAGGTCGGTATCGTTGAGGATATTCGCGAGTTCGCGGATCAGTTCCTTGTCGATACCCTGTTTCTTTTCAGACATGACAAACCCTATTCTTTGTTTCTTTTTATGCCGTGATGTTTTTCAGCGCGTGAAGCGCCATGATGTATCCATATGGTCCGAAACCGCAGACCATGCCCTTTGCCGCGGGTGATACCATCGATTTGTGACGGAACTCTTCGCGGGCGTGGATGTTGGAAATGTGCACTTCCACGACGGGCGTGGAAATCGCGCGAATGGCGTCATGCAACGCGATGGATGTGTGGCTGTAGGCGCCGGGATTGATGACGACGCCCGCCGCCCGCTCGCCCGCCTCCTGCAACCAGTCCACCAGCACGCCTTCGTGGTTGGACTGGCGGAATTCCACTGCGAAACCGAGATCGGCACCGGCTTGAAGGCAATCATTCTCGATGTCCTTCAGCGTCTTGCCACCATAGATACCCGGTTCCCTTTTTCCCAGCATATTGAGATTGGGGCCGTTGATGACGATGATGATGTTGCTCATTCACGTTTCCATAAGAAAATCAGCGACACCTATAGACTGCGCAGCCGTCAAGGAAAAGCCCCCGCAAGCCCTAAACCGGCCGCTTGGCAAGCATCTCACAGGGAATGCAGTGGCTTTTTTAGCAATCAGGAGCAGGTGGCTTTTCCACAGCTGCGCATATTGGCGATTTTTTCCTTCAGCGGGTCAGCGCCGACGGCGCCGAAAACCGCCTCGTCGCCGACGATATAGGAGGGCGTTCCGGTGATGCCGAGGCTGGTTGCCAGCTTGTAAGTCTCCTGCACCTGCTCGTCATTGGGGTTCTCCGCCATCGATTTGCGGATGTCGGCTTCCTTGAGGCCGAGCGAGGTCGCGACTTCCATGGCGCTGTCCTCATTCGCCCGTCCGCGACCGCCGAGCAGCGTGCGCTGGAATTCGGGGTACTTCGCCGGTGCAAGCAGCTTCACGGCGTTGGAAACGCGGTGCGCCGCAACCGATTCCGGTCCGAGGATCGGGAATTCCTTGAGGACGACACGCACCTTCTTGTCGCTCTTCAGAATATTGTCCATGTCGCCCATGGCGCGTTTGCAATAACCGCAATTGTAGTCGAAGAACTCGACCAGCGTGACATCGCCATCCGGGTTGCCGAGCGCCAGATCGAATTTCGATTCGAAGATGGCCTTCTTGTTGTCGGCGACGGCTTCCGCCGCCTTGGCGTTGCGCGCCGCATATTGCTTGCGCTCAAGCGCATCCTGAACCTCAAGCATGATCTCCGGGTTCTGGATCAGATATTGCTTGATGAACTCGCCCATTTCCTTCTTCTGCTGCTCGTCGAGCGCATGGGCGGGCAGGGAGGCGAATACCGTCGAAAGGGCCGTCACGCTGGCGAGAAGGGTGGAACGGAGAAAATGCGCCATATCGGTCCTCATTCTGTGCGGCCGGAGCCTCTTGAAATCTTATGAAGGCAATTACCTTACTTTAAGCCAAATGCCATACGGCAAAAATACTTGTCCGCATTATGATCGCATGATTGTGAAGATTGTGATTCTGCGGCAAGTCTCTGAAATACGGTTCAGGAAAGAGCATGCCCTTGATTACGATGTCGAAGCGGAGCGCAGTCGAACCCTTTCACGCCATGGATATTCTGGCGGAAGCGAATCGGCGCAGGCAGGCGGGCCGCCCCGTCATTTCCATGGCGGTCGGCCAGCCCTCGCATCCCGCGCCGAAAGCCTCGCTTGCGGCGGCTGAGGCGGCGCTGAAGCATGGGCGGATCGGTTATACCGACGCGCTGGGTCTGCGTGAGCTGCGCGAGGCGATTGCCGGCCATTACCGGCTGCGCCACCAGGTCGCCATCGATCCGGCCCGCATCGCCGTGACCACGGGCTCGTCTGCCGCCTTTAATCTCGCTTTCCTCAGCCTTTTCGATGCGGGCGATTATGTCGCCATCGCAAGGCCCGGCTATCCGGCCTATCGCAATATTCTGAAGGCTCTCGGCCTCAATGTCGTGGAAGTGCCGGTTACGGCGGAAACCGGCTATACGCTGACGCCGGCAAGTCTGGAGCGGGCGGAGACAAAGGCCGGCTGCAAGCTGAAGGGCGTGCTTCTGGCAAGCCCGGCCAATCCGACCGGCACCGTTACCGGCCGTGAGGCGCTGAAGCGGTTGGCGAGCTACTGCGAAAGCCGCGACATGGCTTTCATTTCCGACGAGATTTATCACGGCCTTACCTTTGTCGGCGAAGAGACGAGTGCGCTCGAAATCACCGACAATGCCGTGATCATCAACTCCTTCTCCAAATATTATTGCATGACCGGCTGGCGCATCGGCTGGATGGTGCTGCCCGAAAATCTGGTCCGCCCAGTCGAGTGTCTGGCCCAGAGCCTTTATATTTCCGCGCCCGAACTGTCGCAGCTTGCGGCGACCGCAGCCTTTTCGGCGGCGGAGGAGCTGGATGTCTATCGGGAAAGCTATCGCACCAACCGCGATTTCCTGATGGCGCGCCTGCCGGAGATCGGCCTGCCGCTGGCATCCCCCATGGATGGCGCTTTTTACGCCTATGTCGATACCAGCCGTTTTTCTAATGACAGCATGGATTTTGCCAAGCGCATGATGGCGGAAATCGATGTGGCGGCGACGCCGGGCATGGATTTCGACCCCGAGGAAGGCCACAGGGCGCTGCGCATTTCCTATGCGGGTTCCGTGTCGGATATCGCCGAGGCCGTTGGACGTATTGCCGGCTGGCTGAAATAAGCCGGGGTCATCCGCTCGGGGAAATCAGGTAAGGGAAATCAGGCGGGCGTGCAGCCGAAGGTGCTGTTGAACGCCTTTTCACCCTTTGCAGTGAAGGTCAGCACACGGCCGTTTCCGCGCCGCAGCCAGTCGCGCTGCTGCATGGCTTCGAGAAGCGATGCACCAAGCCCGCCGCCGAGATGATGGCGACGTTCGCTCCAGTCCAGGCAATGCAGGCAGACCGGGCGACGGGCCTTTTCGAGTGACGAAAGGTCGATGCCGAAGCTTGAGAAGAAGTCGCGTCCGTTCTCGGTTAGGGCAGGATCGTCACCTAACGTCACGAGCCCTTTTGCGGTGATGGCGGCAAGCAGCGCCACGCCGCTTTCCCCGGCCAGATGATCGTAGCAGATGCGCGCTTCCCGCAATGCCTTGTCCTTCGGTCCCGTGCGGACGCGGACTGCGCCCGTGCGCTGGGCAAGACCCATCAACGCTTCCAGAACATGCGCCACATCCTCGTCGGAAAGACGGAAATAGCGGTGACGCCCTTGTTTTTCCGCTTTCAGGAGCTGCGCCTCGGAGAGTTTCGATAGATGCCCGCTGGCGGTCTGCAACGTCACTCCGGCGGCTTCGGCAAGCTCGCTTGCGGTCAGCGCGCGTCCGTCCATCAGCGCCGTCAGGATGTTGGCGCGGGCAGGGTCGCCGATCAGCGCGGCAACATTGGCGATCAGAGGTCCGTCTTTCATGCTTCGATGGTAGCCGAAGCATTGATGCAAAGCAATGGCTTAAAAGAGAGAGGCAAACCACGAGGAGACAAACGATGCTGACCTGTTTCATCCGCTACGAGATCGATCCTTTCAAGGTCGACGCCTTCGAGCGATATGCCCGCACATGGGGTGAGGCGATACCGCGCTGCGGGGCTGGTCTGATCGGTTATTACGCGCCGAAAGAGGGATCGAGCACCATTGCCTACGGTGTCTATAACATCGAAAATCTCGCCGCTTACGAAGCCTACAGGGCACGGCTCGCCGCCGATCCTGCAGGGCGGGAAAATTACGAATTCGCCCGCCGCGAACAATTCATCCGTCGCGAGGACCGGCTTTTCCTCGGTCTCGCCTCCGCTCCGCACGCCGGAGGCGGACAATGATCGCCGTTATCTTCGAGGTCTGGCCGGCTCAAGGCGAGAAGCAGCATTATCTCGACATCGCGGCAGGCCTGCGGGCTGAGCTGGAAACCATCGACGGCTTCCTGTCCGTCGAGCGGTTTCAAAGCATCGGCAATCCGGACAAGATGCTCTCTCTGTCCTTCTTCCGGGATGAGGAGGCGGTGAGGGCATGGCGCAACACCATGCCGCATCGCGCCGCGCAGTCGCTGGGCCGGTCCGGTGTTTTTTCCGATTACCGGCTGCGTATCGCGCAGGTGATCCGCAACTATGGCCTGGAGGAGAGGGAAGAAGCGCCAGCCGACAGCCGGAAAGCCCATCCGGGAGAGGGAACAGCTTAGGCTGATATTTCCAGCATCAGTTTTTCTGCATGCCGCTGCAAGGCTTTCTGGTTCGAACTCGCCTTTGAAACCCGTTATAGATGGGCCAATGTGGTGCGGGACACCCTTAAGGTTAGGACAAGGAGAAAAGCGATGTCGGCAGAAAAAGTGGCGATTGTAACGGCAGGCGGCAGCGGCATGGGGGCTGCTGTGGCGAAACGTCTGGCTGCGGATGGCTACAAGCTCGCGATCCTGTCTTCTTCCGGCAAGGGAGAGGCGCTGGCGCAGGAGCTGGGCGGCATCGGCGTCACCGGCTCCAACCAGTCCAATGACGATCTCCAGCGGCTCACGGATCTGACACTCGAAAAATTCGGCCGCATCGATGTGCTGGTCAACAGCGCCGGCCATGGCCCGCGCGCCTCCATTCTCGATATTACCGATGAGCAATGGCACACCGGCCTCGATGTCTACCTTATGAACGTCATCCGCCCGACGCGGATCGTTGCCCCCGTTATGGTGAAACAGAAGGCGGGCGCCATCGTCAACATCTCGACCGCCTGGGCTTTCGAACCGAGCAGCATGTTCCCGACATCCGCCGTGTTCCGTGCCGGCCTTGCCTCCTACACCAAGATTTTCGCCGATACCTATGCGGCCGACAATGTGCGCATGAACAATGTTCTGCCCGGCTGGATCGACAGCCTGCCGGCGACGGAGGAGCGCCGCGAGAGCGTGCCGATGCAGCGTTACGGCAAGAGCGAGGAAATCGCCGCCACCGTGGCATTCCTTGCCTCTGATGGGGCCGGTTATATTACCGGTCAGAATATCCGCGTTGATGGCGGGCTGACGCGGTCTGTTTGACGGGTTGGCCTTTCCCACTCCTCATTCCCGTGACAAGCGCAGGAATGAGGAAATGTCAGCGGCTCAAAAAAACGCCCGTTCTTTGCGCCGATAAAAGAAAACGCCCGCAACATCGTTGCGGGCGTCTTTTATTCAGGATGTGGCTTCTCTCAGAAGAAGCCCTTGCGCTGCCACCAGCCACCCTTGCGGGGCTTCGGCTCCTCGCCATCGGCGGGGGTGGAGGAACCGGAAGAGGTGACCACCGGCTCCGAGCTCGAGACATTGCTGCCCCGGTTCGCGCGGACCTTTTCTTCCGTGGCCGGTGCTTCCGCTTCCGAAGCCAGATCGGCCGAAGCCTCACCCGCTTCTTCAATGGCGACGTCCACCACGGTTTCCTCAACGATCACCGGCTCCACCGTTTCAACGGCTTCGGCCTTCGGCGCTTCCTCGGTTTCAGTCTTGGCTTTCGCCTTGCGGGTGCGGCGCGGCTTTTTCGGCACGTCCTCTTCCGCGACCTCGGCAACCGCACCTTCCACCACCTCGGCGGCGGTCGGCTCTTCGGTTACGGATGCTTCGGCGGAAGCCTCTTCGCTTTCACCTTCGGCTTCCGAGCCGGCGGCATCGAGAGCCTCGTCTTCCGCACGGTTGCGACGTCCGCCGCGCTTGCCGCGACGGCGGCGCTTGCGCTTGCCGTCCTCTTCGGAGGTTACGGCTTCCGTTGCACCGTTTTCGGTTTCAGCATCGGCTTCATCGGTTTCGACGCCATCGTCATCACCTTCGGCATCATCGCCTTCCGCATCGCCGGACTGGGCGTCGAGCGCGCCGTTCTGCTCGCCCTGACCGCCCTTGCCGCGACGGCGGCGGCGACGCTTGCGCTTGCGCTTGCCTTCCTCGCCATTGTCGCCCTGCTGCTGCTGGCGTGGCTCGGCGGTCTGCGCCTTGACGATTTCTTCCTCGTCTTCGTCCTCTTCCACCTCGGCGACGAAATCGTCTTCCTCTTCCACGAAGTTCGGCAGCATCTGGATGAGGCTTTCGATCTTCACCGGATTTTCGACGGCTTCACCGCGATCGATGGCGAAATGCTGCGCACCGACGCCGGCGTCAGCAGCGATGATGATCGACACGCCGAAGCGGCCTTCATAATCGACGATCGTGCCGCGCTTGTGGTTGAGCAGGTAGAGCGCCGTTTCCGGCGTGCAGCGCACCGTGATGTTGTGGGTGGTGTTGCGCAGCAGATATTCCTCGACGCCGCGCAGCACATGCAGCGCGATGGAGGATTCCGAGCGAACATGGCCCGTGCCGCCGCAATGCTGGCAGACCTGCGTGGTCGATTCCAGCACCGAAGCGCGGATGCGCTGGCGCGACATTTCCAGTAGGCCGAAATGCGAGATACGGCCGACCTGGATGCGCGCGCGGTCGTTCTTCAGGCAATCCTTGAGCTTCTTCTCGACAGCGCGGTTGTTGCGCTTTTCTTCCATGTCGATGAAGTCGATGACGACAAGGCCGGCAAGGTCGCGCAGGCGCAGCTGGCGCGCCACTTCTTCCGCCGCCTCGAGGTTCGTCGTCAGCGCGGTTTCCTCGATGGAATGCTCGCGGGTCGAACGGCCCGAGTTGACGTCGATGGAAACCAGCGCTTCCGTCTGATTGATGATGAGGTAACCGCCCGACTTCAGCGTGACCTGCGGCTGCAGCATCCGGTCGAGTTGGGCTTCGATACCGGAGCGCGAGAAGATCGGGTGAATGTCGCGGTAAGGCTGAACCACCTTCGCGTGGCTCGGCATCAGCATCTTCATGAAGTCTTTGGCTTCACGATAGCCGTCTTCACCAGAAACGATGATCTCGCCGATATCCTTGTTGTAAAGATCGCGGATCGAACGCTTGATGAGCGAGCCTTCCTCGTAAACGAGGCAGGGGGCGGTGGAATTCAGCGTCAGCGTGCGGACATTTTCCCACAGGCGCATCAGATATTCGAAGTCGCGCTTGATTTCGACGCGGGTGCGGTTTGCGCCGGCGGTGCGCAGAATAACGCCCATGCCCTGCGGCACTTCCAGATCGCGCGCGATTTCCTTCAGGCGCTTGCGGTCGGCCGGCTGTGTGATCTTGCGGGAAATACCGCCGCCACGCGCCGTATTCGGCATCAGAACGGAATAACGGCCGGCGAGCGACAGGTAAGTGGTCAGCGCCGCGCCCTTGTTGCCGCGCTCTTCCTTGGCCACCTGCACCAGAAGAATCTGGCGGCGCTTGATGACTTCCTGAATGCGATACTGCTTGCGCGGCTTGCGGGCGACGCGGTCCGGAACCTCTTCCATGGCGTCTTCGGCGCCGACAGATTCGATCACTTCCTTTTCGTGGTGATCGTCATCGTCGTCGTCATCATCGTCATTGCCGCGGCGAAGACCCTCGACTTCCTCGGAAATCGTGTCGGTATCGACCATGGCGGCCATTTCACCACCGGCGCTGCCATCGTCTTCGGAAGACGCTTCGGCGGCCTCGGCCGCTGCGGCTTCTTCTTCTGCCGTCTTCTTCTTGGCGCGGGGGCGGCGGGTGCGCTTCTTCGGCTTTTCTTCCTCGGCGGGCGCTTCTTCGGCTACGGCCTCGACGGCCGCTTCTCCGGAAACCTCTTCCGCGGCAGGTGCAGTCTCTTCGACGACGACCGTTTCAGTGGTTTCGCTGGCGGAAACAATGCCGACATCCGGCTGATCCACCTGCGAAAGGTCGATCATGGGGGCGCCGGGCTCGGGTGCGTCAGCGGATTCGAAATCGTCGCTGCGGCGATGATCCTCGGCTTCCGCTTTCAGGAGGGCCTGACGGTCGGCGAGCGGAATCTGGTAATAGTCCGGATGGATTTCCGCAAAAGCGAGAAAGCCGTGGCGGTTTCCACCGTAGTCGACGAAGGCCGCCTGGAGGGAAGGCTCAACGCGCGTAACCTTGGCAAGATAGATATTGCCGCGGATCTGTTTCTTGTGCTCCGATTCGAAATCGAATTCTTCGATCCGGTTCCCACGGACAACGACTACGCGTGTCTCCTCTTCGTGGGAGGCGTCGATAAGCATTTTGTCTGCCATGTAAGCTGTGCTCCTCGGCGCAGCCTTGTTTTATACGAGAACAGGCCCGCCACACGGACGAGCCTTTCATATGAGTGCAAGGATGTGCCGGAAATGAAGTCTCCTGCCGGGCGTCTGTAAACTGGCAGCATCCGGACCGACGGCGAGGCGCTTGGCCTGCTCCTGGTATCCGGTTCATGTGAAAACTGCTGCGACATCATTGGCCAGGCGGAACGACAATAATATATAGACCCCTTGGGATCCGATGAATTTGCTCTCCTCAGAGCGGCGGTGGCAGCGCCACCGGGTAGGTCTCCGGCCACGGCCGGAATTGATCGAGTTTCAGGATAAATGTAACGACGGCAGATGATTGCCCGATTTGCAGCGCCAGCGTCTTTTTCGATTGGCAGCCGGCGGGCATCTATCCCGTCAACACTTTTAACCCTCATCCGTGTTGTATGTTTTCTCTGTCATAATAGCAATAGGCTGGCTAAATATGCCATATTATTGGTGGAATTTCCGGGTTAACAATTGGTTCACCAAGGCCTGCGATTGTGGGGCGCAAACGCGCAAACTATCGTACGGCGTGGTCGAAACGGCACTGTTGCCGGCGTTTTTCCTCGCCGTTTATCGAAAATGACTGAAATACGGAATTTCTTGAAGACCATGAATTTCACGCGCAACGCAGCGATATTCGGTGGGAGAGGGCGGCTTGGCGCGCGAATCGCGCGGCTTGCGGCGGCTCTGGCATTTTCCGCCGTCGCCTCTGTTTCCGCCGCGCCTGCAGCCCATGCCGTGGAGCCGCTCGTCGTTCATCAGGCGCGGATCATCGGCGATGAGGCGCGCACGCGCATCGTTCTCGACTTCGCCGAAGAGCCGGAATTCGACGTTCACTATCTCGATTCGCCCGCCCGCATCGTTGTGGACTTTCCGGCGGTGAATTTCAGCTTTCCCGCATCCGACCTGAAGCCGACCGGTCTTTTTTCGGATATCCGTTTCGGCAGCATGGGGCAGAACAGCGCCCGCATCGTGCTGACGGCGAAAAAGCCGGTTCAGGTGGCGGTTGCCGAAACCAAAAAGACCGATAACGGCCAATCTTTCCATTTCGTGCTCGATACGGAAATCACCACCAAGGGCAAGTTCGCGGAACTGGTGAAGGATCAGCAGTGGCAGGCGCCAGCCCCGGTGACGACTGCCGCGATCACGCCGGATGACAAGACGTCGCGGCCAGCGGAATTCGTCATCGCTGTCGATGCCGGCCATGGCGGCATCGATGCGGGCGCCACCGGCGGCACCACCGGCACCGAGGAAAAGGTCATTACGCTGACTTTCGCCAAGGAACTTGCCGAGCGGCTGAACCGCGAGCCAGGCATCAAGGCTTTCCTGACGCGCGATTCCGATACGTTTCTCGCCTTGTCGGAACGGGTGACCATCGCCCGCCAGAACAATGCCAACCTCTTTATTTCCCTTCATGCGGATACGTTGAAGCAAAAGGGCATCCGGGGCGCGACCGTCTATACATTGTCGGACCGGGCATCGGACCGGCAGGCGCAGGAACTGGCGGAGCGCGAAAACAAGTCTGACCAAATCGCGGGCGTCGCTGCTTCCAGCGAGCCGCCGGAAGTGGCCGATATTCTTCTTGATTTCACCCGCCGTGAAACGCAGGCCTTTTCGGTGACGCTGGCTGAAAACATCGTCTCCTCCTTTGAGGGGCAGGTGGGGCTCATCAACAATCCGCACCGTTACGCCGGTTTCATGGTGCTGCGCGCCCACGATGTGCCGTCGGTGCTGCTGGAACTCGGTTTCCTCTCCAATCCGGAAGACGAAAAGCTGCTTCTCGATGGGGAATGGCGCAAGAAGGTGGCCGATACGCTGGCAACCGCCGTTGGGCGATACCGCGCCAAGGCCATGGCAAATGGCGGCTGAGAGGGCAGCCGGCGGAGCGGCAATGCTGTTGCCGCCCTGCAATTGACCGCCGAAAAGCTGTTCAATTCTTGGGTCTTGCGGACGATTACGAAGGCGAAGCCCTATTTTACTCACATTCGCCGCGTTACTCGGAAAGCGGATTCGGTGGCGATCCGCAAAGCGTCCGCAGCGCGATTGCGGGCCTACCGCCCGGTAACATATCAGCGAATGCTGCCGTATCCGGCTTGTCATCGAAGGTATGGTGTGCAAAACGGCACGCGATATGCAAGGATGCGCCCGTAAATCGTCGGGCGTTGATGGTTACGATTCGAATTATCGGTAGCTTGGTATGATCAGACTGATTGGATATTTTTTCGGCTTGGCCAGCGTGCTCTTCCTGTGCGCCGCCGCCGCCGGTGCGATTTATTTGCACGGCGTGACGAAGGACCTGCCGGATTACGCAGTTTTGAGCACCTATGAGCCGCCGGTGACGACCCGCGTGCATGCCGGCAACGGCGCGCTGATGGCGGAATATGCGCATGAAAAACGCCTGTTCCTGCCGATCCAGGCCATTCCCGACCGGGTGAAGGCTGCTTTCCTTTCGGCGGAAGACAAGAATTTCTACAACCATCCGGGTGTGGATGTCTTCGGCCTCGGCCGCGCGATTCTCGTCAATATCCAGAATTTTGGCTCCGGCCGCCGTCCGGTCGGCGCCTCCACCATCACCCAGCAGGTGGCGAAGAACTTTCTGCTCACCAACGACCAGACCATCGACCGCAAGCTCAAGGAAGCCATTCTGTCCTTCCGCATCGAGCAGACCTACTCCAAGGACAAGATTCTCGAGCTTTATCTCAACGAGATTTTCTTCGGCCTGAATTCCTACGGCATTGCCGGCGCGGCGCTCACCTATTTCAACAAATCGGTGACGGAACTGACGATTGCGGAAACCGCCTATCTCGCATCGCTACCGAAGGGTCCGGCCAACTACCATCCCATCCGCCGCGAAAAGGCGGCTCTTGAGCGTCGCGACTGGGTGATCGACCGCATGGCCGAAAATGGCTACATCACGGTCGCCGACGCCACGGACGCCAAAAAGCAGCCGCTTGGCGTCAATCTGCGTCGCGGTGGCGCGCATATCTTCGCGTCTGACTACTTCGCGGAGGAAGTCCGCCGCCAGATCGTCGAGAAATACGGCGAGGAAGCGCTTCTCGAAGGCGGGCTCTCGGTCCGCACCTCTTTCGATCCGCAGATCCAGATGGAAGCCCGCAAGGCGCTTCAGGACGGTCTGGTGCAATATGATGAGCGTCGCGGTTTCCGCGGACCCGTCGAAAAGATCGAGACTGCGGGGGACTGGACGGCGGCGCTCGCCAAGGTCAAGGGCCTGCGCGACGTTCCGGAATGGAAAGTCGCTGTGGTCCTCGCTGTCGCTGCCGATGGCGTCGACATCGGCGTGCAGCCGGACACGGAAACGGAAGATGGCGACAAGCGCACGCGCGGCCACATCTCCGCTGAAAACATGCGCTGGGCTTTCCGCGATGCGACCGGCAAGAAGGCGACCGCCAAGTCTCCGGTTGGCGTCCTCTCCGCCGGTGACGTGGTTTATGCGCAGCCGCTTTCCAATTCCGGTAACGAGTATCGCCTGCGCCAGCCGCCGAAAGTGCAGGGCGGCATGGTGGTGATGGACCCGCATACCGGCCGTGTTCTGGCCATGGTCGGCGGTTTCTCCTATGCGCAGTCGGAATTCAACCGCTCGACACAGGCGATGCGCCAGCCGGGCTCCTCCTTCAAGCCGTTCATCTACGCGGCGGCACTCGATAATGGCTATACGCCGGCGTCGGTCATTCTCGATGCGCCGATCGAGGTCGTTTCCGGCAATCAGGTCTGGAAGCCGCAGAATTACGGCGGCGGTTCCGCCGGCCCGTCGACCCTGCGTCTCGGTATCGAGAAATCCCGTAACCTCATGACGGTGCGTCTGGCGCAGGATATGGGCATGAATCTGGTTGCGGAATATGCCGAACGCTTCGGTATCTACGACAAGATGCCGCCGCTTCTGTCCATGTCGCTGGGTTCCGGTGAAACGACGGTGATGCGCATGGTCTCGGCCTATTCGGTCATCGCCAATGGCGGCAAGCAGATCAAGCCGACACTGATCGACCGCATTCAGGACCGTTACGGCAAGACGATCTTCCGGCATGAGGAGCGCGCCTGCGAAGGCTGCAACGCCACCAGCTGGCAGAACCAGGATGAGCCCGTCATCGTCGACAATCGCGAACAGGTTCTCGACCCGATGACCGCCTATCAGACGACCTCGATGCTGGAAGGCGTCGTGCAGCGCGGCACGGCGGCGGGCAAGATCAAGGTCGATCTGCCGGTTGCCGGCAAGACGGGCACCACCAACGATGAAAAGGATGCCTGGTTCGTCGGTTACACGCCGGACATGGTCGCCGGCCTCTATATCGGTTTCGATTCGCCGGCGCCCCTCGGCCGTGGCGGCACCGGCGGCTCGCTGTCGGCGCCGATATTCGGTGAGTTCATCTCCGATGCGGCCAAGCACATGGAGCCAAGCAAGTTCATCGTACCTGCCGGCATGAATTTCGTCGCCGTCAACCGCAAGACCGGCATGGCGGCGGTCGAGGGCGAGCCCGACACCATCATGGAAGCCTTCAAGCCCGGCACGGGTCCTGCTTCCACCTTCTCTGTCATCGGCGATGACGGATACATGTCGCAGGAAGACATTCTCAAGACCTCACCGCAGGCGCAGCAGGCCATCACCGGCGGTGGCGGCGGTCTTTATTGATATCACTCCTGACGTTTGGCGGGGGCGCGGGTCTTTACATCCGCGCCCCCCGCATTTATTTGAGCAACGAGTTTCAATGAAGGTGAAGAACCAGCGAAATGCGCAATGAAATCGTGAACGTAGTCGACGAAATCAAGCAGGCCATAAGCCTGCTGAGGAGGCATCTTTGACTGGGACCAGGCGATAAGACGACTGGACTGGTTGAATAACAAGGCAGAGGACCCGACCCTCTGGAACGATGCCACTGAAGCCCAGAAGCTGATGCGCGAACGCCAGCAGCTGGACGACAGCATCAATGGCGTCAAGGCGCTCGAGCAGCAGCTCAAGGACAATATCGAGCTGATCGAACTCGGCGAGATGGAAGGTGATGACGAGATCGTCAAGGACGCCGAAGACGCATTGAAGGCGTTGAAGAGCGAGGCGAACCGCCGTCAGGTGGAAGCCATGCTGTCAGGCGAAGCCGATACCAACGATACCTATCTCGAAGTGCATTCCGGCGCCGGCGGCACCGAAAGTCAGGACTGGGCGAACATGCTTCTGCGCATGTATACCCGCTGGGCCGACCGCGAAGGTTTCAAGGTCGAGGTGCTCGAAGTTCACGACGGCGAAGAAGCCGGCATCAAGTCCGCGACGATCCTCGTCAAGGGCCACAATGCCTTCGGCTGGCTGAAGACGGAATCGGGCGTACATCGCCTCGTGCGTATTTCGCCCTATGACAGCAATGCGCGTCGCCACACATCGTTCTCTTCCGTCTGGGTTTACCCCGTCGTCGACGATTCGATCCAGATCGACATCAACGAGAGCGATTGCCGCATCGATACCTATCGTTCGTCCGGCGCAGGCGGCCAGCACGTCAACACCACCGACTCGGCGGTGCGTATCACGCATATTCCGACCGGTATTGCCGTTGCCTGCCAGCAGGAGCGTTCCCAGCACAAGAACCGCGCCAAGGCGTGGGACATGCTGCGCGCCCGCCTCTACGAGGTGGAGCTGCAGAAGCGGGAAGAGGCGGCCAATGCGCAGGCCGCATCCAAGACCGATATCGGCTGGGGCCACCAGATCCGTTCCTACGTTCTGCAGCCCTATCAGCTGGTGAAGGACCTGCGCACGGGCGTGGAAAGCACCGCACCCAGCAACGTGCTGGACGGCGATCTGAACGAGTTCATGGAAGCGGCCCTCGCGCATCGCATCAGCGGCGGCGCGGATGTGGAAGTCGCGGATATCGACTGACGCGCCAAGTGCGTTGGTTGAAAAAGATTACCCCTCGCAAACCCATTGCGAGGGGTTTTTCGTTGGAGGACAAGCATGAAACAGGCGCTCTATATCGTTGACGTCCAGCCAAGCTTCAATCCGCCGGCTGCGCTGGTGGCGGAAATATCCGCTCTCGCCCTGACAATGCCCAGCATCGCCACCGTCGAGCGCCATGACGAAAGCGTAACACCCTTCGAGCGGCAACTCGGCTGGAAACCGGGCAGGGACGACGAGTCGCTTGTTGCGGCAGATCGCGTTTTCATCAAACACGGTTATGCGCCACCCCGGGAGGTCATCGAGCATCTCCTGTCGCTGAAACTCGACAGGGTGCTGGTCTGCGGCATTCAGGCCGATACCTGCGTGCTGGCCGCCGGTTTTGCGCTCTTCGATGCGGGGCTGCATCCCACGCTGTTGCCGTGGCTTACGGTGGGCTCCAGTCTCGACCGCAGCGGTGAACTCGGTGCGAGATTGTGGAAACATCATTTCGGTGCGGTTCTTGCCGGGCCGGAGGCGCTGCAAGCGTAAACTTGCCCGACACGCGCATCGGGCCGATCAGTTGGACGCTTTCTCGATCTTCATCTCGCCCAGCTCGTCGATCAGGATCGTCCAGCTTTCCGCTTCCTTGGCTATCGGGTCCGTCTTCAGGTAGACGGTCACGAACAGGCCGGGCGAGGCGGGTGCGCCATTCGAGCTTTCGGGACGAATATCCGTGACATAGGACTTCATCTGGCTGAATTCTTCCAGCTCGATGTTTTCCAGGAGATTCGGCCCATCGGCGGTAAAGACGATTCGCTGCAGGTAGATTTTCGCCGTGCCGTCACCCTGGCGGATGGCGATGACCTTGTAATAGCCGCGCGTGGGCGAGGCAGGCGGCGGCCGCAGCTGTCCGTCTGGGCCTTTCACCGGTTCAAGATTGCGATCTTCCCACATGCCGCTGCTGACGACGAAGATTGCCGAAACCGGCAGCGCGTCAATCGCTTCCGTCTGCGCCCGCGCGGGAAGCACGGCGACGGCGAAAAGAAAGGCAGCGAGGATAGGTCTTGTCAGTTGCATGGCCATTGTCGATTGTGGGCGTCAATTGTTGAACTGTTCGGCGAGAACCCGGTCCGACCATGAACGATCCGGATCCGAGAGAATTCTGGCCGTCCTGTCCTGCGATTGTGCGATCCGAACGTGACGAACGGATTTCACCTCGGTGTGGTCGGCCACCGCATTCACCGGGCGCTTGTCCCGTTCGAGAACATGAATATCGACCGTTACCTTATTCGGCAAAAGCGCGCCGCGCCAGCGCCGCGGCCGGAAAGCGCTGACCGGGGTGAGCGCAAGCAGCGGCGATTCCAGCGGCAGGATGGGTCCATGGGCGGAGAAATTGTAGGCTGTCGACCCTGCCGGGGTCGCCACCATCATGCCGTCGCAGATCAATTCTTCCAGCCGCACCTTGCCGTCCACCTCCACACGAAGCTTGGCTGCCTGATGCGACTGGCGAAACAGGCTGACCTCGTTCATGGCAAGTGCCGTGAATTCGTCGCCGTCGGAATCCGTCGTCGTCATGCGCAGGGGATGGAAATCGTTGCCGCTCGCCACCGCGATGCGCTCCAGCAGGCCGTCCACCCGGTAGTCATTCATCAGGAAGCCGACGGACCCCCGGTTCATGCCATAGACCCGCTTGCCGGAATTCATCGTCTCGTTGAGAATCTGCAGCATGAAGCCGTCGCCGCCGAGCGCGACAATCACTTCCGCCTCTTCGAACGGCGTATCGCCGTAAATGCCTTTCAGCTCTTTCAGCGCCGTCTGGGCCTCCTCGGTTGCCGAGGCGACGAAGGACAGTGAATAGGTAGAATGCGACATCCGCTTCCCTCGACAACGGCGCAGACCGGAAACCGTCCACGCAAGGCGCTGTAACCTGTTGAAGCGGCTCGAAATCTTTAAACCTCAACAGGAAGGTCGATAACAAGCCGCCAGACGCACCCTTGGTACATGAAGACGGCGGCTGGCGACAAGGCCTTTCGAAGACGCAGGCGTTCCCTGATGGCGGAACGCACCGCTCCGGTCCACAGCTTCTTGATTTGCGCCCGCCGACAAGGGTTGCGATGCGGGACGGCCTGATGCAGTTTGCCAGGGCAGTCGGAATGACGAGTGGCAGGAGACGGATGTGGCGCTGAACTACGATATCTACGATGTCTTTACCGAGACGAAAATGGCGGGAAACCCGCTGGCGGTCATGTATGACGCCGATGATCTTCCCCAGGCCACGATGCAGGCGATTGCGCGGGAAATGAACCTCTCCGAGACGGTTTTCGTCAACCGGTCCAGCAATCCGGCCCATGCGGCTTCGCTGCGCATCTTCACGCCATCGGGTGAATTGCCCTTCGCCGGCCATCCGACAGTCGGTGCGGCGGTGGCCATCGCCGAGCGAAATCGCGGCGAGGGCGATGACGATATCGATATGGTCTGCGTGCTGGAAGAGCAGGTGGGTCCGGTGCGTTGCGCGGTGAAGATGCGTGCCGGCGCGGTCAGCTTCGCGGAATTCGACCTGCCGCGCAAATCGTCCCGCGTGGAACTACCGCTCGATCATACCGCGCTTGCCGATGCGTTGGGCGTCAGCGAGGCGCATCTCGGCTTTGAAAACCATGTGCCGTCGATCTGGACGGCCGGGGTGCCGTTCCTCATCGTACCGCTGCACAATATCGCCGCCATCAGGGACATGGATTTCGATGCCAATCTTTGGCTGCGCACGGCGCCGCTGGTGGAAGGACGCCTGACGGCGGCCTATATCTACTGTCGCGGCGGCGTCAATCACGCTGCGAAGTTCCACGCCCGCATGTTCTCTCCGGATATGGGCATTTCGGAAGACCCCGCCACCGGTTCCGCCGCCGCTGCCCTTTCCGGTGCCATCCACCATTTCGATGGCCTGACTGATGGCCATTATCCTCTGCTGATCGAGCAGGGCGTGGAGATGGAACGACCGTCCCATATCCACCTGCGTATGGACGTCAAGGACGGCGAAATCGCCCGCGCCCGCATCGGCGGCCACGCGGTGCGCGTTGCTTCGGGCACGTTCGAGATTTGATTTCAGCGTCACCCGCTCAGTTCGCTGTCTTCGAGGAGCGATGAAACAGCGAGCAGAGCCAAAAGAAAAACCCCGGTCTTGACCGGGGTTTTGTCATTTCAGCGTCACTCGGCTCAGTTGAACCGGCCCGCCGCATGGGCAAGCATCGTATAGACCTTGCCGGTATCGGAGGTGAGGTAGGACTGTGTCACGGTCCGGTCGCGGTCGGTGCGGGCCACGTCGGCAAGCAGCTTCTCGAAATCGGTAATGTAGCGGTCCACGGCGGTGCGGAATTCCGCTTCCCGCTCATATTTGCGCTTGATTTCGTCGAAGGTGGTCTGACCCTTCAGCGTATAGAGGCGACGGGTGAAGACGTCGCGCTCGCCGCGCTGGTAGCGCCGCCACAACTCCACGGAGGCGTCGTGATCGATGGCGCGGGCGATATCGACCGAGAGCGAGTTCAGCGATTCCACCATGTGGCGTGGATTGCGGGTGTCGGCCGCACGGGTCGGCTGCTGTTCCGCGCCGGCGCGTGGTGCGGATGCCGCTGGCGTTTCCTGCGATGCGCCGCGCAGCAAATCGCTGATCCAGCCGCCGCCTTCGTCGCGGCGTCCGGCCGGAGCACCCGGCTGAGCCGGGGCAGGCGCCTGACGGTTCTCGACCTGACGGTTCTCAAGCGGCAGGGTACCGCGCAATGCGGCCGGTGCGGGAGCGGGCTGCGGCTGAGCCGGGCGCTGCTGCTGAACCGGAGCCGGAGCTGCCGGCTGAGGACGCGTTTCGACACGGCGCTCGGCCGCTGGCTGGGTTGCGGCGATGGCGCGGGCAACCGGTTCGGAGACTTCCATCTGGTGGGTCGAACGACCAACGAGCTGGGAAATATCCTGCAGGGCCTTGATCTGTTCGGAAACGGCGCGACGCATGGCGGCAGCGCTTTCCTTGGCTTCTTCCGGCAGGTCGAAGGCGCCGCGCTTCAGTTCCGCACGGGTCGCATCTAGTTCGCGGCGGATATCGTGGCTCGAGCGGCGGATTTCGTCCGTCGCGCCGGCGAAGCGGCTCACCGCTTCTTCCACGGCCTGACGCAGCGTCTCTTTGAGGCTGGCTGCGGCGGCATTCGATTTTTCCGAGGCGCTGCCGAGAAGATTGTCGACTTCCGAAAGTGAGGATTCGACACCGCCACGCAGGCGATTGACCAGCTCGTCGGAATATTTCTGCGCGTCGGACAGCGTGCTTTCAATCGAGCGGCTGGCATCCTGACCGGCGGAGAGCAGGGCGCCCCGCATGGTCTGTGCCGCCGAACGGGCGCGCTGTTCGGTTTCATCGAGCGAGCGACCGATATCGGAGAAGGAGGCCTGCAGATTGTCGCGCAGATTGCCGGCGACGTTCTGCGAGCGCTCCTCGGCCTCGTTGAGCGTGGTTTCCACCACGCCGATGACGTTGCGCATGGCGCTTTCGATTTCCTCGGAACGCTTGACGAGGCCGACGGACAGGCTGCGCAGCGCGTCCTGGCGCTCTTCCAGCGTGCCGACGAGGCTCGACTGTGCGGCATTCAGGAGCTCGGAAGCCTGGCTCAGCACCTTCGAATGTTCCTCGAAACGGCCGACGATGCCGGCAACCTGCGCCAGCGTCTGGCCGGAAATATTCGACAGGCGGTCGATCTTTCCTTCGAGCAGACGGCTGGAGCTGGACACCATGTCGGCGGCCTGCGAGGCGGATTCGGAGAAGCGCGTCGCCGAGGCGTTCAATGCCTCGTCTGCCGCGCCGAAGCCCTGTGCGGCGCGCTCGACAGCGGAGTTGAAGTTGGTTGCCGACTGTTCGACGATCTCCGCCATGCTGTTATGGGTCTGCGACAGCATATCCGTGCTCTGGCGGGTGGCGGCCACCAGCTTGTTGGCCGCATCGCTGCCGGCGCGGGCATATTTGTCGATGCCCTGTTCGACGGCGTCCGCCATGGCCGTATGCGTTTCGGACAGCATGTCGGTGCTCTGGCGGGTCGCGGCGACGAGCTTGCTTGCCGCATCCGTTCCGGCAGCGGCATAATCGCTGATCGCCTGTTCCACCATGCCGACCATGCCGCTGTTGCTCTGCGACAGAAGGTCCGCGCTCTGCTGGGCTGCGGAAACGATCTTTTCGGCGGCTTCGCGGCCGATGGTGGCATATTCGTCGACGACAGGCTTGGCTTTCTCTTCGATCAGGCGCGAAAGCTCGGCGGAGCGGCTGGCCAGCATCGAGTTGAGTTCGCGGGTGCGGTTGTCCAGCGCCGAGCGGATGGATTCGCCGCGTGCGTCGAGGGCGGATTCGACACTGGTGAGTGTCTCGGAAATGACGCCGACCTGAGAGCGAACGACGGCTTCAGCCTCGGCAACCTTGTTGACGATGATGTTGCCGGCCTCGGAGAAGGTCTGGGCGACGGCGGCGGCCTGACCGGAGAGACGGGTCTGGGCATCCGAAATGCGGTTGACGATCTCGCCGGAGCGTTCCTCGATGGCCTTGGTGAAGGCTTCGTTCTGCGCCTGCACCTGTTCTGCGAATTCCGAACCGGACTTGGCGAGAATGGAGGTGGAGCGCACGGCTTCTTCGCCGATGCTCTGGGTGGCGGAGGTGACCGCGCCGCGCAGGCTGACGGCGAGATCGCTCGCCTTGCCTTCAATGGTGCGGTTGACGTTTTCAAGACCGATGGTCAACGCCCGGTCCATGGTGCCGAGGCGTTCATCGATACGGGCCGTGCCGGTATCGAAGGTTTCTGCCAGGCGGCTGGTCCGGTTTTCGAACGTGTCTGCGACACGTGTGGTCTGTTCGTCCAGAATGCCCGTGATACGCTCGGCCGCCTCGTCGCTGGCGCGGGCGAACACGGCCGTCTTGTCTTCCAGCGCTTCGGCAAAGCGGCGGCCGGCGTCCTCGATCGAGGTGTTTACATTGGCCAGATCGCCGCCGACGCGAGCCTGCAGCGTATCGAGCGAGGTCTCGATACGGGCGCCGGTCTCGTCGAGACGGGTGGTGACATTGCCGATGGAGGTCTCGATTTTCGAGGACAGGGCATCCGTCGCACCGCCGATTTCGCGGGCAGCCTCGCCGATCTTGACGGCGATGTCGCCGGCGCTGTTGCGCAGGCGCTCTTCCAGCGTCTGCGCACTGCCGTCGATCGCCTTCTGCAGCGCTTCCTGCTGGGTTTCGAGAGACAGTTCGAGCATGCTGGCGCTGGAGGCGACCGTGGTGCCGATCATCATCGCCTGTTCGGAGAGCATGTCGCCCATCTGGGTCGTGGCGGAGCTGAGCGTCGCGGCAAGATCTGCCTGGCGCTGATCGAGCGCGGTGCGAATATCCTCATGCGATTGCGACAGATTGCTTTCGAGGCGGGACACACCTTCTTCCACCGTCTGGGCAAAACGGGTGCTGCCGTCTTCAACGACGCTTTCGATGCGGTTGGCCGCACCCGAGACGCTCTGCTCGATCAGGCCGCTATTGCGCTCCAGCGATCCGGCAATGCGTTCAGCCTGCGAACCGAGCATGGTTTCGAGCCGCTCGTGGCCGCTGGCAAGCGCGTTTTCAAGCGTGAATGCGGTGGCTTCTAGGCGCTGGCCGACGCCGGCCGCCGCAAGCGAAAGCGACGATGCTCTGGCATCCATGGCCTCGGCAATACGGTCCTCGACGCCGGAAATCGCCATGTCGAGCGCCATGGTGCGGCTGTCGAGCGCGTCCGCGATGCGCTCCTCCGCACCGGAGACGATGCCCGAGAGGGCCGCAGTACGGCTGTCAAGCGCGCCGGCAATGCGGTCTTCGACACCGGAAACGGCATTCTGCAGCGCTGTGGTGCGACCGTCGAGAATATCGGCGATCTTTTCCTCGACACCGGAGAAGCTCATATCGAGCGCCATGGTGCGGCTGTCGAGCACATCGGTGATGCGCTCTTCCGCGCCGGAAACGACGGTCTTCAGCGACTCGGTTCGGCTGTCGAGCGCCCCGGCAATACGGGTCTCGGCGCCGGCAACCAGCTCGCCAAGGGCTGCGGTGCGGGTGTCGAGCGCTTCGGCGATTTTTTCTTCCGCGCCGGAGAATGCCATGTCGAGCGCCATGGTACGGCTGTCGAGCGCATCGGCGATGCGTTCTTCAGCACCGGAGACAACGGCGTTGAGGGCTGCGGTGCGGCCATCCAGCGTTTCCGCGATGCGGGTTTCAGCACCGGCGACCACGTCTCCGAAGGTGGCCGTGCGGCTGTCGAGCGCGCCGGCAATCTTTTCCTCAGCACTTGCGACAATGCCGGTGAGGGCAGAGGTGCGGTTGTCGAGCGTCTCGGAAAGTCTTTCCTCGACATTGGCAAAGGTCATGTCGAGCGACAGCGTGCGGCTGTCCATCGTGTCGGCAATACGTTCCTCGACGCCGGAAATGGCGCTGGAAAGCGCGGCCGTGCGGCCGTCAAGCGTATCGGCGATACGGCTCTCCGCGCCGGAGACGACGTCGTGCAGGGCGGCCGTGCGGCTTTCCAGCGTGTCGGAAATGCGGTCCTCGATGCCGGAAACCGCGCCGGTGATGGCCGCTGCCCGGGTTTCGAGCGTTTCGGCAAGACGGCGCTCGACATCGGCGACGACGCTATTGATCGCGGCGGCACGTTCGTCGAGCATGGCGGCGAGACGTTCGGCCGTGCCGGAGACGGAGCCGGTAATCGCCATCGAACGGCTGGCGAGTGCTTCGTCGAAACGGTTCTGGCTGGCCGAAAGCGCGCCGAACAGGGCATTGCTGCGTTCGGCCAGCACGGCGTCGATCTTCTCGTGCGAACTGGTGAAGGCATCGGTGATTTCGGCGGTACGCTGGCCGATTGCGTCGCTGAAGGCCTGTGTCCGGCTTTCAAGGGCGCTTTCCAGCATTTCCTGACCCGTACCGAGCGCGGTTGCGAGCGCCAGCGATTGATCGGTCATGGTGGTGCCGATGCGCTCCAGACCGGCGCTCAGCATGGTGTCGAGCGCTTCGGAGCCGCCGGCAACGGTTTCGTTGATGCGGGCGAGGCTTTCCATCAGCTTGCTGTCGAGGCTGCCGGCGCGCTGGTCGAAGGCGCTGGCGAACTGCGCGACATGCTCGTCGAAGGCGGAGTTGACCTGGCCGACCGTCGCCTGCATGCGCTCTTCGTAGAGGCCGGAGCGAAGGTCGAGATCCATGATCGCATCGTCCGCCGTGCTCTGCAGGCTCTGGCGGAAGGAGAGGCCCTTTTCTTCAAGCGTCGTGGACAGCTTGTCGAGAACGGTATCCAGCGAACCGCCGATGATCTGCTGGCCGCGGTCGATATTGCGGTTGAGTTCGAGCGTGCGCGTGGACAGCGTCTCGTTGAGCTGGCGGGTGCGCTCTTCAAGCGCGCTGTTGAGGCTTTCCGCACCGCTATCCAGCGTCGATGCATGGATTGCGAAACGCTCGAGCAGAACTTCACCGCGCTCATCCAGCGTCGAGGTGAGGTTGTGCAGGCGCATGTCGAATTCATTGGACAGCGTCGCGCCGGAGGAATTCAGCGCCTGAAGCAGATTTTCGGTCTTGGCGGCGATCAGGCTGCCCATCGCTTCGGTCGAGGCGCGCGATTTTTCCAAAAGCGCGGCCGAGCGGGTGTCGATCATCGAGGCGAAGGCCTCGCCGGTCGTGGCGATCCGCATCGAAAGCTCTTCACCGACGATGGAAAGCTCTTCCTTGATCTGTTCCTGCGCACCGACGATGGAGGAGCGGATACGCTCGGCGTGATTGACGATGGCGTCACGCTCGGCGGTCAGTTCCTGCACGAGGCTGCGCACGCGCAGTTCGTTGTCGGCATAGCTGCGCTCAAGCGCGTTGACCTCGGAATGCACGAGGGTCTCGAGTTCCGTCGCGCGGGCGATCGTGCGCTCGATACCGTCATTCATGGCCGAGACTTCACGGCGAACCGCCTGGCCGACGGACATGATGCGATCGGACGCGACCGTTTCCGGCTCGGCAAGGCGAAGGGCGACTTCGGCCATGGAGCGGGCGGCGTTGCGCAGATCGCGGGCGCGCGCCATCATGATCGCAAAGGCGAAGAACAGCATGATGGGAAGGAGGATGCCGACGACGATAGCCATCAGGCCGGGGATCGCGGTGAGATCGGCCAGTGAAGCGATGTTCCACAGCGCGTTGCCATAAAGAAGATGAGCGATGCCAAGACCGCCGAGCGCCCAGATGACCGACATGATCGTGGCGTTGCGCAGCGCGCCGCCGATGGAGCCGCCTTCCAGCGATTTCAGGATCATGGCCGGGCTGCGCTTGGAGCCGTCATTGGCCGCTTCGAGATTGGGCGATCTGGGCGTCTGTTCGGCAGGCGCGCGGGCGGCCTCGGGAGCAGGGGTCGGTCTGCTTGCTTCCTTCAATCTGGCCTCCGGCTGCTTCGGCGCTGCAGTTTTCCGCGTCTCCGGCTTTTCTTCGAAAGCACCAAGCTGCAGGGCATCTTCCAACGCCTGAAATGCAGTCTCGTCGACAGAGTCGCTGATCTTGTTATTCGCCATGCGGTTACGCCTCGTTACACATACGCCCGGCTTCATGCCGTTGACCACTTGCGTTCCGCAAGCGGACTGCCGCCATCATGCCAGCGGAACATTATCCCTTGAAGAGAGAACAATTCCGCCATTTACCAAATCCCGAATTGCTGGTGGTCCAGCTTTCGGGCGAAATTACATCACTGTGCCGCAATAACAAAGCTTGAGCTTAAGCCTCGTGGGAACGGCAGTACCGTAGTGACACATTTAGGTGTTCGAAACAATTAATGCGGATTTGCGGCGGTGGCGAAGTGTCGGCTTTTTAACAGTTTTTAAACCTCAGTTTCACGCTGAACGCCTTGTTTCGCATAAGTTTAACATAAATTAACCATAGCAGAAGATTTTCGCCTGCGTCACGCCGTAATTTAAGCCGATAGCAGCGGCCCGGATGCGTGAATACGACACAGATGTGACACGAAACAGGAAACGGCGAGACAGGAATTTCAGCCATGGCAGCGGTCAGTATTGCTTTCGAAGCTCCCGACAATTGCGGCGGTGCGCCCGCCGCCGGTAAAAAACCGATCGATTTCGATCATCTCGCCCGGCAGACGATGGGCGACAAGGATCTGGAGATCGAAGTGCTGCAACTCTTCAGCCGCAACGCCCGCGCCGCTCTGCATGAAATGGCAGGCGCCGACGACAAGGCTGTCATGGCGACGGCCCATCGTTTGAAGGGGTCTGCGCAGGCCGTCGGCGCCTCGGCCGTCTCCGCGGCCGCAGCCGTGGTGGAGGACAAGGGCAATGACAGCGCGGCGATCGCAAAACTCGCGGCGACCATCGTCGAGGCCGAAAATTTCATCCTCAAGCTCTGCCGCTGAGGCGTAACGCATCAAATTTGGCATTTTGCAAGGCCGGTTGCGTCTGTGCGCCCTTGAAGCGGGTTGCCAAGGCGGACCGGCCTTTCTATGTGTTTAGAACAGTTCTTAGATCACATTTTGGATTTCCGGCATGACAAAACTGACCATCGTTGCCTTTGATGGCACGCCCCATGAACTCGACGTGAGCAACGGCTCCACCGTCATGGAGAATGCGGTGCGCAACTCCATTCCCGGCATCGATGCGGAATGCGGCGGCGCCTGTGCCTGTGCGACCTGTCATGTCTATGTCGACGACGCCTGGGCCGAGCGCGTCGGCGGCCCGGAACCGATGGAAGAAGATATGCTGGACTTCGCCTTTGACGTGCGCCCCACCTCGCGCCTTTCCTGTCAGATCAAGATGAACGATGAGCTCGATGGTCTCGTCGTTCATGTTCCCGAACGTCAGGGCTGACATCTTTCGTCATTGCTAAACGCAGAAAAAGCCCCGCTCACCTGGTAGCGGGGAGCGGGGCGAGGCGGGTACGCAGCATGCAGGCGAGGGAGGAAACACCTGCGAGCCCTCAAGTGCGCACCGGGAGAACCGGAGACGGCTGGAGCCCTCAAGCCGCTTGGCCGAATGGTCCGATACCGTACGAAGAACGTACAATGAGTCTTGGCGACGGCACCATCACGAGAATTCACGGGTGATATCGGACATGACGTAACGTCATGTCCGCGCTTGATGTTAAGGGAATGAGATGGGGTGTAAGACCGCTCAGCGGCGGTTCTGGCCCTGCTCGAGCCGGTTCTTCAAAAGCCGTGTCATGCGGGCATCGAAATTTTTCGACTCCACCACATCGAAGCGCATCTGATCGCGGTCGTGCTCGTCCATCACCGCCTGGGTGATCTTGCCGACCATTTCCTGCAGCGTCTCGCAGCTTTTCTGCGGGCGAAGCGACGTCAGCTGTCTTTCAAGCGAGCGGGCGTGGGTGCGGGCGATTTCCGCGTGGCGCTCCTCGTGGCGCTTGATATCGGCAAGCAGCGTATCCCAGATGAAGGCCAGTTCCGCCGTGGTGCGGCGGCGGTTTTTCCATTGCGGCAGGAGAATGCGGGTATTCAGCACCACTTTGGCCGTACCGACGCTGCAAAGGCCGTTTTTCTCGACATAGGTGAGCTCGCCGCCGAATTTGATTTCGGTGGCGCCTGGATGGCGCGCGCCGGTATTGCGCGTCAGCGGGCCGTGCCTGGAAAGCTGCTGGTCGAGGTCGGCGGCGGTTTTGCCGCTGATCGAAAAATAGGAATAGGTCTTGCGGACGATGGTTTCGGAAAAAGCCGATCCGGGTAGGGAAAGTGCCACCGCGGCCGCTAAAGCGGCGCAAAGAGCACGTGATGATTTGGTCATGACCCGGCCTTCCGGTTGAACTTGAAAAAGGTTTGCTGCATAGGCGGAGCGGAACTTATAAGAATTGGCATAACACTCCGTTATTCCCGAAAGGCGCGTGTTACGTGATAACAGCCGGCAGCAACGCGTGGCAAGCGGCCCATGGCCGCTCCCTGAAACTTGATGGGCGTGGCCGTATTATGGCCATCGTCAATGCAACCCCCGATTCCTTTTCCGATGGCGGCCGTTATCTCGCCGTCGATGCGGCTTTTTCCCATGCGCTGACCTGTGTGGAAGAGGGCGCTGACATCATCGATATCGGCGGCGAATCCACCCGGCCGGGAGCGGCTGCGGTAACGGAAGCCGAAGAACAGGACCGGGTGCTTCCCGTCATCGAAAAATTGCGCCGCGAGACGGATGTGCTGATTTCCGTCGATACCTATCGCGCCTCGACAGCGCGACTGGCGGTCGGGGCAGGCGCACATATCGTCAATGATGTCTTCGGCCTGCAGAAAGACCCGGATATGGCCGGTGTGGTCGCCGCCACCCGCGCCGGCGTGTGCATCATGCATACCGGCCGCGACCGGCAGAAGCTTGCGGATGTCATCGCCGACCAGTTCGAATTCCTCAATCGCTCGCTGGAGATCGCCGAGGATGCGGGTATTGCCCGCGACGCCGTCGTGCTCGATCCCGGTTTTGGTTTCGCCAAGGACGAGAGCGAAAATGTCGCGCTCATGGCGCGTTTCGGCGAACTTGCCGCCTTCGGCCTGCCGGTTCTCGCCGGTACGTCGCGCAAGCGTTTCATCGGGTCGCTGACGGGCCGGGATGCGGCCCATGAACGCGATATCGGAACGGCTGCGACAACCGCGATCCTGCGGCTTGCCGGCGCTTCGATTTTTCGCGTGCACAATGTCGCCGCAACCCGCGATGCGCTGGCAATCGCCGATGCGGTTCTTGCCAAAACGTCGGCAAAGGCCGATGCGTAGATCAACGAGTGCCGGAATGCCGTGTCCGGAAGGTGGCGCGGCTTTTTGGCGAAACAGTCCTGCCATGGAGGCGATGCGATGAGCCGCTATACCATCATCCTGAAAAACTGTTCTTTTTTCGCCCGTCATGGCCTTCTCGAGCAGGAGGAGGTGCTGGGCCAGCGCTTTTTCGTCGATGCCGAGATGGAAGTTGAGGCGGGTGATGCGCTGGAAACCGACGATATCGAAAACACCGTCGATTATGGCGTGGCGTTCGCCGTCATCGAAAAAATCGTCGTCGGCCAACGCCGTTATCTCATCGAGGCGCTGGCGAACGACATCGCCAAGGCGCTTCGCGCCCGTTATCCGCAGATCGTCTGGCTCAGGATAACGGTACGCAAACCTTCGGCACCGGTTCCGGGCATTCTCGATTATGCGCAGGTGAGCGTTGAACACCGTGCCTGAAAAATTGACCGTCGCCGCCTTGGGGCTCGGCGGCAATATCGGCGATCCTGCCGCAGCCATGTCAAGGGCGCTCCGCGAACTCGATGCGCGTGACGATTGCCGCCTGCTGGCCGTTTCCGACCTTTACCGCACGCCGCCCTGGGGTAAGACGGATCAGGCGGATTTTTTCAATTGCTGCGCCTTGGTCGAAACCTCGCTTTCAGCGCCTGCGCTGCTGCAATTATGCCTCGACATTGAAAAGGGTATGAAGCGGGTGCGCACGGAGCGCTGGGGGCCGCGCACCATCGATATCGATGTGCTGACCTATGGGAATGAATCTCTCGTAACGGAAAGCATCGAAGTGCCGCATCCGCGCATGACGGAGCGCGCTTTCGTGTTGATGCCGCTTGCCGATATCGCGCCCGACCTTGAGGTAAAAGGCAAGCCCGTGCGGGAATGGCTTCAGCAGGCGGACAAGACCGGCATTGTCAGCGCAAACGAAAAACGGGAGTGGTGGACACTCCCGCTTGGCGATGGCTGAGAAGAGTATGGCTTTTACGGCTTGATCGAACCAACGGCGAGCTGGTCGATATCGCGCGCCAGCGTCACGCCGATGACCGGGATCATCTGGTCGGCGACCTTTACCGAAATGGTGATGTTCATCGAATTGTCGTTCGAGACGCGGGCGACCATTGCACCGTTGAGCTTGGCGCGGTTGATGCCGACGACGACCTTGTCGCCGCTAACCTGTCCGGAGGTGATGTCCAGTCCCTTGCCTTCAGCACCGTCGAGGAATTTGCCCTCGTAAGAGTTGCCCTTCTGGCTGATGACGGCAGACATGGGCTGGCTGAAGACGCCGACGCGGCAGGTGCCGCCGAGCTTGATGCCGGTCTGCTTGTCGTCGAGTGGCTCGCCGGTCAGATCGCAGGTGAACTTCGTGCCCTTGTATTTGCCAGCGACGATTTCGCCCGGGCCTTTCCACACACCGGCCACGGAGCGGAAGAACACGTCGTCGCGATCGCGCGATGCGGCATGGACGTCAGACATGCCGAAACCGCCGCTGACGGATAATATGGCGGCAAGTCCGCCCACAAGCGAAAAGAAGCGCGAATACATGATACTTTCCCCGGCGAAGATGCCTGTTCGATAGGCTGCAATCTACCGGCGGAATGGTTAATGCTTGGTTTATTTCGCTCTCATTTGCGGCTTCGTTCGTAACCTTTTGAACCGCCCAGGCCCGGGTAATCAGGCTTTTTCACCGGTTTTTCCACCGCTTAAATCGGGTGTGAGGTCGGACATGAAATCGCCGATCCCCGGCCGCTTCACCGCCCTGAACGGCAGCGGACGGCACAGATCCATCGCGGCAATGCCGATTCGCGCCGTCATCAGGCCGTTGATGACGCCTTCGCCGAGTCGCGCCGAGAGTTTCGAGGCAAGACCGTGGCCGAGAACCTGCTGGGCGAGCCCGTCGCCAACGGCGATCGAGCCCGTGACGGCAAGATGGGCGACGACATCGCGCAGCAGCTTCAGCATGCCGAGTGTGCCGGGACGGCCGCCATAAAGCTCCGCCATGGCGCGCACCAGCCGCGTCACTTCAAACAGCACATAAGCGAGATCGACCACCGCGCGCGGGCTGACGGCGGTGACGACTGAGACGCGCTTGGACGAATTGAGAATGAGGGCGCGGGCCTGCCTGTCGAGCGGAACGAGCAACTCACGTTCGGCAAGCTCGATCAGATGCGGGCCGTCGATCACATCGTTTTCCGTTTCCTTCAGCGCCGCACGCCCCTTGGCCGTTTCGGCCCTGTGGGAGAGAACGGCATTCAGGCGGGTGACGATGGCGCGTGCGGGTTTCGGGCTCTTGTCGAGGCTCGCCGTCTCGGCATCGGCCTTCAAGGATTGCACGGCGTTAAGCCGCATGATGCCGAAGACTTCCCGGCCGACGAGAACGAGAACGGCGAAAAGCGCCACAATAAGAGCGATAGTGGCCGTGTAACCCAGCCAGTCGGAACGGGAAAACAGGTTGCGGATGAGCTGATCCGCCCAGAGCCCGAAGGCGAGCGAGAACAGGACGCCAAGCGCGCCGAGCGCAAGTTTGCCGAAGGAGAAGCGGCTTTTCTTCGGAGACGCCACCGGCAGCGCGGCGGCATCGATCTCCTCAGGCGCCAGAAACGGATCGTCCTCGTCGGGCGTCAGCGAAATCTCGGCGTCGAAGCTGCGCGGCGCGCGTTTCTGTGCGGCGGACGGTCGTGCCGTCTCTTCGGTTTCAAGCGTGAAAGCGGCCGGGCGGCGCGCCTGCGGATCGTTTTGTGTGGGAAGCTTCATGCGAGCTTGTCTCCGAACAGGAACTGCATGGCGCGGTCGAGCCTGATATGGGGAACGGAAAGGCGGATGCCGCCGCCGCCCGGCTCGTCTATATTCGGCGGGCGGAAGCGCACGACATTGACGTCCGGCAGCGACGCCTTGTCGCCATCCCTGTCGATGCTGCGGAAAAGCGGTTCCGGATCCTCGGGCAGATCGCCGGGAAAGATCGCCGTCTTGCGATTGCCGTCGAAGGTCTCGCCATTGATGGTTTCACCGGCCATGGGCGTGCCGACGATAACGGGCAGCTCGTGGCCATCCTGTCGCACGCTCGCCTCTCTGGTGGCGCGCACGGAAGCGAGCGCCATGACCTCGATGCCGGCGCCATTCATGCCGATGGTGGTGATGGCGCGGTCCACCAGACGGCGGGTCAGGCGCTCCAGCCGGTCGTGGCTTTCGTGATGCAGGTGATCGGCCTTGGTGGCGGCAATCAGCACCTTGTCGATACGCCTGCCAATTAGCGACGACAGCAGACTGTTGGTGCCGGGGCGGAAACAGGCAAGGACATCGCCCAGCGCCCGCTCCAGATCCTGCACGGCTTCAGGGCCGCGATTGACCGCCTGCAGCGTGTCGATCAGAACGATCTGCCGGTCGAGGCGGGCGAAATGCTCGCGGAAGAAGGGTTTGACCACAATCGACTTGTAGGCGTCATAGCGCCGTTCCATCATGGCGCGCAGCGAGCCTTTCGGCGCTTTCTCATCCGTCAGGGCGGGAAGCGGTGCGAAGGTCAGCGCGGGCGACCCTTCCAGATCGCCGGGCATCAGGAAACGGCCGGGCGGCAGGGTGGAAAGCGATCTTTCATCGGATTTGCAGGCCTTCAGATAGGCTGCGAAACTTTCGGCCAGACGTCGGGCCGTCATCTCGTCGGCCGGTGCGTTGATATCGAGCGAAGAGGCGATCGCCAGCCATTCCTGCGCCAGTTCGGCGCGGATGCCGCTTCCGGCAAGGGCGACGGTCGCGTCGCTGAACTGTTTATAGTCCTGCGACAGAAGCGGCAGGTCGAGCAGCCATTCGCCGGGATAATCGACAATATCGATGGAGAGCTTACCGGCCGAAAACCATCGGCCCCAGCCGCTGGCGCTCTGATAATCCAGCGTTATCCTGAGTTCCGAGATCGCCCGTGTCGAATCCGGCCACAGCCGGTCGCGCACCAGCGCCTGAATATGATCCTCATATTGAAAACGCGGAATGGCGTCATCCGGCTGCGGCTCCAGCCGCACATTCGAGACACGTCCGGACCGCATCGCCTCGAACAGCGGCAGCCGGCCGCCGTTCAGGAGATTGTGGACGAGGGAAGAGATGAAAACCGTCTTGCCCGCCCGCGAAAGGCCGGTGACGCCAAGCCGCAATGTCGGGTGGGTGAGGTTGCTCGCACGGTCGGCCAGATTATCGAATGCGATAAGCGCGCTGTCTGTCAGGGACGTAAGAGAAGGCGGCAATGGCAGTTTCCTGGCTGTGTTTAACGGTCACGGCTGCAATATAGGAAGGTATGGCTGCCCAAAAAAGAAGCGCTCCAGCGGATTTTCAGCAGGGCGGCTTTGCAAAATTCGTAGGAAGGGCCGCAGCGATTATTTGCCCGGCGCGAGAAAATCGACCAGCCGCCAGCTGTTTTTACCGTTTGCGGCGCTGTCATCATGGTCGAGAACCGCAAGGCCCGATGTCGGAAAACCCGAGGGCAGGGCGGCATGCAGCAAATCTTCGCCGATCATCGCTTCCAGCGTCGCCTCCATGGTGGGGTTGTGGCCCACCAGCATCACCGATTGCGCCTGCGCCTGCGCGGCGATGAGGGAGAGGTAGGTTTCGCTGCGCGCATTATACATTTCATCGACGTAGAAGATGTCTATGCCTTCGTTGAACGCCCGCTGCCAGGCCTGCGTGGTCTGCCGGCAACGCGCAGCCGTGGATGACAGAAGCAGATCGGGGCGGTAATGCCGGTCGGCGGCAAGGTCGGCGATGACCTCCGCCTCGGCAAAACCCGCTTCGTTCAATCCCCGGTCGAAATCCCGTTCTCCCGGCGCCGCCCAGGCAGCCTTGGCGTGGCGCAGAAGATAAACTCGGCTCGGGGAAGATGCTGTCAAGGGCGGGGACCGGCGTTCGAATGTCAGGGCACGGGTTGAATGCTACAGGATAGGGTTGCAGGACCGCAAGTCCTCTTTCCTGTTGGTAAGTCGCGTTGAAGTGATTGAAGAAGAGTTCGTTTCAATACGAATAAAGGATAAAAATTAGTCATTTAGATGATTTTTGTGTCAGTTTTAAAAATGCCTGAAAACTGATCTGCAGACTTGAATCGGCCACTATCATTGGAGTATACACCGCCGCATTGAGATGTTCTTCGAGGAGAATCGCGTTGAGTGAGAAGATCGATCTTAGCAAATATGTGCTCTCGGAAGACGATGAGTTCATGAATGCCAGCCAGCGGGCTTACTTCCGCGCGAAGCTGGTCGCCTGGAAAAATGACATCCTGAGAGAAGCGCGCGAGACCCTCGGACATCTCGCCGAAGAAAGCGCCAACCACCCCGATCTCGCCGATCGGGCTTCTTCCGAAACGGACCGGGCGATCGAACTTCGCGCCCGCGACCGTCAGCGCAAGCTGATTTCCAAGATCGATGCGGCTCTTCAGCGGATCGAAGACGGTACTTACGGTTACTGTGAGGAAACGGGCGAGCCTATCGGCCTCAAGCGTCTGGACGCCCGCCCGATTGCAACGCTTTCCATCGAGGCGCAGGAACGCCACGAGCGTCGCGAAAAAGTCTATCGCGACGAATAAGGCGCTGCGGCCGAGAGGTCGGCAAATCACATGACAAATAATAAGGGCACGGAAATCGTTTCCGTGCCCTTATTCTATTTCTAATTTCTTGTCGGAAGACCCGCGCGCGTCAGCGGTCGCGGGTCACGGAAAGCTCTCCGAAAATACGCGCCATTTCCTTCTGCATGTCTCCATCCGGTGAAGCGCCGGTGACAGGCGGGGAAGCTGGCTGCGGCTTGATCTGCTTTTCCGCGACAGGGGCGATGGACGGTTCGTTATCCGCCTCCTTGCTCTTGGCGATCTCCGCCTCAAGGAAGCTTTCGAAATCACTGGCGAGCTCGTCGGAAAATTTCGGCTCGGCGTCGTTCGAAGCCACAGCCGGATTTTCAGGCTTGGGCGGGAAAGGTGCGGGCGGCGTTGTCTGTCCCGGCTTCAGGTCGGGAAGAACGCGCTCCCGTGCGGCGTCGAGAAAATCGGCGGCGATGGATTGGTCGATCACCGGCTCGCGCGCGGCAAAGACCGGCGGAGCGAATTCCGCAGTCCGTTCTTCCGCCTTTGCCTCTAACGGCGCCTGTGCAGGGATCGGCGGTGCGACCGGTGCCGGAGCCGGAGCGGGCACGACGGGCTCGGCACGCCTGGGTTCCGTTCGGGCCGCAGCCATATCGAGCGATGCCGCCGCCAGGGGCAAGACCGCAGCGACCGGAGCCGCTGCAACCGGTATTGGCGGTGGCGTGGGGCGCGCTATCTCCCGCTCGGGTGCCGCCTGTCTTGCCGGCGGCGCGGTTTCGCGCGCCGTAGAAGGCGTGGGTACGGGTTGCGGCGGGGTCGATGGGCGTGGCGGAACCTGAGCGGCGGCCGCCGCAATGGGTGCTGGACGCGGGGACGCCACAGGTGCCGGCGGCTCCGGCCGCTGTGCTTGCTTGACGGGTTCTTCAGGCACGGAAACGGGAGCCGCAGCTGCAACGGGCTGCTGTTGCGGCAGGGCGGAGCGACGCTCCTGCTGGATCGCGGACTCGGCTCTCTTCTGCTCGCTTTCCTGGCGCGGCAGCGCCTTCAATTCCGGCTCCTGCACGTCCCTGACAATGGGGATCGCGCCTATACCGCTTTCGATGACGATATCCGTTGGGCCGCCGATCATGACGAGATGCTCGACATTGTCACGGCGCACCAGCACCAGACGGCGGCGTGCGTCCACGGCCGTTGCATCGAGAACCTGCAGTCGCGGCTGCCGGTTGCGCCCGCCCCGGATGAAAGGGGCAGAACCGCTGCGCCTGCGCAGAAGCCACAGCGCAATCGCCAGAACAAGCAGGGCCACACCCACACCGACAACCGCGACGATGAGACGGTTTCCATAAGCGCCGATAAAATCTTCCATCATGGAGATCATCCCTTCAGATTTTTTGGCTTTTTCGTTTCTTGGGCAATTAATATTGCCGTGGTTCTTATAAAGTGAACGTCAAGCAGGAAAAGACGATTTTTTTGGGCGCGATACAAGGTTTATTCATTTCGCCCCACAGGATTGCCGCCTCAACCGTAACGACGCCACCAAAGCGCCATATCTCGTCCTTCAATGCTGAAAGACAGTGAAAGTTGCAATTCTTTTGCCGAAGGAGCGTTCCGGAATGTTCCAGTCATTGCGCATTAACGGCTCCCCCGCACGGCATTTGATGCGTGTTGTTTTGCTGTTGCCACCGTTTTTCGCGTTTCCGTATTCGATGGCCTGGGCCGAAGACAAGGTGTTGGACAACGCCGCGACCATGGCGGAGTTCGTGCGCGACAATCCTTCCTGCGTCGACTTCACGGACGGATGCTCGGTTTGCACTGTCGCTGACGGCAAGATCGTCTGTTCCGCGCCGCGCATTCAATGTCAGGTGAAGGAGCTGACCTGTACAAGGCCGTAGTCTTTTAAGGCATTTATACACCTTTCAGGCCGTTTTCGCTGTGCGTTTTTAAGCCTTTGTGTCCTGGCGGAGCTTTTTGCCGGTCAAGCGAGTTGCTACAAGAAATTTTACTGCCCGATTCCGTCAGGGAGATGGGGCTGACCGAATGACGACCTGCACGACTGCGAGGCCAAGATGACACGGGTGCGCGAGACAAGCGACAACGACCTTCCGCTGGTGGACAGGCGCGCCCGTTCCGGCACGGTCTTGCGCATTCTGCTTCTGGCGCTGGTTCTGATCGCCGCCGCTGCCGCCTTCGTCTATTTCAAGGATTCGCTCGAAAACGAAATCGTGCTCGGCATTCTCGGCGTGCTGGCCATGATGGGCATCTTCTTTCTGGTCTCATCGATCATCGGTTTCATCGAGGTCATGCCGCAGTCGCAATCCGACGGGCTTGCCCGCCGGTTTCTCTCTGCTCACCCTGAAGGCACGCTGATCACCGACGCCAAGGGGCATATGGTCTATGCCAATGCCACCTATTGCCGGATGAGCGGCACCACCAAGGCGAGCGATATCCAGAGCCTCGAAACGCTTCTGTCGCGCAGTCGGGAATCAACCGAAGCGCTTTACCGGCTCATCAACGTGCTGCGCGAAGGCCGCGACGGTTACGAAGAGTTCCGGCTGCTGAAGCCGCTGGGTGAGGATTCCAATGCAGGCCCGCACTGGTACAGGCTGAAGGGCCGGGTGCTGAAGGATGCGGGCGGCGAGGGGCTGCACGTCTTCCAGATCGCCGACATCACGCCGGAGCGCGAGGATCAGGAGCGCTTCTTCCGCGAATTGCAGAATGCCATCGATTACCTCGATCACGCCCCGGCCGGTTTCTTTTCCGCCGGGCGCAAGGGCGAGATCGTTTATCTGAACGCCACCCTGTCGGAATGGCTCGGCATCGATCTGGCGCAGTTCTCACCCGGTTCTATGACCGTTTCCGATATCGTCGCCGGCGAGGGCATGGCGCTGATCGAATCGGTGCATCCGCAGGGCACGGCGAAGCGCACTGAAATCCTCGATCTCGACATGCGACGGGTGAACGGCCAGAGCATGCCGGCCCGCCTCGTGCATCAGGTCACCTCGAAGGATGGCGCGCCCGGCGAGAGCCGCACCATCGTCCTGATGCGCCCAAAGGGGCAGGAGGATACGGAATCCTCCTCCGCCATGCGTTTCACCCGCTTTTTCAACAACACGCCGATGGCGATTGCCTCGCTCGACGGCGAAGGCCGCATCCTGCGCATCAACGCGCCCTTCCTGAAATTGTTCTCCGGCGTTGTCGGACGCGACGATATCGATCGCGGCGTCGCGCTTGAGACCGTGCTTCATGACAATGAGAAGCCGCGACTGGAACAGGCGCTGGCCGAAGCCAAGGACCGTCAGGGCGATATCGCGCCCTTCGATTCCCGCCATCCGAGCGATGAGGGCCGGCATTTCCGCTTCTATGTCAACGCCGTGATCGATCAGGACGACGAGGCGCCGGAAGAGGTGGCTATCGTCTATGCCATAGAGGTGACCGAGCAGAAGGCGCTCGAGACCCAGATGGCGCAGACGCAGAAGATGAATGCCGTTGGTACGCTCGCAGGCGGCATCGCCCACGATTTCAATAACGTTCTTACCGCCATCCTGCTGTCGTCGGACCACCTGC
The DNA here is from genome assembly GCF_002008205.1 of Agrobacterium sp. YIC 4121. Classification (NCBI taxonomy): domain Bacteria; kingdom Pseudomonadati; phylum Pseudomonadota; class Alphaproteobacteria; order Hyphomicrobiales; family Rhizobiaceae; genus Agrobacterium; species Agrobacterium sp. YIC 4121. The sequence continues at coordinate 56,246 of NZ_MRDI01000027.1, read as the reverse complement.
TGCTACAGGCGCGGCCTGCCGATCCGAGCTTCGCCGACCTCATGGAGATCAAGCGCAACGCCAACCGCGCGGCCGTGCTGGTGCGCCAGCTTCTGGCGTTCTCGCGCAAGCAGACCATGCGTCCTGCCATCCTCAACCTGACGGATGTGATCGGCGATCTGCGCATGCTGGTGGACAGGCTTATTTCCGGCACCAATGTCAAGCTGGAGGTCGATTACGGCCGCGATCTGTGGCCGGTAAAGACGGATCTGTCGCAATTCGAGCAGGTGCTCATCAATCTCTGCGTCAATGCACGCGACGCCATGCCCGACGGCGGTAAGATCACCATCAGGACGCGCAACGTCGACGCGAAGGAAATCGCAGCGCTTGGCCGTCCGGAATTCCCGGCCGAGGACATGGTGATGGTGGAAGTTGCCGATAATGGCACGGGTATTCCGCCCGAGATCATGGACAAGATTTTCGAGCCCTTCTTCACCACCAAGGAAGTCGGCAAGGGCACCGGCCTTGGCCTGTCGATGGTCTATGGCATCGTCAAACAGTCGGGCGGTTATATCTATCCTGAATCGGAAGTGGGCAAGGGAACCGCCTTCCGTATCTACCTGCCGCGCCATGTGGTGGAGGCCGTTCAGAGCAACGGGCAGCCCGGCGAGGCGGCGCTTGCTCCGGTCATCGCAGCCGAACCGGTGAAGGAAGAGCCGCTGGATCTCACCGGCAAATCCGCTGTCGTGCTTCTGGTGGAGGACGAGGAAGCGGTGCGGCGCGGCGGCAAGCGCATGCTGGAAACCCGCGGCTACACCGTGCATGAGGCCGGCTCCGGCACCGAAGCCCTGGAGGTGATGGAGGAGCTGGAAGGCAAGGTCGACATCGTCGTTTCCGACGTCGTGATGCCGGAAATGGACGGTCCGTCGCTGCTGAGGGAACTGCGAAAGTCCTATCCGGACCTGAAATTCATCTTCGTTTCGGGTTATGCCGAGGATGCTTTCGCAAAGAACCTGCCGGCGGACGCCAAGTTCGGTTTTCTGCCCAAACCCTTCTCGCTCAAGCAGCTCGCCATCGCCGTTCGCGAAATGCTCGACGACAAGGAATAAGTCGGGCGGCGGCGAACCGGATTCGGACTGCGCCGCGACCTGTCGCATCCATTGCATCCGGCCTGAAAAATGCGCCGCTACTGCTGGTCCGTGTCTTCCTGCGCCCTGGCTGCCTCCATATCCGCACTTTTCCCGAGGTTTGCCTCTTCGCAAACGCAATAGTGATTGCACCGTTTCGCAAGGGGCTTAAAATCGCGTCTTAACGACCTAGATATGAAGAGGCGAAGTTCTCCCTCCTGGCAAAGAACTGTCGGTTTGAGAACGGTTTGGAGAATGATGAAAGATGATCGCTAGGCCGATCTACATGCAGGGCGAGGGCGAAGGGGAAGACGGCGGCGGCACCAACCGCGGAACGTCTGTTATCACCCGCGTCAAGCCAAAAACAAAAAGACCGAATTTGTACCGTGTTCTTTTACTGAATGACGACTACACTCCCATGGAATTCGTCATCCACATTCTGGAGCGTTTTTTCCAGAAGGATCGCGAAGCGGCAACCCGCATCATGCTGCACGTGCACCAGCACGGCGTGGGCGAATGCGGGGTGTTTACATATGAGGTCGCAGAGACGAAAGTAAGCCAGGTCATGGATTTCGCCCGACAGCACCAGCATCCGCTGCAATGCGTCATGGAAAAGAAATGAGGATCGCAACGTGCCAACTTTTTCCCCAAGTCTCGAGAAGGCGCTGCACCAGGCACTGACCTTTGCAAATGAGCGTCACCACGAATATGCGACGCTGGAACATCTCCTTCTGGCGCTGATCGACGACGCGGATGCCGCAGCCGTCATGGGCGCCTGCAATGTCGATCTCGATGCGCTTCGCAAGACTGTCAGCGATTACGTCGACAATGAACTGACGAACCTCGTCACGGGTTATGACGAGGATTCCAAACCCACATCCGGCTTCCAGCGGGTTATCCAGCGGGCCGTCATCCATGTTCAATCGTCCGGCCGCGAGGAAGTGACCGGCGCGAACGTGCTTGTGGCCATTTTCGCCGAGCGCGAAAGCCACGCCGCCTATTTCCTGCAGGAGCAGGAGATGACCCGTTACGACGCGGTCAACTACATCTCCCACGGCATCGGTAAGCGCCCCGGCACGTCGCAGACGCGCACGCCGCGCGGTGCCGATGAACCGGAAAGCGAAAACAAGGCGAGCCGCAGCAATCCCGAGGAAGACGGATCGTCCGCCAAGAAGCAGCAGGATGCGCTGAAGGCTTACTGCATCAACCTCAATGAAAAGGCGAAAAACGGCAAGATCGATCCGCTGATCGGCCGCCACGACGAGGTCAACCGCACCATCCAGATCCTCTGCCGCCGCTCCAAGAACAACCCGCTTTATGTGGGCGATCCGGGCGTGGGCAAGACGGCGATTGCCGAAGGTCTCGCCAAGCGTATCATCGAAGGCAAGGTGCCGGAGGCGCTCGCCAATGACACCATCTTCTCGCTCGACATGGGTACGCTGCTCGCCGGGACCCGCTATCGCGGTGATTTCGAAGAGCGTTTGAAGCAGGTCGTCAAGGAACTCGAAGAATATCCGGGCGCGGTTCTGTTCATCGATGAAATCCACACCGTCATCGGTGCGGGCGCGACCTCGGGTGGCGCGATGGATGCATCGAACCTCTTGAAGCCTGCCTTGTCTTCGGGTGCGATCCGCTGCATCGGCTCGACCACCTATAAGGAATATCGGCAATTCTTCGAAAAGGATCGCGCGCTTGTGCGCCGTTTCCAGAAGATCGACGTCAACGAGCCGTCCATCGATGACGCCATCGCGATCATGAAGGGGCTGAAGCCCTATTTCGAGGACTACCACCACCTCAGATATTCCAACGAGGCGATCAAGGCTGCTGTCGAGCTGTCGGCTCGCTACATTTCCGACCGCAAGCTGCCGGACAAGGCGATCGACGTGATCGACGAGACCGGTGCGGCGCAGATGCTGCTGCCGGCCTCCAAGCGCCGCAAGCTGATCACCGAGCGGGAAATCGAGGCCACCATCGCGACGATGGCCCGCATTCCCCCGAAGACGGTCTCCAAGGATGACGAGATGGTTCTCGCCAACCTTGAAAAGGAACTGCGTTCCGTCGTTTACGGTCAGGATATCGCCATCGAGGCGCTTGCCACGGCCATCAAGCTGGCGCGTGCGGGCCTGCGTGAACCGAACAAGCCGATTGGCTCCTATGTCTTCTCCGGCCCGACGGGCGTCGGTAAGACGGAAGTGGCCAAGCAGCTTGCCGCCTCGCTCGGCGTCGAGATGCTACGCTTCGACATGTCGGAATATATGGAGCGTCATACCGTGTCGCGCCTGCTCGGCGCACCTCCCGGTTATGTCGGCTTCGATCAGGGCGGTCTTTTGACTGACGGTGTCGACCAGCATCCGCATTCCGTGGTGCTGCTGGACGAAATCGAAAAGGCGCATCCGGATATCTACAACATCCTGTTGCAGGTGATGGACCACGGCTCGCTGACCGACCATAACGGCAAGAAGATCGACTTCCGCAACGTCATCCTCATCATGACGACGAATGCGGGTGCATCCGAAATGGCGAAATCCGCCATCGGTTTCGGTTCTTCGCGCCGTACGGGTGAAGATGAAGAGGCAATCAACCGCCTGTTCACGCCGGAGTTCCGCAACCGTCTGGACGCGATCATTCCGTTCTCGCCGCTGCCGACCGCCGTTATCCACAAGGTCGTGCAGAAGTTCGTCATGCAGCTGGAAACCCAGCTGTCCGAGCGCAACGTCACCTTCGATCTGCATGAAGATGCGATCTCCTGGCTGGCGGAGAAGGGTTACGACGAGAAGATGGGCGCCCGTCCTCTGTCGCGCGTGATCCAGGAAAACATCAAGAAGCCGCTCGCCAACGAAATCCTCTTTGGCAAGCTCAAGAAGGGCGGCGTCGTCAGCGTCACCGTCGGCAAGAAGGATGACGGCTCCGATGGTCTCATACTCGAGGTCCTGCCGGAGACGGCACCCGTGAAGCCGCAGCCGGAGGCCGAACTGAAGGCGGCCAAATCGCCCGGCAAGGCAAAGGCCAAGACGAAACCCGCTTCCAAGGCGGCGAAGGCCAATGAAGAGGCGGATGTCCTTGTTGCCGAGGCCGATAAGTCGGACGAGGACAGCAAGCCACGGCGCAAGACCAATGCGGTGCCGAAAGTGCCGAAGAAGAAATGACCAAGGTCTTCGACCGATAAACCGATGCCGGGCGAAAGCCCGGCATTTTCATGTATGAAGCGCGTCGCGTTTTCCCTGATACCTCCGGCGCGTTTCATTTTTTGTTTATGCATGACGTTACCCCGAAGCTACGGCACAGTTTCGGGTGACATGCACAAGTGGGTCAGCAATGCAGACTGCCGACAGCGATACCATCCCCCTGAGCGGCTGGTTTTTCCGGGGAATGCGGGGCATATTTTCGCTGCCCTCGCTCATTCTGATGACATCTTTCGTTGGTTTCAGCGCCTTCGCGCTGGAATCCGGTGTCGCGCGCGGTGAAGCCGTGTTCATGACGCTGATGATCTGGGCCCTGCCGGCCAAGATGATCCTGATCGGCTCCATGGTCGGCGGCGCCAATCTTGCCGCCTGCTTTCTGGCGGTGACGCTGTCCTCGGTCCGGATGATGCCGATGGTCGCCTCCATCGTGCCAGAAATGCGCGGCGCGAAGACGCCGACATGGATCTTGCTGTTTCTCTCCCACTTCGTCGCAATCACGGCCTGGGTTTTTGCCACGCAAAATCTTTCCAAGGTGCCGCGCGAAGCACGCGCCGCCTGGTTCGCCGGTTTCGGCATGACGCTCACCGTGGTCAATGCCATCATCGTCGGCCTGTGTTACGGCGTTGTCGCCGCCTTTCCGCCGCTTGTCGCCGGCGTGCTGTTTTTTCTCACGCCGGTCTATTTTGTGGCATCGATCTGGGCCTCGGCCCGTCATTCCGTCGTCAAGGTCGCCTTCGTCATCGGTGTTATCGCCGGACCGGCCTTCGCGGTCATCGCACCGGAATTCGATATTCTCTATGCCGGGATCGGCGGGGGCACGGCGGCCTATCTGATCGACCGCCTCGTGTTCCGCCGTCGGATAAAACCCGTCTCACCGGAGAGCGAACCATGATCACCGAACATTGGTGGGCGCCTTATCTCTTCATCGCGATTGCCGGCTGGCTGGCGACCGATCTCTGGCGCTGGCTCGGCGTTCTCGCCGGTAACCGCCTGAAGGAGGATTCCGAAGCGCTGCACTGGGTAAGGGCGGTCGCCACCGCACTCGTCATGGCCGTCACCGCCAAGCTGATCGTCTTTCCAACCGGAACGCTGGAAGCATCGCCCCTGTGGCTGCGCATCGGCGCTGCCACACTCGGTTTCATCGCTTTTCTGATGGCAGGCCAGCGGGTCATCGTCGGCGTGGCTGTGCCGATCCTGCTTCTGGCGGGTGGTTTGTTCGCGCTCGGTTTCTGAGACTGGTTTATTCCACCTCAGAGACCGCTCTCTTGGGCTTCCACAGCAAGCCAATCCGCAAGAAGTCTAGCCGATGCGGTCATCTCTTGGGCTTCCATCAGCCAGTAATATTTCTCCGTATCGGCCGCCCGGTCGAAGAGCACGGTCAGTTGACCTTCGGCAATCTCGTCGTGAAGCAGCGCCGTCGGGCAGAGGCCGATGCCTTGACCGGCTTTGAGAGCGGTCACGAGCAGGTTGAAATCCGCGAAAACCGGGCCGGCGTTATCGGGCAGGGATATTCCCCCGGCTGCGAACCAGTTCTGCCACGCCGCCTCGGTGTCGTCGTGCAGCAATTCCGCTCGTAACAGGCTGTCAACATTGTCGAAAGGACCGAATTTAGCGATATAGCCCGGCGCGCATGTCGGCCGTGTCTCTGCGCTGAAAAGCGCGACCGCGTTTTCCCCGGAGGCGATGCCATGTCCTATGGTGAGATCGGCCGGTATTCTGTGATGCGTGCCAGAATAGCTGATGGATACCTGTATATCGGGGTAAAGCGCCCGAAAGCGTGGCAGGCGAGGCGTCAGAAAATGCGCCACGACCGAAGGCAAACTGGCAAGGCGGACGGTCATGCGGTCATTTCCCTGACGGATCCGGGCGGCGCCAGAGGCAATCTGGCGTAAGGAGGTCGAAACCGTCGTGCCGAATTCCTTTCCGGCCGGCGTAAGCCTCACACCCCGTGCGTGCCGCTCGAACAGCGCCACACCGAGCCAAGCCTCCAGATTGCGCACGTGCTGGCTGACAGCAGTTGCCGTCATGCCGAGTTCCTGCGCAGCCAGAGAAAAACTCATTCTTCTGGCTGCGGCTTCGAATGCCCGGAGAGTGGTGAGCGGCGGTAATTTCATGATGCCTCAAGGGTAAGTAAGGCTTGGCCTGAGCGCAAGAAAAACCCGTCTTGTCAGGCGAGCAGGCATGGCGCAATTTCGCCTCGAGATTTTGATTGCCAGAGGATTTCATGACCCCCATGCCCGCCACCGAACCCGTCGACGCCGCTGAACGCCGCGCCGTCCGCCCTGTTGTCGTTTATCCGAACGGGACGCTTGAGATGCCAGACCTCGCGCGTCTGGAAGAAGCCAAACGAAGCATGGAAAAGATCGATGAGGTCATAGTGCCGCCGCGTGACGGCCGCAGCTTTCATGTGCCGAAGGGGCATTTCTTTCGCATCGTCAGCGTTGAAGGTCCGCAGGTCGGAGACCTGAACCTCTGGAACGCCCATGATCTGACCGAGCGGTTTTTCAGCGGCAAGACCCGCGCCCTGCACGCCACCCATGTTTCGGTCGGCAACCGGCTGTGGAGCAACCTGCCGTCCCTGCGGCCGATGGCGACGATCACGCGTGATACGCTATCATGGTATGGCTTCGACGAAGACGGCGGCGGTGTGCATGACGTTATCGGCACACGCTGCGATCCCTATACCAATAAGCTCCTGAGCGGCGGCGACTACCACCAGTGCTGCCATTCCAATCTGACCAATGCGCTGGCCTCCGCCAAGGGTCTGTCATTCCGGCAGGCGGAGCCGCATGTGCATGACGTGCTGAATGTCTTCATGTGCACGGGTTTCACCCGCGACACACACCAATATTTCATGAAGGCAAGCCCGGTGCGGCCGGGTGATTATCTGGAGCTTTTTGCCGAGATCGATCTTATCGGCGCGCTTTCCGCCTGCCCGGGCGGTGATTGCAGCGCCACGCATTCGAGCGATACGGCGGCCTGTTATCCGCTGAAGGTGGAAATATTCCGGCCCGATATGCAGGTGCTTGAGGGCTGGCCATGGCCGGAGAGTAATGCTTACCGTTCTCCGGAATGATCAGTCCGAAACCTCTCCTCCGTCATGCTCGGGCCTGTCCCGAGCATCTGCAACCGATTGATTTTAGATACGTGTTTGGATCCTCGGCACAAGGCCGAGGATGACGTCGCATGCCAGGCAGCCATCACGAAGCAAGCGCGGCCTTTATCTTCTCCGCGTGGGCCTTCAATACCTCGCCATCGGCCATCACGCCGGAATGCGGCTTCAGCGGCTCGCCTTCCTTGCGCGGAATGACGTGGAAATGCAGGTGAAAAACGGTCTGGCCAGCCGCCGGTTCGTTGAACTGGGCGATGAAGACGCCATCGGCATCGAAGGCTTCCTTGGCCGCCACTGCCAGTTTCTGCACCACGGGAATGGTTTTCGCCAGCACTTCAGGGTCGGCATCGAGCAGGTTGCGTGAACCGGTTTTCGGAACGACCAGCAGATGGCCGGGGGCCTGCGGCATCACATCCATGAAGGCTAGCGTGTGCTCGTCCTCGTAAAGCTTGTGGCTCGGAATTTCGCCGCGCAGGATTTTTGCGAAGATATTGTCGTCGTCATAGGCGCTGGCCGTCATCGTGTTCTCTCCTCATGGCGGACTATACGTCCGGTTCCTGTCTCTCGCCCTTGCGGAAGGGCGTGTGTTCATCAAGATAATCGCCGATATGCTCGACTTCCTCGCGCTCGCGCTGAAGATAATCGGCAATGGCGCGGCGCAGGCCTGGGTGGACGATGAAATGCGCCGAATGGGTGGTGACGGGCATGTAACCGCGCGCCAGCTTGTGTTCGCCCTGGGCGCCGGCTTCCACCCGTTTCAATCCCCTGGAAAGCGCGAAATCGATCGCCTGATGGTAACAGACCTCGAAATGCAGAAAGGGGTGATCCTCGATACAGCCCCAGTGGCGGCCATAAAGCGCGTCCGAGCCGATGAAATTGATCGCACCGGCAATATAGCGTCCCTCGCGTTTCGCCATCACCAGCAGCACGTCATCGGCGATGCGCTCGCCGATCAGTGAATAAAATTCCCGCGTCAGATAGGGCCGGCCCCATTTGCGGCTGCCGGTATCCATATAGAAGGCGAAGAACTGGTCCCAGATATCCTCGGTCAGGTCGCTTCCCGTCAGCCAGTCAATCTCGATGCCGTTTTCGAGTGCGGCGCGGCGTTCTTTCTTCAGCCCCTTGCGCTTGCGCGAGGAAAGGGCGTCGAGAAAATCATCGTGATCGCGATAACCGTCATTGATGAAGTGGAACTGCTGGTCGGTCCTGTGCAGGAAATCGCGCGGCAGAAGGGCGGAGAGATCGTTCTCTTCCAGAAATGTGACATGTGCCGATGAGACGCCGATCTTTTCCGTCACCTGCGCGAGACCGGAGGCCAGGAGCGTTTTGAAACGTGTCTCGTCCTCGTTTTCGCAGACGAGCAACCGTGGTCCGGTTGCCGGCGTGAAAGGGACCGAGCATTGCAGTTTCGGATAATAATGCCCGCCGGCCCGCTCGAAAGCATCCGCCCAGCCGTGGTCGAAAACATATTCGCCCTTGCTGTGGTTCTTCAGATAGGCGGGCACCGCGCCGACCAGAGCTCCGGAGGCGTTTTCGAGAAGCAGATGGTGCCCCAGCCAGCCGGTTTTCGCTGTCGCCGATCCCGATTCTTCCATGGATGATAAAAATTCATGGGAAATAAACGGGTTGTAGATTTTTCCTGACGTATTGCGCGAGGTTCCGGAAAGCCGTTTCCAGCTTTCCGGATCGATATCCCTGAAGGATTGCGCAACGCGAATGGAATAGTCTTCTGTCATGCCGTGGCGGACGGGTTCTCTCTCGGGTCGAAACCTTCGAATGTCATCTGGTCCGCATATTTATAGGTAGTCTCGCGCGCATTTTCATCCCTGACCGTCCAGGTAATCACCGGAAGGCCAAGTTTTCTTTGCGCCTCGATGAAGCTGTTGGGCAGATGACCCCAATGATAGGAGATAAAATCGAGCCCGAGCTGCATCGCTTCGTCATGTTTGAAGAAGTCTTCCGGCTTGTCGCCTTCGGCCGTCAGGCCCAGCGGCCAGGGCGAGCCGGCCGCCTTCAAATCCTTCAGCAGATGGTGGTCGAAGCTCATCAGCGCCACATGGCCCTTGTAGTCCTCAAGGTCTTCCAGCACCGCCTCGGCAAAACCGTCGTCGACGCCTTCACCGGCGCGGCCTTTCAGCTCGATGACCAGCGGCACCTTGCCGGCGCAGAGCGTGAGAAGCTGCTTGAGGGTAGGGACCCGATCCCCGGTCTGGCCGACGGCAAGAAGCGACAGCTCGGCCGATGTGCGTTCGCGCACATCGCCCTTGATGCTGGTCAGGCGGGCCATGTCGTCGTCGTGAAAAATCACCGGCACACTGTCGGCTGCCAGCTGCACGTCGCATTCGATGGCGAAACCGGCCTCGATGGCGCGGGAAAAGGCGGAAAGCGTGTTTTCCCAGACCGCCTTATTGAGATCATGATAACCGCGATGGGCGACGGGCTGAGCCGTCAGCCAGGAGAGTTTCAGCGTCATACGTCGATTTCCACGATGGCGTCTATTTCGACGGCGGCATTGAAGGGCAGGCAGGCCATGCCGACGGCGGCGCGGGCGTGTTTGCCGGGCTCACCGAGAACATTGGCAATGAGGTTGGAAGCACCGTTGATGACGAGGTGCTGTTCCACGAACTCCGGAACCGACGCAACAAAGCCATTCAGCTTGACGACACGGCGGATTTTCGAGAGATCGCCATTCAAAGCGGCCTTGACCTGTGCGAGAATGTTGACGGCGCAAAGTTCGGCCGCGCGCTGGGCGCCTGGCACGTCGACATCGCGGCCAACGAGGCCCGTCACCGCAATCTTGCCCGATTCCATCGGCAGTTGACCCGATACATAAAGCAGATTGCCGCTGATGGTGAATGGAACGTAGTTTGCGGCTGGTGCTGCGGCTACGGGGAGCGTAAAGCCAAGTTCCTTGAGGCGGCCTTCGATGACGTCCGACATTTTCGTCTCCGGTTTTGTTGTAAATCCTTCAAGAATCCGGCATTCAGAAGATGTTGATCCAAAAGCCGGGCGGTTGCTTGTACAATATGAGCGGCGAGTCCAACAGGAGATATTGCATGTTTGTCAGGACGCTTGGTTTCGTTGCCGCAACAGGGCTTATGACCGGCCTGTCGAACGCTGCCAATGCCTTGCCGGTCACGGTTCCCGATCTCGTCGCCCACCGCGCCGTCTACGATCTCGAACTCAAGGATGCGTCCGATCGATCCGGCATCGAGGGCATGACGGGCCGCATGGTCTATGAATTCACCGGCTCGGCCTGTCAGGGCTACAAGACGGATTTCCGCTTCGTGACGCAGATCAACACCGGCGATGCCGTGCGCATGACCGACCAGCAGACCACGACCTTCGAGGATCTCACGGCCAAGAAATTCACCTTCGAGACCAAGTCCTACACCGACGACAAGCTGGACAAGGAAGTGCAGGGCGCCGCGACCGACGGCACCGATGGCGTGAAGGTCGATCTGACCCGCCCGGATGCCCGACAGGTCAGTCTCGTCGCCAGCGAATTCCCGACACAGCATATGTTTCAGGTCATCGAACATGCGAAACAGGGAAAGCGCATCTTCGAATCCCGGATATTCGACGGTTCGGACGATGGCGATGAAAGCCTGATCACCTCCACCCTCGTCGGCAAGTCGCAGATGCCGAAGGATGGCGATGCCGACGCCGGCAAGGCGGGCGAATTCGCCAAGGCGGCATTCTGGCCGGTAACGATCGCCTATTACAACGACAAGACCGGCACGGACGCTTTGCCGATCTACCGCATGTCGTTCAAGCTTTACGAAAACGGAATCACCCGCGATCTGACGATGGATTACGGCGATTTCGTTCTGACGGGAAAGCTTGCGAAGCTCGATATTCTCAAGCCCGAAACCTGCGAAAACAAGCCTGTCCGCTGAAACGCGGCTGTTTCTGCGGTTTTTTCGCATAAATGCTTGCATTTTCGTGCGGGCGACTGTATGCGGCTCACCATTCCACACGCGAAGCTTGGGATGTTCCGGGAGAAATCCGGTCCGTTCCGCCCGGTGGTATCGATGAAAATCGGTGCTGTTCGCTTCGTGGGGGTTAAACCGGAAAAGGAGTAACAAGGCATGGCATTGCCCGATTTTTCTATGCGCCAGCTTCTGGAAGCTGGTGTTCACTTCGGCCACCAGACGCACCGCTGGAACCCGAAGATGAAGCCGTACATCTTCGGCGACCGTAACAACATCCACATCATCGACCTGGCTCAGACCGTTCCGATGCTGTCGCGCGCCCTTCAGGTCGTGTCCGACACCGTCGCTCGTGGCGGCCGCGTTCTGTTCGTCGGCACCAAGCGCCAGGCGTCGGAAATCATCGCCGACAGCGCAAAGCGTTCGGCCCAGTACTACGTCAACTCCCGCTGGCTCGGCGGCATGATGACCAACTGGAAGACCATCTCCAACTCGATCCAGCGCCTGCGCAAGGTCGACGAGATCCTGAACTCGGAAGCTTCCGGCTACTCCAAGAAGGAACGCCTGAACCTCGAGCGCGAACGCGAAAAGCTTGAAAAGGCTCTCGGCGGTATCCGCGATATGGGCGGCGTTCCGGACCTGATGTTCATCATCGACACCAATAAGGAAAAGATCGCGATCGAAGAAGCCAAGCGTCTTGGCATTCCGGTCGTTGCTATCATCGACAGCAACTGCGATCCGGACCACATCGACTACCCGATCCCGGGTAACGACGATGCGTCGCGCGCCATCTCGCTTTACTGCGACCTGATCGCCCGCGCTGCCATCGACGGTATTGCCCGTCAGCAGGGCGCTTCCGGTCGCGACATCGGCGCTTCGGAAGAAGCTCCGATCGAGCCCGCTCTCGAAGACGAGGCTGGCGCCTGATATAGGCCCTGTCTGGCGGCGATCTCGGTCGCCGTCTCCTCGACCAGGATATGACAAGGCCGTCAAAGACCTTCAATGGGTTGACGGCCTTGTTCGTTTCAAGCGCTCCGCCACGTTTTTATGAAATCGCTGGCGTCCGATGCGGTTGAAACGGAAGGCAGTCTTCATAACGCTGTCATACTTCAGCGGCACCCATCATCTCGATGCATGGAGACGCCGCAGCACTTGGGAATGCGCATGCCCCTTTCCTGAAATCCTCTTCGGTTTCAAAGGGTGTGCGGCCGGGTACAGTCATCACCCAGAACTTCGGCACGGCAAATTCCGCCGGCTGACCGATCGAACCGATAAGAGGCACACAATGACCGAAATCACAGCCGCAATGGTGAAGGAACTGCGCGAAAAGTCTGGCGCAGGCATGATGGACTGCAAGAAGGCTCTTGCTGAGACCAATGGCGACATGGAAGCGGCGATCGACTGGCTGCGCGCCAAGGGCATCGCAAAGGCCGACAAGAAGTCCGGCCGCACGGCTGCCGAAGGTCTGGTCGGCGTTGCCACCATGGGTCACAAGGCTGTCGTCGTTGAGCTGAACTCCGAAACCGACTTCGTTGCCCGTAACGATGCGTTCCAGGACCTCATCCGCGGTATCGCCCAGGTTGCCCTCACCACCAACGGCACCGTTGACGCTGTTTCCGCTGCCACCTATCCGGCAACCGGCAAGTCCGTTGCCGACAGCATCAAGGACGCGATTGCCACCATCGGTGAGAACATGACGCTCCGCCGCTCGGCAGCGCTCGAAGTTCCGCACGGCGTTGTTGCGACCTACATCCACAACGCTGCCGGCGACGGCATCGGCAAGCTCGGCGTTCTCGTTGCCCTGAAGTCGGAAGGCGACAAGGCCGTTCTGAACTCCATCGGCCGTCAGGTTGCCATGCACATCGCTGCGACCAACCCGCTCGCCATCCGCGCTGAAGAAGTCGACGCCGCCGTTGCCGAGCGCGAGCGCAACGTCTTCATCGAACAGGCCCGTGAATCCGGCAAGCCGGAAGCCATCATCGAAAAGATGGTTGATGGCCGTATGCGCAAGTTCTTCGAGGAAGTCGCCCTTCTGTCGCAGGCTTTCGTCATCAACCCGGACCTGACTGTCGGCGCTGCCGTCAAGGAAGCCGAAAAGGAAGCCGGCGCTTCCATCGAAGTAACGGGCATGGTTCGCCTCCTGCTCGGCGATGGCGTCGAGAAGGAAGAAAGCGATTTCGCAGCCGAAGTCGCAGCCGTCGCCAAGGGCTGATTATATTTACCCAATCTTGGGAAAACGGGAGGGCATCGCGTGACAACGCGGTGCCCTTCGTGTATCCGCGTTTCGGTTACATTTCCGAGGAGTCATGATGTCTTCCAAGCCGATCTACAAACGCGTTCTTCTCAAGGCTTCCGGCGAAGCCCTCATGGGCGATCAGGGTTTCGGTATCGATGTGGCGGTGGCTGATCGCATCGCTTCCGATATCGCCGAGGCGAGGGCGATGGGCGTCGAAGTCGGCGTTGTCGTCGGCGGCGGCAATATTTTCCGCGGCGTTGCCGTGGCCTCCAAGGGCGGCGACCGCGTTACCGGCGACCATATGGGTATGCTGGCGACCGTCATCAACGCGCTGGCGCTCGCGACCTCGCTGCGAAAGCTCAGCATCGACACCGTCGTTCTCTCCGCAATCGCCATGCCTGAAATCTGTGAGAGCTTCTCGCAGCGCGCGGCGCTCCATCATCTCGCGCAGGGGCGTGTGGTGATCTTCGCTGGCGGTACGGGCAACCCCTTCTTCACCACTGATTCTGCCGCAGCCTTGCGCGCTGCGGAAATGGGCGCCGAAGCGATCTTCAAGGGCACACAGGTGGACGGCATCTATTCCGCCGACCCGAAGAAGGACCCGACGGCAACCCGTTTCGACGAATTGACCCACAGCGAAGTGCTCGGCAAGGGACTGGCGGTCATGGATATCGCCGCCGTTGCGCTTGCCCGCGAAAACCACATTCCGATCATTGTTTTCTCGATCCACGAGAAGGGCGGTTTTGCGCAGATATTGACCGGCGGCGGCCGCAAGACCATCGTGCACGACAAATAATCAAAACGATGCCGCCTCAAGGGGCGATTACGGCCGGCTTGGCCGACAAGATGGAGTATCAAGATGAGTGGTGTTGACCTCAACGATATCAAGCGCCGTATGGACGGCGCCATCAATGCATTCAAGAGCGATATCGCATCGCTTCGCACCGGCCGCGCTTCGGCCAATATTCTCGATCCGGTCACCATCGAGGCTTATGGCTCGCGCGTACCGCTGAACCAGGTTGCGAATATCACTGTTCCGGAGCCGCGCATGCTCGGCGTCAACATCTGGGACAAGTCGATGGTCAACGCCGTCGACCGTGCGATCCGCGAATCCAATCTCGGCCTCAACCCCATCGTTGACGGCCAGAACCTGCGTATCCCGCTGCCTGAACTCAACGAGGAGCGCCGCAAATCGCTCGTCAAGGTCGCCCATGATTATGCCGAAAAGTCAAAGGTGGCGATTCGCCATGTTCGCCGCGATGGCATGGATGGTCTGAAAAAAGCCGAAAAGGACGGTGACATCGGTCAGGACGAAAGCCGTGGACAGTCGGAAAAGGTTCAGAAAATGACCGATGACACGATTTCGGAAATTGACCGCTTGCTTGCCGAGAAGGAAAAGGAAATCATGCAGGTCTGATATCGCTTGCGATAGACCTGTATTTTATTCGTTTTAATTCCGCGCTGCCCTGTTACTGGATCGATATGCCGACGACGACACGTTCCTCCATACCCGAGCACGTCGCCATCATCATGGATGGCAATGGACGCTGGGCAAAGCAGCGCGGTCTTCCGCGCGTGATGGGGCATCGCCGCGGTGTGGAGGCCGTGCGCGAGACCGTGCGCGCGGCCGGCGATTGCGGAATACGCTATCTCACGCTCTTTGCCTTCTCGTCGGAAAACTGGCGCAGGCCCGAATCCGAGGTGAGCGATCTGATGGGGCTTTTGAAAGCCTTCATCCGGCGTGACCTTGCGGAACTGCACCGCGAAAATGTCCGCGTGCGGATCATCGGCGACCGGCAGGGGCTGAAGCACGACATCCGTTCTCTCCTCGAAGAGGCGGAGCAGATGACGGCGGGCAATACCAAGCTGACGCTGGTGATCGCCTTCAACTACGGAAGCCGCGACGAGATTGCGCGCGCGACGGCGGCGATTGCGCGCGATGTCGCCGAAGGCAGGCTTAATGCCGAATCCATTACGCCGGAGATGATTTCGGCCAGACTCGACACGTCGGGTATGCCTGATCCTGATCTCATCATCCGCACCAGCGGCGAAGAGCGCCTGTCGAACTTCCTGCTCTGGCAGGCCGCTTATTCCGAGTTCCTGTTCGTTCCCGAATATTGGCCGGACTTCGACCGCCAGCGATTCTTCTCCGCAATCGAGCAATATGCAACGCGTGACCGCCGCTTCGGTGCACTCACCGAGCAGGTTGCCGTGGCAGGCGCCTGATGAGCCGTGAACTCAGACTGCGGATCGTGTCCGCAATCGTCATGGCGGCGGTCATTCTGGCCGCGACCTGGTATGGCGGCATTCTGTTCCGCATCGTCGCGGGCCTTCTGGCGATCCTCATCTATTATGAATGGTCGACGATTACCCGGCTGTCTGAAACCAATTCGACCGGCAATGCCTGGGGCTGGTTCGCGGTCGCCGTCATCGCCGGCAATACGATATTCGGCGAATCCTCGCTCGATTTGCCGCTCTTATCCGGCTTCACGCTGACGGCGGCGCTGTTTCCAATTTTGCGCGGCAGAAACTGGTGGCTGGTGGGCGGCATTTTTTATGCGGGCCTGAGCGGCATATCGCTGGCAGCCATCCGTGGTGACGAGCTGACCGGCTTCGTGTCCATCCTGTTTATCTTCGCCGTTGTCTGGTCGACGGATATTCTCGCCTATTTCGTCGGACGCGCCATTGGCGGGCCGAAGCTTGCGCCTTCGATCTCGCCCGGCAAGACCTGGTCCGGCGCGATCGGCGGGGCGGTGGCGGCCGTGATCGGCGGCGGTGCGGTGTCCATGGCCTATCACGGCAGGATCAGCGTGCTGGTGCTTGGGCTCGCCCTTATCCTCTCGGTGTTCAGCCAGATCGGCGATCTCTTCGAATCCTTCGTGAAGCGGCGTTTCCAGGTCAAGGATTCCAGTCATCTCATTCCGGGCCATGGCGGCTTCATGGACCGTGTCGACGGTCTTGTTTTCGCCTGCTTTACGGTATTCCTCATTGCTTTCGTGCATGCGGCGGCAACCGGCGACGTGCCCGGATCGGGCGGCGGTCTGTTGCCGGGTTTCTGAGCGGCGCGAAAGGTCACGACACAAAGGGCAGATTGTCATGAACACAGTAATGGCGGCGACCGGCTTTCTGACCGGCTATATCGTGCCTTTCATCCTGGTGCTGTCGCTGCTCGTTTTTGTCCATGAAATGGGCCATTATCTGGTCGGTCGCTGGTGCGGCATCCGTTCCACGGCATTCTCCATCGGCTTCGGCCCGGAACTGATCGGCTTCACCGACAAACGCGGCACGCGATGGAAGATTTCGGCGATCCCGCTCGGCGGTTACGTCAAGTTCTTCGGCGATGAGGATGCGGCGAGCAAGCCGGATAGTTCCGGCCTGTCGCATATGTCTCTGGAGGAGAGGGCGCAGACGCTTTCCGGCGCAAAGCTGTGGAAAAGGGCGGCCACGGTTGCCGCAGGCCCGATCGCCAATTTCATTCTTGCCATTCTCATCTTCGCGGTGCTCTTCGGCATTTACGGCCGCATGATCGCCGATCCGGTCGTGGCGGAAGTCCGTGAAAACAGCGCGGCGGCTGCTGCCGGCGTGCAGCCCGGCGACCGGCTCATCGCGATCGATGGCGAAAAAGTGATGACCTTCGAGGATGTCCGCCGTTACGTCGGCATCCGGCCGGGCACGCCGATCACGGTGACGGTCGAAAGGGCGGGCGAGGAGCTGAAGCTGCCGATGGTCCCGACCCGCACCGAAACCACCGACCAGTTCGGCAACAAGCTGGAAATGGGCATTATCGGCATCGTCACCGACCAGACCAGCGGCAATTTCCGCCATATCGAATATTCGCCGTCCGAGGCGCTGGTCGAAGGCGTGCGGGAAACTGGCCACGTCATTACCGGAACATTCAACTATATCGGCAATCTCGTGACGGGGCGCATGAATGCCGATCAGCTTGGCGGTCCGGTGCGTGTGGCGCAGGCGTCCGGCCAGATGGCGACGCTCGGCATTTCCGCCGTTATCCAGCTTGCCGCCGTTCTTTCCGTCTCCATCGGTCTTTTGAACCTGATGCCTGTGCCGGTTCTGGACGGCGGGCATCTGGTGTTCTACGCCATCGAGGCCATTCGTGGCAGGCCGCTTGGCGCGGGCGCGCAGGAAGTCGCGTTCCGTATCGGGATGATGATGATTTTGGGTCTTATGGTTTTTGCAACATGGAATGATATCAGCAGCTTGATCGGCTGAGGATTGTGTTTTAACGGTTTTGTTAGTTATTTGTTTACCTTGTTTTTATGCCGAAGTGGCGAATGAGCCACTCTGGAGCACGAAGTAAACAGAATTTAACGTTCGCGCTTGCTTGTAGGGGAAAAGCAGGTAAAACGACGCACATGGCCGGAGTCGGGTTCCGCCCGCTGAGGGACAACGTAAAAAGGTAAGAATTGAAATGAAGGCTGGTTCAAGATTTTTGAACGCTGTGTCGGCGGTTGCTCTGTCTGCCGGTGTTGCTTCGGTTGCGGGCCTTGGCGTGCTTGCCTCTGCTGGCGCTGCAAATGCGGCCGTCATCAGCAGGATCGATGTTCGCGGGGCCGACCGGTCCGGTGCGGACTCCGTGCGTTCCAACATCACCATTGCGCCGGGTAAGAACTTTTCCAATTCGGACATCGATGAATCGGTGAAGCGTCTTTACGCCACCGGTTACTTCTCGAATGTCTCCATGCGCGTTTCCGGCAGCACGCTGGTCGTGACCGTCAATGAGAACCAGCTCGTCAACCAGGTGGTCTTCAACGGTAACCGTAAGATCAAGGACGACAAGCTCGCCGGCGTCGTGCAGACCCAGTCCCTCGGCCCGTTCAATCAGGCCATCGTGACGGCGGATATTGCCCGCATCAAGGAAGCCTACGCCGCCATCGGCCGTAGCGATGTTGAAGTCACCACGCAGACCGTTTCCGTCGGTCAGGGCCGTGTGAACATTGCTTTCGTCATCAATGAAGGCGAGCGCACGAAGATCGGCCGCATCGATTTCATTGGCAACAATGCCTATAGCGACGGTCGTCTGGCCGCCGTTATCAATACCAAGAAGTCCAACATGCTGTCGTTCCTGACGCGTAAGGACGTCTATAACGAGGACAAGCTGCGCGCCGACGAAGAGGCGCTTCGCCAGTTCTATTACAACCGCGGTTATGCCGACTTCCGTGTCGTGTCTTCCGAGGCTGTGCTGGACGAGTCCAAGAACGAATACACCATCTCCATCACGGTCGATGAAGGTCAGCGTTACAACTTCGGCAACGTCGCGGTCGAATCGACCGTTCCGGGCGTCGACGGTTCTGAACTTCAGGGCCTCGTGGAAACCCACCAGGGCGGAAGCTACAGCGCCAAGGAAGTTCAGCAGAGCATGGAAGCGATTTCCAAGCGCGTGGCCGGCGAGGGTTATCCCTTTGCCCGCGTAACGCCGCGCGGCGACCGCGATATGGCTGGCAACACCATCGGTGTGACCTACATCGTTGACCAGGGCGAGCGCGCCTATGTCGAGCGTATCGAAATCCGCGGCAACACCCGCACGCGTGACTATGTCATCCGTCGCGAGTTCGATATTTCCGAAGGCGATGCGTTCAACCAGACGGTCATCACGGCTGCAAAGCGCCGTCTCGAAGCGCTCGGCTATTTCTCGAAAGTCAATATTTCGACCGCCGGCGGCAGCGCGCCTGACCGTGTCGTCATCGTTGTTGACGTAGAAGATCAGTCGACGGGTTCGTTCGGTATCGGCGCCGGCTATTCCCAGAACGACGGTGTGCTGCTCGAAGCATCCATCGAAGAGAAGAACTTCCTCGGCCGCGGCCAGTACATCCGTCTCGCCGCTGGTGCGGGTGAAGATGATGCGCGCAGCTATACGCTGTCCTTCACGGAACCCTATTTCCTCGGCTACCGTCTTGCCGCAGGTTTCGACCTGTTCAAGAGCCAGAGCCGCAGCGAAGACTATTATGACTACGACGAGCAGGGCTTCTCGCTGCGCGTGACCGCGCCGATCACCGAAGACCTCTCGACGACGTTCAAGTACACCTACAAGCAGCTCAATTATGACGGCGAAGGCGACTGGGAAACCGGCAGCAACCTTGCCGCTCCCTACAAGGACCTGATCCGTGGCGGTGACTGGACACAGTCCATCATTTCGAACACGCTGAACTACAATACGCTCGACGACCGCAACATGCCGCGCGAAGGCTGGCAGGCTGCTCTGACGAACGAATTTGCAGGTCTCGGCGGCGATTCCGAATATTACAAGATTTACGCCAAGGCTCGCTTCTTCTACACGCTCTCCGATGAGTACGATGTCATCGGCTCGCTGACCGGCCAGGCCGGTCACGTGGTGCCGACAGGCGACAATCTGCTGGTATTCGATCAGTTCAAGTTCGGCGGTCGTCAGGTTCGTGGCTTCAAGAACGACGGTATCGGTCCTCGCATCGGTTCCGACTCCATCGGCGGCACGACCTATTTCGCCGCTTCTGCTGAAGTCACGGCTCCGATGCCTGGCGTTCCCGAAGATTTCGGCCTTCGCCTTGCTGGCTTCGTGGATGCCGGCACGCTCTATGGCAACAAGGTTGCCAACAGCGCCGGCGTGAAGGACGACAACTCTATCCGCGCATCCGCCGGTATCGGCGTGATGTGGGCGTCGCCCTTCGGTCCGATCCGCGTCGACTACGCCGTGCCTTTCGCCAAGGAAGACTACGACGAGGAACAGCGTTTCCGGTTTGGCATGTCCAACACTTTCTGATATCGGCAGTCCAGAACTGCAACTTTGAACGTTCTGGAGTTTCCGGCTGATGGAATACAACGCCTTTTTTCCGCCCCACGAGGGACTGCGATTGAAAGATATCGCAGACCGTTTTGGGGCGGAACTGTCTGATGACGCGGCGGGAGAGCGGATCATTCGGTCCGTTGCGCCGGTCTACCGGGCAAAACCCGATCAGCTCTGCTATATCCTTTCGCGCAAGAACCGCGATGAGCTGCAGACCTGCGACGCTGGCGCCGTCATTTGTGACGCCGCACTTGTAGACATGCTTCCGTCTCATACCCCTGCGCTGATATCGAAAAACCCGCATACGCTTTTTGCGCAGGTTGGTGCCTTGCTGCATCCTTCCGCCATGCGGCCTGGTCCGATTGCGCGTATGGAAGCTGAAATTTCCCATGCTGCGCATGTCGATCCATCCGCGAAGCTGGAGGCGGGCGTCATCGTCGAGTCTCTTGCCGTGATTGGCGCCGGCGCCCATATCGGCGCGGGCACGCGCATCGGCCCTGGCGTCATCATAGGCCAGGATGTGCAGATCGGGCGCGATTGCACCATTGCCGGCGGCGCAAGCGTTCTTGCAGCCCTCATCGGTAATAATGTGATTATCCATAACGGTGCGCGCATCGGTCAGGACGGTTTCGGTTATGCGCCCGGTCCGCGCGGCATGTTGAAGATCGTGCAGATCGGCCGGGTCATCATTCAGGACAATGTCGAGATTGGCGCCAACACCACGATCGATCGCGGCACCATGGATGACACGGTCATCGGCGAAGGCACCAAGATCGACAATCAGGTTCAGATCGGCCACAACGTCCGCATCGGCCGCCATTGCGGCATCGTCAGCAAGGTCGGCATTGCGGGCAGCACCCGCATCGGCGACGGTGTGATGATTGGCGGCGCGGCCGGCATCAATGGCCATATCAACATTGGCGACGGCGTACAGATCGCGGCGATGAGCGGCGTTGTGGCGGACGTTCCGGCAGGCGCCCGTTATGGCGGCACGCCCGCGCGTCCGATGAAATATTTCCTGCGCGACATGGCCGAAATTCTGGCACGCGCTGAAGGGCGTGATAAAAAAACAGGAGAGAAAAACAATGACTGAAGAAACGAAGACGGCGCTCGGCGCGGCTGACATTCTGGAAGTCATGAAGCTTCTGCCGCATCGTTACCCATTCCTGCTGATCGACAAGATCATCGAGATCGACGGTAACAACTCGGCGATTGGCATCAAGAACGTCACGGTCAACGAACCGCATTTCACCGGTCATTTCCCGGACCGGCCAATCATGCCGGGCGTTCTGATCGTCGAAGCCATGGCCCAGACGGCGGGTGCGATCTGCGCTCGCAGTCAGGGTGAGGGCGGTCACCTGGTTTACTTCATGACAATCGACAATGCGCGGTTCCGCAAACCCGTAGTCCCCGGTGATCGTTTGGAAATCCATGTCGTCAAGCAGCGCCAGCGCGGTAATGTCTTCAAATTCCATTGCGAAGCGAAGGTGGACGGCGCGCTGGTGGCGGAGGCCGATGTCGGCGCCATGATGATCCCCGAGGATCAGCAATGAGCACGATTGCCGCCTCGGCCAGAATTCACCCGAGCGCCGTGATCGAAGACGGCGCGGTGATCGGTGAAAACGTCGTCATCGGCGCGCTGAGCTATGTCGGCGCGAAAGTCACGCTGCATGACGATGTTCAGCTGCACAATCACGCCGTTGTTTCCGGCCTGACCGTGATCGGCCGTGGCTCGGTCGTCCATCCCATGGCGGTCATCGGCGGCACGCCGCAGGCAATTCGCCATGACGGTTCGGAAACGACCCTCGAGATCGGTGAGCGCTGCATCATGCGTGAAGGCGTGACGATGAACGCCGGCAGTTCCGATGGCAGCAGCAAGACCATTATCGGTGACGATAATCTCTTCCTCGCCAATTCGCATGTGGCGCATGATTGCCGCCTCGGCAGCCACATTGTGCTTTCCAACAATGTGATGCTGGCGGGCCATGTCACCATTGAGGACCGCGCTATTCTCGGCGGTGGCTGCGCCGTGCACCAGTTCACGCGCATCGGCCGCCAGGCCTTTATCGGCGGACTTTCGGCGGTCAATTACGATGTCATTCCCTATGGCATGCTGAATGGCAATCCCGGCATCCTCGGCGGCCTGAACGTCGTGGGCATGACCCGTGCCGGCATCGAGCGCGCCGATATCCATAAGGTCAGACGCGTCTACAAGGCGATTTTCGAGGCCGAAGGCACGATCCGCGGCAATGCGGCGGCCATCGACCGTAACGACTATCTGGATTGCCCGCAGGCGCTTGAAGTCATCGATTTCATCGGTGCGGATAGCGACCGCGCGATCTCTTCGCCCAACCGGGGCAAGTGAGCCGTGACAGGCGGCGGGCGTCTCGCCATTGTGGCCGGCAGCGGCCAGCTGCCTTTTTATGTGGCGGCCGCCGCCCGTGAGATGGGCGAGAACCCTTTCATCGTGCGCCTGCGCGATGATTCCCGTTTCGACTGGAGCGGTTTCGACAATGCCGTCATCAGTGTCGGCGATGTCGCCGGGCTCGGCCGTCTGCTGCGCGAAAAGCGGGTAGACCGTGTCGTGCTGTCCGGCGCCGTGGCGCGGCGGCCGGAATGGCGCGAGATCCGCCCCACACTCGGCATCCTGCTCAAACTGCCGTCCATTGTCAGGACGCTGCTGTCGAGCGGCGACGACGCCGTTCTGCAGATGGTCATCAAGATCATCGGCACGCTCGGCGCAAAAGTCATCGGCGCTCACGAGATCGCGCCCGGCCTGCTGGCCGCTATAGGCCCTTTCGGTGCGCAGAAACCTGCCGAGGATGATCTGCGCGATATACGCAAGGCGGCTGAGGCCGCGCTTGCACTCGGCAAGCTCGATGTGGGGCAGGGCGCCGTCGCCGTCGGCGGCCGCATCGTCGCGCTGGAAGGCGTCGAGGGCACGGATGCCATGCTGGGGCGCGTCGCGGCATTGCGCGCCGAAGGACGGATATCCCCGCGCCGCAGGGGTGTGCTCGTAAAGCTGTGCAAGCCGCAGCAGGATGTGCGCGCCGACCTGCCGACAATCGGTGTGGAAACGGTGGAGAATGCGCGAAAAGCCGGGCTGGCGGGTATTGCCGTCGAAGCCGGGCGGGCGCTGGTGCTTGATCGCGAGGCGATGTTGAAAGCGGCCGATGAGGCGGGCATATTCGTCTGCGGCATCGATACATCACTTGGCGGAGACATGATCGGATGACGGCGGCATTAAAAGTGGCGGTCATAGCCGGGGAAGTATCCGGCGATCTTTTAGGCGCGGATCTGATCCGCTCGCTTAAGGCCCAATATACGGGGCCTGTCGAGTTGGTCGGTGTCGGCGGCGAAGCGCTGGAAGCGCAGGGACTGGTTTCCCTGTTCGACTATTCCGAACTCTCCATCATGGGCTTTACGCAGGTTCTTAAAAAACTGCCGAAGCTCATTGCGCGGATCAACCAGACCGCTCAGGCAATCGCCGCCGCAAAGCCCGATATTCTGCTGATCATCGACAGCCCGGATTTCACCCATCGCGTTGCGAAAAAAGTCCGGCAGCAATTGCCGCATCTGCCGGTCGTCAATTACGTCTGCCCCAGCGTCTGGGCGTGGAAGGAATATCGCGCTACGGCGATGCTCTCCTATGTCGATCACGTGCTGGCGCTGCTGCCCTTCGAGCCGGAAGCCATGCGCCGTCTCGGCGGTCCGCCGACAACTTTTGTCGGTCATCGCCTCAGCGTCGACCCCGATGTGCTCTCCGTGCGTCAAAAGCGGGCGGAACGTTCTCTGCCGGCGGATGGCGAACCGAAGACCATTCTTCTCCTGCCAGGGTCGCGTTCCACGGAAACGACGCGGTTGATGGAGCCGTTTCAGGCGGCGGCGAGAGCTTTTGTGGAGCGCAACGGTCCGACGCGGTTCCTGTTGCCCACCGTGCCGCGTCAGGAAAAACGGATCCGCGAACTGGCGGCGTCATGGCCGGAGGATATCAGGCCCGAAATCGGTATCGATTCCGCTTTCAAATGGAATGCCTTTGCTGAAGCCGATGCGGCGATTGCCGCTTCCGGCACGGTCATTCTGGAACTCGCGCTCGCGGGCGTTCCGACGATCTCGGTCTATAAGACGGACTGGATTTTCACCATGCTGAGCAAGCGGGTGAAGACCTGGACAGGCGCTCTGCCGAACCTGATTGCCGATTACGCCGTCGTGCCGGAATATTTCAACGAGGTGGTAAGGGCAGGTTCGATGCTGCGCTGGGCAGAGCGTCTGTCTTCCGACACCACCGAGCGGCGGGCGATGCTCGAAGGTTATGCACTCGTGCAGCAGCGTTTGCACACGGATGTGCCTCCGGGCGAAACCGGTGCGCGCATTCTTCTGGATGTCCTGAAGAGCAAAGCTCGTCCCTCACAATAATCATATAGGCACACTCTCCCACGGGCTGCCGTCCTGCTGCCGATGCAGGCAGGCGAGGGCGCGATTTTACTGCATTTGATCGTTAGTGCGGCAAACGGCTGACCGTCAGACGGCTCCCGGCCCATAAATTTCCGTCTGGCACACCTCTTGCTTTCAATCTTGTATGCAAGATAGCCATACATCAGAAAGCGCCCAGAGCGCGGTAGAGGACGCCATCATCTCCGGCATTCTTTCCGCGCGTATCCGTCCGGGAACCCGCCTCAGCGAGAACCAGCTTGCCAGCCTCTTCAGCGTGTCGCGCACGCGCATTCGCGAAGCGATGATGCGGCTGGAGACGCGCGGCATCGTCACCGTCAGCCCGCGCCGGGGCTGGTTCGTGGTGGAGCCTTCCGCCGAAGAATCCATCAAAGTCTATGAGGCGCGGCGCATCATCGAATATGGGCTCTTGCGCAATCTTTCCGGCGTCAGCCCGGAAGGCATCGCCATCCTCGCCGATCATCTCGATGAGGAGAAGGCGGCGATTGCCAAAGGCGACCGCCAGCGCCTGACCTGCCTGATGGGCGATTTTCACATCCGCATCGCCGAAATCGCTGGAAACGACATCATCGTCGAAACGCTGCGCGACCTGACGGCCAGAACCATCCTCATCTCCATGCTCTATCAGTCAGATTTCCATGCGCAGCAGTCGCATGACGGACATTGCCGCATCTTCGAAGCGATCAAGGCTGCCGATTTCCATGGCGCCGCCGAACTCGCCATCCGCCATCTCGACGAGGTCGAAACCGGTCTCGATCTCACCCGCAGGCCGGACCCGCTCTACGAGCTTCGCAATTCCCTTTCACTTCAGCCTCTTTCCTCAAGCCCCAAGGAGTAATTCTCAATGATTTCCAGACGTTCATTGATTGCCATTGCCGCGATTTCCGCAACGCTCGGTTTTTCGCCCGCAGCCTTTGCCGATGCGCTCGGTGATATCACCTCCCGCGGCACGATCCGCGTTGCCGTCCCGCAGGATTTCCCGCCCTTCGGCAGCGTCGGCACGGATATGGCCCCGCAGGGCTACGATATCGACGTTGCCAATCTGATCGGCGAGAAGCTTGGCGTGAAGGTCGAACTCTTGCCGGTCACCAGCGCTAACCGCGTTCCCTATCTGCAGACCAACAAGGTCGATCTCGTGATTTCGAGCCTCGGCAAGAACCCGGACCGTGAAAAGGTCATCGACTTCTCCACCGCCTATGCGCCCTTCTTCAACGGCGTGTTCGCTCCGGATTCGGTTGCCGTCACCAAGGCGGAAGATTTGTCCGGCAAGACCATTGGCGTCACCCGTGGTGCCGTCGAGGATCTGGAGCTGACGAAGGTGGCGCCTGCCGATACGACCATCAAGCGTTATGAGGACAATAACGGTACGATCTCCGCCTTCCTCGCCGGCCAGGTAGAAGCCGTGGCCACGGGCAATGTCGTGGCCGCCGCCATTCTCGCCAAGAACCCGCCAAAGCGCCCCGAACTGAAGTTCCTGATCAAGAATTCGCCCTGCTATATCGGCCTGAACAAGGAACAGCCGGCGCTGCTTGAAAAGGTCAACGCCATCATCGCCACCGCAAAGACCGATGGTTCCTTGAACACGATTGCGCAGAAATGGCTGAAAACCGACCTGCCCAAGGACCTCTGACCAACCCGGAAAAACGCATGCGCCGGCCTCGCCTTGAGGCAGGACCGGCGCATGGTTTGTCCTCGCCGAAAGGAAGCATCGGGTGAAATACACATTCGATTTTGGATGGCTTCTCGACTATTATCCGCAGATCGCCAAAGGCATCGCCGTTACTCTGGAATTGATTGCCATCGGCGGCGTTCTCGGGATCGCCCTCGGCATCGTCTGCGCCTGGGTGCGTGCGCTTGGGCCCAAATGGCTGCGGCCGCCGGTCGCCACCTATGTGGAGCTCATTCGCAACACGCCATTCCTCATACAATTGTTTTTTATCTTTTTCGGCCTGCCATCGCTTGGCCTGCAATTGTCGGAACTGACCGCCGCCAACATCGCCATGGTGGTCAATCTCGGGGCCTATAGCTGCGAGATCATCCGGGCCGGTATTCAGGCGACGCCAAAGGGGCAGTTCGAGGCGGGGGCAAGCCTTGCCATGACCCGCTTTGAAACCTTCCGGCATGTGGTTCTGGTGCCCTCGCTGCAACGCATATGGCCGGCGCTTTCGTCGCAGGTGGTGATTGTCATGCTCGGCTCTTCGGTCGTATCGCAGATCGCCGCCGAGGATTTGACCTTCGCGGCCAATTTCATCCAGTCGCGCACCTTCCGCGCCTTCGAAGCCTACATGGTCTCCACAGTCATTTATCTCGTGCTCGCCATCCTTCTCCGGCAGGTGCTGGTGATGGGCGGCAACCTCATCTTTCCGCGCAGGAGTGTCCGATGATCGAATTCTCCACCTGGGATATTCTCAGAAACTTGCTGCTCGCCACGCGCTGGACGGTGTTGCTCTCGCTCGTCTCCTTTGCCGGCGGCGGCTTGGTGGCGCTGCTTCTGCTGTTCATGCGCATTTCCCGGAAAAAATCGATGCGGGCTTTCGCACGCTATTATGTCGAGCTTTTTCAGGGTACGCCGCTTTTGATGCAGCTCTTCATCGCCTTTTTCGGCCTCGGCCTGTTCGGCATCGATGTGCCCGCCTGGCTCGCGGCGGGCTTGACGCTGATCCTGTGGGCGGCGGCCTTCCTCACGGAAATCTGGCGCGGCTGCGTTGAATCCGTAGCCAAGGGCCAGTGGGAGGCATCGGCAAGCCTTGCCATGGGACGCCTGCAGCAGATGCGTTACGTCATCCTGCCGCAGGCCCTGCGGGTCGCCATTCCCCCAACCGTCGGTTTCTTCGTGCAGGTCATCAAGGGAACGGCCGTGACCTCGATCATCGGTTTTGTGGAACTGTCCAAGGCCGGCACGGTCGTCACCAACGCCACCTTCCAGCCCTTCACCGTTTATGGCCTCGTCGCCCTCATCTATTTCGCGCTGTGCTGGCCTCTGTCGAAGAGCAGCCAGATCCTCGAAAGGAAGCTCAATGTCGCTCATCGAAATCACTGAAGTCCGCAAAAGCTATGGCAGCAACGAGGTTCTAAAGGGCATCAACCTCGATGTGGAGCCGGGCGAGGTCATCGCCATCATCGGCAAGAGCGGATCGGGAAAATCGACCCTGCTTCGCTGCATCAACGGGCTGGAGACGATTTCGGCCGGTTCCATATCGGTCGCCGGCGCGCAGCTTCTCGAAGACGATCTGCATCTGAAAGCCCTGCGGCTGAAGGTCGGCATGATCTTCCAGCAGTTTAACCTTTTCCCGCACCAGACCGTCGGCGGCAACGTCATGCTGTCGCAGACCGTGGTGAAGAAGACGCCGAAGCCGGAAGCGGAAGCCGTTGCCCGCAAGATGCTGGAACGGGTCGGGCTGGCGCATAAATTCGATGCCTATCCCGATGAATTGTCCGGCGGCCAGCAGCAGCGCGTCGCCATCGCCCGGGCGCTTGCCATGCAGCCGATTGCGCTGCTCTGCGATGAAATCACCTCGGCTCTCGATCCCGAACTGGTTACGGAAGTGCTTGCGGTGGTGCGGGAACTCGCCGCTGAGGGCATGACGCTCCTGATGGTGACGCATGAAATGAAATTTGCGCGTGATGTCTGCTCCCGCGTCGTCTTCATGCATGAGGGCAGGGTGCATGAAATTGGCCCGCCGGAGGAGGTGTTTTCCAATCCCGCAACACCCGAACTCAAGCAGTTCCTGGGCGTTGCGGCACGTCACTGAGAACTATTCGGATGCCCAACAAAAAAGGCCGGCGGGTGAAAACCTGCCGGCCTTTGAGCTTATAGGGTTTCGGGGCTTAGCGCTTGGAAACCGGAACGTAGTCGCGCTTGCCGGCGCCCGTATAGAGCTGGCGCGGACGGCCGATGCGCTGCTGCGGATCTTCGATCATTTCGTTCCACTGTGCGATCCAGCCGACGGTACGGGCGAGAGCGAAGAGAACGGTGAACATGGTCGTGGGGAAGCCGAGCGCCTTCAGCGTGATGCCCGAATAGAAGTCGACATTCGGGTAGAGCTTCTTTTCGACGAAGTAGGGGTCGGAAAGGGCGATCTTTTCCAGCTCCAGCGCGACCTGCATGATCGGATCGTCGGAGTTGCCGGTGGCTTCCAGTACTTCGTACATCGTCTTCTGCATGATCTTGGCGCGCGGGTCGTAGTTCTTGTAGACGCGGTGACCAAAGCCCATCAGGCGGAACGGATCGTTCTTGTCCTTGGCGCGGGCGATATATTCCGGAATACGGTCAACCGTGCCGATTTCGTTGAGCATGTTGAGCGCCGCTTCGTTGGCGCCGCCGTGAGCCGGGCCCCAGAGGCATGCAATGCCAGCTGCGATACAGGCGAACGGGTTCGCACCCGAAGAACCGGCAAGACGCACCGTGGAGGTGGAGGCGTTCTGCTCGTGATCGGCATGCAGGATGAAGATGCGGTCCATGGCGCGGGCCAGAACCGGATCGACCTTGTAGTCCTCACAAGGCACGGCAAAGCACATGTGCAGGAAGTTGGAGGCGTAATCGAGGTCGTTCTTCGGGTAAACGAAGGGCTGGCCGATATGGTACTTGTAGGCCATGGCGGCGATTGTCGGCATCTTGGCGATCATGCGCAGCGAAGCGACCATGCGCTGGTGCGGATCGGTGATGTCGGTCGAGTCGTGGTAGAAGGCCGAGAGCGCGCCGACCGTGCCGCACATGACGGCCATCGGGTGCGCATCACGTCGGTAGCCGGTGAAGAAGCGGCTCATCTGCTCATGCACCATGGTGTGGCGCGTGACGCGGGTGTCGAAGTCCTTCTTCTGAGCCGCGGTCGGCAGTTCGCCGTAAAGCAGGAGATAGCAGGTTTCCAGGAAGTCGCCCTGTTCGGCGAGCTGCTCGATGGGGAAACCACGATGCAGGAGAACGCCTTCGTCACCGTCAATATAGGTGATCTTGGATTCGCAGGAGGCCGTCGACGTGAAACCCGGGTCGTAAGTGAAAGAGCCCGTGTGCTTGTACAGCGTGGCGATATCGACGACGCTTGGTCCGATCGTGCCTTCCCTGACCGGGAGTTCGACCTGTTTTTCGCCAAGTGTCACTGTAGCGCTTTTTTCCGTCATACTGATCCTCCGAAAACATGCGGGTGGGGGCGTTGAGACACGCCCCGCGGTTAAGCGTCTACCGATTAGCTATATGATCCTTGCGCAGATGCCAAGCTATCCAAAGGTCAAATTGTGCATTGCGGCAAACGCAATTGCCTTGCTTCCGTCTTTCCCGGCGATGGCAATTCAATCTCAGTCAACGCAGGGTTAAAGGAAAGGATTGCAATCCCTCGCATCCGCCTGCAAACCTGTTCCCGGTGCGGCAGGGGCGCGGCGCGGATTGCTCGGTCAAGGGGAAAAACAGCATTTCAGATATGCCGAAACGATGCAGGGCGATTTGCCCGGCACGGCGGAAATCCTGTTTCCCGTTCACCGTGCCGGCGATCTTGTGGCTTATGATCTGCCCACACTTGTCGGCAAGCCGAACCTGCGAGCTGTCGCCTCCCAAAAAATCGCCGTATGCGTCGCCGAGGAGCGCGCATTCGGCCACGATTTTCTTTTCGTTCCGGTTTTCATCGGCTGTGGTGCGGTCCTCTGGTTTTCCCTCAACACCTCGCCTTCATTCTCCGTTCTGGCGATCACATGTCTTATCGCCACCGGTCTGGCGTTTTTCGCGAAATATCGCTCGGGCTTTGCAGCCACGGCCTGTGGCCTTCTCGCGCTGCTTTTGCTGGGCATGCTTTTCGCCGGGGTCGAAACGTGGCGTGCGGGAACAGTGGTGCTGGATACGCCCGTCACCACCACCATCACCGGCACGGTGACCCGAAGGGAGGTGGATGCGCGCGGGGACTGGCGATATGTGGTGCAACTCACCGCAACGGAAGCGCCGGCATTGTCACGCCCGCCGGGGAAGGTCTCGCTCCTGTCACGTGGGGGAGGCGAGCCCGCCGCGCTCGGCGCGACCATTCGTGGCAAGGCGCGGCTTTCGCCGCCATCCGGCCCGGCCCTGCCTGGGCTCAACGATTTCGCCTTCGCCTCCTATTTCAGGGGCATAGGCGCGACCGGATTCTTCTATAAGCCGCCACAGACGGTAACTCCACCCGGCATCGACGCGAAGACGGGCTGGCTGGAATGGGCCGACATGCGGCTCTATGGCCTTCGCACCGCCATTGCCGAGCGCATCCGCAACACCATCGGCGGCGATGCCGGCGCCTTTGCCGCCTCCATCGTCACCGATGAGAGACAGGCCATATCCGCCGAAACGATGGAAGCGTTGCGGCTCTCAGGCCTTGCCCATATCGTCGCCATATCCGGGCTCAACATGGCGCTGGCGTCGGGCATATTCTTCGTGGGGCTGAGGCTTGCCTTCAGCCTTTTTCCGGCATTTGCGCAGCGCTGGCCCGTGAAGAAGATTTCGGCTTTCGCCGCGCTCTTGATGACGCTCGCCTATTACCTGATTTCAGGTTTCGCCGTCTCCGCCGAACGCGCCTGGCTGATGATGTCGGTGATGCTGATCGCGGTACTGTTCGATCAACCCTCGCTCAGCCTCAGGAATGTTGCGCTTTCCGCTTTGGTCATTCTCGCTTTTTCGCCCTCGGAAATCATGGGTCCGAGCTTCCAGATGTCTTTTGCCGCGACCATCGCGCTCGTCGCCTCCTATGCCGCCTGGAGCCGCTGGCGTATCGATCGCGAGCGTCTGTTTATGGGGCGCAAACCGGCATGGATGACGGTGGCGCAAACGGCGGGCGCCATCGTTGGCGGTGTAATCACGACGTCGCTGATCGGCGGTCTTTCGACGGCAATCTATTCGGCCGAGCATTTTCAACGTGTCACCACCTATGGACTTTTCGCCAATCTGGCTGCCATGCCGCTGATGTCGCTGATCGTCATGCCTTTCGGCCTTTTCGCCATGCTGCTGATGCCTTTCGGGCTGGACGCGCCATTTCTAAAGGTCATGGGGTACGGCATGGCTCTCGTCATCGAGGTTGCGCAGGAGGTGGCGTCCTGGGGCGGAAGCGCTGCGACGGGCCGGCCACACGGGTGGTTTCTGGGGCTCGCCTCGGCTGGTTTTCTGCTGCTGACATTGCTGCGCAGCCGGCTTGCGCTTCTGGGCATGCCGCTTCTGTTCCTTGCCTTTGGCCTGTCAGCCGCCACGGCCTATCGCGATCCGCCCGATTTGCTTGTTCATGAGGATGGCGAGCTGGTGGCGCTGCTGGAGGACGGCAAAGCCTATACGACGAAGGCTCAGCCGCAGGGTTTCGTTTATGGCCAATGGCAAAGGGCGCTGCTTTTACCGGAGCAGCCTGTGCCGCCAGTCCTTCTAAAGACCGAGGCCACGGCAAACACCGTGGCTTTGGCTCCGAAGGGGAAGCTTGATCCGCAAGAGATGAGCGCGGTTGCACGGCAGATGACGGCGGCCCTGAGAGACGCCGAGCCCGGTGTTTTCACCTGCAGCAAAGGCACATGGTGCGTTGCGCGCGCGGGAAGCGGCGAATGGATCATCGTTCTGGAAGATGGCCGCTTTGCCGGAAAGGCTTGCGATATCGCCGATATCGTTATCGTCTCCCGCAGAACGTCCTTTTCCCAATGCCGCTCGGGTGCACTTCTGCTGAACCGCGATATCTTGCGGCGGATCGGTTCGCTGGAAATGGACTTCGCCGGCAGCGATCAGGTAGGGGTGGTCGGCAGGCTGCGCGCCGCAATCGCCGGAATGGACAGGCCCTGGAGCGAACACCGCTACTACGACTGGAAAAGCGGACGTTTCGATCACGACGTGCCTGATGCCGTCATGCGGTTGCTGGCGGCATCGCAATAAAGTGCCGCCAGCATGGACCGTCAGGGCTTGATGCGCAGATCCGCGGTCAATTCGCCGATCCCGCTAATTTCCTCTTCATGCGCCGCATCGCGCCAGACTTCCTTCAGCCCGGCCTCGTACCATTCGCGCATGGCGGGAAGGGCGAGCAGCCGGTCGCAATAGGCTTTCGTCGCGGGCGAAAGTTCCGCGCCATAAGTCTGGAAACGAAATGCCACCGGGCAGAAGAAGGCATCGACCGCCGTGAATTTCTGGCCGGCAAGAAAAGGCCCGCCGAATTTCGCGAGGCCTTCGCTCCACAGCGTATCGATGCGCTTTATATCGGCTGCAAGCCCGGTATCGCCACCCTTCGGTTTTACGCGAATGCCGACCGACATCGGGTAGAGATTGCGCAGCGAGGAAAAGCCCGCATGCATTTCGCTTGCCGCCGACCGTGACCAGGCCCTTGCCTGCTTGTCGCTCGCCCAGACGCCCTGGTGTCTTTCCGCCAGATATTCGGCGATCGACAGCGATTCCCAAACCGTCACGCCCTCATCGACAAGGCAGGGCACCTTGCCGGTCGGTGAGAAGGTGGAGAAGGAAACGCCTTCTCCGAACGGAACGAGTTTTTCATCGAAGGCGATGCCGAGCGTGCGCATCAACACCCAGGGCCGTAGCGACCATGAGGAGTAATTCTTGTTGGCGATATAAAGATCGTACATGACGTGTTTCCCCGATATGACGCGCATTTCTATACCGGCGGATGGCCTTTGGAATATTGCAAATAATCCATGGCTCCCATAAGCCGCGTTGATGAATGGGAAGGTGAGGGAAGGGAGAAGGAGGCATATCCACGTCACCGCCCGGAGATGAGTGAGAAACACACCCTCTCTTTACTTGCGCAGAGCCGCATTGTTCCAGGGAACACGCCAAGATACCTCAAAGGGAGCGTCCTCTTCTCGATGACGCCCCTGGCGAAAAAAGGCGGGCTGCCAATTAATGATAACGGCGGATCAGCCCCACGAGCTTGCCCTGGATTTTCACCCGGTCCGGTCCGAAGATGCGGGTCTCATAGGCGGGGTTGGCGGCTTCCAGAGCGATGGAGGCTCCCTTGCGGCGGAAACGCTTCAGGGTCGCTTCTTCATCATCCACCAGTGCCACGACGATGTCGCCCGGATTGGCCGTGTTGCCGTTGCGGATGATGACGGTATCGCCATCAAAAATGCCGGCTTCGATCATCGAGTCGCCCTTGACCTCAAGAGCGTAATGTTCGCCCGAGCCGAGCATGTCGACCGGCACGGCCACATCATGGGTGTTGTTCTGGATGGCGGAAATCGGCACACCGGCTGCGATACGGCCCATGACCGGCACGGTGACTGCACCGCCGAGGTCATTGGCCGGCGCCTTCTGGGCAGGGGCCGGCTCCGGCGTCTTCGGTTTGCCGAGGCTGCCTTCGATGACGCTCGGCGAGAAGCCGCGCTGCGGCCTTGCACCCGGCGCATAGGCCTCAGGCAATTTGATCACTTCCAGCGCCCGCGCCCTGTTAGGTAGCCGGCGAATAAAGCCGCGCTCCTCGAGTGCGGTGATCAGCCGGTGGATGCCGGATTTGGATGCAAGATCGAGTGCGTCCTTCATTTCATCGAAGGAGGGCGGCACGCCGGACTCTTTCATTCTTTCATGAATGAAGAGAAGCAATTCCTGCTGTTTGCGCGTGAGCATGAGGAAAACACCCTTGAGAATCGTAGTGGAGATCGCGAAACAAATACAGAACGAACACTATATGTTCCATATGTGTTCCGCAATCCCCTAAAATTTCGTGAAGGGTGCATCGCAGATCGTGATTTGATCGTCGAAACTATCAACAAAGCAGATCTAACGATGTGTGCCGCATCTTGAATACCAGAAACCACCGATCGGAGAGACCCGGCCGGTGGTTTCTGGCTGCCATTTGCTACGGCTCTTATATCAGTAGATCGTGAGCGCAGGAATGAAGCTGACCGCGATGAGGAGCAGCATCGCCATGGTGAAGAACGGCCACAATTCCTTCGTCGTCGCGCCGAGCGGCGCTCTGGCTATGGAGGACGAGATGAAGAGTGTGGTGCCGATCGGTGGCGTATAGAGCCCGATACCGAGATTGATGACCATCATCATGCCGAGCTGCACCCGGTCGAGCCCGATCATATCGGCGAGCGGCACGAAGATCGGTCCGAGCAGCAGGATCGACGGCGGCAGATCGAGCGGCATGCCGATGATCAGCATCAGGATGTTCATCATGAGAATGATCAGGATCGGGTTGGAGATATTCTCGGCCACCCAGGTGGCGAAATGCTGGGGCGCCTGATCGAAGGTCAGCACCCAGCCCACCGCCGCACTGCCCATGATGACCAGCATGACGACGCCGGTTGCGGAACCAGCTTCGACGAAATTGTCGCAGAAACGCTTCCACGTCAGATCGCGATAAAAGAAGATGCTGAGCACGAGCGAATAGACGACGGAAAGAACGGCCACTTCGGTTGGCGTTGCAAAGCCGAAGCGGAGGCCGAGGATGATCAGGATCGGCAGGAGGATCGCCGGCAGGCTGCGGAATGCAAGTAGCGCCAGATCGCGCTTGCGGATGCTTTCGTCACGCACCGCATAACCGCGCCGCACGGCAATGGCCCAGCAGACGAAGATGAAACCGGCGGCCATGAGCAGGCCCGGCAGAATGCCGGCGATGAACAGATTGGCGATGCTGACGCCGCTGACCAATGAATAGAGGATCATCGGGATCGACGGCGGAATGAGCACGTCGATGACCGCTGAGGTGGCATTGTTGGCCGCACAGAGGGGAGCGGGGTAGCCTTGGCGCTTTTGCCATGGAATGAGCACCGAACCGAGTGCGCTCGCATTGGCGACCGCGGAGCCGGACACGCCGCCGAACACGACCGACGAAATGACGGTGGTGGAAAGCGGGCCGCCGCGCCAGCGCTGCATGGCCTTGGAGGCGAGTTCCAGAAGCTGGGTTCCGAGTTTGCCGCCGAGCATCAGCGTGCCCGCGAGCATGAAGAACGGCAGCGCCAGCATCGGGAAAGACTGCGTCTGGTCGTACACCTGCTGCGCCACGATCGAAAGCGGCACATAACCGTTCCACAGCACGGCGACGCCGGCAGAGATGATCAGCGCATAACCGACCGGAACCGCAATCATCATTAGAATACAAAATGCAATGATCATCACGATGGTCATAGCGGCATCTCCTCGGTTGCACCGTGCGGGCGGGCATGCCAGCCGCTGGAGAGAATGCGCAGGCTCGCGGTTGCGGTCGTGACCGAGACCAGTGCCGCGCCGAAGGCGATGGAATAATATCCGATGCTATTGGGCAATTGCAGCACAGGGCTGATTTCCGCGCCAGCGATCTCGGCGACGACAAGCGCCTGCTGCGCGAGAATGACGAAACTTGCGACCGTCACGAGATTGGCGAACAGCAGAACGCCCACCTTGCCGCGTTCGTCGAACTTGTCATAGATCCATTCAACCGCCATATGCGCGCCGCTCTGCGCGGCAAGGGTAATGCCAGCGACGATGAACCATGGAAACAGCATGGTTGGCAGTTCTTCCGCAAAATCCAGCCCGCCGGATGTCGATAGATAGCGGACGATGACGTTTGCGGTCATGATGACCGTGAGCAGAATGCCGGTTGCCACGATGATGATGCGGCAGAGGGTGGCGATGAAACTGTCAACGCGATTGGCGGCGGACAAGGCTCCTTCGAGCATTGGCGCATCTCCTGAAAACTGAAACCGTATGAATGTCGGCGTGAGCGAGGCTCCCGCCGATCCTGTCGGTGGACATGAAGGCGAGGCCTGGCGGCATGCGCCGGCCCGGCATCCTGCTCGTCAGCCCTTGGCAGCCTTTTCCAGCGCGGCGACGAAATCGCCGAAGGGCTTCTGCTTCCATGTCTCCAGCACCTGCGCGGTCGCTTTCGCGAAAGCCGCGTGGTCGATGTCTTCCACCACCTCGATGGCGGCGTTGGCCCTGAAGGCGGCCAGAGACGCGCTTGCCTTTTCCGCCGAGAGTTTGCGCTGAAGCGCGCCTGCCTCCTTCGCAGCCGCCTTGACCGCCTCGAAATCCTTGCCCAGCCGCCCCTCGGCGAATTTGGACATCAGGAACGGGGTGGACTCCCATTTATGGGCGGTGAGGCTGATATGTTTGTTGACCTCGTAAAGCTTGGAGCTTTCGATATTCACGAGCGGATTTTCCTGCCCGTCAACGACACCCTGCTGAAGCGCGATGTAGAGTTCGCCAAACGCGATCTGAACCGTCGCCGCATCCAGCGCCTTGAAGATATCCATGGTCATCGGGTCGGCCGGCGTGCGGATTTTCAGGCCCGCGACGTCCTGTGGCTTGGTGATGGCGTGTTTGGAGTTGGAGACATGGCGGATGCCGTTATCCCACCAGTCGAGCGGCACGATGCCGACCTTCTGGAAACGCGCATCGAGCGATGCGCCGACATCGCCCTCGAGTACCTTGATCGCCTGATCGGCGTTGCTGAACAGGAAGGGTAGGCCAAGCGCCGCGAGTTCTGGAACAACGCTCGAAACCGGACCCTGGCTGTTGGCGGTGAAATCCAGCGCCCCGGTGCGCAGGCTGGTCAGCATGGCGGCGTCGCTGCCAAGCGTTTCCGAACCGGCGACATTGATCGCCACGCGGCCTTCGGTTTTCTGGGCAACGAGTTCCGCGAATTTCGCGGCCGCCAGCGTGCGCGGATTGCCCGGCGCAGCCCCATGGCCGAGCGTCAGCGTCGTGGCGGCCCGAGCGTTGCGGGCCGTCGTCAGAACGGCCGGCGCAGCCAGCGCCAGTCCGGTACCGGTCAGGAACATACGCCTGTTGATGGAAATACTCATTTTTCTCCTCCCTGGATTTAAACACTCTCGGCGTTGTCCGACCACGCGGATAACGCGCTCCACTCCCTTGAAACCGCCGGCTCCCCCCGGGCTGATTCCGCACCATGTCTGAGCTTCAGCCTTTAGACCGAACCGTGCGGTACTTCAAAATTTTCATTCTCCAGCCACGCCCTTGCGCGCGCCACGATCATCGCCGTCGAGATGCCGTAGCGGTCATGCAGGGTGGGCAGCGCGCCTGCATCCAGAAAAGCATCGGGCAGGGCGATCTGCCGCAGGCGCGGCACCCGGCCGCTTTTCATCAGCGCCGTCGCCACGGCCTCTCCAAGCCCGCCGATTTCGCTGTGGTTTTCCGCCACGATGACCAGACGATCCGCCCGGTCCACTTCCGCGAAGATCGAGGCGGTATCGAGCGGCTTGATGGTGGGGGAATGCAACACGGCGCAGCCGACGCCCTCCTTCTCAAGCAGGGCAGCCGCTTCGAGAACCCGCATCGTCAATATGCCGGACGATATGAAAAGAACCTGCGCACCATCGCGGATAAGCTTCGCCTTGCCGAGTTCGAACCGATAGCCATATTCTTCGAGCACCACCGGCACCTGGCCGCGCAGCAGGCGCATATAAACGGGGCCGTTAAAATCCGTGATGGCTGGCACCGCGCCTTCTATGTCGGTCGCATCGCACGGGTCGATGATCGTCATGTTCGGCAGCGCGCGAAAAATCGCCAGATCGTCGGTCGCCTGATGGCTGGGGCCGTAGCCCGTCGTCAGGCCGGGCAGGGCGCAGACGATCTTCACCGGCAGGTTTTCCTCGGCAATCGCCATGGCGATGAAATCATAAGCGCGGCGGGCGGCGAAGACCGCATAGGTGGTCGCAAAGGGCACGAAACCTTCGCGCGCCAGACCGGCGGCAGTGCTCATCAAAAGCTGCTCGGCCATGCCCATCTGATAAAAGCGCTCGGGAAAGGCTTTGGCGAAAATATGCAGGTCGGTATATTTGCCGAGATCGGCGGTGAGGCCGACAATATCCTCGCGTTCTTTCGCCAGCTGAACAAGGGCGTGACCGAAAGGAGCAGGCCGTGTCGGCTGGCCTTCGGCGGCGATGGAGGCGATCATCGCCGATGTGGTGAGGCGCTTCTGCGGGGCTGCTGTACTCATTGCGGTCGTCCTTCCTCAAGGGCGTCGAGCGCCAGTTTCCATTCATGCGCTTCCACGCGAATGAAATGGGTGATTTCGCGGTTTTCGAGAAAGGGCACGCCGCGGCCCATCCGGGTATCGAAAATGATGGCGCGCGGCCTGTCATCGGCAAGTGACATTGCGCTATCGAAGGCCTCGCGAACCTTGTCGA
Organism: Agrobacterium sp. YIC 4121; assembly: GCF_002008205.1. Taxonomy (NCBI): domain Bacteria; kingdom Pseudomonadati; phylum Pseudomonadota; class Alphaproteobacteria; order Hyphomicrobiales; family Rhizobiaceae; genus Agrobacterium; species Agrobacterium sp. YIC 4121. The sequence goes on along the minus strand of NZ_MRDI01000027.1, from coordinate 17,390 downwards.
TATCGTTGCCGTCCACGCGCTGCACGTGCCAGCCGAAGGCCGCGAATTTGGCGTCCACAGGTTCGGAGGACAGCATCTCGCGGGATGGGCCATCCGCCTGCTGATTGTTGAAATCCACGAGATTGATGAGATTGCCGAGCCTGTGATGGGATGCGCCCATCGCGGCCTCCCAGGTGGAACCTTCGCCCAACTCACCATCCGACATCAGGTTGATGATGAACCGGTCGGAATTCTTGCGCTTGAGGCCAAGAGCCATGCCCACCGCAATGCCAAGCCCATGGCCGAGCGATCCGCCGGTGATTTCCATGCCCGGCGTATAGGAGGCCATGCCGGACATGGGCAGGCGCGAGCCGTCGCAGCCGTAGGTCTCCAGCTCGTCTTCCGGGATGATGCCCGCCTCGATGAGCGCCGCGTAAAGCGCAATCGCATAATGGCCGATGGAAAGCAGAAACCGGTCGCGGTCTTCCCAGTGCGGATCGTCCGCCCGGTAACGCATGGTGTGAAACCAGGCCACCGCCAGAACATCGGCAATGCCGAGCGCCTGGCCTACATAACCCTGGCCCTGCACCTCACCCATCAAAAGGGCGTTGCGCCGGATGCGCCAGGCGCGTTCTGCCAGCGATACATTCGCCAGCGCCGCTTCCTTCGTTGCATCTGTGTCCGAATACACCTGAGCCATGGTTTCCTCCTCCCGGTCAGAAAAATCGAAGCCGGTTTCCCGGCTTCGAAAGGGCTTTGTCAGTGAATGAGCATTCCGCCATTCACGTCGACAACCGCGCCGGTGACATAGGAGGAGAGATCCGAGGCGAGGAAGAGATAGATATTGGCGACATCGATGGCGTCGCCGAGACGGTTGAGCGGAATGCCCTTGAGAATGTCGCGGCGCATATCGTCGGTCAGCTTGCCGCCGGTAATGTCGGTCTGGATCAGGCCGGGCGTGACGGAGTTGACGCGAATGCCGTCGGGGCCGAATTCACGCGCCATGGCCTTTGCGAGACCGAGAACGCCTGCCTTGGCCGCCGAATAATGCGGGCCGCCGAAAATGCCGCCGCCACGTTGTGCGGAGACCGACGACATGCAGGCAATCGAGCCGCCGCCATTGTCGCGCATATTGGGAATGAAGGCCTGGCTGAAATTCAGCACACCGGTCATGTTGACATCGACGATGCGCTGCCAGTCTGCGCCGGTAATGTCGAGCGTCTTCACCGGCTGGGTAATGCCGGCATTATTGATGAGGATATCGATCTTGCCGAAAGCGGCGATGACTTTTTGCGCGGCCGCCTCGCAGGAGGCGCGATCCGCCACATTGCCGCCGACCCCGAGATGCTCGCCGCCATCCACTTTTTCAAGCGAGGCCGCGGCTTCGATGCTGCCGGCTTCATCCAGATCCACGATGGCGACGCGGGCGCCGTGGCGGGCGAAAAGTTCCGCCGTGGCGCGGCCGATGCCGCGTTTGCTGGCGGCGCCTGAAATAACCGCGGTCTTTCCATTCAACAACATAAGCAATCCTCCCAAGCCGGGCGGGCCGGCTTCATACGCTTGACGGCGGTGCTCCCGACCTGCCGCCGCATCCCGTCCTGCGACGAATGCAGCCTCGATATTGCAGATGGGCAGAGGGCGCTTCAAACGCGAAGTTTACATCATCTCATGAATCTGCTTCAGTAATCGAATGTTGAACGGCATTTCACTCACCTCCATCCGCGCCTTCGAATCTGCCGCCCGGCTTGGCTCTTTCCGGGCCGCTGCCGATGAGCTCAACTTGTCGGCGAGCGCCGTCAGCCATGCCATCGTCAAGCTCGAAAGGGTGCTCGGTACACCGCTTTTCGAGCGCACCACGCGAACCGTGCGCCTGACGGCGGCGGGGCAGACGCTTCTGATACATGCATCGAACGCCTTCGAGGAGTTACGGCAGGGCATTGAGGTGGTGTCCTCCAACCGCTCCCATCTTCTGCGCCTGCATTGTGCGCCCAGCTATGCGGCGCAGGTATTGTCGCCGCGCCTGCCGCAATTCTTGAACGCCAATCCGGGGATCGAGGTGCGGCTGGCGGCCAGCACCGCTTATGTGCGTTTCGTCGATGGTGAATTCGATGCCGATATCATCTATGGCGAACCGCAGGGAGACGATCTCATCATCATTCCGCTGGGCAGCGAGCGTGTCACGCCGCTGTGCTCGCCGGCGCTCGCGGACGAGATCACGACACCCCGGGATTTGAACCGGCAATTGCTTATTCGAAGCGACAACAAACGTCTGCAATGGCCGGACTGGTTCGAGGCCAACGGGCTCGGCAAGCCGCCCATTCAGGCCATGAGTTTCGACCGTAGTTTCCTGGCGATCGATGCCGCCGCCAATGGCGTCGGCGTGGCGCTGGAATCGACACGGCTTGCCCATCGCGAGATAAAATCCGGGCGGCTGGTCGCGCCCTTAAGCGGCGCGACGCAGGACCTCCACTATGTCGGCCATTATCTCGCCTATCCCAAATCCGGCAGCCAGCGCAGACTGGCAAGACGGTTTGCCGACTGGCTGATCGAAGACCTTCAGGATCCTGCGTTTGAATAGGAATGCGATTGTTACGTGAATTGAATTCACTGGCGCGTTAATTTTTTCCGCTTGCTCACGAGCGGAGCTCTCCGTCATTTTCCGGTCGGAATAATGAGGTTGCAGCGTGATCGGCATCGTCCCTTCGGATGCGGCTCAAGGGGAGGATTGCATGAAAGATCGCATCATATCGGCGTCCGGCGCGCCATATGACGGCTATGGGCGCGAGGAGATGCTGGAGAGCATCGCCAGGATCGGTTTTTGCCATGTGGAGCCTGCCTTTATCGTCGGTTACACCGAACAATTTGATGAAAGCGCGTTCCTGCCGGCTGAAATGGCGTCATGGCGCCGGTCGCTTGATGATGCCGGGCTGGGCTGCCATGCCATGTCGTCGCATATCGATCTTGGACTGGACGATTCCGTAGAAATTTTCACCGGCAGAATGGCTTTTGCAGCGGGAATCGGCGCGAGGGTTATCGCCACAAATGCCTCGGCCCGGCAACGCGAAGACCGGTTCCTGCGCAATATCGAAGTGCTTCTGCGTCGTGCTGAGGCCTTCGGCATCGTGATCGGGCTGGAAAATCCCGGCGATGGCAGCGACAACCTTTTCAACATCGCGCAGGAGGGCGTCGCGCTCACGCGTCGTTTCGGCTCCCCATGGCTGGGGCTGAATTATGACGCGGCCAATACCGCGTCCCATCGTCCGCAACTCAAAAATTTTGCCGATGACGCGGTGGCGGCGCTGCCTGCCTCGGTCCACGCGCATATCAAGGACGTGAAACGAACGCCGGAAGGCTGGTTTTTCGTGCCGGTGGGCGAAGGCGATATCGATTGCCACAAGCTGCTCGGTGAGATTGCCAAAAAGCCGGAGATGCCGATCAGCATCGAGTTTCCAGCCCGCCTGCACCGTCGCGCGGATGCCCAGCCGGTAAGGCGCATCAGCCCTGCATCGCTTCGGGAAATAGAGCAGGCGCTGACGGCTTCGCTTGACGCAGTCAAAAGAGGATTGGCCGGGGGCGGAGCCGCAAGCTCGGCAGGGGCTGGCGCGTAGACGGCATAAAGGAGGAGAGTAATGCAGAGATTTGTGAATAACCCCGACGAGGTGGTCGAGGATACGGTGAAAGGCTTCGTCAAAGCCCATTGCGACATCGTGCGCCTTGCGGACAATCCGCGTGTCGTCGTTGCCAGGGGTGCGCCGGTCGCCGGCAAGGTCGGTGTTGTCACGGGTGGCGGCTCCGGCCATGAGCCGGCCTTTATCGGCTACACCGGCCGCAACATGCTGGATGCCGTCGCCGTTGGCGAATTGTTTTCATCACCCACGGCCAAGAGCTTTCACGACGCGATCCGCGAAGCCAATGGCGGCAGGGGCGTGATCGTGCTCTACGGCAATTATGCCGGGGACAATATGAATGTGAAGATGGCGACAAAACTCGCCGCCAAAGACGGCATCGAGATCGCCACCGTCGTCGCTAATGACGATGTGTGTTCCGCTGCCCCCGAGGAGCGTGAGAAACGCCGCGGTGTCGCTGGCGAAATCTTCATGTGGAAGATCGGCGGCGCCAAGGCGGCAAGCGGCGCTTCGCTGGAGGAGGTGCGCGCCACCGCCCAGAAGGCCATCGACAATTGCCGCTCCATCGGCGTCGGTCTCGGCCCCTGCACCCTGCCGGCGGTCGGCCATCCCAACTTCCAGATCGAACCGGGCACGATGGAAGTGGGCATAGGCCACCATGGCGAACCCGGCGTTCGCGTCGAGAAGCTGAAATCCGCCGCTGATGTGGCGAAGGACATGTGCAAGATCGTGCTCGATGATCACAACCTGCCGGCCGGCAGCGAGGTGGCGGTGCTGGTCTCCGGGCTTGGCGCGACGCCCGTCAACGAACTCTACATCCTCAACGACACGATAGAATCCGAGATTTCGGCGCGTGGCCTGAAAATCCACAAAACCTATATCGGCAACTATTTCACGTCGCTTGAGATGGTGGGCGCGACTTTGACCGTGATAGCGCTGGATGACGAGCTGAAACCGCTGCTCGATGCCGAAGCGCTTTGCACCGTTATGCTGTGAGGAGAAAATTCATGCAGTCTTTTCAGAACGCCAGGGCCGGCGACATCGTTCTCTCCATGGCCGAAAGCATCATCGAAAACCGCGCCTATCTCAGCGAGATCGACGGCAAGATCGGCGATGGCGACCATGGCGTGAACATGGCCAAGGGATTCGGCCTGGCGGCGGACCGGCTTAGAGGGCAGGACGCCTCGCTTGCCAAAGCGCTCGATACGCTCGGCACGATCCTGATGACGGAAATCGGCGGTTCCATGGGGCCTCTTTATGGGGTGATGTTTACGGAATTCGCCGAGAAGATCGAAAATGCCGAGGTTATCGATGCACCGTCCTTCAGCAGAATGCTGCATGCCGGTCTTGAAGGCGTCAGTTCCATCGGTTCGGCCAAGGTGGGCGACAAGACGCTGCTGGATACGCTGGTGCCGGCCGTGACGGCATTCGACAACGCCACCGCCTCGGGCGCGTCATTCCACGATGCTGCCGCAGCCCTTGTCGCTGCCGCCGAAACCGGCAGGGATTCGACTATCAATCTCGTGGCGAAGATCGGCCGCGCCAGCCGTCTCGGTGAGCGCTCGCTCGGTGTTCTCGATGCGGGCGCCACCTCCTGCGCGCTCATCCTGCGCAGCCTTGCCGAAGGCGCACAGGCCAGATTGCAATCTTGAAAATAGGACATGTCTGCTGAAGCCGACGAGGCTCGCACGCGAATAACGGGAGACACCGAAATGAGAATTGTCGCGGGCGCCGACAGCGCCGGAAAACCCCTGCTGGATGCGGTGCTCGCCCATCTCTCTGGCAGGCAAGGGCTGACCGTCGTGGATCGAAGCCAGGACGGATTTTATGCCGATCTGGCCGAATCCGTGGCCGGCAGCATCATCGCCGGTGAATTCGATCGCGGCCTCTTGTTTTGCGGAACCGGCATCGGCGTCTGCATTTCCGCCAACAAGGTGCCCGGCATCCGCGCCGCCTTGACCCATGATACTTATTCCGCCGAACGGGCGGCGAAATCCAACAACGCCCAGATCATTACCATGGGCGCCCGCGTGATCGGACCGGAACTGGCGAAAGCCATCGTCGATACCTGGCTGGCATCGGAATTCGATCCGAAAGGGTCTTCGGCGAAAAACGTGGAGGCGATCAACCGTCTCGATGCATGCCGGTAAGCCATAGGTGCGTGACGAGACCGGCCCGGCGAAGCTGATCGTTTGCATTGCTGGCGTCATCTGTGCTTTTGTCACGCACAAACCCGCAGCACAGGGGCTCGAAAATGGCGAACCGAAATAGTGTCGATCATCTCGTTTTGCCGGTACAGTCTCTTGCCGTGGCGAAAGACCGCCTTGAGCTTCTCGGCTTCACCGTCGCTCCGGAGGCCCTCCATCCCTTCGGCACGCAGAATGCCTGCGTTTTCTTCGCGGACGGCACCTATCTGGAACCGCTCGCCATTGCTGACCCGGCTAAATATAATGAATCGGTGAACAGGGGCGACGTGTTCACCGGCAGGGATCGGGCCTTTCGGCAGCGTCATGGCGATGAGGGTTTTTCGGCCCTGGTGGCAAGAAGCGAAAGCGCCATTGCCGATCATGACAGGTTTTCCGCATCCGGCTTCTCGGCAGGCGATATCTTTGAATTTTCACGGCCCGTGCGGATGCCGGACGGCTCACAGAGTGAGGCGGCATTCCGGCTGGCATTCGCAGCGAGCGGCGCGGCTTCGGATTTCTTTCTGTTCAGTTGCCAGCGATTGCTGGCTTTTCCGAGTAACCGGGCGGCGCTGGAGCGCCACGCCAATGGCGCTTCCGGTCTCAGCGAGATCGTTCTGTTTTCTGGCGGCGATCAGAACGCGGTCCGTCTGATCGAAACGGTATTTGCCTGTGAGGAGGAGATGTCTCCAGATGGAGATATTATTTTTGCGACCGGCAACGCGCACATCAGGCTGAACCAGAAACCGGCCTTCAGCGAAAGCCTGCCCAATTCTCCGAATGGCCTGCACGGCGCAGGCATCGTCTTTTCCGTTGACGATCTTGCCGTGACAGAAGCGGTGCTTGCTGCTAATGGCGTCTCCAGCGCAGAAGCGGACGGCCGTCTTGTGGTGTCCGCCGCGCCCGGTCAGGGCGTTGCATTCGCCTTCGAGGAAAAATGATGAGCGTTACGAACAATCTCAAAGTCACCGCCGGCGACGGCGCCAATTCGGTTTCCTTTTCCAACAGCGAGCGATTTTCCCTGATCGCCGGCCCCTGCCAGATGGAAAGCCGGGAACATGCTTTCATGATCGCCGGTGTCCTGAAGGAGCTTTGCGACAAGCTGGGGATCGGGCTCGTTTATAAGTCGTCCTTCGACAAGGCGAACCGTACGTCGCTTTCCGGCAAGCGCGGCATCGGCCTTGAGAGCGCCATGCAGGTTTTCGCCGATCTCAAGAAGGAATTCGGCTTTCCTGTTCTGACCGACATTCACACCGAAGAACAATGCGCCATTGTGTCCGAAGTGGTGGATGTGCTGCAAATCCCGGCCTTTCTCAGCCGCCAGACCGATCTTCTCGTCGCCGCCGCGAAAACCGGCCGCGTCATCAATGTCAAGAAGGGCCAGTTCCTCGCTCCCTGGGACATGAAGAACGTGCTGGCCAAGCTGAATGAGAGCGGCAATCCGAATGTGCTTCTGTGCGAGCGCGGCGCCTCCTTCGGTTACAACACGCTTGTTTCCGACATGCGCTCGCTGCCGATCATGGCTTCGCTCGGCGCGCCTGTTGTCTTTGACGCCACGCATTCGGTTCAGCAGCCGGGCGGGCAGGGCGGCTCCACGGGCGGCCAGCGCGAATTCGTCGAGACGCTCGCGCGGGCGGCGGTTGCTGTCGGTGTCGCCGGGCTCTTCATCGAAACCCATGAGGACCCGGACAATGCGCCGTCCGACGGCCCCAACATGGTTCATCTGAAGGACATGCCGAAACTGCTCGAAAAGCTGCTTGCTTTCGACGCCATTACCAAAGCCTGAGGGGCGGAGGCGTTACGGCGGGCACAGTCTGTGCCAATCGATTTTAATGGCGGGCGGGCCGTTTCTGCCGCCCGTCGTCATTGTAATTTCTTCGCCATCGTCTAAGACAGGCGACGGAAAATATCTGTTCCATTCCCAAGGGAGAGACCATGACTGCCATTACCGATATCATCGCGCGCGAAATCCTCGACAGCCGCGGCAACCCGACCGTTGAAGTCGATGTTTACCTCGAAGACGGCTCCATGGGCCGTGCCGCCGTTCCTTCGGGCGCCTCCACCGGCGCGCATGAGGCGGTTGAGCTGCGCGATGGCGGCAAGCGTTATCTCGGCAAGGGTGTGGAAAAGGCGGTCGAAGCCGTCAATACGGAAATCTTCGACGCCATCGGCGGTTTCGATGCCGAGAACCAGATCCAGATCGACCAGACGATGATCGTGCTCGACGGCACGCCGAACAAGTCGCGCATCGGCGCCAACGCCATTCTTGGCGTATCGCTCGCTGTCGCCAAGGCTGCCGCCGAAGCTTCCGGCCTGCCGCTTTACCGTTATGTCGGCGGCCCGAACGCACATCTTCTGCCGGTTCCGATGATGAACATCATCAATGGCGGCGCGCATGCCGATAACCCCATCGACTTCCAGGAATTCATGATCCTGCCGGTCGGCGCGGAAAACATCCGCGAAGCCGTGCGCATGGGTTCTGAAGTGTTCCATACGCTGAAGAAAGAACTGGCTGCCCAGGGCCACAACACCAATGTCGGCGACGAGGGCGGTTTCGCACCGGGTCTCGAAAGCGCGCCGGCCGCGCTCGATTTCATCATGAAGTCGATTGAAAAGGCCGGCTACCGCCCGGGCGACGACATGTTCGTCGGTCTCGACTGTGCCTCGACCGAATTCTTCAAGGACGGAAAATACGTTCTCGAAGGCGAAGGCCGCACGCTGGAATCGGGCGCAATGGCGGAATATCTGGCGGAACTCGTCGCCAAGTACCCGATCATTTCCATCGAAGACGGCATGGCCGAAGACGACTGGGAAGGCTGGAAGACGCTGACCGATCTCATCGGCAATAAGTGCCAGCTCGTCGGCGACGATCTCTTCGTCACCAACTCCGCGCGCCTTCGTGACGGCATCAAGATGGGCGTTGCAAATTCCATCCTCGTCAAGGTCAACCAGATCGGCTCGCTCTCCGAGACGCTGGATGCGGTCGAGACGGCGCACAAGGCCGGTTACACCGCCGTCATGTCGCACCGTTCGGGCGAAACGGAAGATTCCACCATCGCCGATCTCGCTGTTGCGACGAACTGCGGTCAGATCAAGACCGGCTCGCTTGCCCGTTCCGACCGGCTCGCAAAGTACAACCAGCTGATCCGCATCGAGGAAATGCTGGGCCCGCAGGCTGCCTACGCCGGCCGTTCGATCCTGCGCGGTTAATTCGCGTTCGGGTTTCTTGATGTGGCCCGTTGCCTGGCGGGTTCGTTTAAGCGGCGAGTGGTATGGTCCGCACTCCGTCACCCCGGACTTGATCCGGGGTCCAGCGCGATCAAGTCCTTGATCGCGAAAGACTCTTCTCACAGCGCAGACGCGCTGTGGCTGGATGCCGGATCAAGTCCGGCATGACGAGCGTTCTTTTAGCGTCTTTGCCAATCCAGCCCGCCTTTCGGCGGGCTTTTTAATGCCCATTTGCCAATCGCCCGTTAAGGTCAACGGATAGTTAAACAATCCGCCTTAGTCTCGAGACTCAGGTTATGCGTTTTAAGGCTTCTCTCCGGCATGTGGACCAGACATCATAAAAAGAGACGATTCGGTCGGCTGATCGTTCCGGCCATCACGATCGCTTTTCTTTCCTATTTCGGGTATCATTCCATCCATGGCGACTTCGGCCTGCAGGCGACGGAGCGGCTGGAGCGGCAGCGTATCACCCGCACTGCGGAGCTTGCAAAGCTGACGCAGGCGCGTGTGGCGCTGGAGCGGCAGGTGGAATTGATGAGCGATGGCTCGCTGGAGCGGGACATGATCGACGAGATTTCCCGTTACCAGCTGAATATGTCCCGCACGGACGAAATCGTCATCATGAACACATATTTCTGATTAACCTGAATCAAGTTAATTTAACATTTCTGATTTATTCACAGCATCTTAGCGTGAATATGTGCCATGCGTTTAAAGCATTGCTGCATGGCATTTTCTTGCATATGGTACGCGCCACTCTATCCATTCAAATGGCAACTCAGGGAGGGATGAATGGCGCCGCGAAAATCAGCGACCGTATCCGGCCGCAAGACCACGGCAAAGGCTGCAACCGAATTCACCGGCAAGAACAGCCCCGACTTCTCCAAGGAAGACGAACTTCACGCTTACCGTGAAATGCTGCTCATCCGCCGCTTCGAGGAAAAGGCCGGCCAGCTCTACGGTATGGGCTTTATCGGTGGTTTCTGTCACCTCTACATCGGTCAGGAAGCCGTTGTTGTCGGCATGCAGATGTCGCAGAAGGAAGGCGATCAGGTCATCACCGCTTATCGTGACCACGGCCACATGCTGGCTCTGGGCATGAGCGCGCGTGGCGTCATGGCCGAATTGACCGGCCGCCGCGGCGGTCTGTCAAAAGGCAAGGGCGGCTCCATGCACATGTTCTCCAAGGAGAAGCATTTCTATGGCGGGCACGGCATCGTCGGCGCTCAGGTTTCTCTTGGAACCGGTCTTGCTTTCGCCAACAAATATCGCGGCAACGACAATGTCTCCGTGACCTATTTCGGCGATGGCGCGGCCAACCAGGGCCAGGTCTATGAGAGCTTCAATATGGCTGCTCTCTGGAAACTGCCGATCATCTATATCGTTGAAAACAACCGTTACGCCATGGGCACCTCGACCGCCCGCGCCACGGCCCAGTCGAACTATTCGCTGCGTGGCCAGTCCTTCGGAATTCCCGGCGTTCAGGTGGATGGCATGGATGTGCGCGCCGTCAAGGCCGCAGCCGACCAGGCACTGGAACATTGCCGCTCCGGCAAGGGTCCGATCATTCTGGAAATGCTGACCTATCGTTACCGTGGTCACTCCATGTCCGACCCGGCGAAATACCGTTCCAAGGACGAAGTGCAGAAGATGCGCTCCGAACATGACCCGATCGAGCAGGTCAAGGCGCGGCTTCTGGAGCAGGGCTGGGCAAGCGAAGACGAATTGAAGGCCATCGACAAGGATGTCCGTGATATCGTCGCCGATAGCGCCGACTTCGCCCAGAACGACCCAGAGCCGGATGTATCCGAGCTTTACACCGACATTCTGCTCTGATCGGGAAAGGGAAACCAATGCCAGTAGAAATTCTTATGCCCGCCCTTTCTCCGACCATGGAGGAAGGCACGCTTTCCAAGTGGCTTAAAAAGGAAGGCGACAAGGTTACATCCGGTGACGTGATCGCCGAAATCGAGACCGACAAGGCGACCATGGAAGTGGAAGCCGTCGATGAAGGCGTGATCGGCAAGCTGCTGATCGAGGCCGGCACTGAAGGCGTCAAGGTCAACACGGCAATCGCCGTTCTCCTTCAGGATGGCGAAAGCGCCGACGCAATCTCTTCTTCCGCCAAGAAGGAAGAGCCGAAGGCGGAAGCTGCCAATTCCGGTTCTGACGCCGCTGGCGGCAAGACCCGCGAAGCTGCCGAAGAGCCGAGCGCTGCCAAGGAAGCCGCCAAGGTTCCGGCAGCCCCGAAGATCGAGGCCGCAGCCGATCCGGATATTCCGGAAGGCACGGAAATGGTGATGACGACGGTGCGTGAAGCGCTGCGCGACGCCATGGCCGAAGAAATGCGCGCCGACGAAAAAGTCTTCGTCATGGGTGAAGAAGTCGCCGAATATCAGGGCGCCTACAAGATCACTCAAGGGTTGCTGCAGGAATTCGGTGAACGTCGCGTCATCGATACCCCAATCACCGAGCACGGCTTTGCCGGTATCGGCGTCGGTGCGGCGATGACGGGCCTGCGACCTATCGTCGAATTCATGACCTTCAACTTCGCCATGCAGGCGATCGACCAGATCGTCAACTCGGCGGCAAAGACGCTTTACATGTCGGGCGGCCAGATGGGCGCTCCGATGGTGTTCCGTGGCCCCTCGGGTGCTGCTGCCCGCGTTGGCGCGCAGCATTCGCAATGTTATGCCGCATGGTACAGCCATATTCCGGGCCTCAAGGTCGTCATGCCTTACACGGCTGCTGACGCCAAGGGTCTGCTCAAGGCCGCCATCCGCGATCCAAATCCGGTCATCTTCCTCGAGAATGAAATTCTCTACGGCCAGAGCTTCGAAGTGCCGAAGCTCGATGATTTCGTGCTGCCTATCGGCAAGGCGCGCATTCACCGCAAGGGCAAGGACGCTACCATCGTTTCCTTCGGCATCGGCATGACCTATGCCATCAAGGCGGTTGCGGAACTCGAAAAGCTCGGCATCGATGTCGAGCTGATCGACCTGCGCACCATCCGCCCGATGGACCTGCCCACCGTCATCGAATCGGTCAAGAAGACCGGTCGTCTGGTCACCGTCGAGGAAGGTTTCCCGCAGTCATCGGTCGGTGACTTCATCGCCAACCAGGTCATGCGCGCCGCTTTCGACTATCTCGATGCGCCGATCCTGACGATCGCCGGCAAGGATGTTCCGATGCCTTATGCGGCGAACCTCGAAAAGCTGGCTCTGCCCAACGTCGATGAAGTCGTTCAGGCCGTCAAAACCGTCTGCTACAAGTAAGGGGAGGCGTTTCGATGCCGATAAACATCACCATGCCTGCCCTTTCTCCGACGATGGAAGAGGGCAATCTGGCCAAGTGGCTGGTCAAGGAAGGCGACAAGGTCGCACCCGGTGACGTGATCGCCGAGATCGAGACCGACAAGGCGACCATGGAAGTGGAAGCCGTTGACGAAGGCACGGTTGCCAAGCTGGTTGTTCCGGCAGGCACCGAAGCGGTCAAGGTCAACGCCCTCATCGCAATCCTCGCCGCCGATGGCGAGGATGTTGCCGAGGCGGCAAAGGGCGGCGCTGCCGCTCCTGCCAAGGCGGAAGCCCCGAAGCAGGAAGCCGCAAAGGCTGAAGCGCTGAAGGAAGAGTCTGCCCCGGCCAAGGCTGAAAAGCCCGTGGCCGATCAGGCTGCCGCATCTTCCACGCCGGCTCCGGTCGCAAAGTCCGGCGAGCGCATCTTCGCGTCGCCGCTTGCCCGCCGTCTCGCCAAGGAAGCCGGTCTCGACCTCTCGGCCGTCTCCGGTTCCGGCCCGCATGGCCGCATCGTGAAGACAGACGTCGAAAAGGCTGCCGCTTCCGGCGGTGCAAAGACTGCGCCGAGCGCGGCTGCCGCGTCCGCAGGGGCACCGGCCCCCGCACTCGCCAAGGGTCAGTCGGACGAAGCAGTTCTCAAGCTGTTCGAAGAAGGCTCCTACGAGCTCGTGCCGCATGATGGAATGCGCAAGGTCATTGCCAAGCGTCTGGTCGAATCCAAGCAGACCGTTCCGCATTTCTACGTCTCGGTCGATTGCGAACTGGATACGCTTCTGGCGCTGCGCGCCCAGCTTAACGCTGCTGCCCCTGAAAAGGACGGCAAGCCAGCCTACAAGCTGTCGGTCAACGATATGGTCATCAAGGCGCTGGCGCTGGCGCTTCGTGACGTGCCTGATGCCAACGTCTCCTGGACGGAAAGCGCCATGGTCAAGCACAAGCATTCGGATGTCGGCGTTGCCGTTTCCATTCCGGGTGGGCTGATCACGCCGATCATCCGCAAGGCCGAGCAGAAGTCGCTCTCCACCATCTCCAACGAGATGAAGGACTACGGCAAGCGCGCAAAAGAGCGCAAGCTGAAGCCCGAGGAGTATCAGGGCGGCACGACTGCCGTGTCCAACATGGGCATGATGGGCGTCAAGAGCTTCTCCGCCGTCATCAACCCGCCGCATGCCACCATCCTGGCGGTCGGCGCTGGTGAAGAACGCGCTGTCGTGAAGAATGGCGAGATCAAGATCGCCAACGTCATGACCGTCACGCTCTCCACCGACCATCGTTGCGTCGATGGCGCGCTCGGAGCCGAACTGATCGGCGCCTTCAAGCGGTACATCGAAAACCCGATGGGCATGCTGGTTTGATCGGAGAGTAAAATGGTGAAGTCGGTCCTCTGCTTTGGCGATTCCCTGACCTGGGGATCAAATGCGGAAACGGGTGGCCGGCATAGCCATGACGATCTTTGGCCGAGCGTCTTGCAGAAGGCGCTCGGTTCTGACGCGCACGTGATCCACGAAGGTCTTGGCGGTCGCACCACCGCCTATGACGACAACACCGCCGATTGCGACCGCAACGGTGCGCGGATTCTTCCGACGTTGCTGCACAGCCATGCGCCGCTTGATCTGGTGATTATCATGCTTGGCACCAACGACATGAAACCGGCGATCCATGGGTCGGCGATTGTTGCCATGAAGGGCGTGGAGCGGCTTGTGAAGCTCACGCGCAACCACATCTGGCAGGTTCCGGACTGGGAAGCGCCTGACGTGCTGATCGTCGCCCCGCCGCAGCTTTGCGAGACGGCAAATCCTTTCATGGGCGCGATCTTTCGTGATGCGATCGATGAATCGGCAATGCTGGCGTCCGTTTACCGGGATCTGGCCGACGAGCTCGATTGCGGCTTTTTCGATGCCGGCTCCGTTGCCCGCACGACGCCGGTGGACGGCGTTCATCTCGATGCTGAAAACACGCGGGCCATCGGCCGCGGGCTGGAGCCCGTCGTCCGCATGATGCTCGGACTTTGACACTCATTCTCGTTTCGGGGCGGTTTGCCGTTCTCCGAATAAGACAAGGCAGGATTTCCAATGGCTCAATCTTATGACGTCATCATCATCGGTTCGGGACCGGGCGGTTATATTGCCGCGATCCGCGCAGCCCAGCTCGGCATGAAGGTTGCCGTCGTGGAGCGCGAGCATCTGGCCGGTATCTGCTCCAACTGGGGCTGCATTCCAACCAAGGCCCTGCTGCGCACCGCCGATGTCATGCACACCGCCACCCATGCCAAGGATTACGGCCTGACGCTGGAAGGCTCGATCAAGCCGGACGTCAAGGCAATTGTCGCGCGCTCGCGCGGCATTGCTGCGCGCATGAACAATGGCGTCGGCTTCCTGTTCAAGAAGAACAAGGTCGATATCATCTGGGGTGAAGCCAAGATCACCAAGCCCGGCGAAATCGTTGTCGGCAAGTCCACCAAGCCGGTGGTTCAGCCCCAGGGTCCCGTGCCGAAGAACACGCTGGGCGAGGGCACCTATACCGCCAAGCACATCATCGTCGCGACAGGTGCGCGCCCGCGTGCGCTGCCTGGCATCGAGCCAGATGGCAAGCTGATCTGGACCTATTTCGAGGCGATGAAGCCGGAAGAAATGCCGAAGTCGCTGCTGGTCATGGGCTCGGGTGCCATCGGCATCGAATTCGCCAGCTTCTACCGCACCATGGGCGTCGACGTCACCGTCGTCGAAATCATGAGCCAGGTCATGCCGGTCGAGGATGCGGAAATCTCCACCTTCGCCAAGAAGCAGCTCGAAAAGCAGGGCATGAAAATCCATCTGGAGACCAAGGTTTCCAAGGTGGAGAAGGGCGCGAACTCCATCACCGCGACGCTCGAGAAGAAGGACGGTTCTTCCGAGAAGATCACGGCTGACCGGATGATTTCCGCCGTCGGCGTCGTCGCCAATATCGAAGGAATCGGCCTTGAGGCGGCCGGCGTGAAGACCGATCGCGGCTTTATCGTCATCGACGGTTACGGCAAGACCAACGTGCCGGGCATCTACGCCATCGGCGATGTCGCCGGCCCGCCGCTGCTCGCCCACAAGGCCGAGCATGAAGCAGTGATCTGCGTGGAAAAGATCGCCGGTCTGCCGAATGTGCATCCGATGGACAAGCTCAAGATTCCGGGTTGCACCTATTGCAACCCGCAGGTCGCCTCGGTCGGTCTCACCGAAGCCAAGGCGAAGGAACAGGGCCGCGACATCCGCGTCGGTCGATTCTCCTTTGCGGCGAACGGCAAGGCTGTCGCGCTCGGCGAAGATCAGGGCATGGTCAAGACCATCTTCGACAAGAAGACCGGTGAATTGCTCGGCGCCCATATGGTCGGCGCGGAAGTGACAGAACTCATTCAGGGCTTCGTTGTTGCCATGAACCTCGAGACCACTGAAGAAGACCTGATGCACACGATTTTCCCGCATCCGACCATTTCGGAATCGATGAAGGAAAGCGTGCTCGACGCCTATGGGCGTGTGCTGAACGCATAAGTGCTCCGTGACACCCGGCATTGTCTAACCATGCCGGGTGTCCCATATGTCTCGATGCAGGCTCCTTAAAAGGGGCTGGTTCTTTCAGGGAGCGTGGGAATGGAAAGTGTAGGCTGGATTGCAGCAATCATCATCGGCGGTCTCGCCGGCTGGCTTGCGGGCAAGCTCATGGATATGCGCTTCGGCATTTTCATGAACATCGTTCTTGGCATTGTCGGTTCGGTGGTTGCCGTTGCGGTGCTTCGAACCTTCGATGTTTTCGTGCAGGACAGCAGGCTCGGCTATTTCGTCACGTCGTTCATCGGTGCCAGCCTTTTGCTGTTTCTGGCGAAGCTGGTACGGCGCTGAAAGGCTTCGTGACCGGAAGGGGCTTACGCTTTTTCTGGAATTGTTCTAAAGCATCGGGCCAACAGATGTTTAGGTCGCCAGGGGCGATGGAAGCAGGTTTTTAATGGTCACTATTCTCGACAGGACGTCGTCCGACGAAAAGCGCATTCGCCACCCGGAAAAGGCGCATAAGCCCGATACCGAGGTCATGCGCAAGCCGGAATGGATCCGCGTCAAGGCGCCGACCTCCAAGGGCTATCACGAGACGCGTGAACTGGTGCGTTCGCACAAGCTGGTGACGGTGTGCGAGGAAGCCGGCTGTCCGAATATCGGCGAATGCTGGGACAAGAAACACGCGACCTTCATGATCATGGGTGAAATCTGCACCCGCGCCTGCGCCTTCTGCAATGTCGCGACCGGCAAGCCCAATCCGCTGGATATGAACGAGCCGGAGAACGTCGCCAAGGCCGTCAAGCAGATGGGCCTTTCCCACGTCGTCATCACTTCGGTTGACCGTGACGATCTCGCCGATGGCGGCGCTGAACATTTCGAAAAGGTGATCTGGGCGATCCGCGCCGCGTCTCCGACGACGACCATCGAAATCCTCACGCCCGACTTCCTGAAGAAGCCCGGCGCGCTGGAGCGTGTCGTGGCCGCCAAGCCCGATGTCTTCAACCACAATATGGAAACCGTTCCGGGCAATTACCTCACGGTTCGCCCCGGCGCGCGCTATTTCCACTCCGTGCGCCTCTTGCAGCGGGTGAAGGAACTCGATCCCACCATGTTCACCAAGTCGGGCATCATGGTCGGCCTCGGTGAAGAGCGCAACGAAGTGCTGCAGCTGATGGACGACCTGCGCAGCGCCGATGTGGACTTCCTGACCATCGGCCAATATCTGCAGCCGACCCGCAAGCACCACAAGGTCGAGGCCTTCGTGACGCCAGAAGAGTTCAAGTCCTATGAGACGGTGGCTTACACCAAGGGCTTCCTGATGGTGTCGTCGAGCCCGCTGACCCGCTCTTCCCACCATGCCGGCGACGATTTCGAGCGCCTGCGTGCGGCCCGCGAAAAGAAGCTGCTGGCAGCTGCGGAGTAAGGGACAAAGGTTCGGCAACATAGGTTGCTGCCTTAGGCGATATACGCTCTCTCCACCGTCATGCTCGGGCTTGTCCCACTGCTGTCCGGTTTAAATTTGGTGGACATGGCGCACGGTGTTGATTCTACTCGTATTCG